>NZ_JBFOCO010000005.1:357947-380519 GCF_040907865.1 Aeromonas sp. s5
ATCGGCGGTGCGCACGGCGTTGGCACCCGGGGAGAGCTGGATGGCGGCGCTGGTGGCGGCCACCCCGTTCTCGCGGTTGGCAAAGGCGTAGGATTGCGCCCCCAGCTCGACCCGGGCGACATCGCCCAGCACCAGCTTGGCGCCATCGCCACCGGCCCGCAGCACGATGGCGGCGAACGCCTCTGGGGTCGTCAGTTGCCCCTCTACCGTGAGGGGGACCGTCAGGCGCTGCCCCGGCAGGGCGGGTTCGTCGCCGAGGCGCCCAGGCGCTATCTGCACGTTCTGCTGCTCGATGGCCTGCGCTACCTCGCTGATGGTCAGCCCGTAGGCGGCGAGCTTGCCCGGATCCACCCAGATTCGCATGGCCTGCTCTGCGCCGAACAGCTGCACCCGTCCCACGCCCTCGATGCGGCGCAGCTCCTGGACGATATTGCGCGCCATGTAGTCGTTCAGCGCTATTTCATCGAAGCGGCCATCCGGTGAAGTCATGCCGACCATCATCAGAAAGCCGGACGAGGCGGACTCCACCTGCAGGCCGTTTTGCCGCACCGCCTGTGGCAAGCGAGGCTCGACCGCCTTGATGCGATTTTGCACGTCCATCTGGGCCAGCTCGGGGTCGGTGCCCGGCTTGAAGGTGGCGGTGATCTGCGCGCTGCCCGAGGTGTCCACCGACGACTCGAAGTAGAGCAGGTTCTTGACTCCCGACAGCTCGCGCTCGATCAGGCTCACAACCGCATCGTTCAGGGTCTGCGGCGTGGTGCCCGGATAGGTGGCATAGAGGGTCACCGACACCGGCGCCACCGAGGGATAGCGGGAGATGGGCAACTTGGGAATGGCGATGACCCCCGCCAGTACGATGAAGAGGGCGATCACCCAGGCAAACACCGGGCGATGAATAAAAAACTGCGGCATGAAATGTCTCCGATTCAGCGGGTGTGGGTGCCGGCTTACTGGCCGGCAACAAGGGGTTGCCAGGGGTGGGTAATGACCTGCATACCCGGTGTCAGGCGGTCTATCCCTTCGATCACCACCCGTTGTCCGGCGCTGAGCCCGGACGCGATGCGGTACTGGCGCGCCACCAGCTCACCGGTGTTGACCGGGACCAGCTGTGCCTGCCCATTGGCATCCAGCACCCACACGCTGGTCTGGCCCGATGTGCGCACCACGGCCTGCTGGGGGACGCTCAGGGCGTTGGCATAGCGGGCACGGGGGACGCGCGCCTGCACGTAGAGGCCGGGCAAGAGCCGCCGCTCGGGATTGTCCACCAGCACCCGCAGCAGCACGTCACCGGTCCCGGCATCCACCTCGATGCCGGAGAAGAGGATGTGCCCCTGCATGCCGAGCGGCTTGCCATCGCTGCCGAGGATCTCCACCGTCAGTTCCGGCGCCGTCGACCCTGCCTGCTGGTGCAGGGCTTCCAGTACCGAGGCCGGTTGACGCACATCGACGTATACCTGATCGATCTGCTGGATCCTGGCCATGGGGGTGGTATCGGTGGGCGACACCAGGGCTCCTTCGCTCACCAGGGCCTGATCGATGCGTCCGGTGATGGGAGCCTCCACACTGGCAAATTGCAGGTTCAGCTGGTGCCGGGCCAGGGTCGCCCTGGCCTGAGCCACGTCGGCGGCCGCCTGATCCCGCAGGGAGACGGCATCGTCATAGGTCTGGCGGCTGATGGCCTCGGTGCGCAGCAGCGGCACCAGGCGGTCAATCTGGATGCGCGCGCGGGCCAGCACGGCCTCGGCTCGCTGCAATGCGGCGGCGGCGCTGTCGACATCCGCCTTGAAGGGGGCCGGGTTTATCTGGAACAGCACTGTGCCTGCGTTGATTTCGGCGCCCTGCTCGAACAGGCGGCGCTGCACAATGCCGCTTATCTGGGCGCGAATTTCGGCGCTGCGCACCGCGGCCACCCGGGCGGGCAGATCCTCGCTGATGACCAGGTCCTGCCCTGCCAGCGTCATCACCGACACCTGAGGAAGGGCTGGCGCGTCTTGCGCTTGCGGCGCCCCATCGCAACCTGCCAACCCGAATACGGCAATGACGGCAAGCAGAGCGCCCGCATACCGCTGTCTGACAAACATCATACTCACCTCGTTAAACCGTCTCCCCGGCATGGTGTTGCCGCGAGAGCACATCGAGCGGGCATTATGGAGAGGGGCTATTGCGAATGATTCGAGGCTTTGTGGAGAATCCATGGAGGCGGTGATAAAGTTCAAACCCACCATTTTCGAGGCCGACCATGTCGTATCTTCCAGCCTCCGCCAGCCCGGCGGCCCAGTCACTGGTACTGATTGCAGAGGATGAAGCCGAGATCGCCGAGATCCTCGCCGCTTACCTGCAACGCCACGGATTGCGCACTTTGCATGCCGCCGATGGCCGCGTAGCCCTGGCCATGCACCAGACATGCAAACCCGATCTCCTGCTGCTGGATGTGCAGATGCCGCAGCTCGACGGCTGGCAGGTGCTCAGCGAGATCCGGGCCCGTGGCGACACGCCGGTGATCATGCTGACCGCCCTGGATCAGGACCTCGACAAGCTGATGGGGCTGCGCATGGGGGCGGATGACTATGTGGTCAAACCCTTCAATCCGGCTGAAGTGGTGGCCCGGGTACAGGCGGTGCTCAGACGCAGCCAGGCAGCAAAACAGGCCACGGCCCGGGTGTTGCGGGTCGGCCCCTTCCAGATCGATCTGGAGAGCCACGAGGCCAGCCTTTGCCGCGATGAGGGGCAACTGGTGCTGGATCTGACCCTGACCGAGTTCAAGTTGCTCGCCTCCCTGATGCGGGCGCCGAAACGGGTGTTCAGCCGCGCCGAACTGCTGACCCACTGCTTGCCCGAGGGGGATACCCAGGAGCGCACGGTGGACAGCCACATCAGCAAGCTGCGCAAGAAGCTGGAGGCACACGGCATCCAGGGGGTGCCCGCCAGTGTCTGGGGCGTCGGCTATCGCTTCGGGGGCGATGCATGACATCGGCCCCCGGCCTGCGCAGGCAGATCATCCGCTCCCTGGGGCTGATGGCGCTTGGCATCATCTCCCTCGCGGTGGTCGGCACCTATGTGTTCTACGCCATTGCCGTGACCTATGTGCCTGGCAGCATCTCCGAGAGCTGGATACCCTCCAGGGTCGAGATGCTCTGGATAGGCTCGACCATTCTGATTGCATTGGGGATGGCGCTGTACGTGGCGGTTCGCCTCTCTCGGCGCATCCTGACCCCGCTCAATTCGGTGGCGAACAGCCTGCGCGAGGTGGCAGAGGGCAAACTCGATGCGCGCGTGCCGCTGGATGAACAGGCAATTGGGGAGACGGCGCAACTGGTGCGGGACTTCAACACCATGGCCGAACGGCTGCAGAGCATGACCCGCGAGCGGGAGTTCTGGAATGCCGCCATCGCCCACGAATTGCGCACCCCGGTGACCATCTTGCGTGGCCGTTTGCAGGGGCTGGCCGAAGGGGTATTTCCGCCAGAGCGTGAGCTCTTTGAAGGCTTGCTACGTCAGGTGGAGGGATTGACCCACCTGATCGAAGATCTGCGGGTACTGAGCCTCAACGACAGCGGCCATCTGGAGTTGCAACGAGAGGAGATCAGGCTGGCAGACGAGCTTGCCGTGGTGCTCGAGGCGTTTGCCGCCTCTCTGGCCGCGAGCGGTTTCACCCTCAAGCGGGAGCTCGATGCCGAACTCCTTGTTTGTTGCGATGCACTTCGCATCCGTCAGGCTCTGATGGCGCTGCTGGAGAATGCCCAGAAGCATGGGGTGCCGGGCCTGCTGACCGTGCGTCTGCATCGCTCTGGCACCCTGTGCATCCTGAGTGTGGAAGACGAGGGGCCCGGCATCAGCGAGGAGGTTGCAGCCCATATCTTCGATGCATTTCGCCGGGGAGATCCGTCACGCTCGCGCAAGAGCGGCGGCAGCGGGCTCGGACTGGCCGTGGTCAAGGCCATTGTCGAGGCCCACGGTGGCAGTGTGGTTTGCCAACCCGCTAAAAGTGGAGGAACAATGTTCCTTCTCTCATGGCCTATATCGTTCAATTCTCAGTTGTCCTGAAATATACCTTGTTGTTTAAATAGTCAATTTTGTCCCATTGGACTAGGTTTTCGTCATATCCCATAGCTTAATGAGTGTACTAATGGGTTAAAGCATAATTGTCCACGGGCTGGGGCAGGATGGCCCTACATTTTGGCTCCACATAGCAACTTGAGCGTTTGGGCTCTGGCTTAGTTATCGCTAAGCAAGTCGACCAATATGGTTTGTGGTGTCTGGTGGGTTATTGCTCGATGTGGTGTTGTGGTTGCTGGCCGATGGCAGCGGTTATCTGCCGAGGGATCAAAGTCTTGTAATCACGCAAGTCATGCATGGTTGGGCTTCCCAACCCCTAGGTGTGAGGAACTACATGACGTTGTGGGGATGATTGTCTACAGCGATTGCTTGAGACGGTTGATGTCTCGTTGATAGCTACGGCGGTGGCTATGCCAAATCACCCGCTCGGTAGCAGCCTCCAGTAGCGCAGTGGTCATGGTGCGGGGAAGAACCAGATTTGCGCCATCCCATTTATCCAGGTCCAGCACGCCGGAACGCACCAGACTGGCCAACTGCGTATCAAACTCTTGGGTCAGCTTCAGCGCAATGAACTCCTCGATATGGGCTCGGAGCCTGGTAATATCAGCCTCTGGCGCCATTGGTAGTGCATTGGGCGTTGTCATGGTCATGGTCATGTATGGCAGCTCCAATGCGGCGTGTCATTGGTACTATGGTTGACGTAGGACCCGACCATTACCCGTTGCAACTCGCCAACCGGCTAACCCGCAGCATTACAGACACAGCGAAAGCGGGCGAAGTTAATCTCTCGCGGCAGATGTTCACGCATATCCCGTGGACTGACAAAGAGCGTGGTCTTGTGCTGCACCGGGTTGGGGGCTATCAGTGGCCCGCCAATTCGTCGCCTCTCCACATCGTGGGCATAGGCAAATCCCGGCATTATCAACTGTTGACAGATGAGCTTGGAGAGAGCTGGATGGGTACACATGGCTTCCGCTACGGCGGCCTGGCTAAAGCTATCGTTGAACTCAATCATTGGTGTTTGAACGGTAGGCCGCTGCCAGCAGCGCAAACTGTTCGACCAGGTAACTGATGCTGATGCCCAGTTCATCACTTACCCCATCACCCAGACGGTGATGCAGGTGTGCCATGTCATCAGAGATACGTTGGGCTATCTGGGCGGTTGAGCTCGATAGTGGGCTTGTCAGCGTTAGGGTGATGGCGAGATTCATCGCATCTCTCCCCCAAGGAACTTGGTCCCACAGTGACAGTCGGGTCAGCACGTCTTGCGCCAACGCTTGCTGAAACTGCTGTATTACCTTGACCAAACGAGGTGCCTGCTCAGGGCTCCCTCTCCATTCGCTCGACTGGTACAGCTTAGCGCGGCTTGCTTCTCATCTTCTCATCGTTGCCAAGATTCTGGCTTTGTACTCGAGTCATGTCAGCTGGCTGAAATAGACAAAGGTGGATCAATCCAGCGGAGTTTGCGTTCGCCACTGCTCAGCCCTGTGTGCTGGTTTGCTCACTCTCCCTCACCAGCTCGAGGAAGGCGCGCATGGCGGGGGTGATGCTGTGCTGGCGGGTGATGAAGGCGGTATGGCCGATGTCGCGTTGCGGCGCCAGCGGCAGGCAGACCAGATCCGAGAGCTTGCTGGCGGAGCGGGCGAGGCCGGCACTGACGATGGCCCAGCCCAGCCGGTGGCGCACGGCACTCACTAGGTGAAACAGGGAGTCGGTTTCCAGTACCACGTCAAGCTGGATGCCGGCCCGCTCGGCGGCGCGGTCCAGATACTTGCGAAACTGCATGGTGCGGCTGGGCAGTACCAGCGGCCGCTGCTGCAGTGCCGTCAGGGTCAGCTCATCGCCGGGGAGGCGCTGATCCGCCTCGTCGCGGTTCATCAGCACCGCCATCTGGTTGTGCCCCTGGGGATAGAGGTGGAAGGTCTGTCTGGCGGCGCCGGTGAGCGGTTCGTCAAACCCCAGCCCGATATCGCACTGGTGCAGCTCCAGCTGTGACAGCAGGGCTTCGTTGCTGAGCACCGAGAGACGAATGACGATGTCGGGGTAGCGCTGCTTGCAGCGGGCGATGAGCGGCATGATGTCGACATTGGACTGGGGCACTATGCCGATGCGCAGGGTGCCGGAGAGCTCGCCATGAAACAGTGCCAGCTCCTGCTTGAGCGCCTCCTGCTCCAGCAGCATCCGCTCGGCATACTGGCGCACCAGCTCGCCCGCTTCGGTGAGGGCGACGAACTGGCTGGTACGCACCACCAGATCGGTGCCTAGGTTCTTCTCCAGCGCCGTGATGCTGGCCGAGAGGGTCGGCTGGGTGATGTGGCAGGCCTTGGCCGCCCTGGCAAAATGCTGATGTTTGGCCAGTTCGTGGAAATAGTGCAACTGCTTGATGTTCATCGTCATACGGGAGGCGAGGGGAGGATGGATTTAAAAATTAATCAATTGAAAAAACGTCGTCAATAGAATGACTCTATTACCATATAGATTTATTTCATTGGTTTTGCGTCTGCCGCCTCTCTAAACTTGAATGCAGTTTGCATTTTTAGGCCAACCTGCATGCCTGCCTACACGCCCGTCGAGATACCCGTCAATTTGCCTGCCTCGCCCGCACTGGATCATCTGGTGGAGGAGGTCGCCGTCGCCATCAACATCAATGGCATCAACCATGCGGTGATGATGGCGACCCCGGACGATCTCGACGACTTTGCCATCGGCTTTCTGTTTGGCGAGGGGATCATCCGGCACAACCACGAGGTCCACGACATCCAGATTGGGCCGGCCGAGCAGGGGATGGTGCTGGACATCACCATCGCCAACCGTTCCCTGGCCGCCCTGACCCAGCACAAACGCCGGCTGACCGGGGCGACCGGTTGCGGCATCTGCGGTGTGGCGGCGGTGGAGCAGGCGCTGCCCGCACTGTCGGTATTGCCGCTGACGCCGCCGCTGGATGGGGCCTTGCTGGCGGGGCTGCGTGCGCAGATCGCCCAGTGGCAGCTCAAGGGTCAGCAACACGGCGCCCTGCATGCGGCGCTGGCGCTGGATGCCGAGGGCCGGATCCTGCACTGCCGGGAAGATATCGGGCGCCACAATGCCCTCGACAAGCTGATCGGCCTGCTGCTGCGCCGCCACAGTGCGTGCGACACCCTGGTGGTGACCAGCCGCTGCGGCAGCGAGCTGGTGCAAAAAGCCGCCCGCTTTGGTGCCCGTCACCTCATCTGTCTGGCATCGCCCAGCCAGCTGGCGGTCAGGCTGGCCCTCAAATACAACCTCAACGTCGTTCATATTCCCAAGTTTGATGCCCCGGTCAGCTACTCCAGCTATCGCCCGGCGGATCCCATCGGAGAGTGCCATGAGTCATATTGAAAAGCCCGCCAAAGCCGGCGGTTTTTCGTCCCTGCAATCCACCATGAAACAGGTGCTGCGCAGCCAGAAGACCCGTCAGAACATCAAGAACCTGCTGCGGGTCAACCAGACCGACGGCTTCGACTGCCCGGGGTGTGCCTGGGGTGACAACGACCACGGCACCTTCCAGTTCTGTGAGAACGGCGCCAAGGCGGTGGCCTGGGAGTCCACCGGCAAGACGGTGGGGACCGAGTTTTTCGCGGCCCACTCGGTGCGCCAGCTGGTGACCCAGAGCGACTACTGGCTCGAGTATCAGGGACGACTGACCGAGCCGATGCGCTACAACCCGGCGACCGATCACTACGAGCCAACAAGCTGGGACGACGCTTTTGCCCTGATTGCCGACACCCTCAGGGGACTGAATAGCCCCGACGAGGTGGAGTTCTACACCTCGGGGCGTGCCAGCAACGAAGCTTCTTATCTTTATCAGCTGTTTGGCCGTTTGTTTGGTACCAACAACTTCCCCGACTGCTCCAACATGTGCCACGAGGCGAGCGGGGTGGCGCTGATCCAGTCGGTCGGCATCGGCAAGGGGACTGTGGTGCTGGATGACTTCGACCAGGCCGATGCGGTGTTTGTCTATGGCCAGAATCCGGGTACCAACCACCCACGCATGATGAATGCCCTGCGCCAGGCGGCGCGTGGCGGCTGCAAGATCGTCAGCTTCAACAACTTGAAAGAGGTGGCGCTGGAGCGCTTCGCCAGCCCGCAGAGCCCGCTCGAGCTGCTGACCCCGGCGGCCACCACCATCAGCCACCAGTACCTGACGCCGAAACTGGGTGGCGACATGGCCGCCATGCGTGGCATGGCCAAGTACATGTTGGAAGAGGCGCCAGAGGTGGTGGATCGCGACTTCATCGCTCGCCACACCCGCCATTTTGACGAGTATGAGGCGCAGGTGCGTGCCACCGACTGGGCGGCGATCGAGCAGCAGTCCGGCCTGAGTCGCGCCGACATCGTGCAGGCCGCCCGGGTCTTTGCCGCCAGCCAGCGCATCATCAGCTGCTGGGCCATGGGGGTGACCCAACACCTGCACTCGGTCGACACCATCCGCGAAATCGTCAACCTGCACCTGATGCGCGGCCAGATTGGCAAGCCGGGAGCAGGCCTCTGTCCGGTACGGGGCCACAGCAACGTGCAGGGCAATCGCACCATGGGGATCAACGAAAAGCCCACCGCTGCCTTCATCGACCGGCTCGAGCGTCACCTGCAGGTGAGTCTGCCGCGGGCCGCAGGTCACAACGTGTACGAGGCGCTCAAGGCGCTGGACGAGGGCAAGAGCAAGGTGCTCATCTGCCTGGGTGGCAACCTGGCGGCAGCGGCGCCCGATACCGGCTTCACCTACGGGGCGATGAAAAAGGCCGAGCTCAACGTGCAGATCAGCACCAAGCTCAACCGCAGCCATCTGCAGGTGGGCAAGGCGGCGCTGATCCTGCCCTGCCTCGGTCGCACCGAGCTCGATATCCAACGCACGGGCAACCAGAAGATCACGGTGGAGGACACCTTCAGCATGGTGCACGCCTCGACCGGCGCGGCCGAGCCAGTATCGCCGCTCTGCCTCTCCGAAACCGACATAGTGGCGCGGATGGCTCATGCCACCGTGGGCGGCGAGCGGGTCGACTGGCTGGCTCTGCGCGATGATTATGCTCGTATCCGTGATCTTATCGAACAGACCATCGCCGGTTTTGCCGATTTCAATGCCCGCATCCAGCAGCCGTGCGGTTTTCATCTCGATAACTCCGCCGCCAAGCTGGTGTGGAACACCGCCAGCGGCCAGGCCGAGTTTCGTGCCAGCACCCTGCCGCACTCTGTGTTGCCGGAGTGTACCCGCCATGCCGAGCAGATGAGCGATCAGCCGGTGCTGCTGCTGCAGAGCCTGCGCTCTCACGATCAGTACAACACCACCATCTATGGCATGGATGACCGTTATCGCGGCATCAAGGGCCAGCGCAACGTGGTGTTCATGAACGAGGCGGATGCTCGCCAGCTTGGCTTTGCCGAAGGGGACAGGGTTGACATGGCGGCCATCTGCAACGACGGGCGCGAGCGCAGCGTGACCGGTTTTGTGGTGGTGATCTACGAGATCCCGCGCGGCAACATCGCGGCCTACTATCCGGAGACCAACCCGCTGGTGCCCATCGACAGCATAGGGGCGGGCTCGTTTACCCCGACCTCCAAGTCCATCCCGGTGCTGGTGACCGGCTCCAATCGGCAGGACAATCTGTTGCTGCTATGAGCCGAGAGGTTTGCAGGCTAGCCGGTTCAAGCCGGCCAGCCCCATGCAGTAGAACCCGGACATCCTATAAACAACAACGCCGCATAAGCTATGCGGCGTTGTTGTTTTTCAGCTCTGGTGCCGGTAACAGGAGTCGAACCCGCGACCTTCGCATTACGAATGCGCTGCTCTACCAACTGAGCTATACCGGCGTGCCACTAGATTCCTGAAAACCCGGGGGCAAGTCAATGAGCTGTACTCGGTTTTATGAGTGAGCTCATGGAGTTACGGTCAAGGTCAGAGGTCGGCGAACTCCGGAATATGGGCCCGGCCGCGGCTTTCGAGAAAATCGAGCAGGGCGCGGGGGGAGCGCGCCAGGATCCGCTCTTCGGGGAAGCCGGCCTCGGTCACCAGCCGGTGGCAGTGCTCGAAATCCCCGAGGCTGAAGGCCACGTGGGAGTCGGAGCCGAAGGTGAGGTAGGCCCCCATGTCCCGCGCCGCCTCGACGATGGCGCGGCAGTTGCCTTCACTGCCCGGGCGGGAGTGGCTGAAGGAGGAGTTGTTGAGCTCCAGCGCCACCCGATACTCTGCCGCCGCCTTGACCACCGCCTGGATATCAATGGGGAAGGCGGGATTGCCGGGGTGGCTTATCATGTCGACCCGGCCGCTCTTGATGGCGTTGATCATGGCCTGGGTGTGGGTGGCCTGGTCGCAGGGGGGGAACACCGGTTCGTGAAAGCCTGCCATGATCATGTCGAGCCGCGACTCGTAGCGCTCGGGGAAGTCTATCTCGCCGTCGATGTTCTTGATGTTGGCTTCGATGCCGCGCAGGATGCCGACCCCGTCGACCACCCGTGGCAACACGTGCAGGTTGACGAAGTGCCAGAAGTGGGGGGCATCGGCCATGTCGGGGCCATGATCCGTGGTGGCAAACAGCTTGATCCCCTTTGCCCTGGCGATGGGCAGGTAGTCGTGAATAGTGCTGTAGGCGTGGGTGCTGGCGACGGTGTGGGTGTGGGTATCGACCGTGTACTTCATCTTATCTTCCCCTCTGGCGTGAGGGGCCAGCATAGCAAAGGCGGCGGGTCGAGACCATGTGGTGGCTTGTCATACTTTGTCACAAATTGAGGGCTGGTTGACAAAGTTTGAACACGCTTGGCGGCCATGATGGATGCATCGATGAAAGCCTGAACTCGCATCGATGGGTTGGATCAGGATGGTGCAACCTCATTTCCCCGCCGTCGCGCCCTGCGACGGTTTTTTTTGCCCGTTTGCCAGCGTGCTGGGTGGCAGCAGGGTAAAAAAATGCCCAACTAGCATGGAGCAGGTTGGGCGAGACTTAATGTTTAATTGCAGTGGCATAGATATAGAGTCCGATTCGTCCGTGAAGTTCCCGCCTTGTTCCCCATTTTCACGAAAAACATTTCACTAACACCTGTTCACATTCTCTTGACACAAAAGGTTGTGAAACGTACTTTTTAAACATTCGTTTAAGTGAGGTGTCCTGTGAGTAAAATCGATACCAAAAACCGCATTCTCGATGCCGCCGAGGTGTTGTTTGCCGAACGGGGGTTCGCCGATACCTCTTTGCGTCTGATCACCAGCGAGGCGGATGTCAACCTGGCCTCGGTGAACTACCACTTCGGCTCCAAGAAGGAGCTGATCCAGGCGGTGCTCGATCGCTATCTGAGCCTGTTCATGCCCGAGCTGGATGCACGCCTGCATACCCTGATGGCGCAGGAGCAGCTGACCCTGCTGCAGGTGTTCGAGAGTTTCGTCGACCCGCTGATGAAGCTGGTGGCGGTGCGCACCAACGGTCCGGCCATCTTCATGCAGCTGCTGGGACGCGGCTACATCGACAGCCAGGGCCACCTGCGCCGCTTCATCACCGCCCATTACGGCCCCATTTTGCAGCGGATCACCCAGGCCATCTCCAAGGCCAACCCTGAGTTGTCGCCGGCGGATCTGTTCTGGCGGCTGCACTTCACCCTGGGCACTGTCGTGTTCACCATGGCTTCGGCCGATGCGCTGCGCGACATTGCCCAGGCCGATTTCGGCCAGCAGCTTGATGTGGAGGGGCTGGTACGCAACGTTATTCCTTATCTGGCGTCCGGAGTCGGGGCGCCCGTGGAGTCGACCAGGCAGGCCCTGGCCGTGTAACAACCAACAATAAATCAACGGAAACAGTGAAATAGAAGGAACTTGAGTATGATCACATTGCTTATCCTGCTGGTGCTGGCGATAGCCGTCGTGCTCGGCGTGCCCTCCATCCGTAAAAAGGTGGTCACCCGCCCGGTGTTCGGCATCTTCAAGAAGATACTGCCGCCCTTGTCTGCCACCGAGCGGGAGGCCATGGAAGCCGGCTCCGTCTGGTGGGATGGGGAGCTGTTTCGCGGCAACCCCGACTGGAAAAAACTGCACGGCTACGGCAAGGCCGAGCTGACCGCCGAGGAGCAGGCCTTCATCGACAACCAGGTTGAAACCCTGCTCGCCATGGTCGACGACTTCAAGATCGTCAACGAAACCAAAGATCTGCCGGAGCCGGTGTGGGACTATCTGAAGAAGGAAGGCTTCTTCTCTCTGATCATCCCGAAATCCTACGGCGGCCGTGAATTCTCCGCGATCGCCAACTCCACCATCGTCACCCGCATCGCCACCAAGAGCCTGAGCGTGGCGGTTACCGTCATGGTGCCGAACTCCCTCGGCCCGGGCGAGCTGCTGATGCACTACGGCACCCAGGCCCAGAAAGATTTCTGGCTGCCGGGGCTGGCCAACGGCAAGGAAGTGCCCTGCTTCGCCCTGACCGGGCCGGAAGCGGGCTCCGATGCTGGCGCCATCCCGGACAAGGGGATCGTCTGCAAGGGGATGCACAAGGGTGAAGAGGTGCTGGGTATTCGCCTCAACTGGAACAAGCGCTACATCACCCTGGCCCCCCGCGCCACCGTGCTGGGGCTGGCGTTCAAACTCTATGACCCGGAAAAACTGCTGGGTGACAAGGAAGAGCTGGGCATCACCTGCGCGCTTATCCCCACCAGTCACCCCGGCGTGCGGGTCGGCGATCGCCACTATCCCATGGGGCTGGCGTTCCTGAACGGCCCGACCTTCGGCAAGGATGTGTTCATTCCGCTCGACTGGATCATCGGTGGCCCGGATTACGCCGGTCGCGGCTGGCGCATGCTGGTGGAGTGCCTCTCCGCCGGGCGCGGCATCTCGCTGCCTGCCCTTGGCACCGCCTGCGGTCACATGGCGAGCCGCACCGTCGGCGCCTACTCCTACGTGCGCAAGCAGTTCGGCATGTCCATCGGCAAGTTTGAAGGGGTACAAGAGGCGCTGGCCCGCATCGGCGGCCTCACCTATCAGCTGGAAGGGGCCCGTCGCATGACCGCAGGTTCCCTGGACTTGGGTCAGGCACCGGCCATCGTCACTGCGATTTCCAAGTACCACATGACCGAAATGGCGCGCCAGATCATGGATGACTCCATGGACATCCACGCCGGCCGTGCCATCCAGCTGGGCCCGAAAAACTACACCGGCTACGCCTACATGGGCATTCCGGTGGCGATCACGGTGGAAGGGGCCAACATCCTGACCCGCAACCTGATGATCTTCGGGCAGGGGGCCACCCGCTGCCACCCGTACGTGTTTGCCGAGCTGGAAGCGGCGGCCGACACCGACGTGGAGCGCGGCCTCGAGAAGTTTGACGCCCTGCTGATGAAGCACATCGCCTTTGGTGCCG
The DNA here is from genome assembly GCF_040907865.1 of Aeromonas sp. s5. NCBI lineage: Bacteria > Pseudomonadati > Pseudomonadota > Gammaproteobacteria > Aeromonadales > Aeromonadaceae > Aeromonas > Aeromonas sp. s5. Next base: position 371,351 of record NZ_JBFOCO010000005.1, read on the forward strand.
GCAACTTCTTCGGCTCCCTGTTCCAGGGGCTGACCCTGGGCCAGTTCAACAGTGCCCCGGTGGCCGGTGAAACCGCCCGCTACTACAAGCAGCTCTCTCGCATGAGCAAGGGGCTGGCCCTGTGCGCCGACGTCTCCATGCTGATGCTGGGTGGCGATCTCAAGCGCAAGGAGATGATCTCCGCCCGTCTGGGTGACGTGCTGAGCCACCTCTACCTGGCCTCTGCCACCCTCAAGCACTACGAGGATCAGGGCCGCATGGTTTCCGATCTGCCGTTCGTGCAGTACGCGGTGGAACGCAACCTCTACCTGATTGGCAAGGCGTTCGAGGGCTTCTTCCAGAACTTCCCGAACAAGGTGGTGGGTACCGTGCTCAAGCGGGTGGTGTTCCCGTTCGGCGTGGGTTACAAGATGCCGGCCGACGATCGCTGCCACGCCATCTGTCTGGCCATGATGAAGCCGGGCGAGTTCCGCGACCGTCTGACCGCGCTCTGCTATGTCGGCAAGGACGAGGCGGATCCGGTCGGCCTGATGGAGCGTGCCTTCCAGGCCATGGTCTCTGTGCAGCCTTACGAGAAGAAACTGGTGCAGGCCCAGAAAGAGGGCAAGCTGCCCCGCAAACTGGCGTTGCCGGAGCTGGTTGCCGCCGCCCTGTCTCAATCCATCCTGAGCAAGGACGAGGCGGACAAGCTGCTGGCCGCCGATGCCCTGCGCTACGAGGCGATCCAGGTGGACAACTTCGCCCCGGGCGAGCTGGAGGGGTTATCCCAGCAAAATCCGGTGGTGCACGCCGCCTGAGAGAGCACTCGCTCCTGAATCTGAAACCGGCCGATATGGCCGGTTTTTTTGTTTGTTAACCATGCATTTACAACCTCGATTAATTCCAGTTTAATGCAATGGCCCCCCACCCTTGGGGCAGGAAGCAAGGCCAGCGGAATGGCCGACAACAACAAACTCAGGAAGAGTGAATGAATCTCGCCAAAACGGCGATCGAACGTCCCATCTGGGTGGCGGTCTCGATCGTGCTGATTTTTCTGCTGGGCCTGCTCAGCATCCGGGGGCTGCCGATCCAGCTGTTTCCCGACATCGATCGCCCGCACCTCAACATCTCGGTGGACTGGCGCTCGGCCTCACCCCAGGAGATGGAGTCGGAGATAACCGACCCCATCGAGCAGGAGATGCAGGGGGTGCAGGGGCTCAAGAATCTCACCAGCAACAGCTTCCCCGGCTTCATCGAGATCGATCTGGAGTTTGCCCTCGGCACCGACATGCAGCGGGCCCAGCTTGACGTCATCTCCCGCCTGAACCGGGTCTCCGGGTTGCCGGACAAGATAGGCGGTCCCTACGTCAACAACTACAGCAGCAACGACACCCTCACCTTCTTCTTCATCCAGCAGCTGCCCGGCGCCAAGGGGCCGATCGACGATCACCAGGCGTTGATCGAGGCGCGGATAAAACCCGAGCTGGAGCGGATCCCCGGGGTGTCGACGGTCGACATCCAGGGCATCAACGAGCGCCAGATCCAGATCCGCTTCGACCCCTACCGCGCCGCCGAGCTGGGGGTGGAGATCCCGGTACTGGCCAGCCGGGCCAGCACCGGCTGGGATGTCTCCGCCGGCACCCTCGACATCGGCCGCTGGGAGTACAAGCTGCGCTTTGCCGGCCGCTACGACGTGGCGACCCTGGGAGACAAGGTGGTGGACTGGCGCGACGGCCTGCCCATCTATCTGCGAGACGTGGCGGAGATCCAGCTGGCCCGGGAGGAGAATCCGGTGCTGCGCATCCAGAACGGCAACACCGCCATCGCGGCGCAGATCTTCAAGGAAAGCGGGGCCAACGCCCTGGCGGCGCTGGAGGCGATCAAGCTCAAGGTGGGCGAGCTCAACCGCGAGGTGCTGGAGCCGGTCGGCCTGCACATGGAGCAGTCGTTCGACGCCTCTCTCTACATCAACCGGGCGGTGAGCATGGTGACCGCCAACCTGGGGCTCGGCGTGCTGCTCTCCTGCGCCATCCTCTGGGTCTTTCTGCGCCGGCTCAAGGCGACCCTGATGATCGCGATCGCCATCCCCATCAGCATCATGCTCACCTTCTGTCTGCTCAAGGTACTGGGGCGCACCCTCAACGTCATCTCGCTGGCGGGCATCGCCTTTGCGGTCGGCATGGTGCTCGATGCCGCCATTGTGGTGCTGGAGAGCATCTACCGGCGCCACGAGCGAGGGGATCTGAGCAAAGGGGAGGCGGCGTTGGAAGGCGCCAGTCGGGTGTGGACCGCGCTGGTGGCCTCCACCCTGACCACGGTCGCCATCTTCCTGCCGGTGCTGCTGCTCAACGACGTCGAGGGGCAGCTGTTTGCTGACCTTGCGCTCACCATCGCCTGCGCGGTGACCGTCTCCATGCTGGTGGCGGTGACCGTGCTGCCGGCGGTGGCGGCGCGCTGGATGGGGCGCGAGCGGCTGACTGACCCCTATGAGAGGCTGTGGCAGGGCACCACCCGCCACGTGATCCGCTGGACAGCAACGCCCCGTCGGCGCTGGACCGTCATCACCCTGATGATGAGCCTGCCGGCGCTGGCGACCTGGGCCCTGCTGCCGAAGATGGACTACCTGCCGGACGTGAAGCGCGACGCGGTGGATGTCTGGATGAACTTCACTCCGGGCTTCAACCTCAAGGCCCAGCGCGAGGAGGTGATCGACACGCTCATCGCCAGACTGGATCCCTATATGAAGGGGGAACAGGAGCCGGCCCTCAAGAACTACTACATATTGCGCTACCCGGGTGGCGCCCAGATCGGGGTGCGGCCGAAAGAGGAGGACCAGATCAAGGTGCTGGAGCAGCTGCTGATGAAGCAGTTGCTGGTGGGCATCCCAGATACCCAGGTGTTTGGCGGTCAGGGGTCGCTGTTCGGCGGCTTTGACAGCGAGAACGGCATCTCCCTGTTGCTGCAGGGGGGCGATCTGGTCGAGCTCTACCGGGCGGCGCGGGCCGCCATGGCCATCGTCAAACAGGATCTGCCGGGGGCCCAGGTCAGGCCGCAGCCGGATCTCGATTTCACCGCCCCCGAGCTGCGGCTGGTGCCGCAAGACAGGCGTCTCGCCGAGGTGGGCTGGGATCGCACCCCCATGCCCGCCATCATCCAGACCTTCGGCGACGGGCTGCGGGTCGGCGAGTATTTCGACGGGGAGGAGCGGCTCGACATCATGCTGATGGGGCAGACCTCCGCCAACCCGGACGAGCTCAAGGCGGTGCCGCTGGCGACCCCGTCCGGGCGCATCGTACCGCTCGGCGAGCTGCTGCGGGTGGAGCACGACATGGGGCCGGCCAGCATCTTTCGGGCAGATGGGCGGCGCAGCATCAGCCTGCAGATCTCGCCCCCGGCGGGGATGAGCATGGAGCAGGTGCTGGACACCCTGCAGAGCAAGAGTTTTGCCGCCATCCGGCCGCTGCTGCCCGCCGGCGGCGAGCTGCGGGTCTCCGGCAATGCCGACAGTCTGCAGCAGGCGCTGGGCAACCTGGGGGCCATCTTCCTGTTTGCGGTGATGATCCTGCTGATCCTGTTGTGGGGGGTCTTTGCCTCCCTCAAGGATGCGGTGCTGGTGTTGCTCACCCTGCCGCTTGCCACCGTCGGCGGTGTGTTGGCGCTCTACCTGAGCGGCCTGCTGGTGCCGCTGCCGATGGATCTGCTGACAATCATCGGTTTCGTCATCCTGCTGGGGCTGGTGGTCAACAACGCCATCCTGCTGGTGCACCAGACCCGCACGGCGGAGCGGGAGGGGATGAGCCGCCAGCAGGCGGTGGCCGATGCCCTGCAAAGCCGGATGCGACCCATCGCCATGACCAGCCTCACCAGCATCTTCGGCATGCTGCCGCTGATGCTGAGCCCGAGCGAGGGCAGCGAAATCTACCGGGGGCTGGCCACCGTCATCGTTGGCGGCATGAGTTGCAGCACCCTGTTTACCCTGGTCCTGCTGCCCGCCTTCCTGCGGCTGGGTGAGCGGGTCGACGTGCCGCAGGCCATTCGGCAGCGGGCCTGAGCAAGGAGCTCATCGATGACACATGGTTTTACAAGGATGGTTGTGGGCGCGGCGCTGCTGGCGGGGGGCGTGCTCCCCGCGCTGGCACAGGGCAAGATGGTGACCCTGGCGGACGTGACCCGGGGGGAGGCTGCGGCCAGCATCTGGGTCAGCGGCACGGTGGCGAGCCGCCAGCAGGCGGCGCTCAGCGCCGAGGTGAGCGGCCGGGTGGAGTGGATCGCCGAGTTCGGCAGCCGGGTCAGCAAGGGGGATGAGCTGCTGCGCCTCGACAGCGCGGCGCTGCGGCTCTCGCTGGAGCAGGCCCAGGCCGAGCAGGCCAAGTGGGAGAGCAACGTGCGCTTCGCCCGCGCCGAGTTTGGCCGGCTGGCGACCCTGCATCGTCAGAAGAGCGCCTCCCAGAGCCAGTACGACAAGGCGCGCTACGACGTGGAGCAGGCTGAACTGGCCGAGCGGCTGGCGCGGGTGCAGGTGCGCCAGATTGAGGAGCTGCTGCGCAGAAGCCACATCTTCGCGCCGTTCGATGGGGTGGTGAACAACCACTTCATCCAGCCGGGGGAACATGTGGATGCCGGCGAGCAGGCGCTGGATCTGGTCAACCCCGATCAGCCCGACATCCGCCTGCAGGCCCCCATCGTCTGGGCTGGCCAGCTGGCGCCCCAGACCCGGCTGCGGGTGGAAGGGGATCAGCTCAGCGGCCACGGGGTCTATTACCAGCGGGCGGCCAGCGCCGATCCCAAGTCGCGCCTCATCGAACTGCGCCTCAAGCCGGAGGGGGGGCGCTTCATCATCGGCTCGCCGGTGCGGGTGGCGTTGCCGCTGGCGGAGCAGCAGACCATGTTGCTGCCGCGCGATGCCCTGGTGCTCAACACCGAGGGGAGCGTGGTCTATCAGGTGGAGCAGCACGGCGAAGAGCTCAAGGTGAACCGGGTGCCGGTGACAGTGCTGTTCGGCGACAGTCGACAGGTGGCGGTGAGCGGGGCGCTCAAGCAGGGGGACAGGGTGGTGGTGCGCGGCGCCGGCAGCTTGCAGGACGGCGACAAGGTCGAACTGTTTCGCGGCTGATCCAGCTTGGTTACCATGAAAAACGGCTCCCGCGGGAGCCGTTTTTGTTGCAGGCAGGAGGGGCGATTACTCGACCATCATCACCTTGCAGGTGTTGGTGCTACCGACGGTTTCCATCTTGTCGCCGTGAGTGAGCAGAACCATGTCGCCGCTTTGCAGCAGTCCCTTGGCCTTGAGCACGTCCAGCGCGTCGCGGCACACTTCGTAGACCGGCTTGGTCTCGTCGCCGTCAAACAGCACAGGGGTCACGCCGCGGTAGAGGTTGGTCCAGGCCAGGGTCTTGTTGTGCGGTGACAGAGCGAAGATCGGCAGGCCGGAGCTGATACGGGACATCAGCAGCGGGGTGGTGCCCGACTCGGTCAGCGCCACGATTGCCTTGACCCCTTCCAGGTGGTTGGCCGCATACATGGTGGACATGGCAACCGCCTCTTCCACCGAGGTGAAGGTGTAGCTCATGCGGTGGTTGGAGACGTTCAGGCTCGGATGCTTCTCGGCGCCCACGCAGACGCTGGCCATGGAGGTCACTGTCTCGATGGGGAACTGGCCGGCGGCGGTCTCGGCGGAGAGCATCACCGCATCGGTCCCGTCCAGCACGGCGTTGGCCACGTCCATCACTTCGGCACGGGTCGGCAGCGGCGCGTTGATCATCGACTCCATCATCTGGGTCGCGGTGATGACCACCCGGTTCAGGCGGCGGGAGTGGCGAATGAGCTTCTTCTGCACGCCGACCAGCTCGGGATCGCCGATTTCGACGCCAAGGTCACCACGGGCCACCATGACGGCATCGGAGCCGAGGATGATGTCTTCCATCGCCTCGTCGGTGGCGACGGTTTCGGCGCGCTCGACCTTGGCCACGATCTTGGCGTTGGAGCCGGCTTCGCGGGCCAGCTCGCGGGCGTAGCGCAGGTCATCGCCGCAACGGGGGAAGGAGACGGCCAGGTAGTCCACGTTCATGCGGGCGGCGGTCTTGATGTCTTCCTTGTCCTTCTCGGTCAGGGCCGGGGCGGAGAGGCCGCCACCCTTCTTGTTGATGCCCTTGTTGTTGGAGAGCGGACCGGCCACGGTGACCGTGGTGTGGATGCGGGTGCCTTCGACCTGCTCCACTTTCAGTTGCACGCGGCCGTCGTCCAGCAGCAGGATGTCGCCGGGCACCACGTCATTGGGCAGGCTCTTGTAGTCGATGCCGACCTGCTCCTGGCAGCCTTCACCCTTGCCGAGGGCGGCGTCGAGGATGAACTTGTCGCCGATGGCCAGATAGATCTTGCCGTCCTTGAAGGTGGAAACGCGGATCTTGGGGCCCTGCAGGTCGCCCATGATGGCGACGTGACGGCCCAGCTTGGCGGCGATGTCACGCACCTGGTTGGCGCGCAGGATGTGGTCTTCAGCAGTGCCGTGGGAGAAGTTCATCCGCACCATGTCGGCACCGGCACGGATGATCCCCTCGAGGATCCCTTCGCGATCGGTGGCCGGACCGAGTGTGGTTACAATCTTTGTACGTCTTGGCATGAAAGACTCCAGTTTTGAAGTTGATATGACTTGAGATACTGCCCCGTCAAGCGCATGACCCATTGCACCCGCTTGCAAGCCATCTGGGTGGCTTTTGTTACTAAATTACAATACTACACCAAGGAAGGTGGCAGAGACAGCCGGGGGCCGGGGCCCCCGTTGTTCACGAAGAGTGGGGTGTATCAAAGCGGGATTCGCGCAAACCTTCTTTGACTTTCTTCAGGTTTTCGCGAAATTTCATGCCGCGGCGCAGGGTGAAACCGGTTGCCAGCACGTCCACCAGGGCGAGCTGGGCGATGCGCGAGGCCATCGGCATGTAGACGTCGGTGTCTTCCGGCACGTCCATGGAGAGCACTAGGTTGCACTCGCGCGCCAGCGGGGAGTCCTTGGCGGTCATGCCGATGACGGTGGCGTCGTTTTCACGGGCCAGCGCGGCAATCTCCACCAGCGCCTTGGTGCGGCCGGTGTGGGAGATGAGCACCACCACGTCCCCTTCGCTGCTGTTGATGCAGCTCATGCGCATCATGACGATGTCGTCGAAGCTCACCACCGGGATGTTGAAGCGGAAGAACTTGTTCTGGGCATCGCGGGCGACGGCGGAGGAGGCCCCAAGGCCGAAGAAGCTGATCTTCTTGGATTGGGTCAGGATGTCGACGCAGCGATTGATGGCCGAGATGTCCAGGCTGTTCTTGGCGGCATCGAGGCAGGCCATGGTGGATTCGAAGATCTTGGCGGTATAGGTATCGGGCCCGTCTTCTGCCTCCACGTGGCGGTTTACATAGGGCGTGCCGTTGGCCAGGCTCTGGGCCAGATGCAGTTTGAAATCGGGAAAGCCCTTGGTATCGAGCCGGCGACAGAAGCGGTTGACAGTCGGTTCACTGACGTCAGCCATCTTGGCGAGGGTGGCGATACTGGAGTGGATGGCCGTCTGTGGGGAGGCCAGGATGACCTCGGCGACTTTACGCTCTGATTTACTGAAACTTTCCAAATTATTAGTAATTTTATCAAGGGTATTCATCATCACCACCAGGCGTTTTTGTAATTTAGCTTCAGTGTCTTTGCACTAAATTCATGGCTAAGCAGGTTTCCAATCAACTTGATGACTATACAAGACAAGCTCTTATCGAAACTAATCTCGGCCCTGCAAAGTATGACTCATGTCTAATTATTTCGTTGTTTTGGTTACAAACTTCCAGTCATTCCGTGAAAGCGCTTACAAATGTTGCAAAGCAACAACACTGTGAGCGGGCGCACAGTTGCACCCATCAAACGCGCCGCAAGGGGAGGGGCTCGGGTAGAATTGGCACCAAATAATAAGTGCGGGACGGTAACGGCCGCCCCGACCCCAGTAACGAAGGAGTTGTTTTATGCAGCATACCCATGCGCTGGTCGGCGACGTAGGCGGCACCAATGCCCGGTTGGCCCTGTGCGAGCTGGCAACCGGCACCATTTCCCAGGCCAAGACCTATTCCGGGCTGGCCCATCCCACTCTGGAAGCCGTGGTTCGCCTCTATCTGGATGAGCACAAGGTGCAGGTGGGCGAAGCCTGCATCGCCATCGCCTGCCCCATCAACGGCGACTGGGTCGCCATGACCAACCACAGCTGGGAGTTCTCCATCAGCGAGATGCAGGCCAATCTGGGTCTGACCCGGCTGCAGGTGATCAACGATTTTACCGCCGTCTCCATGGCGGTGCCCGTGCTGGAGGAGAGCGATCGCATCCAGCTGGGTGGCGCGGTCCCCGTGGTCGGCAAGCCCATCGCCATCTACGGGGCTGGCACCGGCCTTGGCGTCGCCCACCTGGTGCTGGCGGGTGAGCAGTGGCTGAGCCTGCCGGGCGAAGGCGGTCACGTGGACTTTGCCGCCAACAGCGAAGAGGAGGATGCGGTGCTGCAGGTGATGCGCGCCGAGCTGGGTCACGTCTCGGCCGAGCGGCTGCTCTCCGGCCCCGGCCTCGTCAACATCTACCGCGGTCTTGTGAAGTCCGATGGCCGCGAGCCGCAGGCGTTCGAACCCAAGGACATCACCGAGCGCGCGCTGGCGGGCGAGTGCCTGGACTGCCGTCGCACCTTGAGCCTGTTCTGCGTGCTGATGGGCCGTTTTGCCGGCAACCTGGCGCTCAACATGGGCACCTTCGGCGGCGTCTACATCGCCGGTGGCATAGTGCCGCGCTTCCAGGAGTTCTTCATCGGGTCGGGTTTTCGGGTGGCCTTCGAAGACAAGGGGCGTTTCAAATCCTACCTCAAGGATATCCCGGTCTTCCTCATCACCCATGAAGGGCCGGGCCTGCTCGGTGCCGGCGCCTATCTGCGCCAGTCGCTGGGCATCAAGTTGTAAGCAACGACAGGGCGGGTGACGCAATGGCCATGGTTCAGCCTTGATTCAGTGACCATGGCGTAGAGTGTCCCTACGTACTCAAGAAGAGAGGGCGCCATAAGGAATTGGGACTTCTCTTCATCCGCTGGGTGCGTTTGTCACCTGACAAGCCTGAACTGTTTCACCGGCCCTTGCGGCCGGTTTTTTTATGCCCGCCGTTTACTGCCGGCCTGTGTTGCTGGCGATGGCGGCAGCC
>NZ_JBFOCO010000005.1:380817-614944 GCF_040907865.1 Aeromonas sp. s5
CAGGCGCACTGGGTGGGCAGAGATGGCCTCAGGGCAGGTCGAGGGTGAAGCGGGCGCCGCCGAGCGGGGACTCGTCCACCATGATCTGGCCGCCGTAGCTGTGCACGATTTCGGTGACCACCGCCAGCCCGATCCCCTGACCGGGGGAGCTGTCGGCGCGCACCCCGCGCTGGAAGATCTGCTGCGACTTGCCCGGGTCGATGCCGGGGCCGTCATCCTCGATCTCGATCCGCAGCCGGTCGAGCCGGCGGCTCACCGTCACCTTGATCTCGCTGATGGCGAACTTGAAGGCGTTGTCGAGCAGGTTGCCCATCAGCTCCATCAGGTCCCCCTGCTCGCCGGCGAAGAAGACGTCGTCATCGAACTTGAAGCGGGTCTGCAGCTTCTTGTGGCGATAGACCTTGGCGAGGCTGGCCAGCAGCTTCTCGATGAGGGGCACCGGCTCGGTGCCCTTGCTGGCGAGCCGCTTGCGGCCGGTGACGGCGCGGCGCAGCTGGTACTGGATGATCTGATCCATGGTCAGGATCTGCTCATTGATGTTGTCGTGAATGTCGCGCCCGAGCTTGACCTCCTGCGCCGTCATCTGGATCAGCGCCAGCCGGGTTTTCAGGCTGTGGGCCAGGTCGTTGAGGGCATGCTGGTAGCGCTGGGTCTGCTGGCGCTCGTTTTCCAGCAGCTGGTTGACCGATTCGGTCAGCGGCGTCAGCTCCCGCTCATAGTCGTTGGAGAGCGCCTCCCGCTTGCCGGCCCGGATCTCGTCGATCTGGCGCGCCATGGTGCGCAGGGAGCCCAGGCTCCAGAAGCTGGTGAGCAGCAGCAGAGCGCCGAGCAGGGCGTAAGCGAGCAGGGCCTGGCGGATGCACTGGTAGAGGTAGTCGCGGGTCTGCAGCAGGTAGCGCTTGGCGGAATCGACCATCACCACGTAATAGGTGGTGGGGCCGTCACCGTGGTTGCGCAAGAAGCGCAGGCTGTAGATGAAGTAGCTCTCGCCGTTCTTGATGGTGAGGCGCTTGAAGAAGTAGTCCTGATCCAGCCCGCCCAGGTACTTCATCAGATCGTCGCAGATGGAGTCCTTGACCTGGATCACCTCCGGCATGTGCAGGCTGGACCAGCTCAGCTGGCCGTCGGCCCGGCAGATCAGGGTATCCAGGTTGGGGTCGATGGCATCCGGAGTGAGCCGGCCCAGATCCGTGCTGGCCTGGGCGTCCGGCATCTTGGAGGAGAACAGCTTGGAGAGGTTCTCCTGCATGCGGGTGCTGGCCTTCTGGGCCTGCTCATCGGTGTGGCCCAGATAGAGGATGTAGACCGAGAAGGACATGATGAGCGCGATGACCAGCATGGCGCTCAGCATCAGCTTGATGTGCAGCGAGCGGTGGATGAAGCGCATGGGGCGCGGCAGACGAAAGCCCATCAGCTGCACGACAGATTGAAGATGTAGCCCTGGCGGCGGATGGTGGAGATGGGCTGGATGAGCCCCTCCGGATCCAGCTTCTTGCGCAGCCGGCTCACCATCACCTCGATGGTGTTGGGGTCCCCCTCGCCGTCGCCGTAGAGCTGATCCAGCAGTTGCTGCTTGGAGACCACCTGGCGGGCGTTGCGCATCAGGTATTCGAGGATCAGGTACTCAAAGCTGGTGAGCACCACCGGCGTACCGGCGATGGTCAGCTCCTTGCGGGAGAGATCCAGCTCGTAGTCGCCAGCCTTGACCCTGGGAGAGATGAAACCGGCGCTGCGGCGCACCAGGGCGTTGAGGCGGGCCAGCAGTTCGTCCTTCTGGAACGGCTTGACCAGGTAGTCGTCCGCCCCCGCTTCCAGCCCCTCTACTTTGTCCTGCCAGTTGCCACGGGCGGTCAATACGATGATGGGGAAGGGGATCTGCTGCTCGCGCAGCTGGCGGATGAGCTGCAGACCGTCCATGTCCGGCAGGCCCAGATCGATGATAGCCACGTCGATGGGGTAGTCAGCGGCGTAATGGAGCGCCACCTGGGCGCTCTCGGTGCTGTGCACCTGATTCTGGGCTTCGGTCAGCAGGGTGGTGAGGTGGTGATTGAGCAGCTTGTCGTCTTCGACCAACAAAATTTTCATAAGGTGCGCGATCATGGGGATCCAGGCTGTCAATTAGAGGGCTTATGACGGGGAGAGTCAATCCGGATCCTAACAGCCCCGCCTGTATCGGGACTGAATCAGCCCGCCATTGGTTATATGCTTCCAGACCATGCGCAGACGCTTCGAGCAATCATGGTTGAACACTTTTTTTCCTTGCATTGCACCAACAAAAAAGCCAGTCAGGGGCTGACTGGCTTTTTATTGGCGTTTATCGGGGATCAGTCGATGAGACTGGCCCACAGGTCGTACTCGTCCGCTTCGTCGATGCGGACCTTGACCATGTCGCCGGGCTTGAGGCCGGTTTCACCATTCAGGTAGACCAGGCCGTCGATCTCGGGGGCATCGGCGGCGGAGCGGCCGGTGGCTCCCTCTTCGTCCACCTCGTCGATCAGCACCAGCATCTCTTTGCCCACCTTGCGGGCCAGCTTGCGGATGGAGACCTGCTGTTGCAGCTCCATGAAGCGCTGGAAGCGCTCTTCCTGCACCTCGGCCGGTATCGGATCCGGCAGCTCGTTGGCCTTGGCGCCCTCGACCGGGCTGTATTTGAAGCAGCCGACCCGATCCAGCTCCGCCTTGTCGATGAAGTCCAGCAGCATCTGGAACTCTTCTTCGGTCTCGCCGGGGAAGCCGACGATGAAGGTGGAGCGCAGGGTGATCTCGGGGCAGATCTCGCGCCACTTCTGGATGCGTTCCAGGGTGCGCTCGACGGTGCCGGGGCGCTTCATCAGTTTCAGGATGCGCGGGCTGGCGTGCTGCAGCGGGATGTCGAGGTAAGGCAGTACCTTGCCATCGCGCATCAGCGGGATGACGTCATCCACGTGCGGGTAGGGATAGACGTAGTGCAGGCGCACCCACATGCCGAGCTTGGCCAGCTCCTCGCACAGGGCCACCATGCTGGTCTTGACCGGCATGCCGTCGTAGAAGCCGGTGCGGTGCTTGACGTCGACGCCGTAGGCGGAGGTGTCCTGGGAGATGACCAGGATCTCCTTCACGCCGGCCTCTTTCAGGCGCTTGGCCTCGGCCAGTACCTCGCCGATGGGGCGGCTCACCAGATCCCCGCGCATGGAGGGGATGATGCAGAAGGTGCAGCGGTGGTTGCAGCCTTCGGAAATCTTCAGATAGGCGTAATGACGGGGGGTCAGCTTGACGCCCTGGGCCGGCACCAGGCTGGTGAAGGGGTTGTGGGTCGGCTTCTCCACGTATTTGTGGACGTGGCCGAGCACCTCTTCATAGGCGTGGGGGCCGGTGATCTCGAGCACCTTGGGGTGGATCTCGCGGATCTGGTTCTCTTTGGCGCCGAGGCAACCGGTGACGATTACCTTGCCGTTTTCGGCCAGGGCCTCGCCGATCGCTTCCAGCGACTCCTGTACCGCGCTGTCGATGAAGCCGCAGGTGTTGACCACCACCAGCTCCGCATCGTCATAGCTGGGCACCACGTCGTACCCTTCGGTACGCAGCTGGGTCAGGATGCGCTCGGAATCGACCAGGTTTTTGGGGCAACCCAAGGAGACGAATCCTACTTTGGGGGCCTGTTTTGTGTTGGACATCGCTCAATCACTCTTAGGTGGCTCTAGTTTTAGGGCGCGGATTTTACCGGAATGGCTAACCAAAAACTATACAGCCGGCACGCCGGAAGCGAACAATCTCTTTGCCCGGGCCACAATGGGCCGTCAAAGGAGAAAACCATGGTGGCAACAGGCCTTGCCGGCCGGTCTGCGGGGCCCTGATATCTGTTGCTGACGCTTGAGTCAATTTGGCAGGAGAGTGAAAACAGGGGTCACTATACTCCCTGCAGGAATAGCAGAAGGACGTGCGGGATGGAGAGTTCATTTGGCGAAAAAGTGCAGAACGTGCACGCCACGCTCAGGCAGCGGTTTGACAAGTTGAGCCGGGTTGCGGTCGCCATCTACGACCAGCAGACGGACAAGCTCAAGACCTTTGCCCACAGCACGGAGGGGGGATCGCCGCTGTTGCAGTACGAGGTGAAGCTGAGCGAGGTGCCCTCCCTGCGCTATCTGGCCGAGCGCCAGCAACCCAGGGTGCTCGATACTCTGGGCTCGCTGCAGGGGTCCCCCGCCGAGCACAGCCGCAAGCTGCTGGCGGCCGGTTATGAGTCGAGCTACACCGAGCCGCTGTTGTTCAACAGCCGGCTGTTCGGTTTTCTGTTTTGCGATGCCAGGGAGCCCGGCTACTTCGATGCGGCCATTCGCGGTGAGCTGGCGGCCTATGCCCAGATCCTGGCGGCCATCATTGCCGTTGAGTTCTTCTCCATCCAGACCCTGAACGGGGCGCTGACCACGGCGCGGGAGTTCAGCCGCTACCGGGACGAGGAGACCGCCAACCATCTGCACCGCATGTCGGGCTATTCGCGGCTCATCGCCTGCGAGGTGGCAGCCCATTACCCCCTCAACGACGAGGAGGTGGAGTTCATCCATCTCTTCTCCGAGCTGCACGACATCGGCAAGATTGCGGTGCCGGACGCCATCCTGCTCAAACCGGCCAAGCTGACCCCGGAGGAGTACGCGGTGATGAAGATCCACCCCCTCAAGGGACGGGAGATGATCGCCCTGATGATCAAGGAGTTTGGTCTGGACGGCATCCATCACACCGACATGCTCAAGAACATCATTGCCTACCATCATGAGCGTTTCGACGGCCAGGGCTACCCGGAGGGGCTGGCGGGGCAGGCGATCCCGCTGGAGGCCCGCATCGTCACGGTGGCGGATGTGTTCGACGCGCTCACCAGCGAGCGTCCCTACAAGCAGGCCTGGCCGTTCGAGACGGCCTTCGAGTACCTCAAGACCCATGCCGGCAGCCAGTTCGACCCCGTCTGCGTCGCGGCGGCGCTGCGCAGCAAGGAGGCGTTTCGCGCCATCCATCAGCAGTATCGGGATCCGGCCATAACCTGACCTCTCGTTCACGCTCTCGGTGCTAGGGTCGGCTTGCCTACCGGGGGGAATGCCTGGGGGCGGGCTCTGCAATTTGATAGAGATGCTCGGAGCAAGCGCTTGCGCAGCCACAAGGCCGGTCGCTATTGCCCTGGCGCTCTGCCGCTAGCCTGGTTTGGCGCCACCAGAGCAGGGCGCTCATGGCCAGGATCAATGGGAAGGCGGCCAGCATGCTCAGCAGCAGGTGTGACATGGTTCGTCCCCCTGTTGATGATTGCAGGCGCACTGCTCCGCCTGGTGACAACCATTTTCCCTACCGATCTGTTCCCCCTTGCGGCCGTTGCAGGATGGCCGGATCCCCTTGACAAGATCCCCGGCCTTGCTGGCCTTGCGGCGTGACGGACTGGCCTGGCTGGCGTCGGTCAGCGGCTGAAGGTGGGCAGCAGACAGATCAAGGTGCTCCGAGCGGTACTGCCATACCGATATCCCGGCATCGAGCAGTCGGCCCAGCATGTGCTCACCGATGTTTCGCACCAGCACCTGAGTGACGGCATGGGCCTGTAGCGTCGCCAGCAGGGCCTGTTTGCCACGGCAACCCTCGCCGTTGGCCGGGTTGGACATGGTCGCGAGCACCTCGCCGGCTGGGCTGACAATCTGCAGCTGCTCAGCCCGGCTGACGTGGGCGGATGGCTGGCCCCGGCTCAACAGGATGGCATGGTTGCCTGGCACGGCTGCTGTATTCACGTTCTGGTTCATTGCGCGGTTTCTCCACCGGGTTGCGGGACGTTGGGTTGCATCAACAGGGCCTTACCTAAGCTCAGGCACTCCACCACCTTGTAGCGGGCGCGCTTGAGGGTATTGGCCAAGGTCTGGCGAGAAACGCCCATGAGTCGGGCGGCCTCCTGTTGCTGCATGCCCTCCAGATCCACCAGGCGCAGCGCCTCAAACTCATCGGCGGCGAGGGCCACCTGCTCCAGTTCATGCATGGGGACACCATTGGGCTTGAAGCAGCTGTTGGCGGGGCGCCCACAGATACGACGGGCTATTTTCGGTCTCGGCATAACGCCTCCTAATTTGCATATGCCACATATACGCCGCATAAATGGCATATGCAAATTAAAGAAAAATGTAATTGAAAGGCATGATCTTGTTGAGAGGGAGGTTGCGGCTTCACGAGCAGAATTGGTGGCAACTTGATCATTTCAATGATTCTTGTATAGTTGAAATAAAGGTGCATCCAACGAGAGACAAACATGAACAAAGAGACGGCCACCAAGGTCTTTGAGTCGCTGGCATCCGGGATCCGGCTCGATGTGTGGCGGCTGCTGGTCAAGGCGGGGCTGGATGGGCGGGTCGCGGGCGAGCTGGCCGGCGAGCTCGACATCGCCCCCAACACCCTGTCGTTTCATCTCAAGGCGATGCTCAATGCCGGCCTCTTGTCGGTGGAGCAGGAGGGGCGCTTCCTGCGCTACCGCGCCAATATCCCCTTGATGCTGGATCTTATCGGCTATCTCACCGAGGAGTGCTGCGCCGGCCATCCGGAGGCGTGCGGCATGATGCGCGCCGAGTCTACTTGCTCACCCCATGTGCTGCCTGCGCAGCCCTGCTGCCACAAGGAGTAATGCCATGTCAGTCATTCAGATTTTCGACCCCGCCCTCTGCTGCGCCAGCGGCGTCTGCGGCACCGAGGTCGATCAGGCGCTGGTCACCTTTGCCGCCGATCTGGCCTGGGCCAGGGAGCAGGGCGTTGCCATCGAGCGTTTCAATCTGGCCCAGCAGCCGCTGCAGTTTGCCGAAACACCTGCGGTCAGCGCCTTTCTCACCCACGCCGGGGAGGAGGGGTTGCCGCTGGTGCTGGTGGAGGGTCAGGTTGTGCTGACCGGCCGCTATCCGAGCCGCGGCGAGCTGGCCCGCTATGCCGGACTGCCCGCGCCGCAGGCCACCATCAAGGGCATAGTGAAAGCGGCCTGCCGTCCTGGCAGCGGTTGCTGCTAAGACATTGATATTCCAAACCATGTCGTAACGGGAGAGGCTATGTATCACTTTCTGACCAATCCGCCGCCGTTTCTCTTTTTCACCGGCAAGGGCGGGGTGGGCAAGACCTCGCTGGCCTGCGCCAGTGCGGTGGCCCTCTGTGACGCCGGCAAACGGGTGCTGCTGGTGAGCACGGATCCCGCCTCCAACGTGGGGCAGGTGTTTGCCACCGACATAGGCAATCGCATCACCGCCATCGCCGCTGTGCCCGGTTTGTCGGCGCTGGAGATAGATCCCCCCGCGGCGGCCAAAGCCTATCGGGAGCGGATCGTCGGCCCGGTGCGCGGCAAGCTGCCCGAGCGAGTGGTGCGCAGCATCGAGGAGCAGCTCTCCGGCGCCTGCACCACCGAGATCGCCGCCTTTGACGAGTTCACCGCCCTGCTCACCGACCCGGCGCTGCGTTCGGAGTATGACCATATCCTCTTCGACACCGCCCCCACCGGCCACACCATCCGCCTGCTGCAGCTGCCGGGGGCCTGGAGCGAATTTCTGGCGCAGGGCAAGGGGGATGCCTCCTGCCTGGGCCCGCTGGCGGGGCTGGAGAAACAGCGTAGCCAGTATGCCGAGGCCGTCGCTGCGCTGGCCGACGACGCTCGCACCCGGCTGGTGCTGGTGGCACGCGCCCAGCACTCCACCCTGCGGGAAGTGGCCCGCACCCATGAGGAGCTGGCGGCCATCGGCCTGGCAAACCAGCAGCTGGTGATCAACGGCCTCTTCCCCGCGGCGGCCATCGCCGGTGACACGCTGGCGCAGGCCATCTGGCGGCGTGAGCAGCAGGCCCTCGCCGACATGCCGCAGGGAATAAATGGGCTGGCCCGGGATCAGGTGCCGCTGCTGGCCACCAACCTGGTGGGGCTCGACAGTTTGCGCCAGCTGCTGCAACCACAGGATGCTGGTGAGCAGGCACCACTGGCAACGTCAGCCCATCTGCCAGTCCAGCCCGAGTTGAGTTCGCTGGTGGACGAGCTGGCCGCCGACGGTCACGGCCTCATCATGCTGATGGGCAAGGGCGGGGTGGGTAAAACCACCCTGGCGGCGGCCGTGGCGGTGGAGCTGGCAAGCCGTGGCCTGCCGGTACACCTCACCACCTCGGACCCGGCCGCGCACCTCGGCGAGACGCTGGCAGGCAGCCTGCCCCATCTCGAGGTGAGTCGCATCGACCCCCGCGCCGAGACCGAGCGCTACCGCGGGCAGGTGCTGGCCAGCAAGGGGGCGGCACTGGACGAGCAGGGGCGGGCGCTGCTGGAGGAGGACTTGCGCTCCCCCTGTACCGAGGAGATCGCCGTGTTTCAGGCCTTCTCGCGGATCATCCGCGAGGCGGGCAAGCGCTTCGTGGTGATGGATACCGCCCCCACCGGCCACACCCTGCTGCTGCTCGATGCCACCGGCGCCTACCACAGGGAGATCGCCCGCCAGATGGGGGGCAAGGGGCTGCACTTCACCACCCCCATGATGCAGTTGCAGGACCCCAAGCAGACCAAGGTGCTGATCGTCACCCTGCCCGAGCCCACCCCGGTGCAGGAGGCGGCCAATCTGCAGGCCGATCTGCGCCGTGCCGGCATCGAGCCCTGGGCCTGGCTCATCAACCACAGTCTGCAGCAAGACGCGGTCAGCTCGCCGCTGTTGCAACTGCGGGCCGAGCGCCAGCAGCCCTATATCGAGGCGGTCGAGCGGCAGCATGCCAGCCGCTACGCCGTGGTGCCGCTGCTTGCCGAGGAGCCGGTGGGGGCGGATGCCCTGCGCCGCCTCTGTCAGCACCACTGAAGAGTCAGCATCACTGAACAAGGGCCCCGGCCGCGTGGCCGGGGCGGATGAACATTTGTCGTTAACGGAAGAGATGCGGGATGACCGCATCGGGAGCCCTCATGTCTGCAACCTGTGATGCCAAGAGCCAACCGGCGATTGGCTTTTTTGAACGTTACCTCACCGCCTGGGTGGCCCTCTGCATTCTGGTGGGGATTGGGCTCGGGCAGGGCCTGCCTGAACTCTTCAAGGCCATCGGCGCCATGGAGGTGGCCAAAGTCAACCTGCCGGTGGGACTGCTTATCTGGGTGATGATCATCCCCATGCTGCTCAAGATCGACTTCGGTGCCCTGCATCAGGTGAGGGGGCACCTCAAGGGGATTGGGGTCACTCTCTTCATCAACTGGCTGGTCAAGCCCTTCTCCATGGCCTTCCTCGGCTGGCTCTTCATTCGGGTGCTGTTCGCCGACTGGCTGCCGGCGGATCAGCTCGACAGTTACGTGGCGGGGCTGATCCTGCTGGCGGCGGCCCCCTGCACCGCCATGGTCTTTGTCTGGAGTCGCCTCACCAACGGCGATCCCTACTTCACCCTGTCGCAGGTGGCGGTGAACGACCTCATCATGGTGTTTGCCTTCGCTCCGCTGGTGGCGCTGCTGCTCGGGGTCTCCAGCATAGTGGTGCCCTGGGATACCCTGCTCACCTCTGTGGTGCTCTATATCGTGATCCCGGTGATCATCGCCCAGCTGCTGCGCAAGGCCTTGTTGCAAAAGGGGCAGGCCCATTTTGACAGCGTCATGACCCGCATCCAGCCCTGGTCGGTGGCGGCCCTATTGCTCACCCTGGTGCTGCTGTTCGCCTTCCAGGGCAACGCCATCATTGAGCAACCGCTGGTCATCGCCCTGTTGGCGGTGCCGATCCTGATCCAGGTGTTGTTCAACTCGGGATTGGCTTACTGGCTCAACCGCAAGGTGGGGGAGAAGCACTCGGTGGCCTGTCCCTCCGCTCTGATCGGCGCCTCCAACTTCTTCGAGCTGGCGGTGGCCGCCGCCATCAGCCTGTTCGGCTTCCACTCCGGCGCGGCGCTCGCCACCGTGGTCGGGGTGCTGATTGAAGTGCCGGTCATGCTGCTGGTGGTGCGCATCGTCAATGCCAGCAAACCCTGGTACGAAGCGGGGCTAAGCCGTTAACAGATGGCCGCTAACCCTTTTTATCCAATGTTTTTATTCACTTAAGCCATGAGAGACATGTCAATGAGTGCAATCACCATCTATCACAATCCAGAGTGCGGCACCTCCCGCAACACCCTCGAGCTTATTCGCAACAGCGGCGTCGAGCCGACCGTCATCCACTATCTGGAGACGCCCCCCTCACGCGATGAGCTGGTGGCGCTGATCGCCGCCATGGGGATGCCGGTGCGCGAGCTGCTGCGCAAGAACGTGCCCCCCTACGAGGCGCTCGCTCTGGCGGAAGATCGCTTCAGCGATGACGATCTGATCGACGCCATGCTGGCCCACCCGATCCTTATCAACCGCCCCATCGTCGTGACGCCCCTTGGCACCCGACTGTGCCGCCCCTCGGAAGTGGTGCTCGATATATTGCCCGATCAACAAAAAGGGGCCTTCGCCAAGGAAGATGGCGAGCAGGTGGTGGACGAGCAGGGCAAGCGGCTGCGTTGACAGGGAGCGGGGCCGAGCGTCACCGGCTGACCCGGACGGTGCAGATGCACTTACCGGGTGGGCGCCGGATCTGCTACTGTGACCCTCGACTCATCACAGTGGGGGAAACAGCATGAAGATTCGATTCCTGGTGATAGCCACGGCACTGGCGCTGACCTCGGCCCCTGGACTGGCCGACTGGGCCAAGGTGAAGGCGGCCGCGACCGAGCTTGGCAACGCGGTGAGCGACACCAGCAAGGAGGCGTGGCAGAGCGTCACCGATTTCTCCAAGGCGACCTGGGCCTCGGTCTCCCAGTGGGGCTCGGAGGCGTTCAATACCGCTGGCGCCTGGACCGACAAGAGCGTGGCCACCGGCAAGGAGTGGCTGGCGGTGGCCGACAAGAAGCTCGACGAGATGCTGGAGCCCAAGACGGCGGACGAGGCGCGCCTCGCCCTCAATACCATGGCCGACACCGCCCTGGTGCGGCTGTTCAACGAACAGCCCTCGGCCAAGCTGTTGTTTGACAAGGCATACGGCTATGCGGTGTTCGACTCGCGCAAGTTCTCCCTGATGCTGCACACCAACCAGGGGGCCGGGGTGGCCGTCAACCGTGCCACCGGCAAGCACACCTACATGAAGATGTTCGGCGCCGGGCTGGCGGCCGGGCTGGGTGGCAAGTTCTATCAGCAGGTGATCCTGTTTGAGGACAAGGCCAGGTTCGATGCCTTCGTCAGCCAGGGCTGGGAGGCCACCTCCGAGGTGGGTGCCGTGGCGGGCAAGGAGAGCGCCGAGTTGACCGCCAAGTACAACGGCGGCATGGCCATCTACCAGATCGGTGAGAAGGGGCTGCTGCTGGACGCCAATATCTCGGGCTCCAAGTACTGGGTGGACAAGGATCTGACCCGCTGATTGAGCAGAGGGTGAGCAACCGCCAGTTTTTCTTCATACTGCGCGGATTGCCGTCTGTTTAATTGGTGCGAATTACAGTAAAAAGAGGGCCTTAGGCCCTCTTTTTCATGGGCGCAGCCAGGTTCGTCAGCAAGACAAGGAGAGTGGCATGACTCAAGCATCAGCACAGGACGGGGCGGACGGAGCCCTGCGTCGGGAGTGGGACAAGCAGAGCATCTATCTGCGCCTGCAGGAGGGGATCCCCACGGCCTTCTGGGTCAGCGGGGATCTGGTCTCCCCCCTCGAGCCCGGCGCCGAGGGGGTGGCATACCAGGGCCACTTCGGCTGGGGGCGTGCCGACGAGGCGACCATGGCCCTGGCGCAGGCCATTGTCGCCAGGCTGGTGGCGGTAGGACTGGTTCCCCCCGAGCTGGCGGCGAGCCGCGCGGGCTACCTGCATGACGAGGTGCTGGTCAAGCTGCCCGCCGGGGAGCACTACGATCTCCACCTGAGCTATCTGAGGCTGCTGCTGGGGGAGGGGGCCGTGCCGCGCCCCTGAAGGGCCGGCTCATCATCTCGGCGAGCATCCCAACCCCTGTTTCGAGGAATCTTCTCCCTAATTGGCACTCTTATTGCTTGGAGCTTGTCAGTGTCAATGATTTGTCTGGGGATGAAATATGGAAATCAGTGCAAGCAGCCTGATGCAAGAGATGCAGGCCCTCAAGGTGGAAGCCGGCGCCACGCCGCTCACCCAGCCTGGCCGTCAGGTCAGCTCCGATTTTGGTCAACTGCTGCAGCAGGCCCTTGGCAACGTCAACGAGCTGCAAGGGGCCGCCAACGATCTGCGCACCCGTTTCGACATGGGCGACAACTCGGTCGACTTGTCCGAAGTGATGATCGCCGGACAAAAATCCTCTATCGCCTTCGAGGCGACGGTGCAGGTGCGCAACAAGATGGTCGATGCCTACAAGACCATCATGAACATGCCGGTGTAACTCAGGCCCATGGCGACTGAGCATCATGAACATGTCAGCAATAAGGACATAAATCGTGGCTACTGATCAAAACGGCGAACTGCTGATGAACGATGAGGGCACCGCCGCCCTCGATGAGAATGAGCAGAAGAGTTCGGCTCTCGGCTTTCTCTCCAATACGGACGTGTTGCGCCAGATCACCCTGATCCTGGGGCTGGCCATCTGTCTGGCCATCGCCGTTTTCATCCTGTTGTGGGGCAAGGAGCCGGACATGCGTCCCCTTGGCACCTATACCACCCAGGAGCTGGTCAAGACCCTCGACTTCCTCGATCAGCAGAAGATCCCCTATCAGGTGGATGGCAAGAGCGTGCTGGTCAATGCCGAAAACTTCTCCAACATCCGGCTGGCGCTGACCCGTGCCGGTCTGGCCAACGCCACTGACGCCAGCACCGACGGGGAAGACATCCTGCTCAAGGACTCCAGCTTCGGGGTCAGCCAGCGGATGGAGAGCGAACGGCTCAAGCTGAGCCGCGAGCGCCAGCTGGCCAGCGCCATCGAACAGTTCCAGAACGTGGCCAAGGCCCAGGTGCTGCTGGCCATTCCCAAAGACAACGTGTTTGCCCGCAACGAACGCAAGCCCAGCGCCACCGTGGTGCTGAGCCTCAAGGGCAATGCCCTCGGTCAGGGGGAAGTGGACTCCATCGTCGATATGGTCGCCTCCGCCGTGCACGGTCTGGAGCCGACCCGCGTCACCGTGACCGACCAGAACGGCCGCCTGCTCAACTCCGGCTCCCAGGATCCCGTCTCTGCCCAGACTCGCAAGGAGTTTGCGATGCAGCAGAAGCAGGAGCTGGAATACAAACAAAAAATTGACGCCATCCTGATCCCGGTGCTCGGCGCCGACAATTATACGGCGGAGGTCGACCTCTCCCTCGACTTCTCCCAGCAGGAGCAGACCCGCAAGACCTACAACCCGGACCTGCCGGCGGTGCGATCCGAAATGACCATGGAAGAGAACAGCGCCAACGGCAGTAACGGTGGCGTGCCAGGCGCGCTCTCTAACCAGCCGCCCGCCGCTTCCAACATTCCGCAGCAGGCGACCGGCCCCAACGCCGAAACCACCGCCTCCAGCTCCGGCCGCTCCCGCAAGGAGGCGACCCGCAACTTCGAACTGGATACCACCGTCAGTCATATCCGGCGCCAGATGGGTGGCATTCGCCGCATGACCGTCTCGGTGGCGGTGGACTACAAGTCGGCCACTGCCGCCGATGGCAAGGTGAGCCGCGAGCCGCGCACTCAGGCCGAACTCGATACCCTGCGTCGTCTGCTGAGCGGCGGCCTTGGCTTTGATGTGACCCGTGGTGATACTCTGGAGGTGGTCGCCATCCCGTTCAACCGGCCTGAGCTCGAAAACGTGGCCGAGGCGCCGCTCTACGAGCAGCCCTGGTTCTGGCGCGCGGTGCGCATCGCCGCCTCCGTGCTGGTCATCATAGTGCTGATCGTCACAGTGGTGCGCCCCATGCTCAAGCGCCTGCTCTATCCGGATGCCAAGCCGGAAGGGGAACTGGATTTCGACAACCACACCGTGCTGGGTGGGGATGACGAGCTTAGTCTGCTGGCGGCTCAGGCCGAAGCCGAGCCGGTGTTCGGGGTACGTGACGGCCATCTGAAACTGCCGGATCTGCACCGTGACGAAGACTTGCTCAAGGCGGTACGTGCCCTGGTGGCGAACGAACCGGATCTGGCCGCACAGGTCATTAAAGAATGGGTAGCGAACAAAGATGGCTGACGAAAACAAGACACAGGTCACCGGCAATGACATCACCGACAGTCAGCGCCAGATCCTGGATCAGATGAGCGGCATGGAGATGGCGGCGGTATTGATGCTGAGCCTCAACGAAGAGGACGCCGCCCAGATCTTCCGCCATCTCGAGCCCAAGCAGGTGCAGCGGCTCGGCATGTCGATGGCCTCCATGTCGGATTTCAGTCACGACCGGGTGGCGGCGGTTCACCGTCAATTCATCGACGACATCCAGAAGTACACCAACATCGGTATCGGCAGCGAAGACTTCGTGCGCAAGGCCCTGGTGGCGGCCCTTGGCGAAGACAAGGCCAGCAACCTGGTGGACCAGATCATCCTGGGTTCCGGCGCCCGCGGCCTCGATTCCCTCAAGTGGATGGATGCCCGCCAGGTGGCCAGCATCATCCAGAACGAACACCCGCAGATCCAGACCATCGTCCTCTCTTATCTGGAGCCGGAGCAGTCCGCCGAGATCCTGAGCCAGTTCCCGGAGCAGGTGCGCCTGGATCTGGTGATGCGCATCGCCAACCTGGAAGAGGTGCAACCGGCGGCGCTGCAAGAGCTCAACGACATCATGGAGAAACAGTTCGCCGGTGCGGCGGGTGCCCAGGCAGCCAAGATGGGCGGCCTGAAGGCGGCGGCCAACATCATGAACTACCTCGACACCAACATCGAGGGTCAGCTGATGGACTCCATCCGCGAGTCGGACGAGGAGATGAGCCAGCAGATCCAGGACTTGATGTTCGTGTTCGAGAACCTCATCGACGTGGACGATCGCGGCATCCAGACCATGCTGCGGGAAGTGCCTGGCGATCTGCTGCAGCGGGCCCTCAAGGGCTCCGACGATCAGATGCGCGAGAAGATCTTCAAGAACATGTCCAAGCGGGCCGCCGAGATGCTGGCAGACGATCTGGAGGCCATGGGGCCGATCCGGGTCTCCGAAGTGGAAGCCGCCCAGAAGGAGATCCTCTCCATCGCCCGCCGTCTGGCGGATGCCGGCGAGATCATGCTGGGTGC
Source organism: Aeromonas sp. s5 (assembly GCF_040907865.1). Lineage (NCBI taxonomy): Bacteria > Pseudomonadati > Pseudomonadota > Gammaproteobacteria > Aeromonadales > Aeromonadaceae > Aeromonas > Aeromonas sp. s5. The sequence continues at coordinate 395,925 of NZ_JBFOCO010000005.1, forward strand.
CGGTGGCGGCGAGGAGTTCCTCTGATGAACGCTCGCTTCGACGTGCATAACACTCCCGGCAGCGTGATGACGAGGAGTGCGGCAGCCAGATGAACAACAACAAACTGCGCGGCTATGTCAGACCCGACGGGGACGAGAGCCAGGTTCAGACCTGGGGCTGGCCGGAGATGGAGGTCGAGGCCGAGGTCGAAACCAATGCCCTCGGGCTGACCCCGGACTGGTATCGGCAGGAGGAAGAGGTGCCGGTCGAAGAGCCGGCAGAGGAGCCGGCCCCCAGCATCACCGCCGAGGAGCTGGAAGCCATTCGCCAGGCTGCCTGGGAAGAGGGGATGGCCGAGGGGCGTGACGCCGGTTACGCCAAGGGGCTCGAGGAGGGCAAGCTGGAAGGCTTGCAGCAGGGCCATGCCGCCGGACTGGAGCAGGGCAAGGAGGAGGGGCTGGCCCTCGGCCGCGAGCTGGTGGAGCAGCAGATGAGCCACTGGCAGGAACTGATCGATCGCCTCGCCAACCCGCTCAAGGAGCTGGACAGCGCGGTGGAGCAGCAGCTCATCGCGCTGGTGATGCAACTGGCCCGCGCCCTCATCCGTCACGAAGCCGAGACCTCGCCCAGACTGCTGCTCGAAGCACTCAAGCAGGGGCTGGCGCTGTTGCCCGCCGCCGAGCTGGGGGTCACCCTGATGCTGCATCCGGACGATCTGGCCCGGGTCGAGCAGGCATTTGGCGCCGAGGAGTGCGCCAAGCGTCACTGGCGACTGCAAAGCGATCCCACCCTCTCCCCCGGCGATCTGCAACTGGCCACCGAGCTCTCCAGCATCGACCTGACCCTCTCCGGTCGCATCGACCAGCTGCTGCGCAACTTTCTGCGGGACAATGCCGGCCAGGATGGTCGCGGCTAGCGGCCTTGCCTGCTTGCCCCGTCTATTTTTCAACTCATTCAACACCAGCTTTCAGGAGGCCGGATGAGCGGCTCGTTACTCAATCGGTTGCAGGGGTATCGGGTACGCGATATCGCCCCCAAACCCCCGGTGGCCGGCAAGCTCACCCGGGTGGTGGGCTTGACCCTGGAGGCCATCGGCTGTCGCGCCGCCATCGGGGCACTCTGTCGTATCGATACCCAGGATGGATCGCTTGAGGCCGAAGTGGTCGGCTTCTCCGGCGATCGCCTGTTTCTGATGCCGAGCGAACAGCTCAAGGGGGTCATTCCCGGCGCCCGGGTGGTGCCCATCACCGAGGAGCACGGCATTCCGGTCGGCATGAACTTGCTGGGCCGGGTCATCGACGGCATCGGCCAGCCGCTGGACGGGCTCGGTCCCATCCTCTCTTCCCAGACGGTGCAGTTTGCCCAGCACCGCATCAACCCGCTCTCTCGCCGCCCGATCCATCAGCCGATGGACGTGGGGGTGCGCGCCATCAACGCCGTGCTGACCGTGGGCCAGGGCCAGCGGATGGGACTGTTCGCCGGCTCCGGCGTCGGCAAATCCGTGCTGCTCGGCATGATGACCCGCGGCTCGGTGGCCGACGTGGTGGTGGTGGGGCTCATCGGCGAACGGGGCCGTGAGGTGAAGGAGTTCATCGAGGAGATCCTGGGGGAGGAGGGGCGCGAGCGCGCCGTGGTGGTGGCGGCGCCGGCCGATGCCTCGCCGCTGATGCGGCTCAAGGGGTGTGAAACGGCGCTGGCCATCGCCGAGTACTTCCGCGATCAGGGGCTCAACGTGCTGCTGCTGATGGACTCGCTCACCCGTTACGCCCAGGCCCAGCGCGAAATCGCCCTGGCGGTGGGCGAGCCGCCGGCGACCAAGGGGTATCCGCCCTCGGTGTTCGCCAAATTGCCGGCGCTGGTGGAGCGGGCCGGCAACGGCAGCGACGGCCAGGGCTCGATCACGGCATTCTTCACCGTACTGACGGAGGGGGACGATCTGCAGGATCCCATCGCCGACGCGGCGCGGGCCATCCTCGACGGCCACATAGTGCTGTCGCGCGAGCTGGCCGACTCCGGCCACTACCCGGCCATCGACATCGAGAAGTCCATCAGCCGGGTCATGCCCATGGTGACCTCGCCGGAGCACATGGAGCTGGCGCGCACCCTCAAGCAGTTCTACTCCCTCTACCAGCAGAACCGGGATCTCATCACCATCGGCGCCTACAGCCAGGGCTCCGACCCCCGCATCGACCGCGCCATCATCCAGAAACCCTATCTGGATCAGTTCTTGCAGCAGGGAATGCGCGAGGTCATTCACTACGATGCCGGCCTGCAGGCCCTGCAGCTGGTGGCCATGCCGCTGATGCGTTGACGAGAAGATGAAGGGGAGGCGTGACCATGAGTAAAGGCTTGATGATGTTGTCGGAGCGGCTGGTGGAGGCCGAGCAGCAGGCCGCGCTGGCGCTGGCCAAGGCCCAGCAGGATCTGAAAATCTTCCTGGAGCAGCAGGATGCGCTCAACCAGTACCGCCAGATCTACCACCAGCAGTGGACCGACCGCGGTCTGCAGGGGATCGGTGCCCAGCAGAACAGCCAGTATCACGCCTTCATCAACAAGCTCGAGCAGGCGGCGACCCAGCAGTACGAAGGGGTACTGCAGGTGCGCCAGGCGCTGGAGCTGCGCCGTGAAGAGTGGCTGGCCGCCCAGCAGCGGCGCAAGGCGGTGGAGCTGCTGCTGGCCAAGCAGGCGGGGCGCGAGCAGCTTAAAGCCCAGCGCCAGGAGCAGAAGATGCTGGATGAGTACGCCACGCTGCGCCGTTTCCACCATTCTGGCCTGTAACTTGCTTTCTTCTTGCCATCCCGTGTGCGCCTCACTCCCTGCGGGGAGCTGAGGAGAAACCCGAAGCCGAATGCCGTCAGGAATCTTCACCATGATGCAGACACTGTTAACCAATTCTTCCGCCGCACCGACAGCCGCCGCTGCCGACAAGAGTGCGGTGCTGACGGCGAGTCAGGATGGTAGCGAAGGAGCCCTGCAGAGCGACGGCAAGGGTGGCTTTTCCGAGGTGATGAACCGGGTGCAGCAGGCCGGCAAGGGCAATGCCAAAGCCGATGGCCATGTTGCCAACTCTGATGGCAAGGCCACGTCGCGGCCCGGTACCGGGCCGGAGCGTGCCGGTGCCGTGGAGAGCGACAAGCCACTGCAGAACGCCAAGGGCGAGGCTGCCAAATCTTTGGCGAATGAAGCCGAAGAGGCCGCTGGCGCCGACGACAAGCCACAGAAGGGGAGCGATCCCGACCCCGCCCTCGCCCCCAACGACTTCCTGCAGCGTCTGCAGGATGCCCTCAAACAGGACACCTCCCTGGTCGCCCCGGCGGCCATCACTCTGGTCGCCAGCACACCCGTGGTCGAGACGGACGGCAAGATGTTGCCGCCGGATGACGCGCAGGCTGCGTCGGCCGAGACATCGGCCACCCTCACCCAGCCGCTGGCCGGCAGCGGTGACAAGCAGGGAACGACGACCGCTGCCGCCGCGCTGGCCCGTCAGGCTGCCAGCTTGCTCACGGGCGAAACCAGTGCACCGGTTGATGCGAAAGCCACGCAGCCGGATGCCGTCGTGACGGATGACGCCGCCCTGGCTGCTCAGTTGCAGGAAGCCGGGAAAGAGGGCAGTGGCAAGGAGAGCGGCGCCGGTGGCGCCAATGCCGACCAGCATGCCGATAAAAATGGCAAAGATATCAAGGGGAGCAAAAGCGAGCTCTCCGCCGCCGAGCGGGCGGCCTTGCAGAGCAAGGTGCCAGCCGCTGCCGCGGTAAGCGGGCAGGATAAGGAGAACGTCCAAATCCAGGTGGAGGGCGCCGACAAGGCAGCCAAGCCTGTGGTGCCGCCCATGGCCGGCAAGGATGAGCCTGCCAAGCCTTCCCCGCTGCAGACCACCCACAGCACAGTGGCCGCTCAGCCGGGAGCCGCCAGGGCGTTTGCCGAGGGGATGAACCGGGCCGATGGCGAGACGAACCTGACCTCTGAAAAGGCGCCGCCGCAGGGCGTTGCCGAGGGGGATGGCCAGTCCAGACCCGCGACGGCGGCCAAGACGGAGAGCCAGCCAGCGCCTGCTGCCGGCAGCACGCCGGCGCCGGCCGCCACCCCGAGCGAACCCGTGCTGGTGGCGCCGCAGCAGGTGCTGGCCAGCAGTGAACCCCAGGGCCCGCAAGCCTCCCTGGCCAGCCTGTCGGCCGGACTCAAGCAGATGGAAGCCACCGAGCGCAGCGACAGCGCCAGAGGCAGAAGCGAGGTCAAGGTTGACCTGAAACAGAAGGCGGCAGAGCTGGCTCGCGGCACCAACCAGGGCAGCAGTGAGACGACCGCCACCCCGGAGAGCAGCCACAGCCAGCAGGTACAACAGAACAGCCAGCCCCAGGCGGTTGGCCATGACAACCGGCCTGCCACCGCCGAACTGGCCGCGCGGCGGGATCCCGCCAATCTGCTCCACCTCAAGCTGGCCGACCCGGAGGCGCCGGCCCAGCTGCACCAGAAGGTGAACCTGATGCTGGCGGACAAGCTGCAGCAGGCGGAGATCCAGCTCGACCCGCTCGGGCTTGGCAAGATGAAGATCCAGATCCAGATAGACTCCTCCAACCAGGCCAACGTGCACTTCGTGGTCCAGCATGGCCAGACCCGGGAAATGCTGGAGCAGGCCATGCCCCGGCTGCGTGATATGCTGGCAGGGCAGGGCATCCAGCTGGGCCAGACCCAGGTGCAGCAACAGCCGCAACAGCAGTCACAGGGGCAGTCTGGCTTCTCCGGTCAGGGCCAGCAGGGACAAAAAGGCAGCGGATCTTTTGCCGAAACAGGCCAAACTGAGGCAGAGGTCACGGGCGCCGGCATGAGTTTGTCGAGGGAATCGACAAACGACCGCGGAATTGATTTCTATGCTTGATGCCAGCCCGAGTAAGTTTATGATATCGAACAAGTTTGAGACTAGGGTGGACAAGGGATGGCAGACGATAACGAACTGACGCTGAAAGATCCGGCGGCAGGCAAGAAAAAGAAGCTGATCATGATTATCGCCCTGGCCGTGATTGTGCTGGGCGGCGGTGGTGCCGGCGCCTGGTTCATGCTGGCCGGCGGCGACAAGCCGGCGGCCGAAGCCGCGGGGGAGGGCAAGGATGCCAAGCCCAAGGAGGCGGCACCTCAGCCCTCGCTCTACGTGGGCATGCCGCGCCCCTTCGTGTTCAACGTCTCCGGCGGTCAGCGCGACCGGCTGGTGCAGATCAAGATCCAGCTGATGGTACGCGGTACCGCCGACGAAACGCTGGCCAAGCAGAATATCCCCCTCATCGAAGGCACCCTGCTGCGGGTCTTCAGTGCGGCCACCAGCGAGCAGCTGATGACCTTCGAGGGCAAGGAGAAGCTGCGCAAGGATTCACTGGAAGAGTGCCGTCGGGTGCTCAATGACCTGGTCTCTTCCCCCGTTATCGAACAAGTGCTGTTTACCGGCTTTGTCATGCAATAAGGGTGAAGCGTGAGCGATCTGTTAAGTCAGGACGAAATTGATGCCCTCTTGCACGGGGTCGATGATGTCGAAGAGGAGGAGATAGGCGCGGCGGGGGATCCCGGTGTTGCCCAGTTTGACTTTTCCTCCCAGGACCGCATCGTCCGTGGTCGCATGCCGACCCTGGAGCTGGTGAACGAGCGTTTCGCCCGCCACATGCGGATCAGCCTGTTCAACATGATGCGCCGCACCGCCGAGGTCTCCATCAACGGCGTGCAGATGCTGAAATTCGGCGAATACGTCCACACCCTGTTCGTGCCGACCAGTCTCAACATGGTACGTTTCCGCCCCCTCAAGGGGACGGCGCTCATCACCATGGAGGCGCGGCTGGTCTTCATCCTGGTGGAGAACTTCTTCGGTGGTGACGGCCGCTACCACGCCAAGATCGAGGGGCGCGAGTTCACCCCCACCGAGCGACGCATCATCCAGATGCTGCTCAAGCTGGTGTTCGAGGACTACAAGGATGCCTGGGCGCCGGTGATGGACGTGGGCTTCGAGTACCTCGACTCCGAGGTGAACCCGGCCATGGCCAACATCGTCAGCCCCACCGAGGTGATCGTGGTGAGTTCGTTCCACATCGAGCTGGACGGCGGCGGTGGCGACTTCCACGTGGCCATGCCCTACTCCATGCTGGAGCCCATCCGCGAGCTGCTGGATGCCGGCGTGCAGAGCGACAAGGGCGACACCGACGTGCGCTGGAGCAAGGCGCTGCGCGACGAGATCATGGACGTCAAGGTGGAGCTGCGGGCCAAGTTGCTGGAGACCGAGCTCACCCTGCGCGAGCTGATGGAGCTGCAGCCTGGCGACATCATCCCGGTGGAGATGCCGGAGAACCTGCTGGTGTTCGTGGAGGACTTGCCCACCTTCCACGCCAAGATGGGCCGCACCAAGGACAATGTGGCGCTCAAGATCACCGACAAACTCAAACGCCCGGAAGGGGTCAAGACAGAGATGCATCTGGTGACCCGGGGCGGCGTACGCATCGATGGCGAGGCCGAGCTGGAAGAGCTCGAGCGCAGCATCGGAGACCAACAGCAATAAACGACGGCCTGCCTGGGCAGACCGTCACGAAAACAGCATAAGGAATTCAAGATGAGCGGAACTGAGGAAGAGGATCTGATGGCGGACGCCTGGGCTGCCGCGCTGGAAGAGCAGGTGACTGCCGAAGCCAAGCCAGCTCCTCTCGAGGAGCTCAAGGACGATGCCCCCATCAGTGCCGAGGAGCGGCGCAAGCTGGATACCATTCTGGATATCCCGGTCACCATCGCCATGGAGGTGGGCCGCAGCCAGATCAGCATCCGCAACCTGCTGCAGCTCAACCAGGGCTCGGTGGTGGAGCTGGATCGGGTGGCGGGCGAGCCGCTCGACGTACTGGTCAACGGCACCCTGATCGCCCACGGCGAGGTGGTGGTGGTGAACGACAAGTTCGGTATCCGATTGACCGACGTCATCAGCCAGATTGAACGGATCAAGAAACTCAAATGATCCGCGTCTTCCCGTTGCTGCTGTTGTCCCTCCCCGCACTGGCCGAACCCGGTGCGGGCGCCAATCCACCCAGCCTCACCTCCTGGCTGCTCTCCAGTCTGATGGTGATTGGCCTCATCCTGGTGCTCGGCTTCCTGCTCAAGAAAAGCAAGATTGCCACCGCCATGGGCGGCGGCCAGATGCGCGTCATCGCCAGCCTGCCGGTGGGCTACAAGGAGAAGCTGCTGGTGGTCAAGGTGGGCGAGCAGCAACTGCTGCTCGGGGTGACGCCGCAGCAGGTCAACTTTCTCTATCGCCTGGAAGAGCCGCTGGACGAGAGCCAGCCCCAGGCATTTTCCCAGCAGCTTGGCAAATTGATGGGCAAGCATGAAAAAAGCTAACGGCTCACGGCCGCACGGTGGGCTGCTGGTCGGCCTGTTATCCCTCCTGATCCTCTGCTCGCCGCTGGCGCTGGCCCAGGACGGCATGTCGGCGGTCACCATCAAGACCATGGCGGACGGCAGCCAGGAATACAGCCTGACCCTGCAGGTGCTGGCGCTGATGACGGCGCTCTCCTTCCTGCCGGCCATGGTCATCATGATGACCTCCTTCACTCGCATAATCATAGTGCTCGGCATCCTGCGCCAGGCCATCGGCCTGCAGCAGAGCCCCTCCAACCAGGTGTTGATCGGCATCGCCCTGTTCATGTCGTTCTTCATCATGTCACCGGTGCTGGATCGCATCAACAACGAGGCGATGCAACCCTATCTGGCCGAGACCATCCAGGCCAAGGAGGCGCTGGAGCGGGCCGAGCTGCCCATCCACCAGTTCATGCTGGCCCAGACCCGGATCAAGGATCTCAACACCTTCATGGAGATAGCGAATGTGCAGGTGGACAAGCCCGCCGAGGTGCCGCTGCGGGTGCTGATCCCGGCGTTCGTCACCAGCGAGCTCAAGACTGCCTTCCAGATAGGCTTCATGCTGTTTCTGCCCTTCCTGGTGATAGACCTGGTGGTGGCCAGTATCCTGATGGCGATGGGGATGATGATGCTGTCACCCATGCTGGTGTCGCTGCCGTTCAAGCTGATGCTGTTTGTCATGGTGGATGGCTGGAACCTCATTCTGGGATCCCTGGCCAACAGCTTCGGGCTGGGTGCCGGTGGTTAAGGGCGAACGACGCAAGGAGCGAATGGCATGAGTCCTGAAACCTTTATCGATGTGTTTCGCGAGGCGCTCTGGCTGGTCACCATCATGGTGTGTGCCGTGATCCTGCCGAGCCTCTGCGTCGGCTTGCTGGTGGCCATCTTCCAGGCTGCCACCTCCATCAACGAACAGACCCTGAGCTTTCTGCCCCGTCTCATCGTCACCCTGTTTGCGCTGGGGGCGGGGGCGCACTGGGGCCTGCAGAGTCTGATGGACTTCTTCATGCTGATGGTGAGTCAGATTCCCGAGGTGGTGGGATGAGTAGCCAGGCCGTGCGCCTGCCGTTGCCGCAGGCCGGCAAGGTGCCCGCATGACCTATACAACCGCTCTCATCATGGAGTGGTTGTCTTCCATCGTCTGGCCGTTGGCGCGAGTGAGTGGGCTGCTGATGGTGATGGCAGTATTCGGCAGCCGGCTGACCCCGGCCCGCATTCGCATCAGCCTGGCGCTGGCGCTGACCCTGATGATCGCCCCTCTCTTGCCCGCCATGCCCAGGATTGAGCTCTTCTCCGTCGGCAGTTTTCTGGTGCTGGGGCAGCAGCTGCTCATCGGCATCGCCCTCGGCCTCATGACCCAGTTTCTGATGGAGAGCTTCGTGATGGCCGGCCAGATCATCGCCATGCAGACCAGCCTGGGGTTCGCCACTCTGGTGGATCCCATGAACGGACAGTCGGCCCCTGTGGTGGGTCAGTTCTATCTGATGCTGGCGACCCTGGTGTTCCTAGCGGTGGATGGCCACCTCATCATGCTGCGCATGGTGGTGTTGAGCTTCGAGACTCTGCCGGTGTCTGACAGCGGCCTCAGCCTGCCCTCCATTCGCGATCTGATCGGTTTTCTCGGGGTCATGTATCAGGCCTCGCTGGTGATGGCGCTCTCCGCCATCGTCGCCCTGCTGCTCATCAACTTTGCCTTCGGCGTCATGACCCGCGCCGCCCCCCAGCTCAACATCTTCAGCATCGGCTTTGCGGTCAGCATGATGTCTGGCCTGCTGATCCTCTGGCTCACCATAGGTGGCTTCCTCGGTCACTTCGACAGCATGTGGGAGCGGGTGCAGGAGACCAGCTGTACCCTCATCGGCACCCAGTGTCTGGGGGGCCAGTAAGATGGCTGCGGGGCGCCGTTACCTGCCGCAGGCCGCGCTGGCCCGCGGCCTTGCATTCGCAATGCTGAACGGCGGCGAGCGGGCGCGCGTTTCGGCTCGCCCACTCAACCTGTGCGGGGGTCAGCATGGCTGATACCGATCAGGAACGTACCGAACAACCCACGGGCAAACGACTGCAACAAGCCCGGGAAAAAGGGCAGATTGCACGATCCAAGGAGCTGGGCACCGCCAGCGTCCTGCTGGCGGCCGTATTCGGCCTGCTGATGGTCAAGGAGAGCCTGGCCGGCGCCATGGTCAAAGTGCTCACCATGGGCTTTACCCTGGACAGGGAGCAGGCGTTCGATCCCAACGCCATGATGACCATGCTGCCGGCCCTGCTGCGCGAACTGCTGCAGCCTCTTGGTCTGCTGTTCATGCTGGTGGCCATCGCGGCCTTCGTCGGCAACGTGCTGATGGGGGGGATGAACTTCTCCTCCGAGGCCATGCTGCCCAAGTGGAGCAAGCTGAGCCCCCTCAACGGCATCAAGCGGATGTTCGGGGTGCAGTCCCTGGTCGAGCTGATCAAGTCCATCGCAAAGGTGGTGTTCATCACCCTGTTCGCCTGGTGGATGCTCTCCAGCCAGTTCAACCACCTGCTCAACCTCTCCCTCGAGGGCTACCCGGGCGGCATCATAGACGCGCTGGATCTGCTGCTGTGGATGCTGATCATCCTCTGCTGCGCCCTCATTCCCATCGTCGCCATCGACGTGCCGTTCCAGCAGTGGAACCACATGCGCCAGCTCAAGATGACCAAGCAGGAGGTCAAGGACGAGTTCAAGGACAGCGAGGGCAAACCCGAGGTGAAAGGGCGGATCCGTCGCCTGCAGATGGAGATGGCGATGCGCCGCATGATGGGGGACGTGCCCAAGGCGGACGTGGTGATCACCAACCCGACCCACTACTCGGTGGCGCTCAAGTACGATTCCGCCAAGCCCGGTAGCGCGCCCAAGGTGGTAGCCAAGGGTACCGATGAAATCGCAATGAAGATCAGGGAGATAGCCCGAGAGTACGAGATCCCTGTGATGCCCTCTCCGGCGCTGACCCGCGCCATCTACCATGCTACCGAGATAGGCCACGAGATCCCGGAGGGGCTGTTTGCCGCCGTGGCCCAGGTGCTGGCCTATGTCTATCAGCTCAGGAAGTTCCGCCGTGGCCGTGGTCGTCGCCCCAATCCGCTGGCCAAGGATCTGCCCATCCCGCCTGAATTTCGCAAATGACAAACTTCTGACACAGTCAAAATAAAAGCATTGTATTTCAATGCGTTGCATTATTGGCTTGATGTTTGCTTTAATCTGGCATCAGCGGTTTGAGATTGAGAAAAACGATGAAACTCCAGGCATCATTGGGCCGTATCAAAGAGTACAAGTGGCTGTTGACCAAGGGCGTGGGGACGCCGCTGCTGGTGCTGGCCTCCCTTGGCATGGTGGTGCTGCCCATCCCGCCGCTGATGCTGGATATCCTCTTCTCTTTCAACATCGCCCTCTCCATCGTGGTGCTGCTGGTGGCGGTCTACACCCGCCGGCCGCTGGAATTTGCCGCCTTTCCGACCGTGTTGCTGATAGCCACTCTGCTGCGTCTTGCCCTCAACGTCGCCTCTACCCGGGTGGTGCTGCTGGAAGGCCACAACGGCAGTGCGGCGGCCGGCCATGTGATCGAGGCCTTCGGCAACGTGGTGATCGGCGGCAACTACACGGTCGGCATCATCGTCTTCATGATCCTGATGATCATCAACTTCGTGGTGGTCACCAAGGGTGCGGGCCGGATCTCCGAGGTGAGTGCACGCTTCACCCTGGATGCCATGCCCGGCAAACAGATGGCCATCGACGCGGATCTGAACGCCGGCCTCATCAATCAGGAAGAGGCCAAGAAGCGTCGTCAGGACGTGACCCAGGAAGCCGACTTCTACGGCTCCATGGACGGTGCCTCGAAATTCGTGAAAGGGGATGCGGTGGCGGGCATCATGATCCTCTTCATCAACATCCTGGGCGGTTTCATCATCGGCATGGTGCAACACCAGCTGAGCTTCGGCGAAGCGGCCCAGATCTACACCCTGTTGGCGATAGGTGATGGTCTGGTCGCCCAGATCCCGTCGCTCTTGCTCTCCATCGCCGCCGCCATCATCGTCACCCGTCAGAATACCGATCAGGACATGGGTACCGCGGTGCTGGGTCAACTGTTCGACAACCCCAGAGCCCTCATCATCTCGGCCGGTATCCTGCTGATGATGGGTAGCGTGCCCGGCATGCCCCATCTGGCGTTTCTGAGCCTGGGTGGCGTCGCCGCCGCCGGTGCCTGGTGGCTGCTGCGCCGCGAGAAACAGCTGGCCGCCAAGGCCGCCAAGGGCGAGCTGATGCCGGCGAACGCGGAGCAGCCTCACGAGCAGAAAGACTTGAGCTGGGACGACGTGATGCCGGTGGACATCATCGGACTGGAGGTGGGTTATCAGCTCATCCCGCTGGTGGACCGCAATCAGGGCGGCGAGCTGCTCAACCGGATCAAGGGGGTGCGCAAGAAGCTCTCCCAGGAGCTGGGTTTTCTGGTGCCTGCGGTGCATATCCGTGACAACCTGGATCTCGCCCCGAACCAGTATCGCATCACCTTGATGGGGGTCAGTACCGGCGAGGCCAATGTTTACCATGATAAGGAAATGGCCATCAATCCGGGTCAGGTGTTCGGCCAGATCCAGGGTATTGCCACCCGGGACCCCGCCTTCGGGCTGGAGGCGGTGTGGGTCGCCAAGGAGCAGGTCTCCCAGGCGCAGACCCTGGGCTATACCGTGGTGGATACCGCGACCGTGGTGGCCACTCACCTCAGCCAAATCCTCTCCAACCATGCCGCTCTGCTGCTGGGTCATGATGAAGTGCAGCAACTGCTCGACATGATAGGGAAGCATCAGAACAAGCTGGTGGAAGGGCTGGTTCCTGAGGTCATCTCCATGGGTAACCTGGTGAAGGTATTGCAGAATTTGCTCAATGAAGGCGTGCCAATCCGCGATATGCGCACTATCCTGCAGACCCTGGTGGAATATGCCCCGCGCAGCCAGGATCCGGAAGTGCTGACGGCCGCCTGCCGTATCGCCCTGCGGCGCCTGATCGTGCAGGAGATTGCCGGACCGGATCCCGAACTGCCGGTGATCACCTTGGCACCGGAATTGGAACGCATATTGCATCAATCCCTGCAGGCAGGGGGTGGTGATGGTGCCGGTATCGAGCCGGGACTGGCAGAGCGGATGCAGCGCTCGCTGGTGGAAGCCACACAACGACAAGAACTGGAAGGCCAGCCGGCCGTGCTTCTGACATCAGGGATACTGCGCAATACCCTGGCGAAATTTGTCAAGAATGCCATTCCTGGATTACGCGTTCTGTCTTATCAGGAAGTGCCTGATGACAAGCAAATCCGCATCGTCAGTGCGGTAGGACAGAGCTAGTTAGCGGAGATGACGGGTGAAGATTAAGCGGTTTTTTGCCAAGGACATGCGAACGGCTCTGGCCGAGGTCAAGGAGACTCTCGGGCCCGATGCCGTCATCATGTCCAACAAGAAGGTTACCGGTGGGGTGGAGATAGTCGCCGCTGTCGATTATCAGTCCCAGGTGCCGGGACCCAAGGACGCGCCGGTTCGCCGTCAGTTGAACGATGAGAGCGTCAATATCTCGTCTGCCGGCCGGCAGATGACGCGCTCCGCGCCGAGCCCGGCCAAAGAGCAGAATGAACACTATGCCGATACCCTGGCCGCCCTGCTGGCCCGCCAGCAAAAACTGAACCCGGCCGGCCAGGGGCTCAACGGCGTTGCGCCTGCCGCCGCCAGCGGTGCTCCCCGCACTCTGGCCGAACAGGGACAGTGGGGAAATGCTCCCGAACCGGCCAAGCCGAAGGCGAGGGCTGCCGCGCCCGGTCGTGCTCCCCAATCCCCTCAGCGGGATCAGGAGATGGAGGGGATGCGCAAGGAGATGGCCAGCATCCGCAAGCTGCTGGAGCACCAGATCTCCGGCCTGATGTGGCAGGAGGTGGAGCGCCGCGAGCCGATGCGCGCCCTGCTCATCAAGGAGCTCAAAAAGATGGGCTTCGACGATGCCTTCGCCGATCAGCTGGCCGGCATGATCCCCGAGGATATGCCGATCCATCAGGCCATGGCCCAGCTGGCCGAGGTACTGACGGCCCAGCTCAAGATCAGTGAAGACGAGATTCTGCGCCAGGGCGGGGCGGTTGCTCTGCTCGGGCCGACCGGGGTGGGCAAGACCACCACCATCGCCAAACTGGCGGCGCGGTTTGCCATGAAGTACGGTGCCGAGCAGGTGGCCCTCATCACCACCGACAACTACCGGATCGGGGCCCATGAACAGCTGCAGACCTATGGTCGCATCATGGGCTGCCCGGTGCGCCAGGTGCGTGATGCCGAGGAGCTAGCCAATGCCCTCTATCAGTTCCGCCACCGCCGGCTGGTGCTGATCGACACGGCGGGGGTCGGGCAGCGGGATATCCGGCTGACCGAGCAGCTCGATACCCTGGTCAAGAATGCCAAGGTGCGCATCCGCAGCTACCTGGTGATGTCTGCCACTTCCCAGCGTCGGGTGATGCAGGAAGCGGTGGACCATTTCCGGCGTATTCCATTGAGCGGCTGCATACTTACCAAATTGGATGAGAGTCTGAATCTGGGCGAAGTGATTAACGTGTGTATCCAGAATGCGTTGCCCATCAGCTATATCACTGATGGACAAAGGGTTCCGGAAGATATTCAGGTCGCCAATGCGGCGCAGCTCGTCGGAGCTGCCATGGGCTCGCTGGAGCGGGAAACAGAAGAACCCTATTTCTGGGGCACAGGCTTTGGCGAGGCCGAAGATTCGGAGTTTTATGAGTAACATGTATATGGATCAGGCGAGTGGTCTGCGCAAAATGCGTCAAAACAATCGAGTAAAAGTGATCGCCGTGTCTGGTGGCAAGGGGGGCGTCGGCAAGACCAACGTAACCCTGAACGTGGCGGGAGCCATGGCCGCACAAGGCAAACGGGTGATGGTGCTGGACGCCGACCTTGGCCTCGCCAACGTGGACGTCATGCTGGGGCTGCGGGTGCATCGCAACCTCTCCCATGTATTGGCGGGTGAGTGCACCATCGACGACATCATAGTCGAAGGCCCTTACGGCATGATGATAGTGCCGGCGACCTCGGGCACCCAGTCCATGGTCGAGCTCTCGCCGGTGCAACACGCCGAACTTATCCGCGCCTTCAGCGAGATGAAGACCCAGGTCGACATCCTGCTGGTGGATACCGCGGCGGGCATCTCCGACATGGTGTTGAGTTTCACCCGCGCTGCCCAGGACATCATGGTGGTGGTCTGCGATGAACCGACCTCCATCACGGATGCCTACGCGCTCATCAAGATCCTCTCCAAGGAGCACGGAGTGTTTCGCTTCAAGGTGGTGGCCAACATGGTGCGTTCCTTGCGCGAAGGGCAGGAGCTTTACGCCAAGCTGACCCGGGTGACCGACCGCTTCCTGGATACCTCGCTGGAGCTGGTCGCCTGCGTGCCTTATGACACCAATCTGCGGGCTGCCGTGCGCAAGCAGAAGCTGATTGTCGAAGCCTTCCCCAAGTCTCCGGCCGCACTGGCATTCAGAGCGCTGGCCAACAAGGCGGCAAGCTGGCCCATTCCTAACCAACCCGGCGGTCATCTCGAATTTTTCCTGGAAAATTTGCTGCAAAAGCCGGTCATAGCACAGGAAGGTTCCCGTGAATAAAGCCCAAGCGTACTTGCGTCATCAGGATTCCTACGTGCTGGTCGAGCGCCATGCTCCGCTGGTGAAGCGGATCGCCCAGCATTTGTTGGCTCGCCTGCCAAGCAGTGTCTTGCTGGATGACCTGATCCAGGCAGGTATGATTGGGTTGCTCGAAGCCTCCCGCAACTTTGATGGCAGCAAGGGGGCCAGTTTTGAAACCTACGCCGGGATCCGCATCCGCGGCTCCATGCTGGACGAGATCCGGCGCGGTGACTGGGTGCCGCGCTCGGTGCACCGCAACAGCCGCACCATAGCCGAAGCCATCGAAAATGTTGAACAAACCCACGGTCGTGATGCTCGCGACACCGAAGTGGCCGCCCAGATGGGGGTCAGCCTCGCCGAGTATCACACCATGCTGCAGGATGTGTCCTGCGGCAAGATCATCGGCATCGAGGATCTTGGTGTCAGTGAGGACGTCATCGGCCACCCCGATGACGAGCCGGGCAGCAACGGCTTTGATGAACTGGCGGCCGAACGTTTCCAGGGGGCGCTGGCTGAACACATTGCCCGCCTGCCGGAACGGGAAGCGCTGGTGCTCTCCCTTTACTACGATGAAGAACTGAACTTGCGTGAAATAGGCGAGGTATTGAACGTCAGCGAGTCTCGCGTGAGCCAGATACACAGTCAGGCGATGCACAGATTACGCGCGCGTTTAAGAGATTGGCATGTATAAGTGTTTGTACTGGCTACACTGAAACAAAACTCTAAGGCATAATCCGCAAAACAAAACCTGCGATCTGCATCATGTAAGTGAGCCGCTCTGGCGGCTATTTAGGAGGGAATTTTGGACAAGAACATGAAAATCCTCATTGTTGACGATTTTTCAACGATGCGCCGGATTATCAAGAACTTGCTGCGTGACCTGGGATTCAACAACACCCACGAAGCAGACGATGGCAACACGGCCTTGCCAATGTTGAAAAATGGCGATTTTCAATTTGTCGTGACCGACTGGAACATGCCTGGCATGCAAGGCATCGACTTGCTCAAGGCTATTCGCGTCGATGACAAGCTCAAACACCTGCCGGTACTGATGGTGACTGCCGAAGCCAAGCGCGAGCAGATCATTGAAGCCGCCCAGGCAGGCGTCAATGGTTATATCGTCAAGCCTTTCACTGCTGCAACGCTCAAAGAGAAACTCGACAAAATCTTTGAACGAATCGGCTAAGGAGCAGCAGGGATGAAGGCCAAAACGAGTGCAATGATTTCGCTCGATCAGGCAAGGATGCTTGTTGCCCATCTTGAGCAAGGTGAATTCGAACAGGCCGACACTCTCATCGCCGATGCGTGTGCACCCAATGCGGCGGCCCTGTTTGACAAAGTGGGTCAGTTGACCCGACAACTGCATGATTCCCTACAAGATTTTCGGCTGGATCCCAGGATCCCCGATCTGGCCACCCATGAAATTCCCGATGCGCGGGAGCGCCTCAGCTATGTTATCGACATGACGGACAAGGCTGCCAATCGCACCATGGATGCGGTGGAAGCCAGTCTGCCCATTGCCGATCGGTTAAATGACAACATTCAACTCGTTCTGCCCAACTGGAATGCCCTGATGAGCAGAGACATGAGTGTTGGTCAATTCAAGTCTTTGTGTCACCAACTGGATGATTTTATTAAGGCTTCTGAATCTGATGCCGATAAATTACGGCAACTGCTGACAGAAATCCTGATGGCGCAAGATTTTCAGGATTTGACCGGCCAAATGATCCGCAAGGTCATCAAGTTGGTCCAGGAAGTTGAAACTAAATTAATAGAAATGCTGACTATGTTTGGTGAGGCATCTGCCGAGCATTCTTCTCGCAGCCTTCCTGTAAGCGGGATTGAAGCCGAAGGCCCCATCATGAACCCTGAGACTCGTTCCGATGTGGTCAATGGTCAGGATGATGTGGACGATCTGCTGTCTAGCCTGGGATTTTAATGGAGTGACGCATGGCCTTCGAAGTTGATGAAGACATACTGCAAGACTTTTTGGTCGAAGCATCCGAAATATTGGAACAGTTGTCTGAACAACTGGTCGACTTGGAAAAGCGACCCGATGACAAGAATCTGTTGAATGCCATATTTCGCGGCTTCCATACCGTCAAGGGCGGCGCCGGTTTTCTCTCGCTGACCGAACTGGTGGACGTCTGCCACGGTGCCGAGAACGTGTTCGACATCTTGCGCAACGGCAAGCGGACCGTGACCGCCGAGTTGATGGACGTGATCCTGCAGGCCCTGGATGCCATCAATGTGATGTTCGCCCAGGTGCAGAATCGCGAACCGCCTAGCCCTGCGTCCGCCGAAATCCTTCATGATCTACACGAGCTCTGCAAACCCGAAGGGGAAGAGCAGCTGTTGACTGCCTCTGCAGGCAGCAGTGCTCCGGTGGAGGCTGCCGCTCCCGTGGCTGAAGAGGTGGCTCTGATTGCCGAGCCGGAGCCTGCGGCCGTTCCGGAACCCGCGCAAGAGGCCTCCGTGGTCAGCGGTGGTGGTTCTATTGATGAGATCTCGGCCGATGAGTTTGAACGCCTGCTTGACGAGTTGCATGGCGTCGGGGGGGCACCTACCGCTGCAGCCAGCCCTGCCGCGCCGAGTTCCGGCGACATCACAGATGACGAGTTTGAAGCCTTGCTTGACCAGCTCCATGGTCAGGGTCAGCACGGTGGCGCTCCCGAAGTCAACCCGCTGAAATCGGTACAGAAAGAGGTGGACGAGCTGATCGATGACGATGAGTTCGAACGTCTGCTGGATGAACTGCACGGTCGCGGTCAGAGTCCGCAGAGCAGCATGTCTGCCCCGGCGGCGCCCCAGACTCCAGCGCCGGCAGCACCGGTTACTCCGGCGCCGGCAGCGGCAAAACCAGCTCCTGCGCCTGCTGCGGCCAAGCCCGCCGCCGCGCCGGCAGCGGCAAAACCGGCTCCTGCTCCGGCGCCATCCAAGCAGGCTGCGCCAGCGCCCGCCGACAGTGCGGTGCAAAGCGACACTACGGTACGGGTGGATACCAAGACGCTGGACGTCATCATGAACATGGTGGGTGAGCTGGTGCTGGTACGAAACCGTCTGGTGAGCCTCGGCATCGCCAGCAACGATGAAGACATGTCAAAAGCCGTTGCCAACCTGGATGTGGTGACGGCGGATCTGCAAGGCGCGGTGATGAAGACCCGCATGCAGCCTATCAAGAAAGTATTTGGTCGCTTCCCACGGGTGGTGCGGGATCTGGCCCGTACCCTCAAGAAAGAGATCGAGCTGGTAATGGTCGGTGAAGAGACCGATCTCGACAAGAACCTGGTGGAGGCCCTTGCCGACCCGCTGGTTCACCTGGTGCGCAACTCTTGCGACCACGGCGTCGAGATGCCGGATGTCCGCGAGAAGGCGGGCAAGCCACGGCAAGGTACCATTACCCTGAGCGCGTCCCAGCAGGGCGATCATATCCTGCTCTGCATCGAGGATGATGGTGCAGGGATGGATCCCGAGAAGCTCAAGTCCATCGCCATCAGCCGCGGTGTGCTGGATGCCGATACTGCGGCACGCATGAGCGACAACGATGCCTACAACCTGATCTTTGCTCCCGGCTTCTCGACCAAGTCAGAAATCTCCGATATCTCCGGCCGTGGCGTCGGGATGGATGTGGTGAAGACCAGCATCGTCAGCCTGAATGGCTCGGTGCATATCGATTCGACCTGGGGCAAGGGCACCCGTCTCGAGATCAAGGTGCCGCTGACCCTGGCGATCCTGCCGACCCTGATGGTGGAAGTGGGCGAACAGACCTTCGCGCTGCCGCTGGGCTGCGTGAACGAGATTTTCCATCTGGATCTGAAAAAGGCCAACATGGTGGATGGACAGCTCACCATCATAGTGCGCGAGAAGGCCATCCCATTGTTCTATCTGCACAACTGGCTGGTCAGAGGCAAAAACCGAAAATCGCGTCAGGATACGGGCCACGTGGTGATTGTCCAGATTGGTACCCAGCAGATCGGTTTTGTCGTGGACAATCTGATTGGCCAGGAAGAGGTGGTGATCAAGCCGCTGGACAGCCTGTTGCAGGGGACTCCCGGCATGGCCGGGGCGACCATCACCAGCGACGGCGGTATTGCGCTCATCCTGGATGTGCCGAGTCTGCTCAAGGCGTACGCCCGTAGACATTGATACCCCAGGCTCAAGGAGTTAGAAGAATAACAATGGCAATCAAGGTATTAGTTGTCGACGATTCAAGCTTCTTCCGTCGTCGGGTCAGCGAGATCATCACTCAGGATCCCATGCTGACGGTCATCGACACGGCCCAAAATGGGCGGGAAGCGGTAGAAAAGGCACAGCAGTTGCGTCCTGAC
The DNA here is from genome assembly GCF_040907865.1 of Aeromonas sp. s5. Classification (NCBI taxonomy): domain Bacteria; kingdom Pseudomonadati; phylum Pseudomonadota; class Gammaproteobacteria; order Aeromonadales; family Aeromonadaceae; genus Aeromonas; species Aeromonas sp. s5. Next base: position 415,286 of record NZ_JBFOCO010000005.1, read on the forward strand.
GTGATCACCATGGACATAGAGATGCCGGTGATGGATGGCATCAGTGCCGTGCGTGAGATCATGGCCAAGTGCCCCACGCCGATCCTGATGTTCTCTTCTTTGACCCATGAAGGGGCCAAAGCCACGCTCGATGCGCTCGATGCAGGGGCGCTCGACTTTCTGCCCAAGAAATTCGAAGACATTGCCCGTGACAAGGATGAAGCCGTCCGTCTGTTGCAGCAGCGGGTCAAGGAGATTTCACGCAAGCGCTTCCTGATGTCTGCGCCGTCACGCCCGAAGGCGCCCGAGCCTGTGGCCAGGACACCTCTGAATGCGCCACGTACGGCAGAGCGTCAGGCTGAGCCGCAGCGTGCTGCTCCGGTGGCCGCATTCAAGCGCAGCGGCAAGAGTTATCAGCTGGTGGCCATTGGTACTTCCACCGGCGGCCCGGTCGCCCTGCAGAATGTGCTGACCAAGCTGCCCGGCGATTTCCCGCATCCGATCCTGCTTATCCAGCACATGCCGGCAACCTTCACCGCGGCCTTTGCCGCACGCCTCAATGGCCTGTGCCAGATAGGCGTCAAGGAAGCGGAAGATGGGGATGTGCTCAAGCCCGGACACGCCTACCTGGCCCCCGGCGGCAAACAGATGCTGCTGGAAGGTCGTGGTGCCGGTGCCCGCATCCGCATCGTCGATGGCAATGACAAGGTCAACTACAAGCCGTGTGTCGACATTACCTTCGCCTCTGCCGCCAAGACCTATGCCGACAAGGTGCTTGCCATCGTGTTGACCGGGATGGGGGCGGACGGTCGAGATGGTGCGCGTCTGCTCAAGGAGCAGGGCTCCACCATCTGGGCGCAGGATGAAGCGTCCTGTGTGGTTTATGGCATGCCGCAGGCGGTTGCCAAAGCCGGGATTGCCACTGAATCGCTGCCGCTGGATCGGGTCGCACAACGTATCCTGGTTGAGCTGGGCCGCTAACGATGGGCATGTTTGGCCTGATCCTGGCACTGGGAGCCATTGCCATTGCCCAATTGTGGCATGGCGGCAACCTGTTGACCCTGCTCGATGGACCCGCGTTTGTCATCGTGGTGGGGGGAACCTGGGGGGCGGTCATTTTGCAGACGCCGCGCAAGTTCCTGCTGGAAGCGATCAGGCAGACCCGCTGGATGGTGCTGCCGCCGGACTGGGATCTGGTCGCTCAGGCCGAGAGATTGCAATCCTGGGCTATCTTTGCACGCCAGCAAGGGTTGCTGGCGCTGGAGAATCAGGCCGAGCAGGAGAGTGACGAATTTACCCGTCATGGCCTCACCATGATAGTGGACGGGGTTTCGGTAGACGACATTCGCATGTTGCTGGAAGCGGATATCGATATCGAGCAGGAGCGCAACGAGCACTCTGCCAGGGTCTTCGAGGCCATGGGGGGATACAGTCCGACCATCGGCATCATAGGTGCCGTCATCGGGCTGATCCAGGCGATGTTTCATCTGGAGGAGCCCGCCGCTCTCGGTGCTGGCATTGCCGTCGCCTTCGTTGCCACCATTTACGGGGTCGGCTTTGCCAACCTGCTCTACTTGCCGATCGCCAATCGCTTGCGTGCTTTTCACTATCATTACGCCCTGTTTCAGGAGATGACGCTGGAAGGCCTGATGGCCATCGCCCATGGCGAGAATGGCCCCCAGGTTGAACGGCGGTTGAAGGCTTATCTGAAGGGAGAGTAGCCATGCGCAAGCGCTATCGTTTGCATCTGCAAGGTCGGGAACACCTCGACCGCTGGCTGGTTTCCTACGCCGACTACATGACGCTGATCTTCGCCCTGTTCGTGGTGCTCTACTCGGTGGCACTGGTCAACAAGGACAAGTATCGTGCCGTCATCGACGGCATGACCCAGGCATTCAATGTGATGCAGCCCCGCAGCGATGGCTTGCTGGAGGGGCAGGGCAAGTCGCTGCTGAACAATGAAGTGTCCGCCGCAACCTCTGTGCTGGAAAGTGCCAAGGCCCGTTCACCCTCGCAGGCTCCTATTTCTGGTGTTCCCATTCTGCAAGATGGTATGACTCTTGCGAAGATAGATTCGCAACTGCAGGAGAACATGGGGTCTCTGGTGGATGCCGGGGTAGTCAAGTTGACACAGGATGACAACTGGCTGACGGTGGAGCTGAGTTCCGGCCTGCTGTTTGGCAGTGGCAGCGCGTTTATGAGCTCCAATGCAGATCCGGTGCTCAATACTCTTTCAAGTATCCTGAAACCGGTCGATAACTATGTGAGAGTGCGGGGTTACACGGATAACCAGCAGATAAATAATGAAATTTTTCGCTCCAACTGGACGTTGTCGGCAGCAAGGGCGGAGGCCGTACTCACTGCGCTCATCGCCAAGGGGATAGCCCCGCAGCGACTTGCTTACGAGGCGTACGGGGAGTTCTCTCCCTTCTCGGACAACAGTACCGAGCAGGGGCGTTTACAGAATCGCAAGGTGGTGGTCGCTATTTCCAAGTTCGCCTGGGTACCACCTCCGACGCCGACTCCTCCCGTTCAGCCAGTGACGGAGGAGCCGGTCCCGGCAGTTCAGCAGGCAGTCGAGGCAGGAGAGGTCAAGGTGATCTCGCTGCCAGGTGGTGGCATACGCATAACAACGAGGCAGGATTGATACAGTGATTGTTTGGACGGTTGCCAACCAAAAAGGTGGGGTCGGTAAAACCACCACGGTGGTCTCGTTGGCCGGTATTCTGGCTCAGCGTGGTCAGCGGGTGCTGTTGATCGACACCGACCCTCATGCTTCCCTGACCTCATATCTCGACTTTGACTCCGATCGGCTGGATGGCACCCTCTATGAGCTGTTCCAGGCGGTCAAGCCCACGGCGGAGCTCGTCAATAAACTGACGCTGCGTACCAAGTTTGAGAACATCCACCTGCTGCCCGCCTCCATTACCCTGGCCACGCTGGATCGGGTGATGGGCAATCGGGAAGGGATGGGGCTGGTGCTCAAGCGGGCACTGCTGCGCATCCAGGATCAATACGACTATGTGCTGATCGACTGCCCGCCCGTGCTGGGGGTCATGATGGTGAATGCGCTGGCGGCCTGTGACCGGATCCTGGTGCCGGTGCAGACCGAGTTCCTGGCGCTCAAGGGGTTGGAGCGGATGATGAAGACGTTTGAAATCATGCAGCGCTCCAAGCGGGAGAAGTTCCGCTATACCGTCATTCCCACCATGTTTGACAAGCGAACCCGCGCCTCGCTGATGACCCTGCAGTCCATCAAGGAGCAGCACGGGAGCGCGGTCTGGAATGCCGTCATACCCATAGATACCAAGTTTCGGGATGCCAGTTTGCTTCACATTCCCCCCTCCATCTATTCGCCGAGCAGCCGCGGCACCTACGCCTATGAGACGCTGCTCAACTATCTTGATGCGCAAGAGCGCCAGCGTGCTCATGAGGTGACATCATGAGAGATACCACCCAAGTCCGGGCCATGGATGACTACTTCCACTCCCTGCTGCTGGAGGATGCCCTGCTGCTTGATGCCGACGAGCCTGACTCCGCGCCCGTCATCCAGTTGCAGCGCAAGCCCCTGCCGGTTGCCGAGAAAGTGGCGCAGCCCTATCTGGAGGCGGATCAGCGGCTGGAACAGTTGAGTGAACTGCTGGCCCAGGTCGGTCAGGTACAATATGAAATCGACGCCCTGAGCCATGAAGAGGTGGTCACTGAACCGCTGCAGATCGAGGCCGAAGATGCCTTGCTGCCGGTTGAGCCGGTCTGGCCCGAGGAGATGCCTGAGCCGGTGGCGGCGGATCCCGCGACTCTGGTGGTGACGGAGACCGAGGTGGCGCTGGCGCCACAGGAGGAGGTTGCCCCCTCCACCTGGGAAAACATTGATACCGGCAAGGAGTTTCAGGCCCTGTTCTTTGAAGTGGCCGGCGTCACCTTTGCCGTGCCGTTGACCGAGCTTGGCGGTATTCATCAGCTGGGGGAGGTGTCATCCCTCTTTGGCCAGCCCAGCTGGTACAAGGGGATCATGACGTCCCGCGAGCAGAAGATGAACGTGGTGGACACGGCGCAGTGGGTCATGCCGGGCCAGCATCTGGAAATAGATGACTACAAGTATCTGATCATGTTGGGTGAATCCCCCTGGGGACTGGCCTGCCATCATCTGAAGGGAACCGAGTTATTGCACCGTGATCAGGTCAAATGGCGCCATCAGGAGGGCAAACGTCCCTGGCTGGCCGGCATGGTCAAGGAGAAGATGTGTGCCCTGCTGCACGTGAAGGAATTGCTCCTGTTACTGGAGCGCGGGGTCAACATAGAAGGTCGCTGATAACTTCTGCACTCGGGCTGTTTTATTGCTAGTTTTACCAGTAGACGTTTTCATAAAAGGAATAAAAACATGACAGAAAAGCGCAATATTGCACAGAATCTGGCCGAAGACGAAGTGCTGCAATGGGTCACCTTCCAGCTGGAAAATGAAACCTACGGCATCAACGTGATGCAGGTGCAGGAGGTGCTGCGCTACACCGAGATCGCCCCTGTGCCGGGTGCCCCCGAATACGTGCTGGGCATCATCAACCTGCGCGGCAACGTGGTGACCGTCATCGACACCCGTTCCCGCTTCGGCCTGCCTTCTGGCGATGTGAGTGAAAACTCGCGCATCGTCATCATCGAGGCGGAGAAGCAGGTTATCGGCATCATGGTCGACAGCGTGGCCGAGGTGGTCTATCTGCGTTCATCCGAGATCGATGCGGCCCCGGCCGTGGGTACCGAAGAGAGCGCCAAGTTCATTCAGGGGGTCAGCAATCGCGATGGCCAGCTGCTGATCCTGGTCGATCTGAACAAGCTGCTCTCCGATGAAGAGTGGGAAGATATCGGTTCCCTCTGATAGGAAGATGATGTGTTGATGATTGAAATTGCCGCCTTGGGGGTGTCCTTGCTGGCGTTGGCGCTGGCCCTGTACGGGGTGTTAGGCAGCCGACGTGGCCAGCGAGAGTCCGAGGCCAGGGTGGAGCTGCTGCAGGGTCAGCTCGAGAGTCTGCGCAAGCAGATGATGGAGCTGCATACCGGAGCCATCGGCATGGGCCAGCGTCTGCAATCCGTCGAAGGGGCCATGCAGCAGGTCAATGACCGCCAGCAGGAGCTTACCCTGCAGGATCCGGAACGCCGCCTGTACAGCCGGGCCGCCAAGATGGTGGAGCTCGGTGCCGACCTCGACGAGGTCATGAACGAGTGTGAATTGCCAAAGGCCGAGGCTGAATTGTTGATTTCATTGCGAAAAGGCCGCTCATGATCTATCGGGAAGGCATCTGCCTTCCTGATTTTCCCGCCCCGCTTTGCGGCTCTCCAAGGCGGGATCTCCCCCACAAATCCTGCTGATAATTGGCATCTTTGAAAAGACGCTTCCCGATACTGTGTTAATATGCAGGCCGCTTCTTTTCACTGATTACATCCTCATGCTGCTTCAAATTCACAACCTGAGCTGCGTGCGTGAAGATCGCACTCTGTTTGAACATCTCTCCTTTGCGGTGGCTCCCGGTGATCTGGTGCAAATTGAAGGTCCCAACGGCGTGGGCAAGACCAGCCTGCTACGCTTGCTGACTGGCCTGTCTCAGCCTTTTGCCGGTGAAGTGTGCTGGAATGGCGAGAATATTCGCCATTGCCGCGACGAATATCACGCCAATCTGCTCTATCTCGGTCATCAGCCAGGCGTCAAGGCTGCCCTGACACCGCTTGAAAACCTCGCCTTCTACCAGAAACTGCACCATGCGGCCGATACCAGCGTGGATCTGTGGCGGGTGCTGGCCCAGGTTGGTCTGGCCGGCTTTGAAGACAACCCCACCGGTCAGCTCTCCGCCGGTCAGCAGCGCCGCGTCGCGCTGGCTCGTCTGTGGCTGAGTGACCAGCCGGCACTCTGGATCCTGGACGAGCCGTTCACCGCCATCGACAAGCAGGGGGTGAAGGTGCTGGAGCGGCTGTTCCTGACCCATGCCGAGCGGGGGGGCATGGTGATCCTCACCACCCATCAGGACATGACCCTGATGCAGGGACGGCTGAAGACCCTCTCTCTCACGCCCTTGCTGCAGGAGTAGTTCTGATGTTGCGCGCCGTAATGCACCTGATCCACCGTGAGCTGCTGATGGCCCTGCGCCAGCGCTCCGACATCCTCAACCCGCTCTGGTTCTTTCTCATCGTCATCACCCTGTTTCCGCTGGGGATCGGCCCCGAGCCCAAGCTGCTGGCCCGCATTGCCCCCGGCATCATCTGGGTGGCGGCCCTGCTGGCGGCCATGCTCTCCCTGGAGCGGCTGTTTCGCGACGACTTCGGCGATGGCGCGCTGGAGCAGATGATGTTGATGCCCCATCCGCTGGGCTTGCTGGCGCTGGCCAAAGTGATCGCTCATTGGTTGCTGACCGGCCTGCCGCTGTTGCTCATCTCCCCGCTGCTCGCCATCCTGCTGTCGCTGGACATGCACACTTATCTGGCGGTGGTGGCAACCCTGGCGCTGGGCACTCCCGTGCTGAGCCTGCTCGGGGCGATCGGGGTGGCCCTCACCGTGGGTCTGCGCAAAGGGGGAGTGTTGCTCAGCCTGCTGATCCTGCCGCTCTATATTCCGGTACTGATTTTTGCCACCTCCGCCATCGATGCGGCGGGGATGGGGCTGCCCTATTCGGGGCAGCTGGCGATTCTGGGGGCCATGCTGGCCGGTGCGCTCACCCTGACCCCGTTGGCGGTCTCGGCGGCGCTGCGGGTCAGCGTGAATTGATGAAAGCGTCTGAAAAAGTGGCCATGGAAGGGCCGTTATAAAAAATATAATTGAGATAGATCAAGAGGATGGCTGCTTATTGCTTTCGGGGGATGTGATGTTTTCCGGCAGTGAGTAAGGTAGGCCTCGCCACGATATTAATAACAGAAAGGTTTTGTGAGCTATGTGGAAATGGTTGCACCCTTACGCTAAACCCGAGCGCGCTTACCAGCTGGCAGGGACCTTGCTGCCCTGGTTTGCCGTGACCAGCCTGCTGGCATTCATCATCGGCACCCTTTGGGGGTTGGCGTTCGCCCCTGCCGATTACCAGCAGGGTGACTCCTTCCGGATCATCTACATCCATGTTCCCGCCGCCATTCTCTCCATGGGGGCCTACTCCACCATGGCGGTCGCGGCCTTCATCGGTCTGGTGTGGCAGCTGCGGATGGCCGACATGACGGTGGCCGCCATCGCGCCGGTCGGTGCCGTGTTTACCTTCATCGCGCTGTTTACCGGTGCCGCCTGGGGCAAACCCATGTGGGGCACCTGGTGGGTGTGGGATGCGCGGCTCACCTCCGAGCTGATCCTGCTGTTCCTCTACCTGGGGGTCATCGCCCTCTACAACGCCTTCAGCGACAAGGTGCTGGCCGGCCGGGCCGCCGGTATCCTGGCGCTGGTGGGGGTGATCAACCTGCCCATCATTCACTACTCGGTGGAGTGGTGGAACACCCTGCATCAGGGCGCCACCATCACCAAGTTTGACAAGCCCTCCATCTCCCCCGAGATGCTGTGGCCGCTGCTCATCATGATCCTGGCCTTTGCCGCCTTCCTCGGGGCTCTCTCCCTGATGCGTTTTCGAAACGAGCTCTTGATGCGGGAGTGGCACCGCCCCTGGGTCAAAGAGATAGCCGAGCAGGAGAAGTAAGCATGCACTTTGCCTCATTCAGTGACTTTCTGGCGATGGGCGGTTACGCCTTCTACGTCTGGCTCTCCTTCGGTCTGACCCTGCTCTGCCTGGTCGGCATCGTCATTTCCACCCGTATGAAAACCCGCAGCCTGCTCGGCGAATTGCGCAGCAAGCAGGCGCGCGAGGCTCGTCGCAAGGCGGCCCAGCAGATGGAGAACACCCTATGAACCCGAGACGCAAAAAACGCCTCACCATCATCCTGGCGATCAGTGCCGGCCTCGCTGCCGTGATCGGCCTGGTGCTCTATGCCCTCAGTCAGAATATTGATCTCTTCTATACCCCGAGCGAGCTGGTGGAGGGCAAGGGACCGGACAAGATCAAGCCGGAAGAGGGGCAGCGCCTGCGCATCGGGGGTCTGGTGGTACCTGGCTCGGTGCAGCGGGATCCCCAGAGCCTCAAGGTGGCCTTCAAGCTGGTGGACAATGGTGGGCATCTGGTGACCGTCGAGTTTGACGGCATCCTGCCGGATCTGTTCCGCGAAGGGCAGGGCATCGTCGCCCAGGGCACCCTCAAGGATGCCACCACGGTCGCCGCCTTCGAGGTGCTAGCCAAGCACGATGAAAACTACATGCCGCCGGAAGTGGCCGATGCCACCAACGGCATGCACTTCAAACCGGAATATACCGACGCGCAGTTGAAGGGGAGCAAGCAATGATCCCGGAATTAGGACAGTTCTCGCTGATCCTGGCGTTTGCCACCGCCCTGCTGCTGGGCAGCTATCCGCTGCTCGGGGCCAAATGGGGGCGCCTTGGCATGATGTCGGCGGCCCGCCCGCTGGCCTATGCCCAGTTTCTGCTATTGCTGCTGTCGTTCCTCTGCCTGACCTGGGCCTTCATCGACAACGACTTCACCGTGCAGTATGTGGCCACCAACTCCAACAGCCTGCTGCCGCTGGCCTACCGCATCTCCGCGGTGTGGGGAGCCCATGAAGGTTCCCTGCTGCTGTGGGTGCTGACGCTGGGGGGCTGGACCGCAGCGGTCGCCATGTTCAGCCGCCGCCTGCCGCTCGACGCGGTGGCGCGGGTGCTCGGGGTGCTCGGCCTCATCTCGGTCGGTTTCACCGCCTTCGTACTGTTTACCTCCGACCCCTTCACCCGCACCTTGCCCTATTTCCCGGTGGATGGGCGCGATCTCAACCCGCTGCTGCAGGACCCGGGTCTCATCTTCCACCCGCCCATGCTCTACATGGGCTATGTGGGCTTCTCGGTGGCGTTTGCTTTCGCCATCGCGTCCCTGATGACCGGCCGGCTCGATGCCACCTGGGCACGCTGGTCGCGTCCCTGGACCATGGCAGCCTGGGTCTTCCTGACGCTGGGTATCGTGCTCGGCTCCTGGTGGGCCTATTACGAGCTCGGCTGGGGCGGCTGGTGGTTCTGGGATCCGGTGGAAAACGCCTCCTTCATGCCCTGGCTGGCCGGCACCGCCCTGCTGCACTCGCTGGCAGTCAGTGAAAAACGCGCCACCTTCAAGGCCTGGACCGTGCTGCTGGCGCTCTCGGCCTTCTCCCTGAGCCTGCTCGGTACCTTCCTGGTGCGCTCCGGCGTGCTGGTCTCGGTGCATGCGTTTGCCTCAGACCCGACCCGCGGCCTGTTCATTCTGGGCTTCCTGCTGGCGGTGATAGGTTCATCCTTGCTGCTGTTCGCCTTCAAGGGCTCCCAGGTAAGAAGCCACGGCAAGCACGAGCTGTGGAGCCGCGAGACCCTGCTGCTTGGCAACAACATCATGCTGGTGGCGGGCCTGCTGACCGTGCTGCTCGGCACCTTGCTGCCGCTGGTGCACAAGGAGCTGGGGCTGGGCAGCATCTCCATCGGCACCCCCTTCTTCAATCACATCTACAGCTGGCTGATCATCCCGTTCGCCCTGTTGCTGGGGGTCGGCCCGCTGTTTCGCTGGCGCCGTCAGGAGCTGGGCGAGCTCAAGGGCAAGGTGGTCCTGGCGCTCCTGCTGAGCCTGGCCACCGCCATCCTGCTGCCGCTGCTGCTGGCCGAGGAGTTCAAGCCCTGGGCTGCGCTCGGTATCGGGCTTGGCGCCTGGATCATCGTCACCAGCGTGCAGGAAACCTGGGCGCGCGCCACCCACAAACACAGCTTTGCCGTCGGTGTGCGGCGCCTTGGCAACAGCCACTGGGCCATGATCCTGGGCCACGTGGGTCTTGCGGTGAGCATTATCGGCATCGCCTGCACCCAGAACTACAGCATCGAGAAGGACTTGCGCATGCAGGCCGGCGATCGGGTTCATTTTGCCGATTATGAGTTCGTCTTTACCGGTATCAAGGAGAAGAACGGCCCCAACTACGACGGTTTCAAGGGCGTGCTGGAAGTGCACAAGGATGGCAAGCAGGTGGCTCTGCTCAAGCCGGAGAAGCGCATGTACAAGGTGACCCGGATGCCGATGACCGAGGCGGCCATCGATGCCGGCTTTACCCGTGACCTCTATGCGGCCCTTGGCGAGCAGCTCGACAACGGCGCCTGGGCGGTGCGGATCTACTACAAACCCTTCGTGCGCTGGATCTGGTTCGGTGGCGTCTTCATGGCCATTGGCGGCGTGCTGGCGATGCTGGACAAGCGCTACCGTTTCGGTCGTCGTGAAGAGGAGGCCAAGGCATGAGCAAGAAGACCTGGTTGTTTCTGATCCCCTTCATCGTCTTTCTGCTGGGAGCCGTGTTTCTGTTCAAGGGGCTCTATTCCGATCCCACCAAGCTCGAATCCGTGATGGTGGGCAAGGAAGTGCCCGTGTTCACCCTGCAGGATATCTATGACCTCAATAAGCAGCATGACAGGAGCATCCTCAAGGGGCGTCCCATGCTGCTCAACGTCTGGGCCACCTGGTGCCCGACCTGCTATGGGGAGCACACCTACCTCAAGCAGCTGGCGGGGCAGGGGATCTACATCGTCGGCATGAACTACAAGGATGAGCGGGCCAAGGCCATCAACTGGCTGGCGGAGCTCGGTAATCCCTATCAGATCAATCTGTATGATCCCGATGGCATGCTGGGGCTGGATCTGGGGGTTTACGGCGCGCCGGAGACCTTCTTCATCGACAGTCAGGGCATCATCCGCTATCGCCACGTGGGTGACGTCAACCCCGAGGTGTGGGCATCGACCCTCAAACCCATCTATGACGCCATGAAGTGAGGGAGAACCCGATGAGAATCTTGATTGCATCCCTGCTGCTGCTGGCGGGACTGGGCGGGGCAGGTCAGGCGCTGGCCGCCATCGATGTCTACACCTTCGACAACGACGCCCAGGAGCAGACCTTTCGTGAACTGACCAAGGAGCTGCGCTGCCCCAAGTGCCAGAACCAGGACATCGCCGACTCCAATGCGGGCCTGGCCAAGGACCTGCGTGACAAGACCTACCAGATGGTGCGCGAGGGCAAGGAGAAGCAGGAGGTGGTGGACTACATGGTGGCCCGCTACGGCAACTTCATCCTGTACAACCCGCCGCTGATGGCCTCCACCCTGATCCTCTGGCTGGGGCCGCTGCTGGTGATCGTGGTGGGCATAGTCCTGGTGGTGGTGCGCAGTCGCCGTCGTCCCGCGGCAGCTACGCCGGCGGATAGCGCCCTGAGCGCGGAGGAGCAGCGTCGTCTGGCTGCCCTGCTCAAAGAGGAAGAGAAACAATGACCGCATTTTGGATAGTGATCGCGGCCCTGCTGGTGCTGGTGAGCCTGGCACTGGTGTTGCCCCTGTGGCGGGGAGAGGGCCGCCAGAGCATCAGCCGCTCGGCCCTCAACAAACAACTCTATCGTCAGCGTCTGCTGGAGATCGGTGAAGAGCGCGAACAGGGGGTGCTGGCGGAAGAGCAGGACACCCTGATCGAGTTGCAGCGCAGCCTGCTGGACGACATCCCCGACGTGGAGCAGACCGCTCGCGGCGGCAAGAGTCTGATCTGGATCCCGGGTGTGCTGGTGCTGCTGGTGGTGAGCCTGGGGCTCTACTACAAGCTGGGCGCCTGGCAGGAGGTCAGCCGCTGGCAGGACGCCAGCAGCCGGTTGGGCGAGCTCAGCAACCGCATCCTGGTGGAGCGCAATGCCGAGGTCACCGAGCAGGATCTGCTGGACTTCACCCTGGCCCTGCGTACCCGCCTGAAAGAGGAACCGAACGATTACCGCGGCTGGCTGCTGCTGGGCCGACTGTCGCTGGATGGCAATGATCCCGATATGGCCCGCGAGGCACTGGAGCGGGCCTACGGGTTGGCACCACAGAAGGGGATGGTGGCGGTGCCCTATGCCCAAGCGCTGATGATGACAGGGGATGACGCGCAGGCCGATCAGCTGCTGCGGGGAGCCATCGCCCAGGATCCGGCCAATATAGAGGCGCGCTCCGTCTACGCCTTCATGGCCCTGCAAAAAGAGGACTTCAAGACCGCCCTGCAACGCTGGCGCGAGATGCTGCCGCTGATGGAGAAGGGCTCGACCCGCTACACCATGGTGGAGCGCTCCATCGACTATGCCGAGCAGCAGTTGAAGAAACGCGGCATGGCCAGTGCGGTCGTGCCGGCAGAGGCGAGCGGACAGAGCACCGCTTCCGCCCAGGTGCTGGAAGTGAAGGCCGGCGAGTTCCCGCTCAAGGTGACGCTGGCCGATGGCATTGCACTGCCGGAAGATGCCCATCTGTTCGTGTTTGCGGTGATCCCCAACGGGCCTCCCATGCCCATCGCGGTCAAGCGCATCCCGGGCCCGCACTTCCCGCTGACGCTGTCGCTGGGTGACGGTGATGCCATGATGGAGGGCAACAAGCTGGCCGCCTATCCCGAGCTGCAGTTCAAGGCGCGCCTCTCCCGTGGCGGCAACGTCATGAACAAGGAAGGGGCGTTCGAAGGGGCCTCGGTCCCGGTCGCCACCGGCTCAATTCCTTCAGCGCCGATTGACATCCGCATCGATCACGCCCTCTAATACGCCTCTGGCCCGGCCCTCGATGGGGCCGGGCTGCCTATAATTCAGATTAATCACAATAAAAAGCTAGGACTTCCATATGCATGTGCGTGTAGGGGCATTGACGGTGGCCTTGTTGCTGGGTGGCTGTGCTGGCGGCCCGCCCAAGCCGGGCCCCGAGAGCCTTGACCTCAAGGAGACGCCGAGCCGGCCCGAAGCGACCAGCACGGCCAGTGACAGCCGTGACCCGTTTCAGGGTGCCAACCGGGCCATGTGGGCCGTCAACTACGATGTGCTTGAGCCCTACGTGGCTCGCCCCGTGGTGCACGGCTACGCCCGATACGTTCCGCAGGGAATGAAGGATGGCATCGAGAATCTGGTGGAGAACTTCAACGAACCGAGCAGCATGGTCAACCACCTGCTGACCGGCGACTTGAAGGGGGCGGGTACCAACCTGGGCCGCTTCACCCTCAACACCACTGTGGGTCTGCTGGGGATCTTCGACGTGGCCAAGCATGCGGGCCTCGAGCGCAACAAGCTGGAGCTCTCTACCGTGCTCGGGCGCATGGACATAGGTGAGGGGGCCTACGTCATGGTGCCCGTCTATGGCCCCACCACCACCCGCGAGATAGTGGGGGATACCATAGACGTGCTCTACTTCCCCTACTCGCTGCTGACTTTCCCGCTGAAAGCGGTGCACTGGGCGCTGAATGGTCTGGGTACCCGTTCCAAGCTGATCGATCAGGAGCGGATCATCGACAACGCGCTCGATCCTTACGCCCTGACCAAGGACTTCTATCTGCAGTACAACCAGAACAAGGTGACTGGCCGTCAGAGCGATCTCAAGGCGCCGGCGCAGGAGAAGAGCGACGACAGCAACCTGGATGACTATCTGGACGAGATTGACCAGTGATGCCTGTGCATCCCGGCTCGAATGACAAAGGCGCCTGCGGGCGCCTTTTTGCTACGCTGGCTGCCCTTGCGCCATAAAAAACGCCCCGCAAGAGCGAGGCGTTTTGGCAAGAGTGTGGCGCTATCAGGCAGCCAGGTTCTTGGCCACGAATTCCCAGTTGACCAGGGCCCAGAAGGTTTCCATGTACTTCGGACGCAGGTTGCGGAAGTCGATGTAGTAGGCGTGCTCCCACAGGTCGACGGTCAGCAGCGGGGTGGTACCGGCTTCGGTCAGCGGGCAACCGGCGTTGGAGGTGTTGACGATGGCCAGGGAGCCGTCAGCCTTTTTCACCAACCAGGTCCAGCTGGAGCCGAAGTTGCCGATGGCAGACTTGGTGAACGCATCCTTGAACTCGGCGAAGGAGCCGAACGCCTTGGTGATGGCATCGGCCAGGGCGCCAGTGGGCTCGCCACCGCCGTTCGGGGAGAGGCAGTGCCAGTAGAAGGTGTGGTTCCAGATCTGGGCGGCGTTGTTGAAGATGCCACCAGTGGAGGTCTTGATGATCTCTTCCAGAGACTTGCCTTCAAACTCGGTACCCGGCACCAGGTTGTTCAGGTTGACCACGTAGGTGTTGTGGTGCTTGCCGTGGTGGTATTCCAGAGTTTCCTGGGAGATGTGCGGTTCCAGAGCATTGATTGCATAGGGCAGAGCGGGAAGTTCGAATGCCATTTTCTACTCTCCATTGGCTGGCCGTGCGAAGGCGACGGTTGCAAGACATTGCGTACTCTTTTCTATTTTGAAAAGAATTGTTCTTGAAGTGATGGGGCCAGTTGGCCCAAAGCCCATCGATTGTACCAGCATCAAAGATGGCCTAACAACTCTTGATTCTCGCCATGATCCGGATCAAGCTGCGGCGTATTGATTCGTCACTTCTTGCTGTTGTCGCGGTTTGCCAGTTTGTGGTCTGCCCGGATTGCAGTAGAATGGCCGCCGAAATCGCTCTAGTGAGGCACCTATGGAAACTATTGAAAAGATCAAACAGCAGCTGGCTGAAAACCCCATCATTCTGTACATGAAGGGCTCCCCCAAGCTACCCAGCTGCGGTTTCTCTGCCCAGGCCTCCCAGGCCCTGATGTCCTGTGGCGAGCCGTTTGCTTACGTCGACATCCTGCAAAACCCGGACATCCGCGCCGAGTTGCCGAAGTTTGCCAACTGGCCCACCTTCCCGCAGCTGTGGGTCGAGGGCGAGCTGGTCGGCGGCTGCGACATCATGATCGAGATGTTCCAGGCTGGCGAACTGCAGACCCTGATCAAGGAAACTGCCGCCAAACACAAGCAGGATGACGCAGCCGCCGAATAAGGCCGCCATCGCATCATGCAAAAAGGGGAGCCATCGGCTCCCCTTTTCTTATGCTGCAAGACGGTATCAGGCGATGCGCTCGATGCGCGCCAGATAGAAGCCGTCGAAACCGGTGGCCGCCGGGCTCACGGTGTGATCACCGAGCAGGCGGAAGTTGTCGTTGGCGGCGAGGAATTTGTCCACCTGCTGGCGGTTCTCCTCGGGCAGGATGGAGCAAGTGGCGTAGACCAGCATGCCGCCCACCTTCACCATCTGGCTGTAGCGCTGCAGGATCTCTTCCTGCAGGGCTACCAGCACCGGCAGCCGCTCGGCGGTATCGCGCCACTTGGCATCCGGATTGCGCTTGAGTACGCCAAGGCCGGAGCAGGGCACGTCCAGCAGCAGGCGATCCGCGCTCTCTTTGAGGCGCTTGACGGTCTTGCTACTGGTGATGACCCGGGTCTCCACGTTGTGGGCACCGGCGCGGCGGGCGCGCTGCTTGAGGTTCTCCAGTTTCCACTCTTCCACGTCCATCGCCAGCAGACGGCCCTTGCCCTTCATCATGGCGGCCAGATGCAGGGTCTTGCCGCCGGCACCGGCGCAGGCGTCGATCACCCGCATGCCGGGAGCCACGTCGAGCGCCGCCGCGATGTGCTGGGAGCCGGCATCCTGCTGCTCGAACCAGCCGTCAGCAAAGGCGTTGGTGCGAAACAGGGCGGCATCCGAGGTCACTTCCAGGGCGCTCTCGACCCCTTCCACCGGTACAGTGGTGATCTGCTCTTTGGCCAGGGCCGCCTGCAGCTCGTCACGGGTGCACTTGAGGGTGTTGACCCGCAGGTAGCGCTTGGGCATGGCGGTCAGGGCGGCACGCTCGGCCGGCCAGGCATCGCCCAGCTGCTCACTGCCGAGCTTTTCCAGCCAGGTTGGGCAGCCATCCATCAGCACCGGGTTCTTCTTGGCCTCGGTCAGACGGCGACGAAACGCCTCTTCATTGAAGCGATCCAGGGTCGGGTGATTGGGCTGAGCTATCTTGTGGAAAGCGTGCCAGCTGTGCAGCAGCGGCCAGACGTGCTTCTCGGCCTGCCGCACCTGAATACCGGTCAGGGCGCAGTAGAGGCTGAGGCGACGCAGCAGATCGCCGGTGACCAGGGCAATCCTTGCCTGTTCTTGCGGTTTGAGTTCGATGCCGGAAAATTGACGGGCATAGGCGCGATCCAGGGTGAGACCCTGGCCCAGCACATCGTCAACAATGGCAACGACCAGGTCCCCGAGACGGGGCAACAGTGGGGATTTGAGCATGAGATTAACCTTGGTCAGAAAAAGACGAACCGTCGCCATGGTGACGCGGCTCAAAAACTGATAAATCCGCGCAATGATAGGGGCTAGACAGGGTTGGTGCAACACTCCCCATTCGGGGAAGATAGGGTGGATGCTGCTGGACTAATCGGACCAGCAGGCGAATGATGCAGGTTGCAGTTCAGGTGAGTGCATTTTAAAAGGACTAAAACGATGCAGTTGATGAAATTTTCTCCCTTGGCGCTGGTGGTAGCCAGCTTGATGAGTTCGGGCGGCCTTGCGGCCAAAGAGTGGGATACGGTCGCGGCGCGCGCCACTGCCGCCGACGGGTATGACGTGAGGGCCAACCAGTTTCGGGTAGCCAAGGTGCCCATCGACTATTTTGCCGGACTGCAAGCCGGGGCGCGTTCGCTGACCCTGCCGCTGCCCGACGGGGGAGAAGTGACCTTCACCCTGCAGGCCTATGATCTGTTGCCGGCGGATCTGGCCGCCAAATATCCAGATATCCAGGTCTTCAAGGGTCACAACCCGGCGGCACCGGTGGAGACGGGGCGCTTCGATCTCGGCCCCCAGGGATTCCATGCCATGTTCACCCATCAGGGCAAGACGGTGTTCGTCGATCCGCTGCGCAATGCTGACGGTTATGCCGTCTATTACCAGCAGGACGCCTACAGCCGGTTGGCGGAGGAAGCGGACAAGGTTATCGGCAGCGATGCCAGCAAGGCGCTGGCGCACAAGGTGCAGGTGGATGGCAACGTACGCAAGCGCTATGTCATCGCCATCTCGGCGGCGGGGGAGTACACCCAGTATCACGGGGGTACTGTCGAGGCTGGTCTTGGCGCCATCACCACCCTGCTCAACCGGGTCAACGAGGTGTACCAGCGTGACGTGGCGGCCGAATTCCAGCTGGCCAGCGGCAACGACAACATCATCTTTACCGACCCGGCCAGCGATCCCTTCAACAATGATGACGGCGACGTCGACATCAATAGCGTGGTGCAGGCCGATGCCCAGACCCTGCCCAGCACGCCGTTGGGACCGTTTGACATTGGCCATGTGGTCAATACCGGGGGCGGTGGTCTGGCCGGCCTCGGCGTGCTCTGTATGGCTGACAAGTCGGCCGGCATGACAGGTTCCGCCACCCCGGTGGGGGATGCCTTCTTTATCGACTATGTGGCCCACGAGATCGGCCACCAGTTCGGCGCCGATCACACCTTCAACGGCACCACCAACAGCTGTGGCGGCGGCAACCGTGAGGCGAGCCAGGCCTGGGAGCCGGGCAGTGGCACCTCCATCATGGCCTATGCCGGCATCTGCGGGGAGGAGAACATCCAGCCCCACAGCGACCCCTATTTTCACAGCAAGTCCATCGAGCAGATGCGGGCGCACATGGCGACCGTGCCGACTTGCGGCACCACCATCGACCTCGTCAACAACGCGCCCCAGGCGGCGGCCGGGGCCAGCCACATCATTCCGGCCAACACGCCGTTCGTGCTGAAGGGGGCCGGCGCCGATCTGGACGGGGATCCCCTGACCTATACCTGGGAGCAGATCGATCTGGGGACTGAGTCGAGCAGCCTGGCCACCATGGTGGACGACGGCAGCCGGCCGCTGTTTCGCTTTGTCTCCCCCACCAGCTCACCGGAGCGGATCCTGCCGAGCCTGCCCTCCCTGCTGTCGGGCACGCTCGCCAAGGGCGAGGCCTGGCCTGCCACCAACCGGGATCTCAACTTCCGGCTGACGGTGCGTGACGGCAAGGGCGGTGTCGCCAGCGATGACATGAAGGTGCAGGTGGTCAATACCGGCAGCGCCTTCCGGCTGACTGCGCCGCTTGGGAGGTCGTTGACGCCGGGGGCAAGTCAGGCGGTCAGCTGGGATGTGGCCGGCACCAACCTGGCACCGATCAGCTGCAGCAAGGTGGACCTGCTCCTGACCCAGAACGAGGGAACCAGCTGGAGCAGCCTGGCGGTCAGCCAGCCCAACAGTGGCTCGGCCACCGTGACCCTGCCGGCGGATCTGGCCAGCGACGCCCGTCTGAAGGTGGCCTGCAGCGACAACATCTTCTTCGCCATCAGCCCAGCCAAGCTGCCGGTCGTCCAAAGCGGCGGCAGCTCGGGCGGTGGCGGTGGTGGCGCCCTCGGTTTCTGGACCCTGGCGCTGGCCCTGCTGGGCTGGCAGCGGAGGCGCGGATGAGGGCGGCCTGGCTGGTGTTGGCGTCCCTGCTCGGCGGCTGTCAGGCTGACGCCGATACCCTGGAGCAGGCGGTCAGCGCCAGCCTGGCCAAGCAGGATTACCGGCTGATCGTGCGGGCCGGGCGAGGCGAGGTGGCGCCCGGCATAGCGCCGGAGCAGCAGGCATCAGCCAAGGCCCGCTGCGGCGTGCGCTATCTGGAGGGGCTGGGGGATGTGATCAAGCCAGGCCAGCAGGAGGCCCAGGCCAAGCTGGCGGCCTACGCGGCCGACTACAACCGGCGCATGCTGGCGCACTGCCCGTCACTACCGGCAACGGATCGGCAGTGACAGAGGGCCGTCAAGGTCAACAGGGGGAGGCGCGAGCCTCCCTCTTTTTTACGGCTGTCATTTGCCGGTCACAAGGCTTGTACCCATGGCGTGCTCGTCGCACAATGCCTGCACGCATGGCCGCATGGGCGGCAAAGAGAGAAGGAAAATCAAGATGATGGATGTAGCCGATCTGCGCCGTGAATACACCCGGGGTGGACTGCACAGGGCCGATCTGCCGGCCGAGCCCCTCGCCCTGTTCGAGAAGTGGCTGGCCCAGGCGTGCGAAGCCAGGCTGACCGATCCCACCGCCATGGTGGTGGGCACAGTGGATGCCGACGGCCAGCCCTGGCAGCGCACCGTGCTGCTCAAGCACTACGACGCCGAAGGCATGGTGTTCTACACCAACATGGGCAGCCGCAAGGCGCACCAGCTGGAGGGCAACCCCCGCATCAGCCTGCTCTTCCCCTGGCACACCCTGGACAGACAGGTGCATGTGACCGGCCGGGTGGAGAAGATGAGCACCTTCGAGGTGATGAAGTATTTCCACAGCCGTCCCAAAGACAGCCAGATCGCTGCCTGGGTCTCCAAACAGTCGACCCGTATCTCGGCCCGTGGCGTGCTGGAGGCCAAGTTCCTCGAGCTCAAGCAGAAGTTTGCCAATGGCGAGGTGCCGTTGCCGAGCTTCTGGGGCGGTTTCCGGGTGCGCATCGACACGGTCGAATTCTGGCAGGGGGGCGAGCATCGCCTGCACGACCGTTTCTACTACACCCGCGAAGGGGAAGGGTGGCACATCGAGCGGCTGGCGCCCTGAGCGCCCCGCTAGCCCTCTGCTGCTGACAAGGAGTCTGTATGCGTCTGTATGGCGATCTGAAGTCCGGCAACTGCTACAAGCCCTGGCTGCTGGCCCGCTGGCTTGAGCTGCCCCTCGACTGGGTGCCGGTGGATGTGCTGGCGGGGGAGACCCGCACCCCCGACTTTTTGGCCCTGAACCCCAACGGCAAGATCCCGGTGCTGGAGCTGGCCCAGGGCGACACCCTGGCGGAGTCCAACGCCATCCTCTTCTACCTGGCGCAGGGGTCGTCCCTGTGGCCGGCCGAACCGAGCCAGCAGGCCGAGGTGCTCAAGTGGCTGTTCTTCGAGCAGTACAGCCATGAGCCCTATATCGCGGTAGCTCGCTTCATCGTTCACTATCTGGGGCGACCGGAGTCCCAGGAGGCGCGCCTCGACGGGCTCAAAGCCGGCGGCGAGAAGGCGTTGGCGGTGCTGGAGCAGCAGCTCAAGCAGAGTCCCTACCTGTGTGGCGAGGCGCCGACCATCGCCGATCTGGCGCTCTATGCTTACACCCATGTGGCGGAGGAGGGGATCTTCTCGCTGCAGGGCTGGCCCGCCATCCGGGCCTGGATTGCCCGTATCGAGGCGCATCCCCGCCACCTGAGCCTGCCCGCAGCCTGTCAGGCCGGCTGATGGAACTGCTGATCGAGCGTGCCCTGTGGCAGCCCCACTGGGCACCGGTGCTGCAGGCCTGGCAGCGGCAGGGCCATGGCTGGCAGTTGCTGCAGAGCAAGGTCGATGAGCGTTTGCCGAGCGAGACCGGCGGACTCTGGTCCTGTTGTCCGCCCGATGGCGTGCGTTCGGCCAGCGCGCTGCTGGCCGCCTGGCTGGACGGCGATCTGCCCGGCCAGCAGGCCGTTGATCCGAGCCGGCAGATCCTCATCAGTGGCTCGGCCTCCCTGCTGACCCTGGCGCGAGAGGAGGGGCTGTTGACCCTGGGAGGACAGGGGGCCGATCTGGCGCTGACGGCGCAGGACGATCTGGGCGCCGTGCTCAACCGCCTGCTGGCCCGCCGCCTGACGGTGCCGGTGCTGGCCGAACTTCCCTCCCGGTCGGAACCCGCCCTGCAGCTGCGCCCCCTGCTGGCGTGCGATGAAGCCGAGGTGGTGCGTTATTGCAGCGATGCGGCGCTCGCCCGCTACACCCTCAACATTCCCCACCCCTATCCGCTGGAGGCGGCCCGCGACTGGCTGGCCGGCTGCTGGCGCAAGGCGGCGCTCGGATTGGGCTGGAGCTGGGCGCTGACCCTGCCGGCTGGCGAGGGCGATGCGCCGCTGGTGGGGGTTATCTCGCTGCACTGGAACGGCGAGCTGGCCTGGTGGGTGGGTGTGCCCTGGCAAAACCGCGGACTGGCGACCCGGGCCGCCCGGCTGGTGAAGGCCTTTGCGTTCGACCGGCTGCAGCTGCCGGTGCTCACCGCCCGCCACATGCCGGACAACCATGCCTCCGGCCGGGTGATGGCCAAGTTGGGCATGCGCTATTGCGGCCGACGGGCACTGAGTGGCCAGCGCCCGTGCTTGAGCCAGAACCAGTGCGAGGTGAGCTACTGGCAGCTGGCGCGAAGTCTGACGCTGGCGGCGCCGGTCGAACGCCAGCTGGCCCCCCTGCTGGCTGACGAGCGGGTGGTGGCGGCCATCCTGCAGACACAGGTCGGGGAGGGGGCGCCGAAGCGGCTGGCGCTGTTCATGACAAATCGGGATGAGGCAGAAGAGGGCGAGCCCGCCGCCGCGCCGCCACGCTCCCTGGGTACTGACGGGCCGCTGGCGGTGGAATACTACGACCAGGATGCGCTGGCGCAGGCCGAGCCGGAGCAGCTCCATCTGCTGCGCGGCCTGCTGCTGAAAGACGCCGAAGAGCAGGGGCTGGACTACCTGCTGCAGTTGGCCAGTCTGCAGCGCCAGGGGCCTGTGTTGCTGACCCTGGTTGAGCGGCGCCAGCGCTTGCGCTGGCTCGCCAGTGAGGAGCGCAGGCTCGCCCTGCTGGCCGCTGAGCCGCTCACCCATCGCTATCATCTGCTCGACTTGCTGGTGGCCTTGCCCGCTCTGCTCGATGAGCTGGCCGGTCGCTGGCATCGGGATGCCGACGACACCCTGGCCTGGCTGGCACGGGCCGAACCGCTGCTGTTCAATGCCTATCGAACCGCCATCACCAGCCTGCAACCGGTCGATCTGCATGAGTTGCTGGCGCAGGTGGCGGATCGTTTTCCTGAGTCCACCCTCCCATTTCTGGACAAAGGTGCTCAGGGCGGCGGGCAGTTTGTGGAATAATGCCCGCTCTGCTGTACGAGGAGTAACGCTGTATGCTGAGAACCGAGCGCCCTGGCGACATGCTGCCGGTCTATGACCTGGTGAGTGCCGCCTTTGGCCGTACCGACGAGGCTGAACTGGTCAACCGCCTGCGCGAATGCGGCGCCGCCGTGGTGACCATGGTCGAGGAGGAGGAGTACGAGTTCATGGGGCACCTGATGCTGAGCCCGATCACCATTAACGGGGTGGAGGGGCCCTGGCTTGGTCTCGCGCCCGTGGCGGTCCACCCGGATTGGCAGGGGCAGGGGATCGGCTCGGATCTGGTGCGCGAGGGGCTGGATACGGCGCTGGAGATGGACTGGAAGGCGGTGGTGGTACTTGGTGACCCGACCTATTACAGCCGCTTCGGTTTTCGTCCCGCCAGCGAGTTCGGCCTGTACTGCATCTATGAGGTGCCCGCCGACTGCTTCATGGCGATGGAGCTGCAGGAGGGCGGCTTGACCGGAATGCAGGGTGAAGTGCTCTACCACCCGCTGTTTGACGAACTTCCCGAAGAACAATGAGCCACGCAAACGGCAGCC
Organism: Aeromonas sp. s5; assembly: GCF_040907865.1. Lineage (NCBI taxonomy): Bacteria > Pseudomonadati > Pseudomonadota > Gammaproteobacteria > Aeromonadales > Aeromonadaceae > Aeromonas > Aeromonas sp. s5. Next base: position 437,520 of record NZ_JBFOCO010000005.1, read on the forward strand.
AGGGGCTGCCGTTTTGTTATCTGAATGCGCTGCAGATGCTGTGTCTCCCCCCTCGAACAGTCGATGGTTTTTTCTTTCCCGCCCCACCTCATCATTGCGGATCGTATTCACGAGCACACCGGTGAGCTAATGCCACTTTGCTCCGTGCTGGGATATATAGTGCGTACCACCTTTATCTGGAAATCATGGTGCTGCCCTGCAGCCTGATGGCACCTTGCTGCATTTTTGGGGGGCTCTTTTCGAAATATATTGTTACAACTTTTTCTCGGCAATATCTGTTTTTGTCTAACGGGTAACATTTTCTGGTTAGACCTCATTATTGATGTTTGACTCAAATGAGGATTGGAAGGTAGGTTGTGCAATATATAAACAAGGAGGCTTGATACGGTTGCCTTGGCTTTAATTGTTAATATCCTCCTTGCCTTGTATATCGGTAGTGCTGCTGTTATGCATATATTGACGATGCTGATATGGCAGCCTATTTACACCTCTCATAGAACAACAACCATATGCTCGGTCATGATGACATGGCCCGCCAGACTATTTCCTGAAATATTTAATAATCTGGGAAGCAATGAGCACTGATAGGGATATATAATATGAAAAAACTTTCAGAAATAATCCATCGTGAAGTTTCACAAGGGCGTCGGGATTTTCTGACGTTCTCCTCCATGTCGCTGATAGGCCTGGCTGCCGGCACTGTCTTCCCAGCCCCGGTGAAAGCCGCTATTGCTGTCCTGAATAGTGGCAATTTCGCCGAGCTGGATGCGATCAATTTTTACGTGATGGCATCTAATCAGCCCGTCGTTGATTCGAACCGGGTCAACTTTGTACAAGAAACCGATGAAGCGCAATATCTTGCCCAAGTGATGTTTCAAGAGCTGATGAAGTTCGAATTCCAGTATCAGAACAGCTCATTGAGCGAAGCGTTAGGCCCTGGCATGAAGCCTAACAATAATGTGTTGACCATGAGTGATGGCATCAACTCGGTCAATGCTATTTACAGCAGCAACCGACGCTATTTTACCGATAATATGGTTGAATATGTGAGTGGCTTGTTGCAGAACTCATATAGCAAGCAAACCAATGTCACTGTGGCAGACCGGAAGCTGTATAACTCTTGGGATATGGTGAAGGTAAATGCAAATATCAAGCAAGCTGAAAAGGGTACGCAGTTTAAAGAAATTATCGATCAGCTATACTCTGTCGCCACTCATTATTGTCAAAGCGGAAAGTTAACCGGCTACAAAGCAGCGGGGGAAAACTGGGCTCGTCAACTTATCGAACACTACTCCAAGAATGAGGTGTTAGAGGAACTGATCAGCTCTTTCAAAGTTCAGGAGTATCTGGGATCAGGTTCATCGTTTGAAAAGGCGATGTGGCAAGTCTACAACACCATCAATAAAGTAAGAGCGCTCAATATTTCATCCGGTCGTCGCATCACCGAGGACGAGCTGAAAAAATTTGAACGTACCATGGCGGGTTCTGTATACAGTGGGTTTGCCATGAACCTGAGCTGGGGCCAACAAAGCGAGAAATACACAGTCCTGGCCAACAGGAGAAATTTCGATGATGTGGTGACCTTGCTGAGAAATGAAAGCGGGACTCAGCGCACCTTCTGGAACAGTTTCTTCAACCAGAATAGCCCGGATAGCTTCTGGAATGAACTGAACAACATGAGCTTGAGAACGAGCACCCTGCAGGATGAGGGGGCCCGGCAGCGCATTCTTCAACGATATCCTGCGCTGGCAGGGACGGCGGGCAGTATGGCTCCCACAGCCTTCTCCGGTGTGGCTCCCGCTGCCTTTCCCATCGATTCATTCCTTTCCGTGTTCACCTTGTTGCTGGGGGTGGGCAACTTTACCTGGTTGACGGCGACCGATCGGGAGGAATGGAGCAACCCTGTTCCTTTGATGGAGTTGGGGGCGGCCCTGTTTGATGTGACATTGAATCTGATCCAGCTCGGTCGATTCCTTGATAAAGTGACCATGTTTATTTATGGCAATGGCGAAGGCATCATCAACAGCATTGCCATCAATATGGGTAAATTCAGTCAATTCTTGAGCAACCTTACCGCCAAAGGCCAGCATCTCACGAATGTATTAGAGCGGCAGATAGCCAGCAAGATGTTTCTCGCCACGCAAAATATCACCCGGATTATCAATATATGTTTTGTCGGATTGGCGGCGCTGGGGGCGGCCCTGGCTGCGTATAACCTATATCAGGCTATCGAGGGTGGCGATATAGGTGATATTATATTTGCGGCAATCAATATGTTGGTCGCCACGGTGGCGCTGGGTGTCGCCGTGGCCTCTTTTATGGGCTTTGCCATTGCCGGCCCCCTGGGGATTATTGTCGCGGTGATAGGCATAGTGGTGGCCATCGCCCAATGGATATACACATTACTTAAAAAAGAAGAGGTCAAACCTACCCCGATCGCGAGATATACCAACGAGTATATTAAACCGAGAGGGCTTGAGTATGAAGACCTGGGGTCATATATTTGCCGAGTGTCCAGTTACTGGAAGCGCACTCTGGTATGCGCCTTCGATGCAAGGACCATGAATACCGATTGGGATTACGTCCCAAGTATCGCGGATCATGACAACCCGATTTATACCCAGCCGGGGGCATTGGTCACCTCCCCAAGAAATGGCAGGATTTATAACTTTGCCAATATTCAGAAGCCAGGCTACGGAAATATATCGAACTTCTTCACTGCGGGAGCCACCACCCCAATCAGTAACTGGCGGCCGGGAAGTGATTTGCAGACCTGTTTGCATGCCGTTGAGAGTCAGGCAAACAATAATAGTCGCGCAGCAATATTTGTGGTGCTGGGCAACAACTCTAGCTTTTCACGGGCCTTCTTGACGTCTCATCTGGAGGATGCCCCGACAAGCAGCAATGAACTGACGAGTCAATTAAATCTGGAGTGGCAAGAGTATCCGCTGGATGTGGTTGCCATTAATGGCCTTGACGAGACAATGTTCCTTATCTTTACGACCCGGCATATCTATCAAGTGAAAGGTGGTGCAGTCCGCAGGATAATATCTGACTTTGTCGGTCAGCGCGATGCACCGATAACCTATGGCCTGAATGCGCTGGCGCTCGGTACCAACGTGAATTTGATCTATCGGCTAAATGGTCTGCAGGCGCCCGATACCCGCTACCATTATCTGCTGACCCGGGATGACAATGGTGACTATACCAGCATGAAATTGCTGCGGACCATCAATAATCCCATGTCCTCAGACTCGCCGATTGTTGGCCGGTTGTTCAAGAAAACCAACGATCTGGTTTCGCGGATGGACTTTATGTATCACGATGGCAAGAGTGGTTATGCGCGTTATGGCGCAATCATGAACAAGACTGATGATGCCTCCTTGTCATTGTACAATGGGGTGGAATTTCAGGTGCCGGACAATGGATTCCGCTCCTTCTACAAGAATGCGTTTATTCCCAAATAACACAGTCGGCACGCTTTCAGGCGTTCACGTCCTGGGCCATGAAGGACCCGTATCGACTCCTGATGTGTCGAAAACAGGCCACGCCCTTGTCGGCAACACTCAAAAGCCCTCAGCGAGGGCTTTTTTTATGTCATCCCCTTGCGTGTACAGGGCTTGCTCAGGCGCGGGTATCGAGCAGGTTGCCCTTGCGATCCTCGGCCCCTGTCATGCCCGCCAGTTGCTTGCCAAGGGGGCTCTGCCGGTATTGCAGGTAGTCGCCGAGCTGCTGTTGCTGCTGGTGGCGTTCTTCCATCCGGTAGAGATCGACAGCCGTCGGGGTGCTTTGCTCATCGCTCTCCTGCCCACTGGCTTGCAGATAGCGATCCACGGCGGCCTTGTCCTGCTGCTGCTCTGTGTAGGAGACGGCCAGAGTGCGGCGGGTGGTCTCTTTCTCTTCCTGCGTCGCCACGTATTCATCTCTCTTGTCCAGCGCCTTGTCACGACCCTGGTTGAGCTGCTCCGGGGTCAGCTTGGAATAGGCGTTGCCATAACCGGGCAACGGCATGGGACGAGTGCTGATCTGCATGGGATACCTCTCTGCTAAACCTGGCTGCTTGAGCAATGGCCGCATGATACGAGCTTTCGCTTGTGCAAAAAAGCATCATCAGGTGTGCCGTCAAGAGTGGGTTCAGCTTCGAAAGCAGGTTGTGGACAAGGCAAGAAGTGAAAGCGCCGCCGGGGTGGTCCGGTCGGCAGCAGAGACGGTGAGGTCGGGCAGCTGAGATAGAAAAGGCGCCCGAGGGCGCCTTCTGTCACCGCGGGGGGATCAGTTGAAGAACCAGTAGCCGCGGTTGATCAGCCGGGTCAGCAGCTGGAGGAAGCCGGCCTGATCGGCCAGTTCCACCATGTCGGCCTGGGTGACCATGTCCTTGTCGCACAAGAGCGAAATGGCCGCCGCATCCTCGCTCGGCAGGGTCCAGGCTTCGCCGTCGATGTAGCAGGTCTGGCTTTCGCCACTGAACCAGACAGAGCGCAGGCCCGGTACCTTGATGGCGGGCTCGCCCTGGGTCAGCAGGTCGGCCACTTCCTCGGCGCTGTAGTCCGGCTCCATGGGACTCACGTCCAGATCGTGCTTGGCCTCGGAGATCATGGTGCCGAACCACTCCTTGAACAGGGTCTCGTCATCGAGTGCCTGCTGCATCAGCTCGCGCAGGCGGTGCAGCTCATGGGGCTGGATCTCGCCGTGGCGGGCACGTGGCTTGAGGTCGGCATCGCCGTAACGCTCGGTGCGGATCTCGTTGTCGATCAGGTGATCGGCAAAGGAGGAGATAAGCGCCTTGGCATCCGGCGCGCGAAAGCCCACCGAGAAGTTCAGGGAGGGCTCGATGGCGTAGCCCTCGTGGGGGAATCCAGGCGGAATGTAGAGGATGTCGCCCGGCTCCATGATGACGTCGATGATCGCCTCGAACGGCTCGCAGTGCAGCAGGGCCGCGTGAGCGGCAAACTCGTTCAAGGGCTTGGCATCGCCGACGCGCCAGTGGCGCTTGCCCTGGCCCTGGGTGATGAAAACGTCGTAGTTGTCGATGTGGGGACCGACCCCGCCGTGAGGGGTGGAGAAGCTCACCATCACGTCGTCAAAACGCCAGCCCGGGATGAACTGGAATGGCAGCGCCAGCTCGTTCACCTCGGGGGCCCAGTGGTTGCAGGCCTGCACCAGCACTGTCCAGTTCTCTTCGCCCAGGTGATCGTAGGATTCGAAGGGGCCGTGGGCCGCTTCCCACTTGTTGTTGAAGCGGGTTACCAGGCGCGATTCAATCACCTCTTCCATGGCCAGACCCGCCAGCTCGTCCGGGCTGATGGGATCCTGAAAGTCGGTGAAGCCGCCCTTGATGAGGAGCGGGCGCTTCTGCCAGTAGTGCTCGAGGAAGTGAGCGATATCCAGATTGAGTTGGTACATGGTCTTCTCGTGTCTCTGTGAGAGAGGTGTTGCCCAAGACGGGCTTGGGCAACGCCACTCATGGCCCTGCCTGGGCAGGGAAAACAACAGGGGGCCCTGTGGCTAGCGCCCAGGGCCCCCGATACTGTCTCGCCCGCTTATTTCAGCAGGTCGACCAGACGCTGGGCGTCACCGATATAGTTGGCCGGGGTCAGCTTCTTCAGCTCGACCTTGACGGCTTCCGGCAATTCCAGGGTGTCGATAAAGGTACGCATCCCTTCGGCATCGACGCGGCGGCCACGGGTCAGCTCTTTGAGCTTCTCGTAGGGCTTCTCGATGCCGTAGCGGCGCATCACGGTCTGGATCGGCTCGGCCAGCACTTCCCAGTTGGCATCCAGATCGGCGGCCATGGCATCGGCGTTGGCTTCCAGCTTGGAGATACCCTTCAGGGTCGCCTGATAGGCAATCAGGGAGTAACCCACTGCCACGCCCAGGTTGCGCAGCACGGTCGAGTCGGTCAGGTCACGCTGCCAGCGGGAGATGGGCAGTTTGCTCGCCAGGTGCTGGAACACGGCGTTGGCCAGACCCAAATTGCCTTCGGAGTTTTCGAAGTCGATGGGGTTGACCTTGTGCGGCATGGTGGAAGAGCCGATTTCACCGGCGATGGTGCGCTGCTTGAAGTGGCCCAGGGAGATGTAGCCCCACACGTCGCGATCGAAGTCGATCAGGATGGTGTTGAAGCGCGCCATGGCGTCGAACAGCTCGGCGATGTAGTCGTGCGGCTCGATCTGAGTGGTGTAGGGGTTCCAGGTCAGGCCCAGAGAAGTGACGAACTCCTCGGAGAACTGGTGCCAGTCAACTTCCGGATAGGCGCTGATGTGGGCGTTGTAGTTGCCCACGGCGCCGTTGATCTTGCCCAAGATCTCCACCGCCATGATCTGCTTGAGCTGGCGCTCCAGACGGTAGGCGACGTTGGCCATCTCCTTGCCCATGGTGCTCGGGGTGGCCGGTTGACCGTGGGTGCGCGACAGCAGCGGCATGTCGCGGTACTCGGCGGCCAGGCGCTTGATCTCGGCAATCAGCTTCTCGCAGTAGGGCTTGATGACTTCCTCGCGGGCGGTCTTCAGCATCAGGCCGTGGGAGTTGTTGTTGATGTCTTCGGAGGTGCAGGCGAAGTGGATGAATTCGCTGACGGCGGCTAGCTCCGGGTTCACTTCCACCTTCTCTTTCAGGAAGTACTCCACCGCTTTCACATCATGGTTGGTGGTGCGCTCGATCTGTTTGATGCGGGCGGCGTCGCTCTCGTTGAAGTTGCTGACGATGCCGTCGAGCAGGGCACTGGCAGCCGCGCTCAGGGCAGGGACTTCCGGGATCCCGGCGTGGCTGGCCAGTTTTTGCAACCAGCGCACCTCGACTTCGACGCGAAAACGCAGCAGACCGAATTCGGAGAAGATAGGGCGCAGGGCATCGGCCTTGTCGCCATAACGACCGTCAATCGGGGAAACAGCAGTCAGCGCGGACAGCTCCATGGGGTGAACTCCTGATGATTGGTGTGGGGGATTCGTATCCACTCGCGCGCGGGCCGGGGGCCATCAAGGCTGATGTGTGGCTGTTCACCTTGTCCTCCCCTGCCTTTGCACGAGCCAATGATTAGTAACGCTTTGCCAGTTCCACCATCTTCTTGCGGGCGAAGATGATCTGGGTACGGCTTCCGCCGAGCTGGCGCCACAGCACGCAGGCCCGGATGCCGGCCAGCAGCAGGGCGCGCACCTTGTGCTGCACCAGCGGCTGCTGCAGGAACAGCGGGGTACCCGCTACCTGGATGCGCGGGCCGATCGGGCTGATGAGATCGCTGTAGATGCTCGCCATGTTGGCCAGGATCTGCTCGTCGAGCAGGTCGAAGTGCTGTTGCTGGCGGCCGATCTGGCCGATCCGCTCACCCAGCATGTTGAGAATGTCCTTGCGCTTGGCCAGCTTGCGCTCCAGCGCAATCAGGCTCACCACGTAGCGGGTCAGCTCGGCATTCTTCTGGCTGCCGTCGGCGCCCAGCTGCTCGACCAGGGCGCGGTAGCCGTCGCGAATGGCCAGGTGGTTGCCGAACACGTCCAGCGGCTGCTTGGGGTCGGTGACCAGGATGCTGGAGAGGCTCTCGCGCAGGGAGGCCTCGTCACAGGTGCCGTCGCGGGCCACCTTCTGCACCAGGTAGGCGGCCTGGCAGATGCCGGCAAAGGCCATGGTTCTGTCTTGGAATTTGTCGCTCATATCTTCACAGCCCTGTTCTGTTCATTCACCGGCCGATGCCATGATCCGGCCTGTAAGTTGCCAATCATGTATCACTGCCTTGTGCTGTTTTTTCTTTGTCCCTTCTCCCGCGAGGAGAGAAGGGAGTAGAGCGCGGACGCTTGTGAGCGTCCAGCCCTTACACCGGATGGCTGAAACGCTGCTCTATAATGCCGCCGCCCAGACACACTTCCCCGTCGTAGAAGACGGCAGATTGACCCGGGGTCACCGCAGCCTGTTTCTCGTCGAAGATGACCCGGATGGTCTCATCGTCGATGGGCTGGATCAGGCAGGGGATATCTTCCTGCCGATAGCGGGTCTTGACGGTGCAACGGCGCGGTTCGCGAATGGGGGTGCGATCCACCCAGTGCAGCTGGCTCGCGATCAGGCCATCGGAGTAGAGGCGGGGATGCTCGCCCTGCGCCACTATCAGGGTGTTGCGCTCGACCTCTTTGTCGACCACGTACCAGGCCTCTTCGGTGGCATCTTTGCGCCCGCCGATGCCAAGCCCCTTGCGCTGGCCCAGGGTGTGATACATCAGCCCCTGGTGCTCGCCGATCACCTTGCCGTCCACGGTTTCGATGGGGCCGGGCTGGGCGGGCAGGAACTTGGCCAGGAAGTCCTTGAATTTGCGCTCACCGATGAAGCAGATGCCGGTGGAGTCTTTCTTCTTGGCGGTGATGAGATCCAGCTGCTCGGCGATGCGGCGAACCTCCGGCTTCTCGAGATCCCCGACCGGAAACAGGCTCTGACCCACCTGGGTTTCGCTCAGGGTGTAGAGGAAGTAGCTCTGATCCTTGTTGGTATCGAGGCCGCGCAGCAGGCGCGGGCGGCCGGTGCTGTCGTCACGGCGCACATAGTGGCCGGTGGCGATGTAGGTGGCCCCCAGCTCCTCGGCGGCAAACTCCAGGAACGCCTTGAACTTTATCTCCTTGTTGCACAGGATATCCGGGTTCGGCGTACGGCCGGCCTTGTACTCTTCGAGGAAGTGCTCGAACACGTTGTCCCAGTACTCGGCAGCGAAGTTGATGGTGTGGAGTTTCATCCCCAGCTTGTCGCAGACGGCCTTGGCATCAGCCAAATCCTGGGCGGCAGAGCAGTACTCGTCCGTGTCGTCTTCTTCCCAGTTCTTCATGAACAAGCCTTCGACCTGATAGCCCTGCTGCTGGAGCAGGTAGGCCGAGACGGAAGAATCCACGCCGCCGGACATGCCGACGATCACCTTGATTTGGCTGTTGTCTGTCATTAGTCGAAGTTACCAGTTCGTTTAAACGGGGCGTATTCTACCAGAATTTCGCGCCCCCGGTCACATATCCATGCCGCCGTTCCCATCAGGAACCCGGCAGCAGGAAATCGTTTTTCTTGTCTCGGCCTCACGGCGTCAAAAAGAGCCTCTAACGGCTCTTAGATAAAGGCCTTGAGGGCCGATAGCGGCAAGCGGGTACCCGCCAGATAATCCTGAATGCACTGCCACACCAGAGGGCTTCTCAGGGCCGCTTTGCACTCGGCAATCTCCTCCAGGGTGAGCCAGTGGCAGGCCAGCACGTCGCCGTCGGGATCCTCTGGATGGTGCTGACCCGGCGCCTTTTCAAGGTCGAAGATGACGGCGATGCGCACAAAGGTGGCCTCGCTGTCCGCCGGTTTGTAGAGATAGACCCCGAGCCAGGCGGTAGGAGCGGCGGTGAGCCCGGTCTCTTCTTTCAGCTCGCGGCAGGCCGCCTGGATGAGATCTTCCCCAGGCTCCACGTGGCCGGCGGGCTGGTTGAAGCGGCGCTGGCCTTTTATCTCCTCTTCCACCAGCAGGAAACGGCCCTGCCAGTGCACCAGGGCGGCCACGGTAAGGCGGGCGGGCAGGGGGGGATGATCGCTCATTGGGACTCCTTGTCTTGTGTATTGTGCCTTGCTGTGGCACTCGATCAGGTTGCGCCATCTATGTTGCGGCACGCTGGCCAAATGGCTTCCTCGTGTTATTCCGATGGCTTGCTGCGGGCCGGGCGGCGCGCGGTGCCACGCCCGCCGCTGCGATTGGCCGGGCGGGTGCTCGCTTCGCGGCTGTCCCGCTCCTGGTGTTGGGCGTGACGGGCCGGCCGGGCCTTGCCGTGCACAGCCGATTGCCGCGGTGCCGCTGCCAACTCGGGAGCGGGCAGGGCGCGGCTCTCCCCCGGTGCCAGACCATCGAGGGTCCACTCCCCGATGGCGTAGCGGACAAGGCGCAAGGTGGGGTGACCGATATGGGCGGTCATCCGCCGTACCTGGCGGTTGCGCCCCTCGACAATCTTGATCTCCAGCCAGCAGGTGGGGATCTCCTTGCGTATCCGTATGGGCGGATTGCGCGGCCACACCGCAGGTTCATCCATGATGCGCGCCCCGGCGGGCAGGGTCATGCCGTCGTTGAGCTCCACCCCGGCGCGCAGGGCGGCCAGTTTCTCCTCGCTCGGGATGCCTTCCACCTGCACCCAGTAGGTCTTGGGGGTCTTCTCCCCCGGCTGGGTGAGGCGCGCCTGCAGCTTGCCATCGTTGGTGAGCAGCAAGAGCCCCTCGCTGTCACGGTCGAGCCGGCCCGCGGCATAGATGCCGGGCTCGGTGATGTAATCCTTGAGGGTCTCGCGACCCGCCTCGTCGGTGAACTGACAGAGCACCATGTAGGGCTTGTTCAAGAGCAGCAGCTTGCGATCGGCAGGCGCCGGTGCCGGTTTGCGCTCGCCCTCCTTGTCTCTCATGGCGTGTTGCGCCTCCCTGCGCTGGGATGGGCGCGTCGTGGCGGGCCCTTTGGCCTTGTGCTCGGTGTCAGGGCGGGCGGAGAGGGAGAGACGGGGACGGGCTGATTTCATCGCATGCATACCAAAAACAGAGGAAGGGCGAGTGTACCACAGGGGGCTGTCACGGGCATGAACGACGGGGACGGGAGGCTAGCCGCTTAGCCGAGCAGGCCGTCGATGACAATGGCCTGACGGGCGGGGGCGGAGCCTGCGTGCAGCAGCGCCGTGCCCACCTGCTCGTCTATCAATGCGCGGGCCAGCCGGGTGAGGGGGCGCAACTGCTCGGGGGCAAGACCGGCGGGTACTGCCAGCAAAATCAGGGTCTGCACCGGTCCGAGCGCGGAGCCCCACTCGATGGGTTCGCTGCTGCTGAGCAGCGAGAGCGCGGGGCGGCGGATGGCGGGGCAGATGACGTGGGGCATGGCGAGGCCGGGCCGGATGATGGTGGCGGCCAGCTGCTCACGCGCGGCGATGGCCTGCTCCAGCATGGGCCTGTCGCTTATCAGCGCGGCGGGCAGCAGATCCACCAGCACCGCCAGTGCCTGGGTCTTGTCGAGGGGAGCCGTGGCATGGCCGAGCTGGGCCAGGGTGAAGCAATAGTCGGGCAGCACCTGAGCGAGGCGCTGCTCGGCCAGGGCGGCGCTGCCCGGGCGCCCCAGCGGCTGGCCCAGCTCCACGCACCAGCAGGTGAAGGCCATGTGGGCGAGCTCGGCATCCAGCCCCTCGATCAGCAGCAGACAGAGATCGCCGGGCTGGGTAGCCAGGGTGAGCAGGGAGAGCTGGTTGGTCGCCTCTACCGCCTGGCGGCGGGTGACGTTGATGAACTGGATATGGGACTTGAACAGCCCGGCCAGCCGGCTCAGCTGCTTGGCCTGGGTGATGGTGAGCCCCAGCCGGCAGTGAAAGGAGATCTCGCGGATCAGCATTCAGACGCCGGGGGCGGCGGTCTTGAGCACGGCTACCGCATCGAGCAGCACTGCCTCCAGCGCCACCTGGTGAATGGGACAGCCGAGGAAGCGATCTTTTTGCTCAATCTCGATATCGGAGGCGATCAGCACCAGATCGGCGCCGGCGATGTCGCGGGCGGTGAGGATGTTCTCCAGCCCCATGGCCCCCTGGGTTTCGACCTTGATCTTGAGCCCCAGCTTGTCGGCGGCTTTTTGCAGCGCCTCGGCGGCCATGTAGGTGTGAGCGATGCCGGTGGGGCAGGCGGTGACGGCGAGGATCTTCATGGGCTCTCACGGCAAATTCGGGTGGGGCAACAAGATAGCGCCAAGGGGCGGCCTTGCCAAAGGGGTGGAGGCAAAAATGGGATCCCGACTGCGCTCTGGTGACGTGGTGGGCAAGGGACGGGGGTATTTATGGCCCCAAAAGGGACAAGTGGGGAAAAGAGGGGAGAAAAAAACGGCCCGCCAGAGGGCGGGCCGAATACACACTACGGAGTGAAACCTTAAGACCGGGCAATCAGTGCCCAGTAATCCGGGGCTCAGGCGGACTGGGTCGCCAGGGTAGCTGCTTTCAGTTCGCGCTGGTTCAGACGGACTGGGTCGCCAAAGTGGCAGCTTTCAGCTCCCGCTTGATACGGCGGATCTTGCGCTCTTCGGCGACCGCGACGCAGGCCATCAGCACCAGACAGGCGGCGGCTGCCATATCCAGCGCCGCGAAGGTGCCGGTCCAGCCGGTCAGGCCGAAGATGGGGGTGCCGTCTGCAATCATGCCCAGACCCAGTTTGGCGAAGCTGTCACCGATGAGGTAGGCGAAGGTGCCCTTGACGCCATCGGCCACGCTGATGCCCTGCTTGGGTACGAAGCCCACGGCGGCCACGCCGATCAGCAGCTGCGGACCGAACACCAGGAAGCCCAGCAGGAACAGAGAGCCCAGGAACATGAACTGGGTGGTGGCGTGCTGGTAGAGCCCCAGGGTGGCGATGATCAGTGCCAGCGCCACGCAGGCCACCAGACCACGGCGACCGTTGGCCAGATCGGAGAGGTAACCCCACATCAGGGTACCGACCAGGGCGCCCACCTCGAAGAAGGTAAAGCCCTGAATGGCTACGTCTTTGGAGAAGCCCAGCTCCTGGTGGGCGTAGACGGTGGACCACTGGTCGATACCGATACGCACCACGTAGAGGAAGATGTTGGCAAAGCAGAGCAGCCAGATCACCTTGTTGAGCAGCACGTACTTGACGAAGATCTGCCACTTGGTCAGCTTTTGCTCCTCGGTGGCGACGTCTTCTTCGCTGGCCACTTCGTCAAACAGCTCTTCCACCTTGCCAAGGCCATAGGCTTCCGGCGAGTCGCTACCAAAGCGCAGGCCGATAAAGCCGACGATCAGCGCGATGATGGAGGGGAAGATGAACATGCCGAGCACGTTGCCATCGAACAGGTAGTTGGCACCGAACAGCGCCACACCGGCCGCACCGGCCCCGCCCACGTTGTGGGAGAGGTTCCACATGCCGAGGTAGGTGCCGCGCTTGTTGCGGGGTGTCCACTTGGTGATGGTGGAGTAGCTGCAGGAGCCGCCGCAGCTCTGGAAGAAACCGCTGGCCGCGTAGAAGAAGATCATCAGGTAGAGGCTGAAACCGGTACCGCCCATGCTGGCACTGAAGCCCAGCATGCAGAGGGAGGAGAGGATCAGCATCAGCGGCAGGAACTGCTTGGTGTTCTTGCCGTCGGCATAGTAGGAGACGATGGTCTTGCCCACCCCGTAGGTGATGGAGAAGCCAAGGCCGATCATGCCGAGCTCGGTCATGGAGAGACCGTACTCCTGGATCATGTCGTTCTGCGCAATGTTGAAGTTCTTGCGGATCAGATACATGGTCAGGTAACCGATGAACACAACCAGATAGGATTGCATAAACGGTTTGAACCAGAGCTTGCGCCGGGCTTCGACCGGCAGGTTCAGGGTGGGGACCCGGACCTGTTCGAGCAGTTTAAACATCTTCGTTCATCCTCTGCGAGATAGACGCTGTTTCCGCCGCGTTCCACCCTTTTTGATTGGAGTTGGAGGTCACGCCACGGAAAGAACAACAGGAAGCGGGCGCGGTGCGCGGCGAGCCCCTGTCGATTGAACCCATGCCCGTCCCTTGCGCCATGGCGCGGGTCGGGTAACCACATCAGGTAGCGTGACTTTAATGAGGCGCGCTGCAAATGGCGTGAGAGCCATCCCTAGGGGGGGTAGGAAAATTTCCTAGTTTGGCGGGATCCGGCCGCGAAGCGTGAAGAGGATCACAAGCCGGCGTCGTGCGGCAGAGGTGAACGGGCTCTCTCGAACCCGACAAAAGAGGAGGCCACCCGCAGGTGGCCTCGTTTGGTTTGGTCGCCCCCAGCAAGGGGCGGCTTGGTTGGACGGGGATCAGGCGGCCTTGGCCAGCGTCACCTCGTCACTCTTCTTGACCCGCAGTTTTTTCAGGGCAACCGCCACCACACCGGTGACGATGGCGCCGCAGATCATGCAGAGCAGGGCCAGCAGCGGCTTGTTGACTGCACCCAGCAGGGCCACGATGGGGCCACCGTGGGCGACGCTGTTGGTGATGCCAAACAGGAAGGCCATCACGGCGGCGGTCATGCTGCCCAGCACGTTGGCTGGAATGACGGCGAGCGGATCACGGGCGGCAAACGGAATCGCCCCCTCGGAGATCCCCACCAGACCCATGGCACCGGCAGCCTTGCCCGCTTCAATTTCGGTGGCGTCGAAGATGCCGAGCTTGCGACCGAGCACGGTGGCCAGCGACATGCCAAGGGGGGCGGCCGGAATGGCGCAGGCCATGGCACCCATGAACTGGGTCTGGCCGGAGGCGATCATGCCCACCGAGAACAGGAAGGCCACCTTGTTGACCGGGCCACCCATATCAAAGCCGGCCATGCCCCCCAGCACGATCCCCAGCAGCACCAGGCTGCCACCGCTCATGGAGAGCAGCATGGCGTTCAGACCCGTCATCATGTCGGCGATGGGGGCACCGATGATGAAGATGAAGACCGCGGCGATAAAGAGCGACCCGACGATGGGGGCGATCAGGATCGGCACCAGCGGCTGCACCATCTTGTGGTAGTGGCGGGTCGCAATCCAGCGCACCAGATAACCGACCAGGAGGCCTGCGATGATGGCACCGATAAAGCCGGTACCGGCATCGGCGCCGTAGAAGCTGCCGTTGTTGGCGATCCAGCCGCCGATAAAGCCCGGTGCCAGCGCGGGTCTGTCACCGATGGCGTAGGCAATGTAGCCCGCCAGAATGGGGATCATCAGGGTGAAGGCGGCGACGCCCACGTTGAGGATCTGGTTCCACATGCTCCCTGCCGGGATCTGCATGCCGCTCGGGGTCGGATCGCCGCCGATGGCCAGTGCCAGGGCGATCAGCAGACCCCCCGTGACCACAAACGGGATCATGTGGGAGACGCCGTTCATCAGGTAGCGGTAGAGATCCGAGCTGCCGCCTGAGCTCTTCTCCTCGCTCTTGCGCTCATCCTTGTCCGCCACATAGGCGGGGGCCTTCAGCGCCTGCTCAATCAGCCCCTTGCCATCCTTGATGGGGGCCTTCACGCCGGTCTTGATGAGCGGCTTGCCGTTGAAGCGGGCCATGTCCACCTGCTTGTCGCAGGCCACCACGATGGCGCTGGCACGGGCGATCTCGGCCGCAGTCGGGCTGTTCTTGACGCCGATGGAGCCGTTGGTCTCCACCTTCACCTCAAAGCCCAGCTCTTTGGCGGCGCGCTCCAGGGATTCCGCCGCCAGATAGGTGTGGGCGATGCCGGCCGGGCAGCCGGTGACGCCGATGATCAGCCCCTTGTCGGCGGCGGGCGCCGGGGCTGTTTCTTCTTTCTTCTCGAGCAGCAGGGCCAGCGCATCGGCTTGGGTCTTGGCTGCCAGCAGGGCATCGATAAAGCCCTCTTCAATCAGCTTGGCGGAGAGCTCGGCCAGCACCTCGATATGGTGGTTGGCGCCACCGGCCGGGGAGGCAATCATGAAAAACAGCCGGGAGGGCTTGCCATCCTCGGCGCCGTACTCGATACCGGCGCGGCTGATGCCGATGGCCACCGCCGGGGTGCTCACTGCCGCACTCTTGGCGTGGGGCAGGGCGACGCCCTCTTCAAAGCCGGTGTTGTCCAGCTCTTCCCGGGCCCACAAGTCCTTGATGAACTGCTGCTCGTCGCTGACCTTGCCTTGCGCCGCGAGCAGACGGGTCATCTCGGTGAAGACCTCCTCCTTGCGCGTGGCCTTTAAATCGAGCGCGATCAGCTGCTCGTTGATAAGGGTGGTGATCATGGCGTTCTCCCTGCTCCTGGCCGGAGCCTGTTGGCATCTTTTCCTGGGCTAGCGCCCAGGAGATGCAGACAAAAGTGACCCCACTATTATCCCGCCCGCAGGGCAGCGCACCTATCGGACAAAACTGCGAAATACTGGATTTTTGTGCGACATCACCCCGAGTGTGACCCCGATCGCACAGCAGACCAGCTGACAAAATGGGTCTTGATTGAATCACTAATTGCTTTTTTATAGTTAAAAATCAATCAATTGAAAGTGTATGTGCCGATGTGCAGCTGCCATTGAGCCAGCCCTCATCTTGGCTAAGGGAGCTACATTGCTAGAAATTTGTGAGGTAATGAGAGGCTCCTGGATGTGAGCCAAAGCACATAAATGGCGGTAATCAGGGGAAGAGGAGGGGTGGCAAGGTGGAGAAACGTCGTGAGCCATCGGGTGGCTGCCATGTGGATGGTGGCTGAGAGTGGATTAAAAGTAGGTTGGCGGTTCGCCGACATAGCGTGGCCGCCTATGAGAGAAATGCATGCAATCACCCCCCGGAATGCGCCTATACCCCAGCCTCTCGTAGAAGTGATGGTCGATATCTGCATGGAGGAAGGTGGCGATGGCATCGGGACTATCCAGCAGCATGCCTGTCACCCCACGCAGTAGATGGGCGCCAAATCCTTGCCCCCTCATCGCAGGTGTCGTTGCCAGTGAACCTATGCCAAAACAGCCCTGGCCAAGGCCAAATCGGTCCCGATAGACGATAAGGGAAGAGACAGGCTGATTGTCCACAATCAGGACATACCACACACCGGAGCGGTATTTTTGACTGGCGTGGCAGCTCGCCAGATATTCAGTCGGTGACAGTCCTTCGCCCCAAGCATCAAAGCCCATCCAGAAGATGGCATTCAGTTCATCTGGGCTGGCTTTTCTTGTCTGCATCCTGCATTCATTCCTTTACCAGTGTCATGGTGCTCGATATGGCTCTCGTTGCTTTCGATGAGATGTGGCGACGCTGAATTGATCCCCCCACCATTTATCCCCAGAGCGCTACAGGCTGCTGAGGGTGGGGATAGCCTAGCCCAGTTCAAGGTAGAGCCGCAGCATATCCTTGTGCTGGATGCCGTGCTCCATCAGGGGCTCCGGGTAGTGGATAAGGAAGTGATCCTTGATGACGGCATCGATGCGAAAGCCGTGGCGCTGGTAATAGGTGAGCTGGTGGCCGAAGCTGCCGGTGCCGAGTTCGACGCGGTGTACCCCTTTCCCGGCCAGGCTGGTCAGCACGAAGCGCAGCAGGCCGGAGCCGATGCCTTGCTGCTGGCGATTGGGGGCAACGGCGATATTGAAGATCTCGGCCGTTTGCTCCCCCACCAGACCCGCCACACAAGCGCCCACTACCTCGTCGCCCGCCAGGGCGGCAAAGCCACAGGCGCCGGGCAGATAGGTGGCAATACGCTGTTCTGCGGGATCGGCCTCCAGCAGCAGCGCCAGCGGCAGTTGACCGGGGGTCATTTCGACAAACTTCATCTTTATTTCTCTTTTATCTCGCTCTGACTGTCCGGAGGCGCCGTCTTCTGGGCCTCAATACTCCAGAAACTTCTCGCCGCAGCGCTCGCAGATCAGGTGCTTTACATGGGTGGCCTGATAAGCGAGGGTCTGGCCGAATACCGCGTTGGTCAGGCTGCTGGAGCGAAAGGCTTGCCAGAAGGCTTTGCGCGGATCCTTGGGCATGATGTCCTGGCTGTGATCCCGTGGCACCAGCACTACGATATGGCGGGTGCGCTCCCGGCATTTGTCACAGCGATGGATTTCGCTTGGTGGCTCGCTTTGGGGTTGGGCGGTGCACTCTGTTGTCATGATGATGACCTGTTATGGATGGCGCGCCCATCATAGTCTTCTTCAGTTGGCTCTCAATCCCCCATGCTGGGGGCGTGTGCTGGTTGCGAGCGGGATCACTTTTTGGGGTGCGTAACGGGCTTGGTTGCGATGGTGTTTTTTACGATGCCCTCGGGGGAGGGAATACCCATGCTGGCCAATACCCGGGCGGCGTTCTCTTCACACGGCATCTCGTCGGGTTTGGACTCCACCAGCCGGATCAGGGCCTGCAATTGCTGCTTGCTGTGGGCAAGTCTTGCCTCCAGCGCTTCTATGTCGCTCACCTTGGCCTCGAGCGCCGCCAGTAGCGGGGCGTGTTGCCAAGAACTGATATCTGCGGGCACCAACTGCTTGATCTCGTCGAGGGAGAAGCCCGCCTGTTGCGCCTGGCCGATGATGGTCAGCAAGGGTACCGTCTCGGGCGGGTAGTCGCGATAGCCATTGGCACCCCGCCGTACCTTGCTGAGCAGGCCTCTGGCTTCGTAGAAGCGGATGGCCGAGGCCGCCATGCCGGTCTGTTTGGCCAGTTCACCGATCTTCATCTTGCCTCCTGGGCTGCGGGTTGGCGGGTCTGCCCACTGTCATGGACGAAGGGCGGGATCAGGGGGATTCTAAGATTAAAGCCAGCTTGAATGTCAACGGCACTGAGCAGGGACTGTGCGGGTGGATAGCATTTCTCCCATCGCGACGGCATCCCGATAAAGGGGCTTGACCTTCAAGTCAGCTTCAAACTTATGGTGGGGTCCTCATTACCGAGGAGATCGCCATGAATCCATTTACTCCCCTGACTCTGCCCAATGGCAGCCAGCTTATCAACCGCCTCGCCAAGGCGGCCATGGAAGAGAACATGGCCAACCGTGACCATGCCCCCTCAGAGGCGCTGATCCAGCTTTATCGTACTTGGGCAGAGGGTGGCGCCGGCCTGCTCATCACCGGCAATGTGATGGTGGACGGCCACGCCATGACGGGGCCGGGGGGCGTGGTACTCGATTCCCACGATCTCTCCCCAGAGCTGGCCGAGCGTTTCAGTGCCTGGGCCGAGGCGGCCAAGAGCGGGGGCGCCCAGATCTGGATGCAGATCAACCACCCCGGTCGCCAGATGCCGGCGGCGCTGGGGCAGCCCACCCTGGCCCCTTCCGCCGTGCCCATGGCGCTCGGCAGTTTCTCGAGGCAGTTCGCCCCGCCCAGAGCCATGAGCGAGGCCGACATTGCCGAGGTGAAGGCGTGCTTCATCAACACGGCGCTGTTGGCACAGCGTGTAGGTTTTGACGGAGTGCAGATCCACGCCGCGCACGGCTATCTGCTGAGTCAGTTCCTCTCGCCGCTCACCAACCAACGCAGTGATCGTTGGGGCGGCAGTCTTGAGAATCGCGCCCGCTTGCTGCTGGAGATAGTAGAAGGGATCCGTCAGCAGGCGAGGGAGTGCTTCTCACTGTCGGTCAAGCTCAACTCCGCCGACTTTCAGCGTGGCGGCTTCAGTACCGAGGATGCAAAGGCGGTGGTGGAGATGCTCAACCCGCTTGGGGTAGATCTGGTGGAGCTCTCCGGCGGCAGTTACGAGGCGCCCGCCATGCACGGCCAGGCCCGCGATGGTCGAACTCTGGCGCGGGAGGCCTATTTTCTAGAGTTCGCTCGGGAGATCGTCTCCGTTGCCCATATGCCCGTGATGGTGACCGGCGGAATTCGCCGCTATCCGGTGGTGGAGCAGGTGCTTGGCAGCGGGGTGGCGGTCGCCGGCATGGCCACTGCGCTGGCCATCGCCCCGGATCTGCCCGCCAGATGGCACCATGAGCAGGCGGCAAGTGCCGAGCTCAGGCCCATCCCCTGGCGCAACAAGGTGCTGGCCTCGGTAGGTTATATGGCGATGGTGAAATACCAGTTGCGGCGGCTGGGGCGCGGCCAGCCGAGCCGCCCCAAGATCGCGCCCGCCTTGGCGCTGGCCTGCCAGCAGTGGCAGACCCTGCTTGGCAACGCCCGCTATCGACGCTGGATCAAGGTGCAGGAAAAGTGAAGAGGTAGCGGCTCGTGAATCTGCCAGTCTTGCCAACTCAGGCCGATGCCCGCTTCTGCGATTTGCTGGTGAGCGGTGATGATATGGCAAATTCGGTCTGCTGCAGACGGACCTGCCTTGCCAACTCAGGCCGACGCCCTTTTCTGCAAGCTGGGGGTGATGATATGACGGGTGGGGGCGAGCTCGGGCTGCTGCATCCGGGTCAGCAGGCGCAGGGCGGCCTGGCGGCCTATCTCGCGGGCCGGCGAGCTGACGAAGGTGAGGGCGGGGGAGGTGAGCTCGGCCTCCGCCACGTCGTCAAAGCCGAGCAGGGCCACCTGCTGGCCGATGTAGTTGTCCTTGCCCACGCTGCGGCCGCTCGCCTCGACGCCGTAGATGCCACCGAGGGCTACCTCGGGGTAGTGGCACAGAACGGCGGTCACCTTGGGGTGCTGGTGCAGCAGCTGGGTGATGGTGTCGGCGGCGCTGCGCTGGGTTCGTTCGCACTCCAGTACCCACTCGGGTTTGAAGGGGAGGCCATATTGCAGCAGGCTGGCGCAGTAGCCGCCGATGCGCTCGGCGCGGGTGAGGGAGTCGGCCCGCCCGCCGACGTAGGCGATGTGGCGGTGACCCTGTTCGATAAGGTAGGTGGTGGCCTGTTGGGCGGCGTGGGTGTTGTCCGGGCCGATAAAGTCCACGTCGTCCCGATAGTAGGAGCGGGCGGCGCACACCAGCGGCAGCGCCGAGTCGAGCAGGGGCTCCAGCGGCTTGGCAACTGCACCGCGCACCGGGTTGAAGATGATGCCGGCCACCCCCTGGCGCGACAGGGACTGGATGCTCTGCTGCAACCGCTCGGGGCTGTGGCCGCACTGGGTCAGAAACAGCAGATAGCCCTGCTGCTCCAGCACCTCGCTCACCCCGGCGGTCACCTCGGTATAGAAGGGGTCGGTGATGTCCCGCAGGATCAACCCCACCAGGTTGGATTGCTGGCTGCGCAGGTTGGCAGCGGCGCTGTTGGGCACGTAGTCGAGCGCTCTGATCGCTTGCTGCACCCGCTCGGCGGTGGCCGGCGAGATGCGCCCCTTGCCGTTGAGCACCATGGAGACGGTAGTGACCGACACTCCCGCCCACTGGGCGACATCGGTGATCTTGGTGGCTTTGGCAGAGAGGGATTTGGGCGACATAGGGCGAACAGGCGACGGCGAGTTGAGAGCGAGGCTCCAGCATACCTGCTCATATGCCTGAGTGAAACGTTACATCACCATTGGGCCGATCCGGCTCACAGTTTTGCAAGCGCTTCCCTGACAGCACTTATATTCTGTGATCCTGTCGGCACTTGTGAGCTGATAAAACGTTTTATCATCCGACAAAACCAGATACGGCTCGCCGTTGCCATCCGTCAGGGAGGCCACCGGCAGGTGTATCGAATGCCCCTCACCTCACAAGGATCTGACACATGGCCAAGTCCCCCGCCAAATCCACCGTATGGGAGTTCCTGCAGAGCCTCGGCAAGACCTTCATGTTGCCGGTCGCCCTGCTGGCCTTCTCGGGCATTCTGCTCGGTGTCGGCAGCTCGCTCACCAGCGATGCGGTCAAGCAGAGCATGCCCTTCCTCGACAATACCGTGCTGCAGTTGCTGTTCCTCTGGATGACCAAGGTGGGGCTGGTGGCCTTTATCTACCTGCCGGTGATGTTCGCGGTGGCCATTCCGCTGGGGCTGGCGCGCGAGGAGAAGGGGGTGGCGGCCTTTGCCGGTTTCGTCGGCTATGCGGCGCTCAACCTCTCCATCAACTTCTACCTCACCGTGGCCAACGTCATCGGTGACGCAGCGGCAGAGAAGGCCTACGGGGTGAAAGCCATCCTCGGCATCAGCTCCATCGACACCGGCATTCTGGGGGCCATCATCGTCGGGGTGATCGTCGCCAAACTGCACGCCCGCTTCTACACCTACAAGATGCCCGATGCGCTCGCCTTCTTCGGCGGCGCCCGCTTCGTGCCCATTATCACCGCCATCGTGCTGGGGGTGGTTGGTCTGGTGGTGCCCCTGGTCTGGCCCTGGTTCGCCGCCGGCATCAACGGCATAGGGGCGCTCATCTCCCACGCCGGTCCCTTCGGCCCCTTCCTGTTCGGTACCGGCGAGCGTCTGCTGCTGCCGCTCGGTCTGCACCACATCCTGGTGGCGCTCATTCGCTTCACCGAGGCGGGCGGCTCCCAACTGGTGTGCGGCAACGAGGTGAGCGGCGCGCTCAACATCTTCTATGCCGAGCTCTCCTGCGCCGACACCACCCAGTTCTCGGTGTCGGCCACCTCTTTCCTCTCTCAGGGCAAGATGCCGGCCTTCCTCGGCGGCCTGCCGGGGGCGGCGCTCGCCATGTATCACTGCGCCCGCCCGGAAAATCGCGGCAAGATCAAGGCGCTGCTGGTTTCCGGCGTGGTGGCCTGCGTCATCGGCGGCATCACAGAGCCGCTGGAGTTCCTGTTCCTGTTCGTGGCGCCCGTGCTCTACGTCATTCACGCCATCCTGACCGGGCTCGGCTTTATGACTATGGGGCTGCTCGGCGTCACCATCGGCAACACCGACGGCAACCTCATCGATTTCCTGGTGTTCGGCGTGCTGCAGGGCACCGCCACCAAGTGGTATCTGGTGCCGGTCGCGGCGGCCATCTGGTTTGCCATCTACTACAGCGTGTTCCGCTTCGCCATCGTGCGCTTCAACCTGAAAACCCCCGGCCGGGAAATCGAGACCAGCGAGGCGGCTCAACCCGCGGGCAAGAAGGCAGGCAACAGCGGCTACAACGGCGAAATCATCCTCAATGCGCTGGGCGGCGCCGGCAATATCCTGGCGCTGGACAACTGCATTACCCGCCTGCGGATGTCGGTGCAGGACATGAGCCGGGTCGATGACAAGGTATTGAAGGCGAATGGCGCCATCGGGGTGATCAAGCTCGACGAGCACAACCTGCAGGTGGTGATCGGGCCCCAGGTCCATCTGGTGAAAAACCAGCTGCAGAGCCTGATGGGGGCCTGAGTCGGCCCTCTGTTACCCTGCGTTGGGGGGCGCCATGCCCCCTTGTTCATTGCTGTTTTTGCTGGTGAGAAAGAGATGCCCACTACCGAATCCTTTGATTTTGACCGCCTGGTCGATCGCCACGGCACCTACTGCACCCAGTGGGACTATGTGGCCGACCGCTTCGGCCACGCCGACCTGCTCCCCTTTACCATCTCCGACATGGATGTCGAGACTGCCCCCTGCATTCGCCAGACCCTGGCCAAGCGCCTGGAGCACGGGGTCTTTGGCTACAGTCGCTGGAATCACGACGACTTCAAGGGGGCGGTGAGCGACTGGTTTGCCAGCCGCTACGGGGCTCGCCTCGACCCCGAGAGCCTGATCTACGGCCCCTCGGTCATCTACATCATCGCCCAGCTGGTGAGCCTCTGGTCGGCGCCGGGGGAGGGGGTGCTGGTGCATACCCCCGCCTACGACGCCTTCGACAATATGCTGACTGCCAACGACAGGGTGCTGCTGCCTTGCCCGCTGATAAAGGGGGAGGGGAGCTATCACATTGACTGGGCCTGCTTCGAGCGCCAGGCGGCCCGCCCCGATTGCCGCGTTCTGCTGCTGTGCAGCCCCCACAACCCCACCGGCCGGGTCTGGACGCGGGATGAACTGGGCCGGATGGCCACTATCTGCCAGCGCCACGGGGTCAGGGTCATCTCGGATGACATCCATATGGATATGAGCTTTGCCCCTTACCTGCCGTGGAGCGAGGTGGCGCCGGATGACAACTGGGCACTGGTGAGCTCGGGCTCAAAATCCTTCAATATTCCGGCCCTTGGCGGCGCCTACGCCTTTATTGCCAACGCCGAGGTGCAGGCCGCCTATCTGCAGCGGCTCAAGGCGGCCCATGGGCTCTCATCGCCGCCCATTCTCGGAGTGCTGGCCCATATCAGCGCCTATCGGGAGGGGGATGAGTGGCTCGATGCCCTGAAAAGCTATCTGCACGGCAACCTGACCCAGGTGGCGGTGCGGCTCAACGCTGCCTTCCCCGCCATCGACTATCGGGTGCCCGAGGGGACCTATCTCGCCTGGATTGACTTGAGCGGCCTTGGCATCGACTCCACCGAGCGGATGGATGCGCTGCAAACCTTGCTGGTGGAGAAATACCGGGTCGCCATCATGCGCGGCGACACCTATGGCCCTGAAGGCAAAGGCTATCTTCGCCTCAACGTCGGCTGCTCTCGCTCGAAAGTAGATAAAGGACTCGATGCCCTGATCGGTGCGCTGCAAGAGCTGCTGGCCAGATAGAGCACCGCCGCCCTCGGGCGGCGGTTGCTATTTCGAGGCGGCCTTGTCAGGCCGATAGCGGGTCTCTTCTATCTGATCGAAGCGCAGGATCAGGGTATCACCCCCCTTGAGGCGATAGGCGCAGTGGGAAGCGTTGCAGGCGATGCGAATATGGGGCTCATCCCCCAGCAGGAGCGACTGACTATGGGCCTCTCTCTGCGGCCACTTGTTTTGCTCGAGGCGGGTGATCTGTGTTTGTGCCTCTTCAACACCTTTCACAAAGAACCAGAGCGCACCCATGACGGGGATCAATACGGATAACGACAAGAAGGCAAATTTGTAATAGTTATTCCCCATCCAAACAAATGCTCTGAAAAGAGAGGGGGCTGGGTAGCGTCCAATCTTTTTGGCTCTTTTGATCAGCCAACGATAGAACATTGAGCTTTGCCACAGCCATGTGAGATGAATTCGCCAGCGAGCGCAGATGAGTAGGGTGATCGCCACTGAAAAAATCGTGAGCATGCTACCCAATACAGGCCACATCCAGGGCTTGAGCATATTGAGAGTCGTGAGAAGGCCAAGGGCCAGCAGATAATCCGCCGGTGGAGAAAATTCGGCATAGTCGAGGTTAAACGCCAGGGTATAGCCATAGTGATAGGCCATCCCCAGAAGATAGGTTGCTGCTGTCAGGGCAGGAATGGCCGCCACGACTAATCCCGCAAAGCGCCAAGTTGTCCCCTTTTCTTCGGGTTCCAGCTCAGAATTGCGCAATGTTTTTATATGTTGGCGAAGCCAGCGCCAACGGGCAGCGGCTGTTCGATTACTCACTGGGCGTCCCTTCACTCATCTAGTTGATATATGAATCTGTCAGAGAATAGCGCGGTTTCGAAACCGAACCTTGTGCGAACCGCAGGCACAGCAGCTGGCGTTTTCACTATCGTCGGTGGCGCATTCGGGATGGCGGGCGAGGCACTCGGGCAGGGTGAGCCGTACGTCCGTCAGATCCATTTGTGCAAGGCTCCGTCCATGTGTGGTCGCCAGGCCGGCTGGCAGGCGAAGGCACGATATGGCTCCTATCTTATCGATCCTGAGTGGGAGGGTGCTATCCCCGTTCGGGCGGCTGACGAACAGGGTTTACTGCCTGATGCCTGGATAAAAGAAGGGGCCCTCGGCCCCTTCTGTCGCAGGTACTCTCAAGTCCGTTATCAGGCCACCTGGCGCCCCGGTCGGGTGCGGGCCAGCAGCCCCTCCGGGTTGTGGATGGCCTCCCGGGTCTTGACGTCGATGACCTCGATATGGGCGAAGCGCTCCCTGTTCTTGATGGCCACGTCGTGGGCCAGGATGACGCAGCGGGCGTTGGCCACGTCCTTGGCGCTGATGTGGTTGATGATGCCGTTGGCGCCCTGGGTTTCCACTTTCAACTTGATGCCGGCCTTGGCGGCTGCCTTTTGCAGGCTCTTGGCGGCCAGGAAGGTGTGGGCCACGCCGGAGGGGCAGGCGGTGATGGCCAGCACCTCGGCTTCCCCTTCCGCCTCGATGATCTGGTACTCCTCCAGGCGCTCGTTGCTCTCTTCGGTGTCACTGACCGGCTTTTTCAGCAGGTTGACGATAAGGGCCGTGGTGAGGGCGCCGAGCAGGGTGCCCAGGATATAGCCCATCTTGCCCTCCACCACCGGCAGCACGATCCAGCCGCCCCAGGGGGCGTGGTTGATGCTGTGCATCATGAAGCCGGTGATGTTGCCGACGATGCCGCCTGCGACGATGGCCGGGATGACCCGCACCGGGTCGGCGGCGGCAAACGGAATGGCCCCCTCGCTGATGCCGATCATGCCCATGATGGCGGCCGCCTTGCCCGCTTCACGCTCCTCTTTCTTGTAGCGCTTGGGCGAGAGCAGGGTGGCCAGCGCCATGCCGAGCGGCGGCACGCAGATGGCGATGCCGACCCCGCCCATCAGCCAGGGTTGGGTGTTGACCTGGGTCTGGGCGAACAGGGTGGCCACCTTGTTGATGGGGCCGCCCATGTCAAAGGTGGTCATGCCACCGAGGATGGCCCCCAGCATCACCTTGCCCGAGCCCGCCATGCCGGAGAGCCAGTGGTTCATCCCCTCCATCATGGCGGCGATGGGGGCGCCGATCACCCACATGACGATGCCGCACACCAGGAAGGTGCCGATCAGCGGATAGATGAAGATGGAGCCGAGCGAACTCATGGAATCCGGCAGCTTGATGCGTTTGAGCTGGTTGACGATGAGGCCGGCGATAAAGCCCACCAGGATGGCGCCGAGAAAACCGGTGTGAAACTGCTGCACGGCAATCCAGGAGCCGATCATGCCGGGGGCCAGACCCGGTTTGTCCGCCATGGAGTAGGCGATGTAGCCGCCCAGTACGGCGGTAAACAGAGTGAGCCCGGCAATCCCCATATCGGCCATGTCTTTAAGCACGCCCGCCTCGGGCACGGCGCCCTTGCCGCTGATCATCACCGACAGCGACAGCAGCACGCCCCCCGCGACTATGAAGGGGATCATGTGGGAGGTGCCAAACAGCAAATGCTGCTTGAGGGTGTTGAGCTGGGCCTTGATGCCGCGCTCCTGCGGATCTGCCGGCTGGGCTGGTTGCGCCCGGGGGGCGGCAGGGGCTGCGGACGGCCCTGGTGCGGCCAGCAAGGCGAGTACCTCGGCGTGGCTGGTGGCCGCCTGCATGCTGGCGATGAAGCCGGGTTCCAGCAGCTTGGTGGAGAGCTCGGCCAGTACCTCGATATGGTGGTTGGCGCCGCCCGCCGGGGAGGCAATCATGAAGAACAGCTTGGAGGGCTCGCCATCTTCGGCGCCGTAATCGATGCCCTGGCGACTGATGCCGACCACGATGGCAGGCTCTCGCACCGCCTCGCTCTTGGCGTGGGGCAGAGCGACCCCCTGCTCGAAGCCGGTATTGTCGAGTGCCTCTCGCGCCCAGAGGTCGCGGACAAACTGATCCTGACTGGCTATCTTGCCGCTGGCCTTGAGCCTCTCGGCCAGCTCGACAAACAGCGCCTGCTTGTCGCGGGCCGCAAGATCGAGGCAGATCAATCCTTCATCTATCAGGGTGGTGAGCATGGTTCTCTCCTGGCTGGTGCCGTCCGAATGGAACTGGTCCTGTTGAAACTGTGGTGCAACGGGTTGACCTGCCTATTGTTTCTCCCAAGTGCTGCGGTCGAAATCGGACATATGTGCCCTTTACTGGATTTTTGTGTCGATGGTGCTCACCTGTGAGCCTGCTCGCATTTTGTTCGGTTGGTAAAGGTTGCGGGTGCTGAACAAAAACAGATTTAAAAACAGATGATTATTCTTGGTTTGAGGGAGGTTGATCACCAGCCGGCGGTTGGAGGGCCTGCTCTTTGTGGGTTGAGGGATGGAGATTTGTGTGCTCACGTGGTCAGCAAAACTGTGAGCCGGTCGGCAAAAGCGGCTGCCTGGCCCTGGGCGGCGCTTATGGTGGCGGGGTTGCAAGGGATGCAAACACGGGGTGTGAAAAATCAGTGCATAATCGGCAGCTTGAAAAGGGTGTATGCACTCGCCATGATATCACTTTAAGCTACTGATATTTAATTGTTTTCATCTCATTCATAAGAGCGAAAAGCGGCCTGTTGAGCTCCTTTAGACGGTTTTACGAGAGACGTTTAATCATTTTTTAGATTGCTTTGTGCATATCCAATCGTTTATTTAGTTGGACAGTTTTGGCAAACCGGAAGTCAAACTTGATGAACCGACAGGCCAACGCCCTTGATGCGGAGTGTGCCGTCAACCCGTTTTACTTGTCATGTTCACCCAGATGTAAGGAGACATCCTGATGGAAAATTTGGCCCAAAAGATCGACACCATGCGCGAAGAGTTCAAGCAACAGGAGCTCAAACAGGCCCATGACAAATGGCAGGCCAGGGTCGAAGAGCTGCAGCAGATCCGCGCTGAAGAGCCTCAGTCGGAGGCGGTAGAAGAGTGACCTCGCTACGGGCCCGGCGCTGATGCGTGTGGCCCGGCTGAATGCAAAACCCCCGCCTGTATGGCGGGGGTTTTTTATTGCGGCTCGATGGCGTTGTGGTTCTGCCACTGGCGCAGGCGCTGTTTGAGGGAGCCATCGCCGGGGGGAATGAAGTCATCCATCAGGTAGCAGCGGTTGTCGCCGCTCTTCTGAAAGTGGAGGCTGACGGTCTGCGGCTCTTTCTGGGTGTCGGAGAGGGCAAACAGATAGTGCATCCTGACCGTTACCCCTTGCTCTTGCTCCTTGGCCAGGGTGAAGCTGACGGGCTCGCTCACCTCGCCATCCTGGGCGTTGATCCAGGGGTCGGCATCGATGGCACACACCTCGCCGTCGGCGTTGCACTCGGCCTCGCTGCTCAGCACGGCGAAGAAGTCGGGGGTGAGCAGCGCCTTGAGCGGCGCCGGATCGGCGTAATAGAAATCCTTGTGCTCGCTCCAGAACGCCTTGGCCAGCCTGAGTGCCACCCCCTTGTCGCAGGCGGCGTGCACCGGGCTGCCCAGCAGCGCCAACAGTAAAACGGATAGTCCACAGTAGCCTTTCATGATGTTCTTCCTGAACTGGGGCCGGCTGGCAGTGCTGCTCCGGCGGGTATCAAGACGTGTGATAGCCAGACGGGCATGATAGCCAACCAGAGAGACGCTGACAGCAGGATCTGATGATTTTATGCCACACATCAAGAATTTAGTCGGCAAAGGCAGGAGTGGACAGTGGCGGTCACTGTCAACAACAAGGGCCATCCTCGATGGCCCTTGTTGTCATGGGTCGATTTGAACCGGCTTAGCAGCGGTTGCCGGCGCGGGCGACCCGGCCCTCGGCCAGCAGCTGGTAACGGCCGGTGGCGGCCGGGATGAAGGCGGACTGACCCTTCTCGAGGCGCAGGGTGTCGTCACCACGCTTGAGGATCACGGCCTCGTCGATGGCAAACAGGATCTCGGCGCTGGCGGTAGTGAGCTGGTGCTCGCCCGCCGGATAGACGCTGAAGGTGAAGTCCGGCACCGGCACCTCGAAGTGCTGCACCGCCCCTTCCATACGGGGGGCAAGCAGGATCTGGTCGTCTGGCTTGGGTAAGCAGCGGGTGCAGGCCAACAGCTCGGCCACGTCTATGTACTTGGGGGTGAGCCCGGCGCGCAGCACGTTGTCGGAGTTGGCCATGATCTCAAGGCCAGTGCCGCGCACATAGGCGTGCGGGGTGCAGGCGTCCAGATACATCGCCTGACCGGGCTGCAGGGTCACCACGTTGAGCAAGAGCGGCGAGAAGAGCCCCACATCCCCCGGATACTGGGCAGCCAGACTGGTGATCAGCGCAAAGGTCTCTTCATCCTGATGCTTGGCGGCAAAGGCCAGCAGGCCCGCCAGCGCCTCCTCCTTGCGCGCCCCTTCCAGCACCAGCAGCTGGTGGAAGAAGTGCTGCAGACCCGCTTCGTTCTGGCTGGCGGCGAGGGCGGCAACCAGCTCGGCAAGGGCGGGCAGCTTGACCCGCTTGAACAGCGCCAGGATGGTCGGGATGGCGCGAAAGCCGTTCATCGCCTGATAGGGGGTGAGGGCAAACACCAGCTCGGGCTTGTGGTTGGGGTCCTTGTAGTTGCGATTGGCGGCTTTGGGCGAGATGCCGGCGGCCTCTTCCTTGGCAAAGCCGGCTTCGGCCTGCGCCTTGCTCGGGTGCACCTGAATGGAGAGGGCCTTCTCGGCGCACAGGACCTTGAACAGGAACGGCAGGCTGCCAAAACGGGTCTGGGTGGCTTCACCCAGTACGGCGGCGGGGGCGCGCTCTATCAGGGTCGAGAGCTTTTGCACCTGCCCGGCCAGCACTACCTCGGAGCAGCCGTTGGGGTGGGCACCCATCCACAGCTCGGCCTGGGGCTTGCCCGCCGGATTGGGGATGCCGAACAGGGTGGTGAGGGCGTCATGGCTGCCCCAGTCGTAGCCTTGAATCGGATTTTGCATTGACAAAAAAGAGGGCAGATCGCGACTGCTCATAAGGGATGCCTCATTTGGTGTGCAGAAAATCGGGTGCAGAAAAGGGTGGCATTGCTGCCGTGGACCGGACTATAACATGGGCGGTCGCGGGCACCGCAACCGCTTGCCTCTCTCTTGATCAGGATCAGCATGTCTCTTGTCTTCAGCCAGTTGCTCGATGGCGCCCTCCACGAGCAGGCCCCCTTCGACCAGATCTGGTTTGCCCAGGATCAGGGGGTGCCGCCCGGTTTCAGCTATCAGGTCAACTTTCCCCGCCTCGAGCTGGTGTTCAGCGGCGAGTACCGCAACCAGATCTGGGACAGGGAGCAGGGCTGCCAGGAGATCTGCATCGCCCCGGGGCAGGCGCTCTACATCCCCCCCAACGGCTGGAACAAGCCGCTCTGGACCACCGACTGCTCGGTGCTGAGCCTGCTGTTCGGCAAGCGCCAGCTCGGTTTCAGTCTGGTGAGCAAGCGGCGGGAAGACCCCGATTTCTTTGACGTGCAAAAGCACAGCATCATGGCCCGGGCCGGCCATGTGAACGAACACATACTGGCGGCACTCAACGTGCTGACCGAGGATCCCGCGCGCTCCCCCACCGACAATCACCTGCTGCAGGCGCTGCTCACCAGCGTGCGCCAGCTGCTGGCCGAGTCCACCTTCGAGCGGCCGCGGGGGGCCGAGCTGTTTCACGGGATCTGCATCTATATCCAGGAGAACTTTCACCGCCCCATCAGCCGGGATTCGATCGCCCATCGCTTCAACGTCTCGGCCAGCCATTTGTCGCACCTGTTTCGCGAGCAGGGGCACATGCGCCTGGCCGATTACATCAGCTGGGTACGCATCGATCGGGCCAAGTTCATGCTCAAGAAATACCGCTTTCGCCTCGAAGAGGTGGCCAGCCGCTGTGGTTACAGCGATGTGAACTATTTTTGCCGGGTGTTCAAGCAAAAGACCGGCTTGACCCCCTCCCAGTACCGGGCACTCAGCCAGCCACAGGGGCAGGCCGAGGGGCTGGCGGGATAAACAGGGATGCCGCCGGAGCCTGCCCAGCTCAGGCGCTGGCGGGGCTGCTTCGGATCCGGAACCGGCTGAATGGACGCATTGTGATCCAGTGCGCGACTATGGTCTGACATGCGTGCTCGCCATTTGATTCTGCCAATGGATGGGCTTAAGATGGCCGCGCGCAACTTACAGATTGATAACAAACGGAAGTTAGGAGATGCCGATGGAAAGCAAAGTAGTTATCCCGACCCAGGGCCAGAAAATCACAGTCGATGCCAACGGCAAGCTGCAGGTTCCCAACCATCCGATCATTCCGTTTATCGAAGGGGATGGCATCGGCGTGGACGTGACCCCGGCCATGTTGAATGTGGTGAATGCCGCGGTCGAGAAAGCCTACAAAGGCGAGCGCAAGATCGCCTGGATGGAGATCTACACCGGCGAGAAATCGACTCATGTCTATGGCGAAGGTGCCTGGCTGCCGGCCGAAACCCTGGATTTCATTCGTGAATACTGCGTGGCCATCAAGGGCCCGCTGACCACCCCGGTCGGTGGCGGTATTCGCTCCCTCAACGTGGCCCTGCGTCAGGAGCTGGATCTCTACATCTGCCTGCGCCCGGTCCGTTACTACGAGGGCACCCCGAGCCCGGTCAAGCGTCCTGATCTGACCGACATGGTGATCTTCCGCGAGAACGCCGAAGACATCTACGCCGGCATCGAGTGGAAAGCCGACAGCGACGAAGCCAAGAAGGTGATTTCCTTCCTGCAAAACGAGATGGGCGTGAAGAAAATTCGCTTCCCCGAGACCTGTGGCATCGGCATCAAGCCCATGTCCAAGGCCGGTACCGAGCGTCTGGTCCGTGCCGCCATCGAGTATGCCATCGACAACGATCGTGACTCCGTGACCCTAGTGCACAAGGGCAACATCATGAAGTTCACCGAAGGTGCCTTCAAGGATTGGGGCTACGCCCTGGCCCAGAAAGAGTACGACGCCCAGCTCATCGACGGCGGCCCCTGGTGCTCCTTCAAGAACCCGAAAACCGGCAAGACCATAGTCGTCAAGGACGTCATCGCCGACGCCTTCCTGCAACAGATCCTGCTGCGCCCGGCCGAGTATGACGTCATCGCCTGCATGAACTTGAACGGCGACTACATCTCCGACGCGCTGGCGGCTCAGGTAGGCGGTATCGGCATCGCACCGGGTGCCAACATCGGCGACGGCGTCGCCCTGTTCGAAGCGACCCACGGCACTGCGCCGAAGTACGCAGGTCAGGACAAGGTCAACCCGGGCTCCCTCATCCTCTCCGCCGAGATGATGCTGCGCCACATGGGCTGGGTTGAGGCGGCCGACCTCATCATCAAGGGGATGGAAGCGGCGATCCGCAACAAGACCGTCACCTATGACTTCGAGCGTCTGATGGAAGGGGCCACCCTGCGCTCCTGCTCCCAGTTCGCCCAGGACATGGTCGACCAGATGTAAGTCTCTGCGCGATGCAAAAGGCCAGCCCCATGGGGCTGGCCTTTTTTTATGGGCGTTTGGTTCCAGAAGCGGCGTTCGGTCAGGTCGCCGGGGCGAAGCGGCCGAGCAGGGCGGCGCTGGCGTCGCTCACCCCCGTCAGTTGCACCTCGGTGCCGGCAGCCTCGAAGCGGCGGCGCACTGTGGTCAGGGCCTCGGCGGCGCTGAGATCCCAGAAGTGGGCGTCACTTAAATCGATCACCACCCGCTCGAGGGATTCGCCGGTGTCAAAGCCGGCACAGAACTGCTCGGTGCTGGCGAAGAAGACCTGGCCGTGCACCCGGTAGGTGCGGGTGGCGCCGTGGCGCTCGCTGTCGCTGTGCACCAGCAGGGTACGCGCCACCTTGTGGGCGAAGAAGAGGCAGGCCAGCAGCACCCCGGTCAGCACCCCGAGGGCCAGGTTGTGGGTCACCACCACCACGGCCACAGTGCTCAGCATCACCAGGTTGGTGGCCAGCGGTGTCTTGTGCATGCGCAGCACTGAGCCCCAGGAGAAGGTGCCGATGGATACCATGATCATCACCGCCACCAGGGCGGCCATGGGGATCTGGCGGATCCACTCGTCCAGGAACACCACCATGACGATGAGCAGGGCCCCCGCCACCAGGGTGGAGAGGCGGCCGCGGCCACCGGATTTCACGTTGATGACCGACTGGCCGATCATGGCGCAGCCCGCCATGCCGCCCATCAGGCCGGCGGCGATGTTGGCCAGCCCCTGGCCCTTGCACTCGCGGTGGCGATCGCTGCGGGTGCCGGTCATCTCGTCGACGATGGCGGCGGTCATCAGGGATTCGAGCAGTCCCACCACGGCCAGGGCGGCGGAGTAGGGGAAGATGATGGCCAGGGTCTCGAGATTGAGGGGTACGTCGGGCCACATGAAGACCGGCAGGGTGTCCGGCAGGGCGCCCATGTCGCCGACCGTGCGCACCTCGAGGCCGAGGCCGACGCTCACCGCGGTGAGCAGCACGATGCACAGCAGCGGCGAGGGGAGCAAAGTGCCAATGCGCGGCAGGCGCGGGAACAGGTAGATGATGCCAAGCCCGGCTGCGGTCATGGCGTAGACCTGCCAGCTGACGTTGGTCAGCTCTGGCAACTGGGCCATGAAGATGAGGATGGCCAGGGCGTTGACAAAGCCGGTCACCACCGAGCGTGAGACGAAGCGCATCAGGGCGCCGAGGCGCAGGTAGCCGGCCAGGATCTGCAGCAGGCCGGTGAGCAGGGTGGCGGCCATCAGGTATTGCAGGCCGTGCTCGCGTACCAGGGTCACCATCAGCAGGGCCATGGCGCCGGTGGCGGCGGAGATCATGGCCGGGCGGCCGCCGGTGAAGGCGATGATGACGGCGATGCAGAAGGAGGCGTAGAGCCCCACCTTGGGATCGACGCCGGCGATGATGGAGAAGGCGATGGCCTCCGGGATCAGGGCCAGGGCCACGACCGTGCCCGACAGCAGATCCCCCCTGACGTTGCCAAACCACTCTTGTCTGATGCGCTCACGCATGGATTGTTCTCGCTCGTTGCTGGCGCTCTGGGCGCGCGTTGTCGTTATGGGCGCGGTGGCCGCGCGGCGCGCGACTCTAACAAAGGGGAGGGGCAGGGGCAAGGCGCGAACGGGTCGATGTGACGCCAAATTGCGCATGGCAGGTGGCCCTGCCCGGTAACCTGTTGAAACGATGCGGGCAACGATATGAAGCAGGCAGGCAGATCTGCGCTGTCATGGTGAGAGCACAAAGGAGGCGAGGGGAGGAAGGGGCTGGATAAAAGAGAGCCTTGCAGTTTGGGGCTGCAAGGCAAGGATTCGGATGATTAGGTGGTTCGTTCCAGATGGTGCTGGTAGATCTGCTGCCATTTGTCCTGCTCGGCCTCGTCCCCCTGGGTTTGCCAGAACTCGCAGATGGAGCTGGCGAGTTCGGATGCCATGGCGTGGTCCCCATCGCGGCGACTCATCAGATATTGTCCCAGCCAGCTTTGATATTGTTTCATTGCCCGATCTCCTTATCTCGTGTGTCTTGCTGACCGCCGCCAAGCTTTGTGCCGGACGGGGCCTTCAGGCCACGGTTTTTCTGCATGCCCTTGATGGTTGTGATCGACGGATTGGGTCGCGATCTCGCCCGAACAGGGCGCCAACGTGGGTGCAGATGTCAAAAAACGGTCACTATCGTATCACAAAATAACCAGCTTGGGGGGATTGTCAGCAATTCAGGGTGTCCAGCTGTCTGGCCGTCTACATTCGATACTCCTAAGCATGCACCCCATCTTGCTGATCTCACACGAGAAAAACCCGCCAGTCTGGCGGGTTTTATGGCTGAAAAAAAGATCAGAGGCGGGCGCTGGCCAGGTACTTTTCCATCTCCTCGGCGGGTACCATGCCGCCGCCGGTGGCCCACACCAGGTGGGTAGCGCTGGCCATCTTGGCGGTATCCAGCCCTTGACCAGTTTGCCACTCAAGGTCGGCCGCGACGCGCCACGGGCCTGCCATGCCGGCCAGCGCCGAGGGTTCCAGCTTGATCTGCTCATCGCGGGCCAAGAGTCCGAGCAGGTCGTACATCTCCTGATCGCTCAGGGTGTAGAAACCTGCCAGCAGCCGCTCCATGGCGCGGCCGACGAAGCCGGAAGCGCGCCCCACCGCGAGGCCGTCGGCCGCAGTGAGGTTGTCGATGCCAAGGTCTTGCACCGCAATGGCATCGTGCAAGCCGGTGTGCACCCCCAGCAGCATGCAGGGGGAGTGGGTCGGCTCGGCGAACAGGCAGTGGACGTTATCCCCGAACGCGAGCTTGAGACCAAAGGCCACCCCGCCTGGGCCGCCACCGACACCGCAGGGCAGGTAGACAAACAGCGGATGGTCGGCGTCCACCACAATCCCCATTTCATCAAACTGCGTTTTCACCCGCTCACCGGCCACCGCGTAGCCGAGGAACAGAGTGCGGGAGTTCTCGTCATCGATGAAGAAACAGTTGGGGTCGCGTTCGGCCTCCTTGCGTCCCTGCTCCACCGCCACCCCGTAATCTTCGGCGTATTCCACCACGATGGCGCCATGTTCGCGCAACTTGCGCTTCTTCCACTCCCGCGCATCGGCGGACATATGGACGGTGACGCGAAAGCCGAGGCGGGCGCTCATGATGCCGATGGACATGCCGAGGTTGCCGGTGGAGCCCACCGCGATGCTGTACTGGCTGAAGAAGTGGCGGAACTCGTCTGTGAACAGCTTGCGATAGTCGTCCTCTTCGCAGAGCAGACCGGCCTTGATGGCCAGCTGCTCGGCATGGGCCAGCACCTCGTAGATGCCGCCGCGTGCCTTGATGGAGCCGGAGATGGGTAGGTGGCTGTCTTTTTTGAGTAGCAATCGACCGCTGACCTCAACGCCGTAACGTTGGTTGAGAGTGGCCTGCATCGCGGGAATGGCGGCTATCTCGGACTCCAGAATGCCCTTGCTGGCGCGGGTCTCGGGGAAGGCTTCACACAGGTAGGGGGCGAAGCGGGCCAGGCGGGCGGAGGCATCCGCCACATCGCTGCCATCCAGCCCCACATAGGGCAGGCCCTCCACCAGGGTGGTTGCCTTGGGGTTGAACCAGCTGACCGGTTCCAGCGCGATCAGGGCGTGCAGCAGCGGAAACTGCTGGGTGAGTTGTGATACGTCGATGTTTTTCATGGTGTTCTCGGCCTCGTTATACGATACAGGAGAGCAGGAAAGTGCCGGCCAGCGCCATCAGGGAGGCGACAAAGGTGGCGGTAGTGTAGTACTTGAGCGTTTCGTTCAGGGTGGCGCCGCAATACTGCTTGACCAGCCAGAACAGGGAGTCGGTCACCATGGTGCAGCCAATGGCACCGGAGCCGATGGCGAGCGTCATGATCTCCGGGCTGATGTTCGGGTAGTGCACCATGATGGGGGAGACGATGGCGGTAGCCCCCATCATGGCGACGGTGGCGGAGCCCACGGCGGCGTGCAGCACGATGGCCACCAGCCAGGCCAGCAGGATGGGATGCATGTCGAGCTGGGAGAGGATGGTGGCCAGGCCGTCTCCCAGGCCACTGGCCTTGAGTACCCCGTTGAAGGCGCCGCCGGCACCGATGATCAGCAGTATGTTGGCAATGGAGGAGAAACACTGCTCGGTCTGGTCCAGCAGCCCTTCCATCTGCATGCGCCGGCGGATCCCCAGCACGTAGTAGGCGGTGAAGGCGGCGATGAACATGGCGGTGATGGGGTTACCGATAAACTCCAGCAGGGTATAGAGGTGGCTGGTGTGATCCATGTTGAGCTCGGCCACTGTCTTGACCAGCATCAGCAGGATGGGCAGCAGCACGGTGAAGAGAGAGGCGCCCAAGGTCGGCAGCTCTGCCTCGTTGCGGGCCTGGATGTCGGCAAAGGCGGCAGGCACCTCCTTGAACGGTACCCGCTTGCCCAGCAGCTTCAGAAACAGCGGGCCACCCACCAGCGAGGCAAACAGCCCGACCGCGAGGCCATAGACGATGACGGAGCCCACATCGGCACCCAGCTGGTTGGTGACATAGAGGGCGGCGGGGTGGGGCGGCACTATGCAGTGCACGGCCATCAGGGCGGTACAGAGCGGAATGGCCAGGGTCAGCAGCGAGGTGTTGGTCTTGCGGGCGATGGAGAAGGCCAGTGGAATGAGCAGTACTACCCCCACCTCCACAAACAGGGTGATACCGCATACCAGCCCGACCAGCACCATGGTCACCTGGGGTGACAGCCAGCGGCTCTGCTGCAGGGCGAGGCCGATGCGCTCGGCGGCGCCCGACACCTCCATCATCTTGCCGAGTATGGTGCCAAGGCCGATGACGGCGGCCAGAAAGCCCAGGGTGCTGCCTATGCCTTCCTCCATGGCATTGACCATCTTGAGCGGGTTCATCCCCATCAGGGTGCCCACATAGAAGCTCGCCAGCAGCAGGGCGAGAAAGGGGTGGACCTTGCCCTTCACTATGGTGACGACGATCAGCAGTATGCTGGTCAGCAGGGTTCCGACGATCCACATTTCTGAATTCATGGCGTGCCTCTGTCATGGGAATGATGTTGGCGCTATTGAATGAAAATGCAGGTTCCCTGACAAATGATGAAATCGGCAGTTTGGGTGAGCTAGATTGATGCAAAGGTGCCACATTCATCACATTTATGGTGTGAAGGTGGTTTTGCATGGTGTGAGCTGATGCAGCGGGCCACTTTTTCGGTATCATCGGTGCCGGTTTCGCAAGGGGGGCATATGTACGGCGAAGAGAACTATGTGGCAAGAAGCAGTGTCGCGGGAAACAAGCTGCTCAACGGCTATCAGCTGGCCAGACTGCACACCTTCGAGGCGGCAGCCAGACACGGCTCCTTTGCGCTGGCGGCTGACGAGCTGGCGCTCAGCCCGAGTGCGGTGAGCCACCGGATAAGCGCGCTGGAGGAGGATCTCGGCTTCAAGCTGTTCCAGCGTTTTCATCGCAAGGTGGCGCTGACGGCAGACGGGCAACGGGTGTTCTGGGTGCTCAAGTCATCGCTGGAGTTCATCAACCAGGAGATCCTTGAGATCCGCCATCAGGAGCTGTCGGGCACCCTGACCGTCTTCTCACGCCCCTCCATCGCCCAGTGCTGGCTGGTGCCACGACTGGCGGATTTCGCCCGTCAGCATCCCCAGATCGAGCTCAACGTCATGACCGGCAACGAGAACATCAACCTGCATGGCTACGGCATCGATCTCGCCCTCAGCTTCGATGACAAGACGCCTGCGCGGCTCGCCATTCACCCGCTGATGGACGAGTACATGGTGCCGGTGTGCAGCCCCGAGTATGCCGAGCAGCACGGGCTGCTCGGCAACCCAGCCAACCTGGCACACTGCCGTCTGCTGCACGATCGGCAAGCCTGGAGCCAGGATTCCAACGATGACGAGTGGTCCGGTTGGGCCGAGCAGTCCGGCGTGTCGCTTTCGGCATGCAGGGCCTGCATGGGGTTTGATCGCTCCGATCTCGCCATCATCGCCGCCATGAACCACGCCGGGATCGCCATGGGGCGTCAGAACCTGGTGAGCCAGCGGCTGGCACGGCGCGAGCTGGTGGCCCCCTTCCCGGACATGGCGGTGCGCTGCGCCCAGCGCTACTACATCGCCACCCTGCCCAATTGCCAGAACCCCAAGGCGCAAGCCTTCATCGACTGGGCCTGCCAGCAGGCGGGGGAGGAAACGCCGGTTTTGTAGATAAGGGCTGGCCAATAGAAAGGGCCACCTCTTGGGAGGTAGCCCTTTTTCCGTTCAAGCAGATGGTTGGGAAACCGCGCCTGTCACTGGATCACAACGGTGGAAAGCTCAGGCCATTTCTTCATCATGTAGCGGTAGAGTTCTGGGTGTTTTTTAAGATTTTCTCCTGCAACAGGTACAGGTTTTTCCTCTGGGTACAGGGGCTTGCCATCAGCGACAAAATGTTCAACACCACGCAGGGCAAACTTTTTGCCATCTCGGTAAGCAAAATACTTCACATCACCGGGATCGAGCCCGCCGCGACAGACCATTGAATAAGCGAGCAGCAGATAATAATCCCCCTTGCCGGTGAGCTCGACGACCTCAAATCCGGTGGGGTTGATATTGATGAACATATCGAGGTTGCAGTTGGTGACGCTGTCATACAGGACCCACTCCTGCTCACCGTTCAGGGTGCCCAATCCGGTAATAGCCAGAGAGCGACTGTCTTTCTCCGTAGCCGGGATCTCATCGACCGACAGCGTGACCTCATGCTTGCCCTTGCTATCAAGCCACAACGCCTTGTATAGCTGTTCGCTGCTATAAGCCGGTGCTGCGCCAAGCAACCCCGCAAGGACTATCCATTTCATGGCCACCCTCCTGTATTTCTCATTGTTCACTGTCTTGCACAGCGCAAAGGGGGCATCAATTCCCGATCGTCTTCTGTCAGAGAACCGCCAGCGACCTGACAGAGATAGCCGCCAACCTCCAGACCCGGGAGGATTTCATCTCCGCCAACGCCCCAGCCTTGCGACTCGAGGCAGCGATCGAGCGTCTCGTCAAAATCTGTTTGCTGCGGACAGAAGGTGAGTGGAAAGCCGAACTTTTGACATTTCCCCAGAGGCAACTTCTTGTGCAGTCGGCGGGAGTGCTTCTTGGTCGGGTCGTTCACGAGTTTGTCACCTTCTGGTGGCAGTAGGGTGGGGCTCGTACGAGCTCCATGTTGCGCCTTAACGGATTAGTCAACGGTGGCTCATCTCTTTGAGCCAACGGTCAACGCTATCAGGGTCGGCAAGCAGCTGAGCGAGCGGTATATGGTTGGAGCAAAAGGCGAGCTGGTTGCACTCATCACTCAGCTTCCAATCCGGTTGAGGAAGGGGCCAAGGCACCGGGCTCCACAGCTCATCGAAATGCTTGTCGCTATCTTCCAGACAACGGAACAGACTCACTTCCACGATGGCTTGGCCATCAAGTTGCAAAGGATCTGGCTGGCCTTTTACCCCAGTACGTAACGCAGAGGTCCGGCGAAAATCGTGATCGAGATAGAGGCGGAAGACCAGCGTTTTATCCCCCTGCTTAGCGATATCCCCATCCCAGTCTCGGTAGGCGTGATTGGATGCAAACAGTGGCAGATAGTCCCATGCCCAACTGCTGGATGGGCAGGTTCCCGAGCGACAGGGGCGGCTCGTTTCGCTGGGCTCCCAATACCAGAACTCAGCGTCCAGCGCCTGGCTGGCGATCTGATCGAATAGCGGGAGGATACGCTGGTAGAAACCGGCTGCGAGTCGGTGAGCTTGTTGCAGTTGGGTCACCAGCTGGGTGGTCTGTTCAAGAGAGTGTTGCATGACGGCATCCTTAGCCAAAGTCAGGTATTCATAAAGGAGATATCGGGGCGAGAGAGGTGCAATGTCCCGGCATAGTCGAGCAGAGCAGCCCAACCAGTAGGCTCAGCCGGTGGAGGAGTTTCCCGTTCTGACATCAACCCGCAATCCAGATCCAGCAGCCCTGCGTAGGCAAACAACGGCGCCCACTCGGGCACAATCGGGGCCATACCAAACAGCTCAAACGCCTGCAGCCACTCATCGCGAATAGTACGGTCCTGTCGACAAGCCTCAACAAACTCGGGGGCGGTTTGCAGATAGCGGCGCAGTGGCTCCCATTCACGCAAGGTCATCTGGACAAAGCGTTCGGGCAGATCGGGACGTGACAATGGGGCGCTAGGGATATTGCCAAGCGCCACGTAATAGAGCCGATCTTCATAGTCATCAAACTCGGCTTCACTGACCACAGCATTGACCTGCGCCAGCCACTGCTCCCGATACTGGTCGCCACCGAACGGGGGCTTCACCTCGATAACCACCAGCGCGTCGCCAAAGTGGAGCAGCACATCGGGCTCGACATAACGGCGATCCTGCAGCGATGCCAGTTTTGGCCACAGCTCCAGCCGTTGAAAAGTGGTCGGGTCTAGCGGATTGTCACCGAGTAGAAAGCGCAGCACGGCACGCAGAGCTCCGTCCGAGATGTGGGGCAGACGGCCGAAGAAAGTAGCAGTCAGCAGATCTTCACTGCCTTTGAACAGGTCGCGCCAGCGCAGGGATTCCCCTTCCCGCTCGATACGACCAGCCTTGCCATGCAAAATGGCATGTAGCATCGCAACTCCTTGTAATGTTGATATTTCAAGCAGGCTCTCACGTAGCTGAAGAGCCTTCGAGATCCTGCTTTAATAGCCACTCGACTACCACCATATCAGTCACAAAATGGGGTAAAAATGTTTGACTGAATGGAGGTTCCCCCTATTCTTCTTCGCAACAAGCCCCCGGCCTCTTGGTTGCTTCGCAACTTACGCTGGGGTTCTTATTTGGTGGATTTACCACCATTCCTGCCAGTTCTCTATGTACCCCATATTTGCCAACCCCAGCTTACGCACCGACTTTTGTGTGGGGAACGTCAGCAGATGATCCCGCAGGCGCAGATGCTCTTTGAGCCGCGAAGCTTGCTGAATGACCCACTGCAGAGAAAGCCCAAATAAAAAGGGCCACCTCTTGCGAGGTGGCCCTTTCCAAACGTTTGGTGGAGCTGGGGGGATTTGAACCCCCGTCCAAAATTACTACATCCTCGGCACTACATGCTTAGTCACTCTTTACATTCGCCAACCCGCTGCGGAGAGACACGCCACGAATTGACTAGCTCGATTGGTTTTAATGCTTCCGCCCCGAGCAGGACTTCCACACGATCCTGTGAAGGATGACCTTCCGATTCCCTAGGACACAGGCAAGCTAGGGTAGAAGGGCTCTGCGCAGGTTATTAAGCTGCCAGTGCGTAGTTTTCGTCGTTTGCGACTATTTTTTTGCGGTTTATTAACGAGGCCTACCGCACCTCGGCATGCACCTTGGGTTTCGTGAATCTTGTC
This sequence comes from Aeromonas sp. s5, assembly GCF_040907865.1. Classification (NCBI taxonomy): domain Bacteria; kingdom Pseudomonadati; phylum Pseudomonadota; class Gammaproteobacteria; order Aeromonadales; family Aeromonadaceae; genus Aeromonas; species Aeromonas sp. s5. Next base: position 479,174 of record NZ_JBFOCO010000005.1, read on the forward strand.
GAATCCAGAATCAGCCCCAAGTTGTTAAGAGGGATTGTACGCAAAAATCCTGCCATGGCAAGGCGTTGATGGTCATTCCCGCAGGTAGCTGCTCCGTTTGCCGATTTATTGTGCGCACGCCTGGCGGGTACGGGTAAGCGGCGGGCCGGAAAAGAAAAAGTCCGGGCAGGAGCCCGGACCTTGCAGCATCAAGCGGATTAGCCGCGGTTCTTGTTCTTCATAATGCGGGCTTTTTCCCGATCCCATTCGCGGGCCTTGGTGTCTTCGCGCTTGTCGTGCTCTTTCTTGCCCTTCACCAGGCCGATTTCGACCTTGACCCAGCACTGTTTCCAGTAGAGGGCGAGCGGCACGATTGTATAGCCCTGACGGGCGATCAGGCTTTCGAGCTTGTCGAGTTCACGACGGCTCAGCAGCAGTTTGCGGGTCCGGGTTGGGTCGCACACCACGTGGCTGGAGGCAGCCTGCAGTGGTAGGAAGCTGGAGCCGAACAGGTAGGCCTCGCCATCGCGGAAGATGACATAGGCTTCGCTGATGTTGGCCTTGCCCGCCCGCAGGGATTTGACTTCCCACCCTTGCAGGGACAGACCGGCTTCGATCTTCTCTTCGATGAAGTATTCGTGGCGCGCGGTTCTGTTGAGTGCAATGGTGTTGGACCCGGCTTTGTTTTTACTGTTTTTTTTGCTCATGACGGGCGATTTCCGGCAATGACTGGGAGGAGGGCATTATACGTGGGCAAGGGCGGCTGTAAAACGCGCAGCGGGTCAACTGATGGCTTTATGAGCAGTTTGACCGAGGTTTTACCTCCAAAAGCGCAAACATGGTGATAAAATCGCGGCGATTGGATGAGGAAAAGCCATGCCCCGTATTACTCGCAGTGCCCTGGTGATGTTCAGCGCAGAACAGATGTTCAGGCTGGTCAATGATGTTCACGCCTATCCGGAGTTCCTGCCCGGTTGTGTCGGCAGCCGTGTCCACGAGACCGGTGATGACTATATGACGGCGTCGGTCGATGTGGCCAAGGCCGGGATTGCCAAGACCTTTACCACCCGCAACCTGCTCGAGGCCAACCGGCAGATCAAGATGGAGCTGGTGGAGGGGCCCTTCAGCAAGCTGGCGGGCTGGTGGACCTTCACCCCGCTGGACGTGGATGCCTGCAAGGTGGAGTTCGATCTCGACTTCGAGTTCACCTCCAAACTCATCGAGCTGGCGTTTGGCCAGATCTTCCGCGACCTGGTGAGCTCCATGGTGCTGGCCTTCTCCAACCGCGCCAAGGTGGTGTACGGTGCCTGATCAACTCAATATCGAAGTGGTCTATGCCCTGCCTCAGCAGCAGACAGTGCTGCGGCTGCGGGTGGCGCCGGCCACGACGGTGCAGGCCGCCATCGAGCAGTCCGGCATCATGAGCAAGCATCCCGAGATCGATCTGGCGGTCAACAAGTTCGGCATCTACAGCCGGCCGGTCAAGGGCGCCGAGTTGCTGCAAGATGGCGATCGCATCGAGATCTACCGTCCGCTCATCGCCGATCCCAAGGAGATGCGCAAGAAGCGCGCCGAGAAGGCCAAGGAGGAGGGGCGTGCTGACGTGGTGACCGGCGGCCGGCCCAATGCCAATCGCAAACAGTCAGACTGAGAGCCTCTGGCTCGACACCGCATCTAAAAAAGGCGCCTTGGCGCCTTTTTTGATCCCGTCATCCCGCCAAGCGGGGCGCTTCGTTACAGCTGGAGCAGCCGCTCGTTCTCGACCACTTCGCAGCCGGCGGGCTGGCAGGAGAGGGCTATCATGGCGCGGGCCACCTGGCTGGCCTCGATGGCGCGCCAGCGGCGCAACCTGCCTACCAGCAGTGGCTTCAGCAAGGGGTAGATGGCCTGGAAAAACTGCTCCGAGTGGCGCGGTGGCTGGCGATCTCCCAGCAACATGGCGGGGCGCACGATGGCGAGCCGCTGCCAGGGCTGGGCCAGCAGGGCCTGCTCCAGCTCCCCCTTGGTACGGGGATAGAGGGCAGGGGAGTGCGGGTTGGCCCCCAGGCTCGAGACCACTACCAGCCGCTGGCAGCCGTGGCGGCGGGCCAGCTCGGCAAAGGCCAGCACATAGTCTAGATCGACCCGGCGAAAGGCCTCGGCGGAGCCCGCCTCCTTGCGGGTGGTGCCAAGGCAGCAGAAGGCGAGATCCACCGGCTCGGGCAGATTCACCTCGGCCAGTTCATCGAAATTGACCGGCAGCCAATGATGGGTGGGCTGCGGCTCTCCGGGCTTGCGGCAGAGCAGGGTCAGTTCATGCTCCGCGGGCAGTTGCCGCACCAGCTCGCGGCCGATGAGGCCAGTGGCTCCGGCGATCAGGATCCGGCTCATGCTGCTCTCCCTGTGTGATTGAATCGAGGCCAGTATTGGACGAGGGGCAGCCCTCTGCAAGGGGGGAATGGGTGGCCGGCGGCGTTAAAACAAAACCGGCGCGAGGCCGGTTTTGTGGATGGGATCAGAGCGGGGTATGGAAGGCTGCTGGCAGCGGGAAGTCACCGGTGACCGTGGCCAATCTGTCGTTGGCAAAGGTCAGGGTGAGCTCCTTGCGCTCTTTTTCGCCGCGCCCCGGCTGGAATTCATAGAGGTAGTACCAGGTGTTCGGGTCAAAGCCATCGCGCAGCATGGCGGAGCCCAGCACGAACTCGACCTGCTCGCGGGTCATGCCCTGGCGCAGTTTGTCGACCTGTTTTTGTTCCACATAGTTGCCCTGGGGAATATCGATGCGATAGACCAGGCTGCAACCGGACAGGGTGAGGGCGGTCAGGGCCGCGGCAATCAGGTGTTTCATCCGCATATCGAGTTCAGATCATCCATTCAAGTCTTTTTAAGCTCGGCAAATCATACCGGCTCCCTCTACGGAAGTAAAAAGCCATTGATCCATCAGCCAATAAAAAGGGCCGCCGTGCGACCCTTTCTGCCCATTGCCCCCTTACATGGCGGCGCGGAAGATGGCGACGATCTCGTCGTGGCTCGCCTGTTTCGGGTTGGTGAAGCCGCAGGCGTCTTTCAGGGCGTTCTCGGCCAGCACGTTGAAGTCGTCGGCCTTGACGCCAAGCTGCTCCAGCCCGGCCGGGATCTTGACGTCGCGGGCCAGCTGCTGGATGGCGGCAATGGCGGCGGCAGCCCCTTGTTCATCGTTCATGGCGCTCACATCTACTCCCATGTGACGGGCCACGTCCTTCAGGCGGCCGGCACACACCTGGGCGTTGTAGGCCTGCACGTGGGGCAGCAGCACGGCGTTGCACACCCCGTGCGGCAGGTCGTAGAAACCACCCAGCTGGTGGGCCATGGCGTGCACGTAACCCAGGCTTGCATTGTTGAAGGCCATGCCGGCCAGGAACTGGGCGTAGGCCATCTGCTCGCGGGCGTGCAGATCGTCGCCGTGGTTGACCGCGGTGCGCAGGTGTCTGGCGATGAGCTGGATGGCCATGATGGCGCTGGCATCGGTCACCGGGGTGGCGATGGTGGAGACATAAGCCTCGATGGCGTGGGTCAGCGCATCCATGCCGGTGGCGGCGGTGAGGCCGGCCGGCTTGGCCAGCATCAGCTCGGGGTCGTTGACCGACATCAGCGGGGTGACGTGCTTGTCGACGATGGCCATCTTCACGTGGCGGGCCTCGTCGGTGATGATGCAGAAGCGAGTCATCTCGGAGGCGGTGCCGGCGGTGGTGTTGATGGCGATGAGCGGCAGTTGCGGCTTGGCGGAGCGATCCACCCCTTCGTAATCCTTGATGCTGCCACCGTTGGCGGCCACCAGGGCGATCCCCTTGGCGCAGTCGTGGGGCGAGCCGCCCCCCAGCGAGATGACACAGTCGCAGCCATTGGCCTTGAGCATGGCCAGGCCCGCTTCCACGTTGGTCATGGTCGGGTTGGGTTTGGTCTCGTCGAAAACTGCGCTTTCAATGCCATGTTCTGCCAACAGGCCGGCCACTTTGGCCACCACGCCAATCTGATTGAGGATCTTGTCGGTGACGATCAGCGCCTTGCGATGGCCATAACCCTTGATATCGGCTGCCGCCTCTTGCAGGCAGCCTGCTCCCATCAGGTTGATTGCGGGAATGTAGAACTTGAATGTCGCCATGATGGACTCCGTATGATTAGCCATTAAGTGGTATACGGGCGCCAACATAGCACCGTCAGGGGGGATGAAAAGGGGTCAATAGTATCTGCTTTGCAACTTTATGGACTCGATCACGTACCGGAAACATGGGCCGCGACAGGGATTGACAAGCGCGCTAGCCTGTTCGCGAACAGAAAAACGTTTTTCAATTAATTCATCAAGTTAGCAAACGTTTTGCGCCGAATTTGTGGCTGTCAATGCAAGGAAGTGTGAGATGCTTCAAGGAATTGGAAAGCGCTTTCGACCATAGTTGGCGCCTCCCCGACGAGGGGAGTAAAGGCTTGAAAGTACCATAAAGAATCACCTTAACTTGCCCCTGACCATGCTGGTGGGGAGCAACCAGGAGTCCACTATGTCTGATGTATTTCACTTGGGTTTGAAAAAAGCGGATCTGCAAGGCGCCACCCTGGCGATCGTCCCCGGTGACCCCGAGCGCGTGAAGCGCATCGCAGAGCTGTTGGATAACCCGGTGCACCTGGCCAGCCATCGTGAGTTCACTACCTGGCGTGGCGAGATGGACGGCAAGGCCGTGATCATCTGCTCCACCGGTATCGGCGGCCCGTCCACCTCCATCGCGGTGGAAGAGCTGGCTCAGCTGGGCATCCGTACCTTCCTGCGCATCGGCACCACCGGCGCCATCCAGCCGCACCTGAACGTGGGCGACGTGATCGTCACCACCGGCTCCGTGCGCCTCGACGGTGCCAGCCTGCACTTCGCGCCGATGGAGTTCCCGGCCGTAGCCGACTTCGACTGCACCACTGCGCTGGTCAACACCGCCAAGGAGCTGGGTTCCAAGCTGCACGTGGGCGTTACCGCCTCTTCTGACACCTTCTACCCGGGTCAGGAGCGCTACGACACCTTCTCCGGCCGCGTGGTACAACGCTTCCAGGGTTCCATGAAAGAGTGGCAATCCATGGGCGTGCTGAACTTCGAAATGGAGTCCGCAACGCTGCTGACCATGTGCTCCAGCCAGGGCCTGCGCGCCGGCATGGTGGCCGGTGTCATCGTGAACCGTACCCAGCAAGAGATCCCGAACGCCGAGACCATGGCGAAGACCGAATCTGATGCCATCAAGATCGTGCTGGGCGCTGCCCGCAAACTGATCTGATAGCCCTCTTTGTAACAAAGAGTACCGAGTGGGGGGTGGGGGCCGTTGCGAAAGCGCGGCCCCTATCTTTATCCGCCGTTGACCGCTTTCCTCTTCTCCTTTTCCCCTCTTTCCCGCGTTACCCCTGTTGCCCCGTCATGGCCGCCAGCGCCTGCTCAAAGGGGGCCTCACAGCGGATCTGCATCGGCTCGCCACTGATCGGGTGAACAAAATCGAGCTCACTGGCGTGCAGCATCAGCCGCGGCGCCTGCTCGCAGCCGGGCTGCAGCAGGCCACCATAGAGGTCGCAACCAAGAATGGGATGACCCAGCTGCCGGCTGTGGATACGCAGCTGATGGGTGCGACCGGTTTCCGGTACCAGTCGCACCGAGGTCAGCGGTACGGCGTCGCCTTGTACCTGGCAGATCAGGCGCGTCATCACCTGATAGCGGGAGCGGGCGGGCTTGCCGCTGACGGCGCAGATGCTCATCAGCGGAAACAGCGCCGGATCCTTGGCGATGGGGGCATCGATCACCCCCTCGTCTTCGGCCAGATGGCCGCACAGCAGGGCGCTGTAAGCCTTGCTCACCGTGCGCTGGCTGAACTGGCGGCAGAGCAGGGCGTTGATGGCCTTGTTCCTGGCCACCAGCATGATCCCCGAGGTGCCAAAATCGAGGCGATGGACCAGGGCGCAACCGGGATAATCTTGCACCAGCCGGTGGTGCACCGAGTCGAGGTTCTGCGGGTTCTTGCCCGACAGGCTCAGCAAGCCGCTCGGCTTGTTGATGAGCAGCAGATGTTCATCCTCAAACAGGATCTCGATGGCGGCCGCACAGGGCGGCGCGATGAAGGTGTCGACGATGACGGACATGGGGCGCACGGTTAGAAAAGGGAGGGGGATCATACCCGAACCGGCGAAGCGCGGCGAATAACTGCAGATGCGGCCCTCGTCTTGTGACTAACTGCTTGATAACGCAGGGAAGGGGCCATTTTGTGACCCCTTCCAGAGTTAATGCAGCCGCGGCTTGCTAAGGTATGGCTCCCTGTCATGTTGTAAGGAACCTGTCCATGGCGTTGCCCGTTATTCTCGATTGCGATCCCGGCCACGATGATGCCATCGCCCTTATCCTGGCGCTGGCCAGCCCCGAGCTCAAGGTGCTGGCGGTCACCACCAGCGCCGGCAACCAGACGCCGGACAAGACCCTCAACAACGCCCTGCGCATCCTGACCCTGCTGGGGCGTGATGACATTCCGGTGGCGGCGGGGGCCTCCAAGCCGCTGGCCCGCGAGCTTATCATCGCCGACAACGTCCATGGCGAGTCGGGGCTCGATGGCCCCAAATTGCCGGATCCCGCCTTTGCCCCCGTGGCCATGACCGCCCTTGAGCTGATGGCCAGCTGCCTGCGCGAGAGCCCTGAGCCCGTGACTCTGGTGCCGACCGGCCCGCTCACCAACATCGCCCTGCTGCTGGCGGCCCACCCCGAGCTCAAATCCAAGATCGCCCGCATCGTGCTGATGGGCGGCGCGGCGGGAGCCGGCAACTGGACCCCGGCGGCGGAGTTCAACATTTATGTGGACCCGGAAGCGGCCGATATGGTGTTCAAGTCGGGGCTCCCCATCACCATGTGCGGGCTGGACGTGACCCACGAGGCGCAGGTGATGGACGAGGATATCGAACGGGTGCGCGCCATCACCAATCCGGTGGCCCAGTGCGTGGCCGGTCTGCTCGATTTTTTCATGATCTACCACCGTGATCCCAAGTGGGGATTTGCTGGCGCGCCGCTGCACGACCCCTGTACCATTGCCTGGTTGCTGGCTCCCGCGCTGTTCCACGGGATCGAGTGCCGGGTCGATATCGAGACAGGCGGCACCCATACTAGCGGCATGACGGTGGTGGATCGCTACGGTCTGACCGGTAAGCCGGCCAATGCGCTGGTGCTGCTGGGGCTGGATCGGGCGGGCTTTATCGATCTGCTGGTCACGCGGCTGCGGGCCTTTGACTGAACGCAGTTCCACTCTTGCAAGAAGGGGCGAAGCGATGTGGAAGACAGGGCTGGCACTGTTGGCCGGGTTGCAACTGACGGGGTGTGCCACGCCGTTCGAGTCGATGTGGCAGGGGCTGGCGACCTGCGAGCTGGATGATCTCTATCTCGACAGCGAGACGGGCAAGCCGGCGCACCCGCAGCTCAACCACTACACCCCCTACAAGGTGGCGGACGGCTTCGCCTGGTACAAGACCCGCCAGGAGTTGCACGGCCTGCCCATCAGCGGTTTTCTCATTCCGGCCTCCACCTTCGAGGTGCACGCCCTGTTCGTGGATACCCCCATCGCCAACGCGCGCCGGCTTACCCACAATGCCTACGGCAGCGAGTTTTCCGACGAGCAGAAGCACGACGAGGGGCTGGCCCCCCTGCTGCTGCGCGATCCCAACAACCCCAAGCGCTCCATCATCGACTGCACCCGGGGCGAGAGCCAGGAGTCGCTGCCGGAGGAGCCTTTCCCCGAGTAGAAAGAAGGCCTAGGCCTTGGCAGAGATAAAAAGAGGGCCAGCCTTGTCGGCTGGCCCTCTTTCTATTTGGTGGATTGGCTCGGATTGCCCCCCCGTCACTTTTAGGGGTAACCCAGCGTCTCTTTGATAACCGGCAGCTGGGCTTTTATCCAGGCCGGGTTGATGGGTCCCCAGTCACTGATGCGATAGTGCCCCTGCAGATGGCGAGCCCCCTCGGTCTGCTCGAAGCCGCAGCTGATGTCCAGCTCGGCCAGGGCGCTGAGCGTATCCTGCGCGGTGCGACGGGGCATACCGGTCGCTTCCATGATGGCCGGCACCGTATCCGTGCCCTGGCTGATCAGCCAGGCCACGTAGAGCCGGCGATAGAAGCTGGTGCGCGTCTTGCTCGGCTCACTCATATCTCGTCCTCGAGACGATCGAAGTAGCGCCAGGTAGCGATGGCAGCCTTGCCCATCACCAGGGCCCAGATGCCGAACCAGAACCAGCGGAAGAAGCTCCAGGTGGAGGCGTCGGGTTCGGTGCTCTCAATCTTGGTGACGTTGGGGAACATGGAGAACATGTTGATGCGCCAGCCGTAGGAGGTGATGATGGCCAGCCGTTTTTCGAACTCCATCGACTTGGCCTTGGCCTGCACATCGGCGGCGTTGAACTTGAAGTAGAAGGGCCAGCCCCACTCGGTATCTTCGTTGCGGAACACGCGGATCTTCTCGCCGGGACGCTCGGTATAGATGTAGTAGACGTCGGTGGTGGGGCCGTCGGCCGGGTTCTTCTGGCTGATGGGGCCATCCTTATCAGTGCGCTTCACCTCCACCCCTGTGATGGTGGCGATGGTGTGTTCCGGCAGGTAGTAGTCGAGCCAGATGGCGGTGACGAGGGCGATGAGCCCGAGGCCGATGAAGGCCGGTTTCTTGAAGGACAGCTTCATGATGATCTCGCATGAGGGGGAGTGACGTGCCTCTACCATACCCACATTTGGTGAGGTAGCCCAGCCCCTAATGAAGCCTGATTATAAAAAATAGCGTTTAAAACAATAACAAGTCATCAGCGTCATTAACAGAGAGGCCCCGCATGCGGGGCCTCTCTGTCTGGTCAGCGGGTGTGTGTCACAGCTGGAACTGGGACAGTTGCTTGCGCTGCTGTTCGGCGAGCTGTGACAGTTCGTGACTGGCGGCGGCACTCTGGCTGATGCCGGCCGCGTTCTGGTTCACTATCTCGTGGATGTTGGTGATGTTGCGGTTGATGTCGGCGGTGACGCAGGATTGCTCCTCGGCGGCGGTAGCCACCTGGGCGTTGGCGCCGTTGATCTGGTTGACCGCCTCCGTGATGCCGCCCAGCAGATCCTGTACCTGGCCGGAGAGCTGCTGGTTGTGGGCCAGGATGGCCAGGGTATCCTGCACGCCGCTGTTGGCCGACTGGGACTGGCTCTGCAACTGCTCGATGATGGCCTGGATCTCCTTGGTGGAGTCCTGGGTGCGGGCCGCCAGCATGCGCACCTCGTCGGCCACCACCGCAAAGCCGCGACCTGTTTCGCCGGCGCGGGCGGCCTCGATGGCGGCGTTGAGGGCCAGCAGGTTGGTCTGCTCGGAAATCCCCTGGATGACCTCGATCACCTTGCCGATCTGCTCGGACTGGGACTTGAGGCTGGCCACCACGGAGGCGGCGCTCTCCAGGCTGTTGGCCATGCGGCTGTTGGCCTGAATGCTCTCGGCAAACAGCGCCAGCCCCTCTTCGACCCGCTGGTTGGCATCGCGCGCCAGCTCGTCGGCCAGGGCGGCGTTGTGGTTGACGTTGTCGGCGGTGCTGGCCAGCTCGGTGACGGCGGAGGCGACCTGTTCGGTCTCACTGCGCTGCTGCTGGGCATTGACCTCTGCCTGGGTCATCACGGCGGCGAGCTCGGTGGCGGCGGAGGCCACGTTGCCGCTGATGCCGGTCAGGGTGTTGATGGTGCTGCCAAGCTGGGTCAGAGTCTGGTTGATGTCGGCGGCCAGCTGGCTCAGCTCGTTGTTGCCATCGCTGGCTGCGCGCACGTTGAAGCGGCCCTGGGCCACCGCGCGCATCACCTGCTGCAGCTGACCGATGGGGCGCACGATGCGGCCGGAGAGCCACCAGCCGCCAAACAGGGCGGCGGCCAGACTGGCTGCCATCAGCAGCAGGGTACGCAGCAGGGTGGCGTGGTAGTGAGCCTGCTCCTCGGCAATTTCAGCCAGGATCAGCTGGTTGACGTGGGCGGACATGGCATCGATCTGCTTGATGAGATCCTCCCCCAGATCGCGAAAGCGCAGGCGGGCCTGCTCATAGGCGGCAGGATCGCCGCCACCCTGGTGCTTGGCGGCCAGCAGCGGCAGCATGTTGCTGCGGGTGTGGCCGAGGTAGGCCTGCAGGGCGGCCGCGACCCGGCTGTTGTCCTGCTCGGCGCCGGCGATGGCCAGTCTGGCCAGGATGGCACCTATCTCCTGCTCGGCGGCGGAGAGCTCGCTGGGCAGCTGGGCAAAGCGGGCGGGGTCATAGAGGCCGTAGATGGCGTTGGTGCGCAGCCGGTAGGTGGCGTGGATCAGGGTGGCGATGTCGTCTTTGTGACGGGTCACGCTGGCGGTGGTCTCGTTCATGTCGTCGATGGCGCGGTCGATGTCCTGTTTGCCGATCCCGATCATCAGGATCATCAACAGGCTGGCGAGCAGGAGAGGGATGAGTACTTGCAGACGGATAGAGAGATTATTCAATGACATGAAAGATCCTGACCCAAAAGAGAAACAAGGCGGCATCTTACACAGGCGCGACAAAGCTTGTCACAGGTTTTTAAGGTGCAAAACCGGCTATTTGAAAAGGTTTTTTCTTGTGTTAAATGAGTGTGATAGGCAAGATCGTCGGTCTGTTACCATGGAGGTGTTGTGTGTCCGACTGGATCGATCCTGCCATTTTGGCGCTGTTTATTCCCACGTTCTTTTTTGTCTCCGTGACCCCCGGCATGTGCATGACCCTGGCGATGACCCTCGGCATGAGTCTGGGGGTGCGACGCACCCTGCACATGATGTGGGGCGAGCTCATCGGGGTCGGCCTGGTCTCTGTGCTGTCGGTGATCGGGGTGGCGGCCGTCATGCTCAACTACCCGGCGCTGTTTGCCGCCTTCAAGTACGTGGGCGGCGCCTATCTTATCTGGCTCGGCATCCAGATGTGGCAGGCCAAGGGCAAGCTGGCGATCCCGGCGGATCTGTCGGCCGCCCAGGAGACCCGGCCGCTGGCGCTGGCCATGCAGGGCTTCGTCACCGCCATCGCCAACCCCAAGGGGTGGGCCTTCATGGTCTCCCTGCTGCCTCCTTTCATCAACGCGGCCAAGCCGATGGCACCCCAGATCAGCGCCCTGGTGGCCCTGATCCTGCTCATCGAGTTCTCCTGCCTGCTGCTCTACGCGAGCGGCGGTCGCACCCTGCGCCACTTCCTCGCCAAGAGCGGCAACGTCACCCTGATGAACCGGATCGCCGGCTCTCTCATGCTGTTTGTCGGGGTCTGGCTGGCGCTGGGTTGATACAGCACTTGCCAGCTGGTCTGTTACTGCCGAGAAGCCCCGCCATGCGGGGCTTTTTTGTGTTGCCGGCGGATGGTTGGCCACATTTGCTTACATTTATCCGGTTTGCAAACGGCCGGGATGCCGTCAGTCTCGAATGGCATTCTCTTGCCCCTGCGAGAGAGTGTACAGGGTCCGTTTATTAACATTCCGAGCAAGGAGATTTAAGGATGATGAGGCTGACCAGTATTGCATTGCTCCTGTTTGCTGGCGCAGCGGCTGCCGGCAAAGAGAGGAACCTCGATTTTTACAACATCAAGGAGCCGCAACTTATCGAGCTGTTTGCCCGTCAGCAGGGGGCGCCGGGTCAGACGATCAAGACCTTCTCCGGCCTGTTTCTGGGCAACCCCTATGTGGCCAACCGGCTGGTGGGGTCGAACGAGGTGCAGGAGAAGTTGGTGGTGGATTTTGGCGGGCTCGATTGCTTTACCTATCTGGACTATGTCGAGTCGCTGCGTCGCGCAACGAGTGTGCATCACTTCATCGAGAACCTGATGCACACTCGTTACGTGAACGGTGAGGTCAACTATCTGACCAGAAAGCACTTCTTCTCAGACTGGGTGCATGGTGACAACAAGGTGAGCGACGTGACCCATCTGGTGGGCGGCGCTGCGGTGACCACCGCCAAGCTGCTCAACCAGAAGGCCGACGGCGGCCACTACATTCCGGGGCTGGGGGTGACGGCGCGGGACATCACCTACATTCCGTCCGCCAGCATTGACGAGAACACCCTGAGTCTGCTGGAGGAGGGGGACTACATCGGCATCTACACCGATCTGGCCGGGCTCGACGTCACTCACACCGGCATCTTCATCCGCGGCGAGAACGGCCCCGTGCTGCGCAATGCCTCCTCCCTCTCGAGCAAGATGCAGGTGGTGGACTCTCCCTTCCTGGAGTATGTGCAGAACAAGCCGGGGATCCTGGTCTATCGGCCGCAGGCCGAGGACGCGAGCTCCTAGGGAGGGACCCTGGCCGAGATGGACGCCTTGCGTCTGACAAAAGAAAGCCCCGGGCAGTGCCCGGGGCTTTTTGTTGGCGGCGCCCCTCAACGGGGTTTGAAGCGGGCGACCCAGGGATTGGCGGTGAGACCGTGCAGGATGACGCTCAGTATGATGGTGCAGAGCACGGTGGCGATGATGGGGCGCTGGCCGAGGAGGGCCGGCTCATTTTGCAGCACCATCACCGCAAAGACGATGCTGGCCAGCCCCCGCGGTCCGAACCAGCCGATGAAGAGCTTGAGTTCAAGCTTGAGGCCGGTGCCGAGCAGGCTCAGCCAGACCGGTACCATGCGCAGCAGGGTGAGGCTGGCGGCGGCATAGAGCCAGTACTGCCAGTGCAGCAGCTCTGCCAGCATGGGCATCAGGGTGGCGCCGAACACCATCCAGATCACCACAGAGAGCAGATCGCCATAGCCCTCGCAGCTGTCCATATAGGAGTGCTTGTGCTCCCCCAGTTTGCGGCCGATCAGCAGGCCGCCGACGAAGGCTGCGATGAAGCCGCTGCCCCCCAGGGTCTGGGCCAGCGCAAAGCAGAGCAGGGCCAGCCCCGGCATGGTGAGCTGGCGCCAGAGCGGCAGCTGCCAGCCGTTGAGGTAGGAGGTCTTGAGCAGGCGCAGGGTAAGACTGGTCAGCCCCCAGGCCACCAGCAGGCCGATGCCGATCTCCTCCAGCAGCAAGGTGAGAGCCAGCAGGCCGGTGCCGGTGTGCTGCTCGGTGGGGGCGATGAGGGCGAGCAGCAGGAGCAGCACGGGTACGCAGATGCCGTCGTTGAGGCCGCTCTCCTGGTTGAGCCCCTCCCGGATGGGGGCGGGCACCGCCGGGTTGCTCACCACCGCCTTGCCGAGCGCCGCATCGGTGGGGGCGAGTATGGTGGAGAGGATGGCCATCTCCAGCAGCGGCAAGTCGGGGAAGAGCCAGCGACCGAACAGGGCGCCGGCCGCCAGGGTGAGCGGCAGGCCGATCAGCAGCAGCCGGATGGGCAGGCTGCGGTTGGCCAGCAGCACCTGCCAGTTGGTGTTGGCCGCATCGCTGAACAGCACTATGACCAGGGTCAGCTCCGCCAACAGCTTGATGCCATCGCTGTCAATGGAGAGGGAGAGCAGCTCGATGCCGCCCGGCCCCAGCAGCCAGCCCATCAGCAAGAACAGCAGGGGGCCGTTGATGAGGCGGGATTCAAAGCGCCCGGCGATCAGGCTGTAGATGAGCAGAAAGGCGGCGATCACCGCCAGGTTCTGGTAAATCAGGGACGCGTCCATGCTGCCTCCTGTGGCAATGCGTCTGGGGATCAGTCGGTGAGACAGTCCGGGTCGAACACGTACTCGCCATCGAGCCAGCGCAGGATCTCGTCGACGCAGGATTGGTCGCGAAACGGCAGGTAGCGGGCCTTGAGGTGAGTCACCTGCTCAGGGGTCAGCTGGGCCAGCCCTATGTCCTGAAACAGCGGCAGATCGGCCTGGATCATGGCGGAGATCTGCGGGCCGCAGGTGGCGTTAAGGGAGGCGTGCAGCGCCTTGTCCGGGTCGTACTGCTTGCCGAGCCGGTAGCTCATCGGCAGGGTGGCCAGCGGCAGGGCCGACAGCGCCGCCTGCTTCATGGGGTTGACCGCATGGCCGCTCACGAGATCCGCCAACTCCGCCGGACGGTTTTCGAAGGCGCGCAGGTGCAGGAAGCTGCTGGCCTTGCTGCCGTCGTTGACCGGGTAGTTGTCCCACAGGAACGGCTTGCGGTGCAGCCACTCGGCCGTCTGCCGCAGGTGGGCCGCCGGGTACTCGCTGGAGCAGACCTTGGGGCCGGTCCAGAAGATGTCGATGCGCCGATCCAGCCCCTGCCCCAGATCCTGCAGATAGTGGGGGGGCATGGCGCCGAACACCTTCTCCAGCACAGGGTCCGTGCTGTAGTAGCTGGGGCAGAACAGCAGCCGGCCGGCACTGGTATGGGCCGCGATGTCGTGGGTGATGGTGAGCTGCCAGTGGGCGAGATCCGGGGTATCCCCCTTCATGTCGTCAAACAGGATCGCCAGGATGTCGGGCTTGAGCTCCTCCTCGATGAGCCGCACCTTCTCCAGCAGGGCCGGTCGCTGGCGGGCATAGTCGTGGTGGGCACCCATGGGGCTCAGCCCCACCCCGAAGGCGAGGCCGTTGTCGCGGCACTGGCGGGCGAGCTGGCGCAGTGCCTCGAGCTGGGCGGCAGGCCAGGGCTTGGCCCAGTGCTTGCGCAGATAGCCATCCTCTTTCGGGGCATAGAGATAGAAGCCGTAACCGTGGCGGGGCAGCCACTGGGCGTAGCGGGCGCGGGCTTCCCAGCTCCAGCCCTTGCCAAAGAAGCCCTCGATCACCCCCAGGTTGGGCGAAGGGGGTTGCAGGCCGGACAACAGGGTTTGGTAAGGCATAGATAACTCCCTTCTCGCAGAGGACGAGGCAGACGGCGATCAGACCGGATCTTCTTCCAGAAAACGCACCCCTATCTTGCGGGGTTCACCCTCTTCCATTTCGGCCACGGTCCAGATCAGCCCCTGCCATTCGACGTGGTCGCCGACCACCAGATTATCGCCCAACTGCTGTGCAATAAAATGGCCAAGGGTCTGATCCGCCACCTCGCTCACATCCAGCCCGTACAGCGGTGCCAGATCCACCAGCTTGGCGGCCGCCTCCAGCAGGAAGTCGCCGAAGAAGCGCGGGCCCAGATCCTGCTCCGGCGCCTGGCTGAACAGCTGGCCGAGGGCAGGCAGGTCGCGCTCGTGGCCGATGACGCAGAGGATGTCGTCCGATTGCAGACAGGTACTGCCCGAGGGGTGCAGCAGCTCCTGCTCCCGGAACAGGGCGCAGATGCGGGTGCCCTTGGGCATGCGCAGATCCCGCAGCGGCGAGCCGATGCACCACTTCTCGTCGCTCAGGCGATAGACGAAGGTCTCCCACTGGCTGTCGAGATCGATCTCGAGCCCGGAGCGGTTGATGGGCGAGGGGGGTGCCGGCACTTCGACCCGGGCGAGGCGGGAGGCCAGCGGCAGCGAGCTGCCCTGCAGGATCAGCGAGACCAGCACCACGAAGAAGGCGACATTGAAGTAGAGCTGGGCGTTGGGCAACCCCGCCATCATGGGGAACACCGCCAGAATGATCGGCACCGCGCCGCGCAGGCCGACCCAGGAGATGAACCAGCGCTCGCGGGGGGCAAAGTTCTTGAACGGCAGCAGGCCGATCCAGACCGAAATGGGGCGGGCGAACAGGATCATCCACATGGCCAGCGCCAGCGCCGGCAGGGCGATGGGCAGCAACTTGTGGGGGGAGGCGAGCAGCCCTAGCACCAGGAACATGCCGATCTGGCTGAGCCAGGTCAGGCCGTCCAGCACCGACAGGGTGGTGCTGCGACTGCGCAGGGAGAGGTTGCCGAGCAACAGGCCGGTGAGGTAGATGGCCAGGATGCCGCTGCCGCCTACCGCCGTGGTGAGGGCGAAGATGAGCAGGCCGCCGCTCACGGTGAGCAGCGGGTAGAGGCCGGGGGCCAGCCGGGCGCTGTTGATGAGCTTCCACAGCAACCAGCCGGCGCCAAGGCCGATGCCGGCTCCCAGCCCGAACTGCTTGAGCAGTTGCAGCAGCAGAAAGCCGCCATCCAGCCCCTGCTGGGCGGTGGCCAGCACCTCGATCAGGGTGACGGTAAGAAACACCGCCATGGGGTCATTGCTGCCTGACTCTATCTCCAGGGTGGCGCTGACCCGCTCGTTGAGGCTGCGCCCGCCGAGCAGGGAGAAGACCGCAGCCGCATCGGTGGAGCCGACGATGGCGCCAATCAGCATCCCCTGCAGCAGGTTGAGATCAAACAGCCAGGCGGCGGCGAGGCCCGTCAGGCCGGTGGTGATGGCCACCCCGACCGTGGCGAGTGACAGGGCAGGCCAGAGCGCGACTCGAAACGAGGAGACCCGGGTGCGCATGCCGCCGTCCAGCAAGATGATGGCGAGCGCCAGGTTGCCCACCAGGTAGGCGATGGAGTAGTCGGCGAAGTGGATGCCGCCGGGGCCATCTTCACCGGCCAGCATGCCGACAGCGAGGAAGATCACCAGGATGGGGATACCGAGACGGGAGGAGAGCGCGCTCAACAGGACACTGGCACCCACCAACAAGGCCGCGACGAGGAAGAAACTGTTGATGGTGACGGCATCCAATGGCGAACTCCTTCTGTCAAAATGCAAATCAGGCACATTATATGCAGTTTGACCGGCTCCGTGTGGCTTAATTGTGCATTTATTTGCAGTTTTTTACATTTTCAGTGCGATTGCTGCGAAGGGTTCTGGCTATCAAAAGGGGGCCAGCGGAGTGATCAGAGAGGTCGACAACGTGATGATGTTCACAAAATGGACACTTGAGGGAGAGGCGGGCGCCGCAGCGGGCAGCAAACGGCAGGGGCCCACGCCGGGCCCCTGCTGACCGAGGTCGTCAGTCGTCCTCGTCGTCCTTCACTTCCCGGATCTTGTCCTTGTAGCGGGGCAGCTCTTTCTCCAGTCGCTTCATGTCCTTGATGGCGTTGAGAAACAGGCCGAGCAGGAAGAGCAGGGGCAAGCCTATCCAGAGCCAGAGGTTCATGTGCTACTCCTTTCGTCGGTGGCCAGGGTGACATAGCGGGCCAGGATCTCGTCGAGGTTGGCCAGTATGGTCGCCTTGCCTTCAATATCCGCCTGTTGCAGGCAAAGTGCCAGCGCGGCCGGGTCGAGCCGCTGCTCGCGGGACTCAGGCGCAAAGCTGATGTGCCAGGGCTCGTAGGCGACGCCACTGCCGGCATCGGCCGGCTTGGCGTAAGGCAGGAAGAAGCCGAAGTCGTTCATGCGATCCTCCAGCCACTCGCTCAAGTCGGCAAACCAGCCCCCCTCTTCATACTCCCAGGGCTCCAGCGCCAGCCTGGTGCCGGCGGGCAGGCAGTCCGGGTCGTAGATGTCGAGATCTGTGCCCCAGTGGTGGCGGCTGGTGCCGGGCAGGGCGCTCCAGTGCAGGATGGCGTGCAGCCGTTCCTCGTCGCTCAGTTGCAGGGCGTCGATGGGCTGGCTATGGGCATCGAGCAGGGGGCGCTCGCCGCGCCACTTGCCGTTCCAGATGGCGAGCTGGCGCTCGAAGCCCCGCCAGCTGGAGGCGGGCTGCAGGTTGAAGCCGGCGTGGGCGGCGGCCACCTGCATGTCGTTGAAGGCCGCCGCGGTGGCGGCCGTCAGCCGGTGCGGGCCTTGCCCCACCAGGATGAGGTGACCCTCATCCTGGCCCAGCAGCTGATCCTGGGTCATACCAGCAACCTCGCGAGCACCCCTTGGTACATGTCGGCCAGCAGATCCAGATCGTCCGCCTTCACGCACTCGTTCACCTTGTGGATGGTGGCGTTGACCGGGCCCAGCTCGATCACTTCCGCCCCGGTGGGGGCGATAAAGCGCCCATCGGACGTTCCCCCCGTGGTGAGCAGGGCCGGCTGCTGGCCGTTCACCGCCTCGATGGCAGAAACCGCAGCCGCCAGCAGCTTGCCGGTGTCGGTGAGGAAGGGCTGGCCGGAGAGGGTCCACTTGATCTGGTAATCCAGACCGTGCCGCTCGAGCAGGGCTTCGACCCGCTCGCGGATCGCGGCATCGGTGAGCTCGGTGCTGAAGCGGAAGTTGAACTGGACGTGCAGTTCGCCGGGAATGACGTTGGAGGCGCCGGTACCGGCCTGGATGTTGGCGATCTGGAAGCTGGTGGGGGGGAAGTAGGCGTTGCCCTGATCCCATTCGATGGCGGCGAGCTCGGCCAGCGCCGGGGCCGCCTTGTGGATCGGGTTGTCCGCCAGATGGGGATAGGCGACGTGGCCCTGCACCCCGCGCACCAGCAGATCGCCGGTGATGGAGCCGCGCCGGCCGTTCTTCACCACGTCCCCCACCACGGCGGTAGAGGAGGGCTCGCCGACGATGCACCAGCGGATCTTCTCGTTACGGGCCTCCAGGGTGTCGATCACCCGGGTGGTACCGTTGATGAAGGGCCCCTCCTCGTCGGAGGTGATGAGAAAGGCAATCGACCCTGCGTGATCCGGATGCTCGGCCACGAAGCGCTCGACCGCCACCACCATGGCTGCCAGCGAGCCCTTCATGTCGGCGGCGCCGCGCCCGTAGAGCACGCCATCCTGGATGGTCGGCTCGAACGGCGGGGTGTGCCATTTGTCCAGCGGGCCGGCGGGCACCACGTCGGTGTGGCCGGCGAAGCAGAACAGCGGCCCCTCGCTGCCGCGGCGGGCCCAGAGGTTGGTGGTGTCTTCGAACACCATGGGCTCGATGACGAAGCCGAGCTTGGCGAGGCGCTCCGCCATCAGGGTCTGGCACCCTTCATCCAGCGGGGTAACGGAGGGGCGGCGGATCAGATCCTTGGCCAGTGCGATGACATCCGACATCGTTTTTCCTTAACGAGAGAAGAGGGATTGGTAGTGATCGGCCTTGAAGCCCAGGGTCAGCTCGCCGTCTCGATCCAGCAGCGGGCGCTTGATCATGGCCGGGTGCTCCAGCAAGAGGGCGCGCGCCTTGGCGGTGTCGAGCCCCTGCTTGGCTTCGTCCGGCAGGGCGCGAAAGGTGGTGCCGCGGCTGTTGAGCAGCGCCTCCCAGCCGAGCTGGTCCAGCCAGCGGTCGAGGTCGGCCGGGTTCAGGCCGTCGGCCCTGTGGTCGTGAAAGCGGTAGTCGATGCCGGCCTGCTCCAGCCACTTGCGGGCTTTCTTGATGGTGTCGCAGTTCTTGATGCCATAGAGGGTGGTGGCCATGGGGAGTCCTTTGTCTGCGGGCATGGGCCCGGAAAGCCGAAACTTGAGTCCTGAAACGGGAAATCAAGAAGAGGCCCGATTCTGGCATTGTGGCGATCCCAAGGCAACGCCGATGCGCATGGGGGAGGTGAGGCGAGGCGCTGGTCGGGCCTGGGAAGAGGGGAAAAGTACCCGGCGCAGGACGCGCCGGCGGGTATCAGAGTTCGCTCTGGGTGCGACACCAGAGGTGCAGTTCGGATTCGAACCAGTTGAGCATGGCGTTGTTGTCGTCGCGACGATGGCGAATGAGGCTCACCTCGAAGGTGGGCAGGGCGAAGCGGGTCTCGTACTCCACCAGATCCAGCAGCGGCATCAGCGGACGCAGCACCCGGGCAGGGGAGGTGAGCAGCAGAGGCGCGCACGGCAGGATGAAGGGGGCGGCCAGAAAGCTCTGCACGATCAAGGGGGTGTGCCGGGTCATGCCGTGGGCGGCCAGCAGATCATCGACGATGCCCCCTTCGCTGCCGCGCGGGGCGACCAGCAGGTGCTGAGCCTGGGCGAAGGATTCGATACACAGCACCTGGCCCTGCAGCGGGTGGCTGCGGTGGGCGGCGCAGATCAGCTTGTCCTCGAACAGCGGGATGCGGCGAAAACGGCCGGGCACCTCGTCCTGTTTGCTGATCACCATGCTGATGACCCCTTCGTCGAGCTGGCTCTCGTAGTCCGCATTGAGCGGCACCATGTGGATGCGCAGGTTGGGCGCCTGCTGCTGCAGCCGGGCCAGCAGGCTCGGCATCATCACGTACTCCACATAGGTGTGGGCCCCGATGCGCAGCACCCCCTCGAACTGGGCGGGGTCGAGCTGCTCGGGCGGGCTGAAGGTCTGCTCGATGTCGCGCAGGATCTCCCGCAGCGGCAGCAGCAAGGCCTCCGCCCGAGCGGTCGGTTCCATGCCCTGGGGAGTGCGGATCAGCAGGGGATCGTCATAGAGCAGACGCAAACGGGCCAGTGCCCGGCTGACGGCCGGCTGGCTCATGGCGAGCCGTTCGGCGGCCTTGGTGGTGTTGCGCTCCTCCAGCAGTGCCTTGAGCACTACCAGCAGGTTGAGGTCGACGCCTCGTAAATTCATTCTGTGCATAATGGAATACTAATAAATCATTTCCTTAAGCAGGGCCTTCACTTTAGTCTCATTTCCCGTCGATGGTCAGCATGAAGCTTGGGTAAATCAGCGATTTATGCAAACCCATGTTGTCCTGTTACCTCTTTCGCGTGGTGCCGGAGGTGGCAAGATTCGACAGCCTGAACTCTTTACTCTGGTCATCCAGAGCGTTGCTTGCTTAGTACCCGCCGTCTCGGCGGGTTTTTTTTGCCTGCGGTTCAGGAAAAAGGGGGCCCGAAGAAGTACAAAACGCGCCGGTGGGCGCGTTATGGTGAGGGGCTGAGCACTCAGGGCGCAACCGGCCACTGGTAGTCAAACACCTTGGCCCGCTCCCAGGGGGCGTCCGGCAGACTGGAGGAGAGGCCGGTATATTTGCCCACATCGTCCACCACGATGGCGGAGAGGATCGGCAACTGGTGCTCGGTGCAGTACATGCGGATGCGTTGCAACAGGGTGCGCAGCTCATCCTGGCAATTCTCCAGCCCGGCCTGCCTGGCCAGTTTGGAGTAACGAATGGTGGTGCGTTCCTTTGCAGACTCGACGAGGATGTCCCATAGCTTGTAGTCGCAGGTCGTCATGCCTGCGGTGGCTCGGTCTGTCATAACTCTCTCCGGCGCGAAACGGTCTCTGTGTGTCGTTGCGCATCTTGGCCAGTTCACTGGCCCCTGACGTTGATCCAAAGCAAAAAAGCCTGAGGTTATTCGCCAGAACGCGTGGCAAAGGGATTCTAAAGGTTTGCCTTTAGTTTAAAAGACCGTTTTTTGTTAAGTATGTAGCATTTTATTTTATCGAAGTGCGGTCAAGCCATCTTTCTTGACAGGGATCAATGGGAAAGCGCGGTCAGACCACTAGATTTCGCTCCTCGATAACTTTATCAGGAGTGAATATTTGGAACTCGTCTTCGTCTTGCTCGTCCTGCTGGCCGTGGTCTACGGCATCATCAGGGATTACAACCCGCAGGCGGTGCTGGCACTGGCCGGCATGGCCATCTTCACCGTCGCCTACTGGCTGGGATTGCACCCCATTCTGCCCGCCGACAAGAGCACCGGCTTCGCCTTGTTTGACCTGTTCGAGATGTTCAAGGGGATCTTCTCCTACCGGGCGGCGGGGCTCGGCCTCACCATCATGGCGGTGGCGGGCTTTGCCACCTACATGTCCCATATCGGCGCCTCCCAGTCGCTGGTGCGGGTGGCGGTCAAACCGGTGGCGGGCATCCAGTCCAGCTACCTGATGCTGGCCATCTGCTACCTGGTGGCGGTCTTCGTCTCCCTGTTCGTCACCTCTGCCACCGGCCTTGGCCTGCTGCTCATGGTCACCATGTACCCGGTGATGCGCAACCTCGGCATCAGCCCGGCCTCCGCCTGCGGCGTCATCGCCACCTCCCAGGCGTTCGAAATCGGCCCGACCCAGACCAATGCCATCTTCTCCGCCGGCCAATCCGGCATGGATCCCACCAGCTACTTCGTCGACTACCAGATCTGGCTGGTGGCCCCCATGTTGCTGGTGACCATGGTGCTGCACTTCTTCTGGCAGCGGCACTGTGACCGCCAGGATGGCTGGGATCCGGCCCAGCATCGCGGCGAGCACGCCGAGCTGGACGAGAAAGGCACCGAGGCGGTAGCGGCGCCCACTTGGTATGCCCTGCTGCCCATCATCCCCTTCGTGCTGATGATGACCTTCTCCAAGCTGCTGGTGAGCGACATCAAGATGAGCGTGGAGGTGGCCATGCTGCTGTCGGTCTTTATCGGCATGCTGTGCGAGCTGCTGCGTACCCGCTCGGTGCGCACCGCCTTCGCCGGGCTCTCCAGCTTCCTCGACGGCATGGGCAAGGTGTTTGGCCCCGTGGTGGCGCTGATCGTCTGTGCCGAGCTGTTTGCCGAATCCCTCAAGGCCATCGGCGCCATCGACACCCTGCTGCACTCGGCCAGCAACGCCGGCATCGGCAGCGGCCTGATGACGCTGGTGATGGTGGGGCTCATCATGGTGGCGGCGGTCATCATGGGTTCGGGCAACGCGGCATTCTTGAGCTTCTCGACCCTGGCCCCCGCGGTGGCGGCCAAGTTCGGGGTGCCGGCGGTGACCATGCTGTTGCCGATGCAGCTCGCCTCCAGCATAGGCCGCACCGTCTCCCCCATCGCGGCTGTGCTGATCGCCTGCGCGGGCATCGCCAAGGTCTCCCCCTTCGTGGTGGTCAAGCGCACCTGTGTGCCCATGGCTGGCGCCCTGGTGACGGCGCTCACCCTCAACTATCTGCTGTTTATGTAAGCGGGTGGCGGACGACACGGGTCGTACGCCCCTTTCACTCGGCTGTCGGACGGGAGGCGTACCCTCCCGTCCCAGGAGATGACAATGACAGACTTTCGCAACGCTTTTTCTCTGGACGCCTACCTGGCGGATCTGGCCCCCCTCATCAACCTCGATTGCGGTACCCGCACCCCGGCTGGGGTGGCGACGGTGGCCGACATCATGACCGAGAAATATGAGGCGATCGGCTGGCAGGTGACCCGCCACCAGTTTGCCGCCGAGTGCGGCCCCTGCCTCGAGGCAACCAATGCCCCCGGCGCCAGCCATTACGACGTGATGCTGGTGGGCCACATGGACACCGTCTTCCCGGTGGGGACGGCGGCCAAGCGCCCGCTGAAAGTGGAGGGCAATCAGGCCTTTGGCCCCGGCGTGTCGGACATGAAGAGCGGCCTGCTCTCCAGCTGGTATGCCCTCAAGGGGATGGACCCGGCCGTGCTGGCCAAACTGAAGGTGCTGGTCTGCTGCAACTGTGACGAGGAGATCGGCTCCCCCTGGTCCAAGGAGTGGCTGGTGGAGAAGGCCAAACAGAGTGGCTGCGTGCTGGTGGCCGAGGCGGCCCGCCCGAACGGGGATCTCATCAGCGCCCGCAAGGGCAATGCCAAGTACCGCATTACCTTCCACGGCAAGGCTTCCCACGCCGGCTCGGCGCTGAGCGAGGGGATCTCCGCCATTACCGAGCTGGCCCATTGGGTGCTCGCCATCAACCAGCAGGTCAACCTCGACACCGGCACCACCATGAACGTGGGGGTGGTGCAGGGAGGGACCGGCGTCAACGTGGTGCCAGACTTTGCCGAGGCGATCGTCGACCTGCGCTTCTGGAACAATGACGAAGCGGCCGCCGTGCACGAGCGGCTCACCTTCATGGCCAGCAACCCCTTCCTCGCCGGTTGCCGGGTCGAGGTGGATCGCCAAAGCTTCAAGCCGGCGATGCGCCCGAGCGGCGACACCGAGGCGTTGATGGCACTGGTGGAGGCGGCAGCGAAAGAGGAGGGGATCTCCTTCAACTGGCTGGAGGCCGGCGGTGGCTCCGATGCCAACTTCACCGCTGCGGCCGGGGTACCGTCGCTCGATGGCTTCGGCCCCATGGGGGGCGGTTTCCACTCGGAGGCGGAGTTCCTGCTGCTGGAGAGCGTAGAGCCGCGCATCCGCCTGTTGCAGCGGGTGCTGGGCAAGCTGGCCAGATAGGCTGCATGACAAGCAAAACGGGAGGCCATCGCCTCCCGTTTTTTATCTGTTGTGCCGGTGCAGATCGGTCGAACGGATCTGCGCGCTACTCCTCACTCTCCAGCAGATAGGCAAGCGGTTCCTGACGGGCAACCTGCCAGCGGCCGAGCACCAGCGGCGCCGCAAAACCCGGGCCGTCGGTCACCATGGTGTGATACTCCCCCTGCTCGCCGCAGGCATCGAAGCCCCAGGTGGCCGCCAGCTGCTGCAACTCGGCCAGGGTGGCTGCATCGAGTGTTCGTCCCACCCACTCGGGGGTCAGGACGCGGGTATCGACGCAGGAGAGGTGGGCGACGATGCCGCGGGTCAGCAGATCCGCCAGCAGCGCCTCGCGGGAGAGTTGCCAGAGCGGTGTGTGGACGGTGAGACCAAGCGGGCGACAGCGCTCGCGGATCCAGTTAGGCGCGCCGGCCACGCTGTCGATATCGCCGGTGACGACCCCATCCAGTTGCCACTCCTTCTTGAGCTTGGTCAGCGCCCGCTCATAACCGAGATCGAACGGCGCCTCTATGGTGACCAGCCGATGGGGCAGCCCGAGGGCCGCCGCCTGTCGACGCACTTGCGACAGGGGATGGGCCAGAAAGCGGGGCGAGGGAGGTGCAAAGGTCGCCAGTGCCACCACCTGATGACCCGCTTCACGGGCATGGCAGAGCGCCTGCATGGCATCCTTGCCGCCGCTCCAGAGCACGATGACGCGAGACATGGGGGAGATTCCGCAAAGAAAAAGAGGGGTCATGCTACCCAGAGTGCGGGCGGTTGGCAAAGCAGGAAGGTGAGCGAAAAGCACAGGCCCCCGAGCGGGGGCCTGTGGAACGGATTGCGCGGTGCGACTCCGTCAGAGCAGGATGCTGGTCAGGATAAAGCCCAGCGAGCAGGAGGTCACCACCCCGATCAGCCCCGGGATGATGAAGCTGTGGTTGATGATGAACTTGCCGATGCGGGTGGTGCCGGAGCGGTCGAAACCGATACAGGCCAGATCGCTCGGGTAGGTCGGCAGCACGAAGTAGCCGTAGCTGGCCGGCAGGAAGGCGATCAGCAGCTTGGGTTCGACCCCCAGCGCCAGCCCCATGGGGGCGATGGCGGTCAGCGCCGCGGCCTGGCTGTTTACCAGCTTGGAGATGAGGAACAGCACCAGGGCGTAGGTCCAGGGCTGGGCCTGTACCACGTGGGCCAGGGTCTCCTTGAGCAGCGGCATGTGGGCCTGGAAGAAGGTTTCGCTCATCCAGGCAACCCCGAACACGGAGAAGATGGCGACCATGCCCGCCTTGAAGACGGCGCCGTTGGCGATCTCGCCCGGCTTGACCTTGCAGCGCATCAGTATGATGGCGCCGGCGATCAGCATCATCATCTGGATCACCAGGTTCATGGAGAGCGGGCCGGTTTTGTCCTTGATGGTGAAGACCGGACGCAGACCTTCGTTGGCCCCCAGCAGTACCACGGCAGCGATGGCGGCGAAGAAGATCCAGGTAGACCAGTAGGCCTCTTTCGGGAACTTGGTGTTGAGCAGGGTTTCACCGCCGCCGTAGATGAAGGCGCGCTGCTCCGGATCCTGGATCTTGGCCTGGAACTCTTCGTCCTTGTCCAGATCCTTGCCACGGCGCAGGCTCCAGAGGGCCGCGACGATGACGCCGGTCAGGGAGGAGGGGATGGCGATCATCAGGATGTCGAGCAGACCGTAGGCCTGACCGATGCCGTGACCGGCCGCCAGGATGGAGACCATGGAGACCACGGCCACCGAGACCGGCGAGGCGCAGATGGCCATCTGGGAGGCGACGGAGGCCACCGCCATCGGGCGCTCGGGACGGATGTTCTTCTGCAGCGCGATGTCGGCGATGATGGGGAACATGGTGTAGACCACGTGGCCGGTACCGCACAGGAAGGTGAGGGTCCAGGTGGTGAGCGGGGCCAGTATGGTGATGTATTGGGGGTGACGGCGCAGCAGACGCTCGGCCACCTGCATCATCAGGTTGAGACCACCGGCGGTCTGCAGGGTGGCGGCACAACCGATCACCGCCAGTATGGTCAGCATCACCTGCACCGGCGGTTCGCCCGGCACCAGACCGAACACGAAGGTCAGCAGGAACAGACCGATGCCGCTGATGAGACCCAGCCCCATGCCGCCAAACCGGGTACCCAGCAGCAAGCAGCCGAGTACCACCAAAAATTCCATCAAGATCATTCCATTACCTCGCGTTATTTAATCCATGTAAGTGCTGTGTTGGGCGCATGGACCGGGATTGTCTGTTTTTTATTTAGCCCTAAAGGGTTAGTGGTTATTCTGCCTGCCACAAGGGGGCAAAAATTTGAGGTACTTCAATAACTCATCGCTTTTTGATTTAACGCCATAAAAACCACGTATTAACCATTTTGTTATTTTGGGGATAACAGGCGGCATCGTATGGAGCTTTAAGGCGGGCAGGGTAGCAGGATAAAAAGGCGAGGGGAGCGGTTTGTTGCAAAAAAAGTGATTAATTGTGGCCAAGGTAAGCCGGTGGCAGGGGGGCGGGCAACAAAAAGCCGACCCTGAGGTCGGCTTTGTCGGCAAAGTCCCGTAATCAGAACTCGGCGGTGCGTGGGGTACGCGGGAAGGGGATCACGTCGCGCACGTTGCCCATGCCGGTCACGTAGACCACCAGACGCTCGAAGCCCAGACCGAAACCGGAGTGCGGCACAGTGCCGTAGCGGCGCAGGTCGCGGTACCACCAGTAGTCTTCCTTGTTCAGGCCCATCTCGGCCAGACGGGCATCCAGCACCTCGAGACGCTCTTCACGCTGGGAGCCGCCGATGATCTCGCCGATGCCCGGGGCCAGTACGTCCATGGCGGCAACGGTCTTGCCGTCGTCGTTGAGGCGCATGTAGAAGGCCTTGATGTCTTTCGGGTAGTTCTTCACTACTACCGGTGACTTGAAGTGCTCTTCGGCCAGGTAGCGCTCGTGCTCGGAAGAGAGGTCGATACCCCAGGAGACCGGGAACTCGAAGCTCTTGCCGCAGTTCTTCAGCACTTCGATGGCGTCTGTGTAGTCAATCTGGGCGAAGTCGGAGGCGACGAAACGCTCCAGACGGCCGATGGCGTCCTTGTCCACGTGCTGGGCGAAGAACTCCAGATCGTCGCGGCGCTCGCTCAGCACGGCGTTGAAGACGTACTTCAGCATGGCTTCGGCCAGGGCGGCGTTGTCTTCCAGATCGGCGAAGGCCACTTCCGGCTCTACCATCCAGAATTCGGCCAGGTGGCGGCTGGTGTTGGAGTTTTCGGCGCGGAAGGTCGGCCCGAAGGTGTAGACCTTGGACAGGGCGCAGGCGTAGGTCTCGACGTTCAGCTGGCCGGACACGGTCAGGAAGGTCTCCTTGCCGAAGAAGTCCTTGTCGTAGTCCACCTTGCCTTGCGGGGTGCGCGGCAGGTTTTCCAGATCCAGGGTGGAGACGCGGAACATCTCGCCGGCGCCTTCGGTGTCGGAGGCGGTGATGAGCGGGGCCGCGATCCAGAGGTAGCCCTGTTCGTGGAAGAAGCGGTGAATGGCCTGGGAGAGGCAGTTGCGCACTCGGGTCACGGCGCCGACGATGTTGGTGCGGGCACGCAGGTGGCCCTGCTCGCGCAGGTACTCGATGCTGTGGCGCTTGGCGGACATGGGGTAGGTGTCCGGATCTTCGACCCAGCCCACTACCTTGACCTCGGTGGCCTGCAGTTCGAACGCCTGGCCGCTGCCCTGGGACTCGACCACGGTGCCGGTCACTTCGACGGAGCAAGCTGTGGTCAGACGCTGCACTTCATTCTCGTAATTGGCCAGGGTATTGGGGACGACGGCCTGTACCGGATGGAAACAGGAGCCATCGGAAACGGCCAAAAATGAGATCCCCGCCTTGGAATCACGGCGGGTCCGGATCCACCCTTTCACTGTCAGGGTGGTGCCGACCGAATACTTACCGGCCAGCACATCTACTACGGATGCGTGCGTCATCGAAATATTGTCTCCAGCTTGTTCTTGCAGCGCTATTTGCAACACTAGGGGTCTGGCCCGGGCACAGATGGCCCACCATGGCAGACTAAGCCGTTCATCTTACCCGCGCAGGTTTGATAAACAAGCAAAAATGTCGGACTCTGGGGGGGATTTCGGCGCCAATCACTTCATTGGCGGGCCAGCGGAACGGGGGATGGACGTGAAAGAGCGGCGACGGGGGCCGGACGGGCTGACACGGGTGTTGCGGGGGCTGGTGATCCTCTGCTGGGGCGGCTTTATCGTGCTGCTCTCCCTCTACCACTTCGCCCGGCCAGAGGTGGCCTACGGTTTTCTGGTCTATGGCGGGATCAAGGTGCGCCAGAGCTGGGATCCCCAGCTCACCCCCTGGCTGCTGCACGGGCTCTGGGGATGCTGCCTGCTGACCCTGGCGGTGCTGCTGGCAGAGCGTTGGCGCTGCCGGCGGCGGGAGGACACGGGGCGGGTGCACCTGGCTATCTTGCTGCTGATCCTCGTCGCCAGCCTGCTGTTCTACTACCTGGGCTAGTCTGCCGGCCCGGAGGGGTCGCGGCTGGAGGGCGCTTGCCCCGCCCGCGGCTGCTCGCCAGCGGAGCGCTTGCCGAGCTGGCGCTCCACGCTGTCGAGCATCTGGTTGTAGGCGAGCGCCACCCGACCAATCTCGTCCCCCTCATCCCCTTCCAGCCGGTGGCCGAAGTCGTGCAGATCGGTGGCCTCCTCCATGGAGCGGGTCAGCTGGTTGAGGGGGCGGACGATCCAGGTACGGATGACCCAGAGGGTGAGCAGCAGCCCCAACCCGAAGATGACGGTGAGGCTCAGGGCCGAGGTGAGAATGTTCTGCTCGACCCGGGTAAACAGGGTGTCGAGGGAGTAATCAAAGCGCACCGCCCCCAGCACGGTATTCTCCGGCACCTGGTGGCAGCTGGTGCAATCGGTGCCGCGAAAATCCTTCTTGGCCAGCAGTGGGCGGGTCACCACCAGCTTGCTGTGCATGCCGTCGTGTACCACCTCCAGGCTCCCTTTGCCCGCCAGTGCCAGCTCGTCGAACCTGTCCTTGGACTGCTCGTGCTCGCGGCCGGCCCCGTACTGCTTGCTCACCGCCTCGCTGCGCACGATGCGGGCATCCTCCACGTGAGCGTGTTCGAGAAACTTGTCGCGCAGGGTATCGCGGGCTTCCATCTTGCCGGTCAGCATCAGCATGTTGAGCCCATCGAAATAGGCTTCGGTCTGCTCGCGGCTCTGCTCCTTGATGAGGGTCAGAATGAGGTCGCGCTCGCGCACCGCCTGATAGGCCGCGGAAAACACCAGCACCATGGAGAAGATGAACAGCAGGAAGAAGTTGATTTTGGCAGCAATGGAGAGGCGCATGGGAACGGTACATCTGTTGGGTAAAACCCGCGCAGTCTACGCGTCTTGGCTGCCCGGGTCTGGTGTCTTGCTCACATTCTGATGAAAAAGATTCAAAAGACCCTGCCTGAGCGGCAGGGTCTGCCTGTCAGGCTCAGAACTCGCCGCTGTGGATGGCGGCGGCGATGGCGCCGGTCAGCACGGTCAACTGTGCCGGGCCGATGACGAAGGGCGGCATCAGGTAGATGAGCTTGCCAAAGGGGCGGATCCAGGCGCCCAGCTCCACGAACTTGCGCTGGATGCGCGCCACGTCCACCCGCTCCTTCATCTCCACCACCCCGATGGCGCCGAGCACCCGCACGTCGGCCACTGCCGGATGCAGGGTCAGTTCCACCAGCTCGGTGCGCAGCTGATGCTCGATGGCGCGCACCCGCTCAGCCCAAGGCGAGGCCAGCAGCAGTTCGATGGAGGCGTTGGCCACCGCGCAGGCCAGCGGATTGCCCATGAAGGTCGGCCCGTGCATGAAGACGCCGGCCTTCCCATCACACACGGTGCGAGCCACATGTTCGGTAGTGAGCGTGGCCGACAGGGTGAGGTAGCCGCCGGTAAGCGCCTTGCCCAGACACATGATGTCGGGGCTGATGCCGGCCCAGTCGCAGGCAAACAGCTGGCCGGTGCGGCCAAATCCGGTGGCTATCTCGTCGGCAATCAAGAGCACGCCGAACTCGTCGCACAGGGCGCGCACCCACTGCAGGTAGCGGGGGTGGTAGAAGCGCATGCCGCCGGCGCCCTGCACTATGGGTTCGAGCACGATGGCGGCGATCTCCTCGTGATGATCCGCCAGCAAGGTCGCCAGCTCCACCACGCAACGCTCGTCCCACTCGGCGTGGAAACGGCAGCTAGGGGCTTCGACAAAGTGGTGCTCGGGCAGGAAGCCCTGGTAGAGCTCGTGCATGCCGCCATCCGGGTCGCACACGCTCATGGCGCCGAAGGTGTCGCCGTGATAGCCGCCGCGCAGGGCAACGAACTTGGCGCGAGGCGTCCCCTTGGCGTGCCAGTACTGCTGGGCCATCTTGAGCGCCACTTCCACCGCCACCGAGCCTGAATCCGCCAGAAACACCCGATCCAGCCCCTTTGGAGTGATCTCCACCAGCTTGCGGCAGAGCTCCACCGCCGGGGCATGGGTCAGGCCGCCAAACATCACATGGGACATCTTGCCGAGCTGGGCGGTGGCGGCCGCATCGAGCTCGGGCACCTGATAACCGTGCACGCAGGCCCACCAGGAGCTCATGCCATCCACCAGCTTGCGGCCGTCGCTGAGGGTGAGGGTCACTCCCTTGGCACTGGCCACTTCATAGCAGGGCAGGGGATGGGTGAGAGAGGTATAGGGGTGCCACACATGGTGCAAATCGAATTCTTGGTTGGTCATTTGTTGTTCTGTTGTCAATTTGTTTGATCTGGTCGGTGTTGACAGTCTACGCGCGCTCTCTACACTAGCCAACAATTTCAGCCACTTGGCCCTGCGCGCATCCCTGTTCGCCCGGGCCAGGTGGCGGGTTTTGCGCTTCTCTCTTGCAAGGAACTTTTGCAAAGAGGTCTTGCAAGCAAGGCGGCGCAGGATCCCACTTATAACAATTGGAAGCCATGTATGAATGCTGTCACCGCGGGCGATCACGCCCTTCGTCACGACTGGACCCTCGCCGAGGTTCAGGCCCTGTTTGCCCTGCCATTCAACGATCTGCTGTTCCAAGCCCAGATCGTGCACCGCGCCCATTTCGACCCGAACGAAGTACAGGTGAGCACCCTGCTCTCCATCAAGACCGGTGCCTGCCCGGAGGATTGCAAGTACTGCCCCCAGAGCGCCCGTTATCACACCGGCCTTGAGGCCGAGCGGCTGATGGAGGTGGAGAAAGTGCTGGAGCGGGCCCGCGAAGCCAAGGCCAACGGCTCGTCCCGTTTCTGCATGGGGGCCGCCTGGCGCAACCCCAAAGAGAAGGACATGCCCTATATCCTGCGGATGATCGAGGAGGTGCGCGGGCTCGGCATGGAGACCTGCATGACGCTAGGCATGCTCACCGCCGATCAGGCGGTGCGCCTCGGCGCCGCCGGCCTTGACTACTACAACCACAACCTCGACACCTCGCCGGAGTTCTACGGCGACATCATCACCACCCGCACCTATCAGGACCGGCTCGATACTCTGGAGCACGTGCGCGGCGCCGGCATGAAGGTCTGCTCCGGCGGCATCGTCGGCATGGGCGAGCAGGCGAAGGATAGGGCGGGCCTCTTGATGGCGCTGGCCAACCTGCCGCGCCACCCGGAGAGCGTGCCCATCAACATGCTGGTCAAGGTGAAGGGAACGCCGTTGGAGAACCAGGAGAACCTGGATCCGTTCGAATTTATCCGCACCATCGCCGTGGCACGTATCATGATGCCGGCCTCCCACGTGCGCCTCTCCGCCGGGCGGGAGAAGATGAACGAGCAGATGCAGGCCATGTGCTTTATGGCGGGGGCCAACTCCATCTTCTACGGCTGCAAGCTGCTGACCACTCCTAACCCGGACGAAAACAGCGACATGCAGCTCTTCAAGCGCCTCGGCATTCGCCCCGCCCAGCGGGCCCAGAAGCCGGATCAGGTTCAAGAAGAGGAGCTGCTGGCCGAGGTGAGCCGCCAGAGCGAGCCCGCCGAGATGTTTTATGACGCCACCCGCCCCCGTGCCGGGGCCGCGCGGTCATGACGGGCCCCGCAGTAACGGGCCCCTTTGAGTTGAGCGCAGCGCTGGCCGAACGCGAACAGGCCGGCCTGCTGCGCAGTCGCGTCGCCACCGACGGCGCGAGTGGCGGGCGGCTCAAGGTTGGGGGGGGCGATTACCTCAACTTTTCCGCCAACGACTATCTGGGGCTGGCCGATCACCCCGCCATCAAGGCCGCCTTCCAGGAAGGGGTTGACCGCTATGGTGCGGGGGCCGGTGCCTCGCCGTTGGTGACCGGTTACAGCCGGGCCCACCAACAATTGGAAGAGACGCTGGCCGACTGGCTCGGGCTGGAGGCGGTGCTGCTGTTCAACTGCGGCTTCTCGGCCAATCAGGCGGTGCTCAAGGCCCTGCTCGGCAAGGAGCATCTGCTGTGGCAGGACAAGCTCAACCACGCCTCCCTGCAGGAGATGGGCAGTCAGCTGCCCTGCAAGATGAAACGCTTCGGTCACAACGACATGGCGGTCCTTGAGCGGCAGCTTGAGCCAAACCGGGGGCTTATCGTCTCGGAGGGGGTGTTCAGCATGGACGGGGATCAGGGCCCCTGGCGTGAGCTTAGCCAACTGGCCGCCAAAAGCGGCAACTGGCTGATGATCGACGATGCCCACGGCCTCGGCGTGCTGGGGCCACAAGGGCGCGGCACCCTGGCGGCGCAGGGGGTGAACCCGGCCGGCGTGCACATCCAGATGGGCACCTTTGGCAAGGCGCTCGGGGTGGCAGGCGCCTTTGTGGGCGGCAGTCGCGAGCTGGTGGCGTATCTGGTCAACTTCGCCCGCCACTACGTCTACAGCACCCATATGCCGGCGGCCCAGGCCTGCGCCGTGCACCAGAGCATCGAACTGGTGCGTGCCGCCGACGAGGCCCGTGCCCATCTTGATGAACTCATCACCCGTTTCCGACAAGGGGCGCAGGCGCTGGGCTGGCGGCTGGGTGACAGCAATACCCCCATCCAGCCGCTGCTGGTGGGGGAGAGCAGTGCCGCCTTGCAACTGGCCGAGCGGCTGCGGGGGCGCGGCGTCTGGGTGAGTGCCATCCGCCCGCCCACGGTGCCGGTCGGCACGGCGCGCCTTCGCATCACCCTGAGCGCGGCTCACCGCGTACAGGACGTGGATCGGCTGCTCGATGCCCTCGGTCCCTGCCAGGCCACTGACGAGAGAGGGGGCGCCCATGCTCCATGAGCGTTTTCAGGCGGTGGACAAGGCCCAGCTTGCCCGCCGTTTTGGCGCCGCCGCCCGTCACTACGATGCCCACGCCCGCTTCCAGCAGGAGGTGGGGCAGGCGCTGCTGGTGCGGATGAGCGCGGCGGGTATGCATGAGGGGCTGGAAGGTCGCGGGCTCGATCTGGGCTGTGGTACCGGCTTCTTTCTGCCGGCTCTGGCCGGGCGTTGCAGCGAGCTGACCGGGCTGGATCTCGCCCCCGGCATGCTGGCCCAGGCGGCCCTGCGTGGCAGCGGCGCCCGCCTGCTGTGCGGCGATGCCGAGCAATTGCCCTTTGCCGACGAGACGTTTGACTGGGTCTTCTCCAGCCTGGCCTTGCAGTGGTGCGAACGGCCGGCCCAGGCCTTCGCCGAGCTGCACCGGGTGCTCAAACCCGGCGGCCGGCTGCTGTTCTCGACTCTCTTGGCCGAGTCGCTCTGGCAACTGCGTGAGGCCTGGCGCACGGTTGACGAGTGTGATCATGTCAATCGCTTCCTCAGCCTGCCACAATTGCAGCATGCCATCGCCGTCGGCGGTTTTGTCGCCCCCGCGCTGGAGAGCCTGACCTGGTCGCTCGGCTACCCCGAGCTCAACGGCTTGCTGCGCGATCTCAAGGGGATCGGTGCCAGCCAGGTCAATGACGAGCGTCATACCGGCCTTGGTAGCCGTCAGCGCTTGTTGCGTCTGAGCCAGGCCTATGAGGCCCATCGTCAGCCGGACGGTCTGCTGGCCGCCAGTTATCAGGTTTGCCTCGGCCAGCTGATCCGCCGTTAACCGGCGGCCTTGGCCGAGAGAATTGAGCTGCGGTGCCCCGCCATATCGAGCCTGGGCACCCGCACCGTATTGAGGAGTCATCATGGTCAAATCCTTCTTCGTCACCGGCACCGACACCGATGTGGGCAAGACGCTGGTCGCCCGCACCCTGCTGCTGGAGTTCGCCGCGCACGGCATCCGCTGCGCCGGTTACAAGCCTGTCTCCGCCGGCTGTGCCCGTACCCCGGAGGGACTGCGCAATCTGGATGCTGTGCTGTTGCAGGAGGCGGCGAGCCTGCCGCTGCCCTACGATCTGGTCAATCCCTACGCCTACGAGCCGCCCATCGCGCCCCATATCGCCGCCAGCGAAGCGCGCGATGCCATTACCCTGAAGGGGTTGTCGGACGGGCTGCGCCAGATTGAACAGGCGGGGGCCGAGCTGGTGGTGGTGGAGGGAGCGGGGGGCTGGTTCCTGCCACTCGATCGCAAGCACCTGCTGTCGGACTGGGTCAAGCAGGAGAACATGCCGGTCATCATGGTGGTGGGGGCCAAACTGGGCTGTCTCAACCATGCCCTGCTCACCTTCGCCGCCATTCGCAACAACAACCTGCCGGTGGCGGGCTGGGTCATCAACCGGCTGCACGGCTCCATGAGCCACTATCAGGAGAATCTGGACACCCTGCGGGGCTTGCTGCCGGCCCCGTTTTTGGGTGAAATACCCTTTGTAAACAATCCGCTCGAGGCTGATCTGCGCGGGCGACTCGACATTTCGCCCCTGCTCTGAATCCGACATTCAGCGAACATTCATAGAAACTGTCTATTATGCGTGACAGGTGTGGCCCGACCGGCAGCGAACTGGTGACGGGCCACGCATCCATATCTCACAAGGAGTCAATATGAAGCGAATTATGCTATTCCTGGTGACCAACCTGGCCGTCATGCTGGTGCTGGGGGTGGTACTCAATATCCTGTTCTCGGTTCTGGGGATCAACAAGTCCAGCATTTCCGGTCTGTTGGTGTTCTGCGCCGTGTTCGGTTTTGGGGGTTCCTTTATCTCCTTGCTGATGTCCAAGTGGATGGCCAAGCGCAGCTATGGCGTCCAGGTCATCGAGCAACCCCGCAACGAGACCGAGCACTGGCTGGTCAGTACCGTGGCCCGTCAGGCCCGTGAAGCGGGCATCAAGATGCCGGAAGTGGGGATCTACGACTCCCCCGAGATGAACGCCTTCGCCACCGGCGCCCGCCGTGACGACTCGCTGGTCGCCGTGTCGTCCGGTCTGCTCTACAGCATGAGCCGTGACGAGGCGGAAGCCGTGCTGGCCCACGAGGTGAGCCACGTGGCCAACGGCGACATGGTGACCCTGACCCTGATCCAGGGGGTGGTGAACACCTTCGTGATGTTCTTCGCCCGCATCGTGGCCGGCGTCATCAGCAACTTCTTCAGCTCCAACAACGAGGAAGAGAGCAGCAGCACAGGCGGTTTTGCCTACATGATCACCGTGTTCGTGCTGGAGATGGTGTTCGGCGTGCTGGCCTCCATCATCGTCATGTGGTTCAGCCGTCAGCGTGAATTCCGCGCCGACGCCGGCGCCGCCAAACTGGCCGGTCGCGACAAGATGATCGCCGCCCTCGAGCGCCTCTCCCGCGGTGCCGAGCCGCAGCTGGAAGGCTCCATGATGGCGTTCGGCATCAACGGCAAGCGCTCCATGAGCGAGCTGTTCATGAGCCACCCGCCCATCGAGCAGCGCATCGCCGCCCTGCGCGGTTAAGCGAAAGTGCCAATGAAAACGGCTGCCCTCGGGCAGCCGTTTTGCTTTGTGCGCTTTGCGCTACAGCTTGAAGTGGGCCATCTCCTGGCGCAGCAGCCGTGACAGCTGCTTGAGCTTGGCCGCCTCCTGCGAGACGTGGCGGGCGGCATCCCCCGACTGCTCGGAGAGGGAGGTGATGTTGCCGACGGTGGAGACCACCTCGTTGGCGGCAGTGGACTGCTCACGCAGGGTGTGGCTGATCTCCCCCATCAGGCCGGTCAGGTTGGAGGCGTGATCCTGGATGCTGGCGATGGCCGCGCCGGTCTGGCTGGCCAGGCTCACCCCGCGGGAGACGTTGTTGACCGTGTTCTCCATGCTGCGGATGGAGGCGTCCGCCCCGCTCTGAATTTTGCCGATCATGCCGGTGATCTGCTGGGTGGAGGCGGCCGAGCGGCTGGCGAGGTTGCGCACCTCGTCGGCCACCACCGCAAAGCCGCGTCCCTGCTCGCCGGCCCGGGCTGCCTCGATGGCGGCGTTGAGGGCCAGCAGGTTGGTCTGATCGGCGATGCCGCGGATCACCTCGATGATCTCCGAGATCTGCTGGGTGTGGCTGTTGAGATCCGCGATGCTGCTGGCGGCGTTGGAGACGGTATCCGAGATGCTCTGGATGCTGTCGAGGGTCTGCTTGATGACCCCGGAGCCCTCTTCCAGCGTGTTGGCGGAGATCTTGCTGAGCTCGTCGGCGTGGGTGGCGTTGTCTGAGAGGTGGCTGATGCTCACCACCAGCTCCTCGATGGCGGCCGCCATAGTTTGGGTGCTGGTCTGCTGGGAGGTGGCGAACTGGGCGGTCTGCTCCGCTATCTGGGCGATGCTGTCGGCCGAGCCAGAGAGCTCTTCGCTGGAGTGGGAGACCTGGGCGATGATCCCCTTGAGGGTGCTTTGCATGGTGGCGAGCAGGCCGATCAGGCTCTCCTTGGCACCGGCCGGCACCTTGATGGGCTGGGAGAAGTCCCCCTCGGCCAGGTGGTTGAGATCGCTTCTGAGTTGATCGACCGAGGTACCGACCAGATCGATCAGCGCCTTGTAGGTGCGCCAGAGGAAGAACATCAACACCAGGCCGAGCGCGATGAACAGGTAGCGCAGCATGGCGGACTGGCTGGTGGCGTCATCCACCGCCTGCTGGGTGCGGGTTTCCATCATGACGTAGAAGTCGTCGATGGGGGACATGATGCGCCCCTTGTTCTGGTGATAGGCCTTGTCATGCATCATGGCGATGGCCTTCTGCTGGTTGGCGGCCAGATCGCCATCGGTCTGCTGCACCAGCTTGAAGGCGGCCACCTCGGTGTTGACCAGGGCATCCGAGTTGTTCTTGGCCTCGTTGAGCTTGGCCAGCTCGCCCTCGGTAAAGCCGGCATCCTTCATCAGATCGATGAGGCCGCGACGCACCTGGCTGTCGGGCCGCGGGTTCTGGCCGTTGGCGGCGACGAAGTCCCAATAGATGCGGTTGTAGCCCTGCGGCCGGTTCTGCTCCCCGTTGCGAATGGCCAGGATCCGCATGTACTGCTGCTCGTAGGCGGGATCCTTGGTGATCACATAGGTGCGGCCGAGGCGGGTCAGATCGTCGGAGGATTGCCGCAGTTCATCGGCCAGCAGATAGGATTGGTAACGTTGCTGATAGCTCTGTTCCATCTGTTTTCCCGACCAGCTGTAGGCGAAAAACACCAGCGACAGCAGGATCAGGGTGATGACTGAGAGCAGCAGATTGAGCTGAAAGGCGGGTCTGTTCTGTTCCATGGTTTGAGCGTCCTTATTCTCACCGATAACCCCCTTTGTCACGCGGCGAAGGCCGGTACTTCTGTGGGGTTTTATTGTTGTTGCAGTGAGTATAGGAGCGCTCTTCGCCAAGGCTGCGGCGGGTCGGCGAAAAGGTGCGAGAAAGGAGGCGCGAAGGCAAAGGAGGGGAAAAGCGCGGCCGGGAGCGTACCCCGGCCGGATTATTGCACCTCGATCACCTTATTTGATGACGATGTCGGTGAGGGGGACGGCGCAGCAGGTGAGGATCTTGCCAGCGGCTCGCTCGGCGGCGGTGATGGCGGGGGCATCGGGGTGATCCACTTCACCCGAGACCAGGGTCTGCTTGCAACTGCCGCAGATGCCGGCGCGGCAGCTCCAGGGCAGCTCCACCCCTTGCTTGTGGGCCTGATCCAGCACTGTGCCCTGATTGTTGCCGGCAAACGCCTGCTCGCCGATGCGCAGCTGCACCGCCTGATGTGGGCGGGAGAGGGAGAGGATGGCGCCGCCAAAGCTCTCCTGGCGGATCCGTCCGGCCGGCACGCCAAGGGCGGCCAGTCTGGTGGCCGCATCGGCCATAAAGCCGTGGGGGCCGCAGATAAACACTTCCCGCTGTTGCAACCCTTTGATCTGTTTGAGGTGAACCTCGTCCAACCGCCCCTTGAGCCCCTGCCAGTGCGTATCGGGCTGGCTCAGGATCAGGGTGAGGGTCATCCCCTGCTGCGCCAGGGCGTGCAACTCGCCGGCGGCGGGAATGTCCGCCTCGCTGCGGCACAGGTGCATGAAGTGCACGTCGCCGAGCTCCCCGCGCAAGGCCAGAGTGCGGGCAATGGAGAGCATGGGAGTGACCCCCGAGCCTGCCGAGAGCAGCAAGAGATTGCGATCCCGGCCCAGATGAAATTCGCCGGCGGGGTTGGCGGCCAGCAGACGGTCACCCGGTTGCAACTGCTGGTGCAGCCAGTGGGAGATGCGACCGCCGCCCACCTTCTTGACGCTGATGCTGTAACGCTCCGGCTGCTCCGGGGTGGAGCTCAGGGTATAGCGGCGCTGCAGGCGCTCGCGCCGCAGACCCAGGCCAATATCCAGGCTGATGGGCAGGTGCTGGCCAGGCAGATAGTCGGGCAGGGGCTCGCCATCGGCCGCCTCGAACCAGAAGGTCTCCAGATCCCGTGCCAGCGGCTCGCGGGCCACGCACACCAGCTCCCTTTTTTTCGGGGCCGCGTTGGGGTAGACAGGTGCGCGGGCGCGCTCCAGCACCTCTATCTCGCTGCCCGCCTCAATCCAGCCCTCGTTGAGGGCCACCAGGTTCTGACCGAAGTAGACCTCGCCATCCTCGCCGCGCCGGTAACGGGTGAGGGTGGCTAGCGGCTCTTTCAGGGCATTGAAGCGATCCGTGCCCGGCTCCACCGTGGTCATGATGCAGCGGCTGCAGGGCTTGGCCACCAAGAACTCCACCTCGCCGATGCGGATCCGCTTCCAGCCGTCCTCCTCGAAGGGGAGGGTGCCGCTTGCCACCAGGTTGGTGCGAAACTGGCTCATCTGGTGCAGGGCATCGGATCTCAGGTTGAGATCTTCCAAAGACGCCTGGCTTATCAGCAGCAGGGGGTAACCATCGGCAAAGCTGACCCGGGTGCCGGTCTTCTCCCGAAAGCGGGCAGACTCTTCGCCAAGCCAGAGCAGTTGCACCGGTTCCCCCGCCACCTTGCTCAGCCACGCATCGGCCTGGGCGTGGGTGTGCAGGGCGTTGAAGCTGTCTTTCCAGACGCCGGTGGCCCGGGGCGCGCGGCTGAACCCGGTCTCTTGCAGGGTGAGCGGCTCGAAGCCCGGATAGCGCAGCTGCAGGCCTCCCTCGATGGGGGTGGCCACCACCTGCTGCAACTGGGGATGGGTGCGGGCCGTGATGAAGCTGCCGTCCGGTTTGACCACCATGTAGCGGCGATCCCCCTGCAGTCCCTCTTCGGTGACCAGGGCGCGGGTCAGTGGCATGCCTGCCGTCGACTTGATGGGGTAGAGATGAATGCTGGCGAGTGTTGGCATGGCCGGGTCCTTGTGCGATGGCGGTTCCAGTGCAGGAGAGAAGCGGGCGAGCCCCGTTCCGTGCAGCAATGGTTGCAGGGATGACGCTCACCCGGGGTGGCCGACGATGCGGTGTCGCTTGCGGGGCGTGAGCCCGAGCGGAGTTCCTGCAGACGGGCAAGATGTTACACGGGTCACGTTGTGCACTCCATACCTCATAAAGTGCAACATTTTTTGATCCTGATCCGTCATTCAGTACAAAAATCAGTCCATTATCGAGCCAGCTTCCAGTTTCTGACGCTTTCGCTTCTTCCCTCTCCGGCCACCGTCCGCTTCGGTTAAACGGTATCAAGTGCATTCGGATGGGGCCTGTCACCCAAAAAGAAGAAAGCAATGTATGAGCAAACAACTGGATATGACCCCACCGCCGGATCTCTCCCAGAAGACGGGAACAGGTCCGGTCCGTACTCGGCTACCCGTTTGGCGGCCGGCCCTGCCACCCTGCAATCATGCCTGCCCGGCTGGCGAGAACATCCAGGCCTGGCTTGCCCTGGCTGAAGCGGGCCGCTTCGAGGCGGCCTGGCAGACTCTCATCGAAGAGAATCCCCTGCCTGCGGTCCACGGGCGGGTCTGTTATCACCCCTGCGAAAGCGCCTGCAACCGGGCCCAGGTGGATGATGCCGTCTCCATTCATGCCATCGAACGCTTTCTCGGCGACGAGGCGCTGGCCCGGGGCTGGCAGCCTGCGCCCCCTGCGCCCGCCAGCGGCAAGAAGGTGCTGATCATAGGTGCCGGCCCCTCCGGCCTCTCCTGCGCCTGGCACCTCAACCGGCTCGGCCATCAGGTGGAGATCCGCGAGGCGGGGCCGCTCGCCGGCGGCATGCTGCGCTTCGGCATTCCCGCTTACCGCCTGCCCCGCGAGATGCTGGACAGGGAGGTGGCCCGCATCGTCGCCGCCGGGGTGACGTTGACCCTCAACCACAAGGTGGAGGATGTGCTGCGCGAGCGCGACCAGGGGGGCTTTGACGCCGTCTTTATGGCCATCGGCGCCCATCTGGCCAAGCGGGTCGATATTCCGGCCCGGGAGGCGGGCAAGATCCTCGATGCGGTGAGCTTCCTCGAGCAGGCCAGCCTGGCGGAGGAAAAAGGCTTGCCGCCACCCAAACTGGGACGGCGGGTGGCCATCTACGGCGGCGGCAACACCGCCATGGACGCGGCCCGCACCGCCCGTCGCCTCGGGGTCGAGGAGGCGATGATCATCTATCGCCGCGACCGGGACCATATGCCGGCCCACGCCTTCGAAGCCGACGAGGCCGAGGAGGAGGGGATCAAGATCAACTGGTTGCGCACCATTCGCCAGCTCGACAGCACCAGTATTGAAGTGGAGGTGATGGCGCTGGATGCCGAGGGCAAGCCGGTGCCCACCGGCCAGTTTGAAACCCTCGAAGCGGACTCCCTCATCCTGGCGCTCGGTCAGGAGGTGGACTTGAGCGTGCTGGAGAGCATCTCCGGCGTGCGGGTCAACCAGGAGGGGGTGGTGCAGGTTGGCAAAAACCTGATGACGGACGTACCGGGTCTGTTTGCCGGCGGCGACATGGTGCCCTCCGAGCGCACCGTCACCATCGCCACCGGCCACGGCAAGAAGGCGGCGCGCCATATGGATGCCTGGCTGCGTGGTCGCCTCTACCACAAGCCGCTCTCCTACCCGCTGGTGGGGCCCGAGCAGTTGCAGCTCTGGTTCCAGACCCATGCTCCCGCCAGCAGCCAGCCGGTCAAACCGCCCTCGGCGCGGGATGACTTTGGCGAGATCATCGGTGGATTGGACGAGACGGCGGCTCGCTACGAGGCGGCGCGCTGCTACTCCTGCGGCAACTGCTTCGAGTGCGACGGCTGTTATGGCAGCTGCCCCGAACAGGCCATCGCCAAGCTGGGACCGGGTCTGGGCTATCAGGTGGATGCCGAGCGCTGCACCGGCTGCGGTGCCTGCCATGACCAGTGTCCCTGCCACGCCATCGATCTGCGCCAACCGGAGGAGTCCCAATGAAACATGAATTGATCATGGTCGATGGCAACGAAGCCGCGGCCCGGGTGGCGTATCAGCTGAGCGAAGTGTGTGCCATCTACCCCATCACCCCGAGCTCGACTATGGCCGAGCTGGCCGATGCCTGGGCCGCCGAGGGGCAGACCAACCTGTGGGGCAACATCCCTACTGTGGTGGAGATGCAGAGCGAAGGGGGGGCGGCCGGTACCGTGCACGGCGCCCTGCAGGCGGGGGCGCTGGCCACCACCTTCACCGCCAGTCAGGGGCTGATGCTGATGCTGCCCAACATGTACAAGATCGCAGGCGAGCTGACTTCGGCGGTGTTCCATGTGGCGGCCCGATCCTTGGCAGCGCAGGGGCTGTCGATTTTTGGTGACCATCAGGACGTGATGGCGGCGCGCAGCACCGGCTTTGCCATGCTCGCCTCCGGCTCGGTGCAGGAGGCGCAGGACCTGGCCTTGGTCGCCCACAGCGTCACCCTGCAGTGCCGGGTGCCCTTTATCCACTTCTTTGACGGCTTTCGCACCTCCCACGAGGTGAACAAGATCACTGCGCTGCACAAAGATGAAATTCGGGCCCTTATCGACAACGACTGGGTGCGCGCCCACCGCGCGCGGGCCCTCAACCCGGATCATCCGGTGATGCGCGGCACCGCCCAGAACCCGGATACCTATTTCCAGTCCCGCGAGAGCGTCAACCCCTTCTACGAGGCGGTGCCGGCGCGGGTGCAGCAGTGCATGGATAGCCTCGGCGAGCTGACCGGCCGCCACTACCGGCTGGTGGAGTATCACGGCGCCCCGGATGCCACCGAGGTCATCGTGTTGATGGGCTCGGGGGCTGCCACCGCCCGCACTACCGTGGACTGGCTCAACCGGCAGGATCGCAAGACCGGGGTGCTGGTGGTGCGCCTCTATCGCCCCTTCCCGGTGCAGGCGCTGCTCGATGCCCTGCCCGAGAGCGTGCGGCGCATGGCGGTGCTGGATCGCACCAAGGAGCCGGGCGCCGGCGGCGAGCCGCTGCTGCTGGATGTGCAGAGCGCCCTCATCGATGGCTTGCAGCGCGGTCTTATCAAGCGGCTGCCGTGGCTGAGCGGCGGTCGCTATGGCCTCTCTTCCAAGGAGTTCACCCCCGCCATGTGCGCGGCTGTGTTCGAGGAGCTGGCATCCGATGCGCCGCGCCCCCGCTTTACGGTGGGGATTGTCGATGACGTGTCGGGCCTCAGTCTGGCCTGGCACCCCATCGGCGATCTGGAGCCTGCCAGCCGGGTGCGGGCACTCTTCTTCGGCCTTGGTGCCGATGGCACCGTGGGCGCTAACAAGAACAGCATCAAGATCATCGGCGAGCTGGAGGGCTTCCACGCCCAGGGCTACTTCGTCTACGACTCCAAGAAGTCGGGCTCGCGCACCGTCTCCCACCTGCGCTTTGGCCCCGAGCCCATCGACGCCCCCTGGCTTATCGAGCAGGCGAGTTTTATCGGCTGTCACCAGTGGGGCTTTGTCGAATCGGTAGACTTGCTGGAGCACGCCGCCGAGGGTGCGACCCTGCTGATCAACGCCCCCCATGAGCCCGACCGGGTCTGGGCCGAGCTGCCCGAGCGGCTGCGCGCCCGCATCCGGGCTCTCGATATCCGCCTCTACTGCATCGACGGCGATCGGGTGGCCGAGCGCAACGGCATGGGCAATCGCATCAACACCATCATGCAGACCTGCTTCTTCGCCCTGGCCGGCATATTGCCGCGGGACGAGGCGATTGCGCTTATCAAGGAGAGCATCGAGAAGAGCTATGCCCGCAAGGGGCCCGAGGTAGTCGAGCGCAACTTCGCGGCGGTGGATGACACCCTGGCCCACCTCCATCAGGTGGTCATCCCGGCTGGTGAGGAGCAGATCAGCGACTATCCGCTGCCACTGGCTCCCGGCGGCAGCGAGTTTGTCCAGCGGGTCACAGGTGAGATGCTGGCAGGGCGCGGCGATTTGATCCCCGTCTCCATGCTGCCGGTGGACGGCACTTACCCCACCGCCACCAGCCGCTTCGAGAAGCGGGATATCGCCCGCGAGATCCCGATCTGGAATTCGGACATCTGCATCCAGTGCGGCAACTGCGTCTTTGTCTGCCCCCACGCGGCGCTGCGGGCCAAGTTCTACCATCAGGACTGGCTGGCGAGCGCTCCAGAGGCTGCCCAGTCGGTGCCCGTCACCGCCAGGGGCTTCCCCGATAGCCGCTACACCTTGCAGCTCTATCCGGAGGATTGCACCGGCTGCGGCCAGTGCGTGCAGGCCTGTCCGGTGCGGGCTGGAGAAGATGAGAGCCATGAAGGCGAGCGCGCCATCGCCATG
The DNA here is from genome assembly GCF_040907865.1 of Aeromonas sp. s5. Taxonomy (NCBI): domain Bacteria; kingdom Pseudomonadati; phylum Pseudomonadota; class Gammaproteobacteria; order Aeromonadales; family Aeromonadaceae; genus Aeromonas; species Aeromonas sp. s5. Next base: position 522,827 of record NZ_JBFOCO010000005.1, read on the forward strand.
ATGGACAAGGCGCCCCATCTGGCCGGCCAGAAGCAGGCACTGCACTGGTTCGAGAGCCTGCCCTGGCCGGCCCGCGAGCGAGTGGATTTTTCCACGGTGCGCGGCGCCCAGTTCCTCGAGCCCCTGTTCGAGTTCTCCGGCGCCTGCGCCGGCTGTGGCGAGACCCCTTACCTCAAACTGCTGACCCAGCTGTTTGGTGACCGCATGCTGGTGGCCAACGCCACCGGCTGCTCCTCCATCTATGGCGGCAACCTGCCGACTACCCCCTGGGCCAAGAATGGCGAGGGCAAGGGGCCGGCTTGGTCGAACTCCTTGTTCGAGGACAACGCCGAGTTTGGCTTTGGTTTCCGCCTCACCGCCGATCAGCACCACGCCCAGGCGGTGGCGGCGCTGCAGGCCATGAAGGGGGAGCTTGGGGAGACTCTGGTCGACACCCTCATCAATGCCCCGCAGCGGCTGGAGTCGGAGATCCGCGCCCAGCGCACCCGGGTGGCACAAGTGCGCGAGCGGCTGGAAGAGGTGAAGTCCGGCAAGGCCCGCGAGCTGCTGTCCCTCATCGATCAGCTGGTGCGTCGCTCGGCCTGGATAGTAGGCGGCGATGGCTGGGCCTATGACATCGGCTCGGCGGGGCTCGATCACGTGCTCGCCTCCGGGCGCGATGTGAACGTGCTGGTGATGGATACCGAGGTCTACTCCAACACCGGCGGTCAGATGTCGAAATCGACCCCGCTCGGTGCCGTTGCCAAGTTCGCGGCGGGAGGCAAGACGTTGGCCAAGAAGGATGTAGCGTTGCAGGCCATCTCCTACGGCAACGTCTATGTTGCCCGCATCGCCTTCGGGGCCAACCCGCAGCAGGCGCTGCAGGCCTTGCGTGAGGCGGAGGCCTATCCGGGCCCGTCGCTCATCATCGCCTACAGCCACTGCATTGCCCATGGCATCGATATGGAGTTTGGCCTGACCCAGCAAAAACGCGCCGTGGCCTCCGGCCACTGGCCGCTGATGCGCTACAACCCGGTACTGCGCAGTGCGGGGCAGAACCCCTTCAGCCTCGACAGCCTGCGCCCCTCCATTCCGCTCGCCGAATACCGCCAGGAGGAGACCCGTTATCGGGTGTTGGCCCAGAGCCACCCGGAGGAGGCGCAGCGGCTGATGCAGGTGGCGCAACAAGTGGCGTGGCAGAAGTGGGCCACCTACGAGGAGATGGCCACCCGCGAGGCCAGCCAGTTCCATCCGCCAGTGTAATGATGGGGTGAAACAGGTATGACAAAGCGGGCCATTGGCCCGCTTTTTTATGGCTGGATAGAGAGGGTTGACTCAGGGGCTGCTGGTGCGCAGTACCTTGAGGTGCAGGGTACGCTCCAGGTGGGCCGCTATCTCCTGCTCGGTGAAGCGCATGGGTTGCCACTGCTGACGGGCGAACTGCTCGGTCTGATCGGTGAAGTGCGGGCTCTCGGGGTCGTGGGACTGGCCGTAGCTCAGGAAGCGCTCCGCCTTGGGGCCGGCGTCATCGAACTGCAGGGCCAGCACAAAGCTGGAGCCGTAGTTGGCGCGATAACGCAGCTCGGGCTGGCCGTCACCGTCATCATCCAGGCTGCGCAGCGTGGTGCCTGCCACGGCCTTGCCGGTCACTATGTTGGCGAGATCCGAGCTGCTGCGCGAAGGCAGGTTGGTCTGCACCATGTTGAACATGCCCTCGAACGAGTTGCCTCCCGGTAGTGCGATGGGGGTCAGCCCGGCCGCTTTTTGCACGAATTGCAGTGCGCCGAGTTCGGCATCCGGTGCGATACCGGCCGCCTGCAACCGTTGCTGGGCCTGGGCCAGCGCCAGCAGGGCCGGGTCTTCATCAGGTGCGCCGCTCCAGGGTGCCAGCCCGCGCGGGGTGGTGGCGCCATGGGCCGGATCGAAGGGGATGGCGAACAGGGCATCCTTGATGTCTCTGTGACCGCTGGTGCGAAACGCCGTCAACCATTCGCGCATCAGGTGGGCGCCGCGGCTCTCCAGCTGATACTCGCCATCCCAGTTGGCGAGTGCATTGCAGCTCGGCGTCAAGTCCAGCGGGCCGCTGGTCAGCTGGATCAGCGGATGGGCCTGACAGCGGGCCAGCAGGGGTTCTCTGAGCTCACGGGCAAACAGGGAGCCGTTGTGGGTCAGTACCCGTTGCAGCGACTGCAGGGTGAAACGCCGATCGCTCCCGGTCAGTCCCATGGTGTCGGGGGTGCTGATGAGCTGGGCGTTGTAGCGGGTCCGCGGGCTGCGCACCGTCTGCTCCGGCCCGTAGAGGATGGAGTAACCCTCCAGCGGGGCCGCCAGGTTGGTCAGCCAGTGGCTGCTGTTGGCGTTGTAGACGTAGTCGCTGCGGGTCTGGCGGGGAGCCTGGCTGAGGGGGGCAAGGCCGGGAGCCCGGGTCTGGCCGCTGTCGATCCACTCGAAATCGGGGTCGTTGCCCGGCAACAGCACGCTGCCCTCGCCATCCAGCCAGATGGGCGCCAGTTGCGGTGTCTGGGAGGCGGCTCGCCACCAGGCCTCTGCCTTGGCGCCGAGGCGGGGTACCTGGGTGGCATCCACATAGCTAGCCTGGCCCGTCTTGTCGATCAGCAGGGTATTGACCCAGGGCACCCCCTGATGCTCGGCCAGCGCCTCGAAGAAAGCCGGGGTGCTTTGGGCCCTGGCCATGGCCAGCCACTGTTCCAGCATCTTGTAGTTGCCGGCGTTGGCATCGCGGAAGCTGACGGCGCTACTGCTGGTCCAGCTCAGGGTGGGCGAGAGGGAGGCGAGGTTGACCATGGGGCCGAAATGGCTGGCATAGAGGGTCTGAACATGGGGCTGCAGGCTGCCATCGGCCTGGCGTACCTGCACGGTGATCTCTTTCTGGCTCATCTCCCGCCACTGATCACCGTAGCGATAACGCAGCGGATTGGCTGGATCCAGGGTGAGCTGATAGAGGGTGAAGCGCTTGGACTGGGAGACGGTGTGGGTCCAGCCCAGCTGCTCGTTGAAGCCGATCAGGATGGCGGGAAAGCCCATCATAGTGGCACCGGTCACATTGAGTTTGCCCGGGATCTGCAGGTGCTGTTCAAAGAATCTGAGCTCGCCATCCCAGGGAAAGTGGGGATTGCCGAGCAGCAGGCTGTTGGCGTTGCTGCTGCGATCCGCCCCCAGCGCCCAGCCGTTGCTGCCGATCCCCTCCGAGGTGAGCAGCGAGACGGGATCCAGCGCCGGGGCGGGCAGGGCAGCACGTCCCTGTGCACTGGCAGTGGCGGGGGGCTGGGCGCTGGCCATGGCGCTGATAAAGCTGCGGCCGCTGGCCAGCTGGGCAAGATCCAGGTGATAGGCCAGCAACTGGACCGGGGTGATGGGTTCGACCCACTCGGCCCCGCGGCAGGGGGAGGGGTAGTCCGCCGGACTGGTTCGCCCGGCAAGGGAGTGGTTGAACCCCGCCACATAGCCTTCGACAAGGTCACGGGCATCCGGCGCCAGCTTGCCATACAGGGCCGCGGCCTGGGCAGGCAGGTCGAGGACGCGATAACCCACGTCGGAGAGCAGGTTGCGCTGCTGCTCCCCCGCGCCCAGCCTGCGGGATTTCTCTCCTCGCAGCTTCATGATCTGCTCGCTCAGGGTGCAGAGGTTCTCTTCGGCATGGGCATAGCCGGCCCCGAAGCCCAGGCTGGCGTAGTCGTTCGCCTTGATGTGGGGAACACCCTGCTCCGTGTAGGTGAGGGTGACGTCGTAGTGGCGAGCGGGATCCGGCTCGCTGTTGTTCTCCTGACAGCCGGCCAGTATGAGGCAGCCGAGCAGGGGGAGGGGAAAATGGGTTTTCATCCTGGTTCCTTCTGTGGTCCTGACTTGTTATTGTTCTGTTGCTTTTCAGCCGCAGGCGAAGGTATTTAAGCGCAGCCCTTCCGCCCCTGTCGCCTCGCTGGATGGAACCGGTCAATGGTTGGAAAACATAATAAAAACAATGGTAAACAGGTACGTCTCGATGGAGGCGTACCTGCAGGAGGACGCATATGCAGTGGGAAGAAGTGGCCGCCGTGCTCAGTCTGAGCCTGACCGGCATGTTGCTGCTGGCCACGCTCGGCTGGCTGCGGCGCATGCGGCGGGATGCCGCCGCCGGTTATCTGCTGGCTCTGCTCAGCCTGAGCGGCTTGCAGGCGCTGGAGTATCTCTACCACCAGCAGCAGTGGTTTCACCATTGGCCCCATCTGCTCAAGCTGGCTGACCCCCTGGTGGTGATGTTGCCGTTCTGCCTCTATGGCTACATCAGGGCTCTGCAGGGGGAGTCGGTGCTCGGTGGCTGGCGTGAGCGGCTGGTGCACGGCTTGCCCCTGCTGCTGGTTGCCGCTCTGGCGTTGCCCTACTGGTTGTTGCCGGGGGCCGACAAGGTGAGCTGGATCCTGCTTGGCAAGCAGGGGGATTCGCTGTGGCCCGGTGTGACCCTCTATGGTAACCGCTATCTGGCCTGCATCGCCCTGCTGGGGCTGGCCTACTGGTGGCAACAGCGGCGCCTGGGAGTGGCCAGCCGCAAGCCGGCGCTGCGGGCCTGGATCGCTCAGTTGCAGGGGCTGCAACTGCTGGTGGCCTTGCTGTTGTTGGTGCGCATCGCCTTGAGCTGGCTCGGCTGGCCGCTCTCTACCGTCTATCTGCAGGCCCCCGTCACCGCCTATCTGCTGCTGCAAGTGCTGGCCCATGCCAGGCTGCCCCAACAGGGAGGGGTGCCGGAGGGGGGCGTGCGCGAGCGCACCAATGATGCCGCATCGGAACCGGTTCGGCATGAGGGCCTGCGCCCCCTGTTCGAGGCGCTGGAGCGCCAGCTCGGGCGCGGTGCCTATCGGGATCCCGCCCTCTCCCTTGGCAAGCTGGCCGAGGAGTGCGGTCTGAGCCTTCATCAGGCATCCAGTGCCATCAACGCCTGTTCAGGGGGCAACTTCTACGACTGGCTCAACCGCCATCGGGTGGAGGAGGCCAAGCGGCTGCTGCAGGCGAGTGACGAGACGGTGGCCAATGTCTGCTACCGGGCCGGTTTCAACAGCAAGTCCACCTTCAACAGTGCTTTTCGCCGCCATACCGGCCAGACGCCGAGCGAGTTTCGACGCCAGGGGGCGCAAGCGGCCGTCGCCTCCTGATGAGCGGCCAACAAAAAGCCCGGCGTCGGGCCGGGCTGGCAGGATAAGTTGCTTATCCAGGTATTCGTCGAGGCGTCTATTGTGGATGTTGTTTGAGGATGTCGTAGATCTCCTCTTTCAGTTTGAGTTTCTGTTTTTTCAGATCCTTCACCTCGGCGCTGTAGTCGCTGGCGTGATGTTTCTCCAACTTTCTAATCTCCACATCCAGGTCGTTATGCAAGTCAAACTTCTTTTGGAAATGGACATCACTGCTCTTCAGTTTCGAGATGAGCTCTCTGTACTCTGGGAACATGTAATGCGGCCTCCTTGGTTTCGTTTGATTGTGCCTGCAAGACCAAACTACCGCGTCCCCTGCGAGATAAATGTGATCCGGCTCCAATTCGGGACCAATGATTTGCTGCATGCGACGGGCGATTTTTAACTGTTTGAATCACAAGCTGATAAGGCTTTTATCGGTAAGCAGAGAGTCTGAAAAGTGCCGGATGGATCACAATTGTGACGGCCGGATGACAGCCTGGGGCCGCCGGGCGGGCAGCAAAAAGGGGCGCAGGGCCCCTTCTTGGTAACAGGTGTCGCGTTTACTCTTTTTTCTTTTTCTTCTCGGGCAGCGGCTTGCCATCGCGGGCGATCACCTTGCCCACCTCGAAGCCGATTTGTGCCGCCAGCTCTTCCAGATCCGGTGACTTGGCTTCGTTGCCGATGGCGTACTGATAGTTGGCGATGGAGATCTTCTCGGCCACCGGGGTGCCCGGAACGATGGGCTCGCGCCAGCCCTGACCCACATGGGCCACCAGAGTGCCGTTCATGATGAGCTCGCCGACGATCTCCTGGGTGGGGATGCCCTTGCCGTAGGTGAGGCCCTGCGGGTGCTTCTTGCCGACCAGGGGTTCGCTGCTTGCCGGCATCAGCTTGGTGCGGATCAGCCACTTGGGCGACTTGGTCTTGCCCACCACCTTGCCGGTCTGGTACTCGTTGATCTTGATGGTCTTGATCATCTGGGCCATGAAGTCCTTGGTCAGCGCCTTCTGGGCCTCGCTGGTTTCATCGATGGCGATGGGGGCCACGTACCAGGTCTGGGCCGCCTGCGCCTTGGGGGCGGCGGGGGCGGTTTGCGCCATGGCGAGCGGGCTGAGCAGGATGGCCGCCAACAAGAGTCCTATCTTCTTCATTGTGATTCCGCTTATGTTTCAACAAGAATTTTGTTTTGCCAGCGACGACTGCGCCAGCGCCAGAACATGGCCAGACCGCGCACCCACTCGTCGCAGGCGAGCGCCAACCAGATACCGACCAGTCCATAACCCTGCATGATACCAAGGAAATAGGCCAGTGGAACGGCAATTCCCCACATGGAGAGCAGCGCCATGTAGAGCGGGAAACGGGCGTCACCGGTGGCGCGCAGGGCGTTGATCACCACCAGGTTGAAGGTGCGGCCGGGTTCCAGAATGAGGCTTATCAAGAACAGCTGCGCCACCTGGGTGATGATGTCGGCGTCATCGGTGAACAGGCTGATGATGGTGCGGCCGTTGAGGGCGGCGGCGAGGGCGATGAGCGCGGTGACGACGAGCCCCAGTTTCAGGCTCTTCATCAGCTGGGTGTAGGCCTGCTCAAAGCGGCGGGCCCCCGCCAGATGGCCGATGATGATTTCGTTGCCAAGGCCGATGGAGAGGCCGAACAGCAGGATAAACAGACAGATCTGGAAGAAGTAGGACTGGGTCGCCAGCGCCTTGTCGCCGAGCAGGCCGACGAAGGCGGTCACCACCATGAACTGCAGCATCCAGGAGAGGTTCTCCCCGGCGGCCGGCAGGCCGATGTGCAGCACCTTGCCCAGCATCAGCCGGCTGGGTTTGACGATCTCCGGCAGTTTCAGGTGGATGCCGGTCTTGCGCGCCACCAGCCACACCAGCAGCACCACCCCGACGATGCGGCCCGCCACCGTGCTGATGGCGACCCCGGCCACCCCGAGCTGGGGCAGGCCGAACCAGCCGTAGAGCAGCAGCAGGTTGCCGACGAAGGTGATGAGGTTGACGGTCAGGGTCACGTACATGGCCTGACGGGTGTGGCCGTGGGCGCGCAGGGTAGCGGCCAGGCAGAGAGCCGCCGCTTCCGGCAGCAGGCACAGGCCGATGATCTGCAGGTAGAGGGTGGCATCGCTCATCAGGTTGGCGGGCAGGTTCATCAGCGCCAGCATGGTACTGGCCCCGGCGATGACGCCGACGGCGGCCACCAGCCCCACCAGCAGATTGAAACCGATGGCGGTGTGGATGACGACGCGGGCCTTCTCCTTGTCGCCGGCCCCCAGATACTGGGTGATCACCACGCTGGTGCCGATGCTGACAAAGCTGAACAGGGTGATGGCGAGATCGAACACCTGGTTGCCGACCGCGAGCGCCGCCACCCCCTGATAGGAGACGTGACCCACCATGAAGGTGTTGAGGGCCCCGGTCAGAAAGTGCAGGGCGAGATCGATAAACAGGGGCCAGGTCAGGGAGAAGAGGGAGCCCGGACCTGCGTGGGATTGAGTTTGCATGGGGTGTCCAAATACTGGGGATGGCCCTCGTCGGCGCCATCTGGACGGGCATTTAACACCAAGCGGGTGCGAGGCGCAATCGTGGCGGTGGCCAAGAAGGGGGAGCAAGAGACGCGGCCCTGCCGCAGGGGCAGGGCTCGCTCGGGATCAGGCCGGGGTGGCGCCCGCCTCCTGTTCGCTTGGCAGAGTGAGGCGCGCCGAATCGGGCAGGGCCTCATCCTGGGGCCAGCGCGACAGGATGGCCTCGGTGGTGCTCTCCACCACCTCGTCGTCCTTGAACACCGGCTCGCGGTAGCAGCGGGTCATGCGCAGCGCCTGATACATGTCGGGGCAGAGGATGATCCCCTCGTCGCCGACCCGGATCCCGGCCTGCTTGAGCCACAGGCTCATCTGGCCGTGGCGGCCGGCCATCACCATGTGGATGCCGCGCCGTTTCAAGTCGCGGTGCAGCTCCCCCAGCATGCTCATCACGCTGATGTCCTGGTGGGTGAAGCAGGCCACCGCGTCCACCACCAGGCATTTGGGGCTGTGGGGATCCTGCACCAGCAGCGCCAGCACCCGCCGCTTGAAGTAGGGGGCGTTGAAGTAGGTGAGCGGCGAGTTGAAGCGATAGACCAGGATGCCGGGAATGGCCTTGGCCTGCTCGTTGTCCCCCAGGGTGCGCACCACCCCTTCATCGTCCATGCCGAGCAGCTGGTCGGTGGGGCGCATCACGTTGCGCAGGAACTGGAACAGCCCCAGCAGTACCGCGAGGGTGATGCCCGGAATGACCCCCATGGCCAGCACGCTGATGAAGGTGATGAGCGCCAGCCAGAAGGCGGAGCTGTCGGAGTTGCGCAGGGCCCACAGGCCGCGAAAGTCGGTGAGGGACAAGGATGCCATCACCAGCACCACCCCGAGGGCGGCGGTAGGGATGTATTGCAGCGGCGCCGTCAGGTAGAAGGTGACCAGGGCGATGACGGCGGCGGCGATGATGGAGACCAGCTGGCTTTTGCCGCCGTTGGCATCGTTGACCGCGGTGCGCGAATCGGCGCCGCTGATGGCAAAGCCCTGGGAGGCTGCCGCCGCCAGGTTGGCCATGCCCAGCGCCCGGAACTCCTTGTCCGCATCGATTTCGTAGCCGTTCTTGGCGGCGAAGCTGCGGGCGGTCAGCATCATGGAGACGAAGCTCACCATGGCGAGGTTGAGCGCCGGCAGCACCAGTTCCCGCATCAGGCCGGGGGGAAACTCCGGCAGCTGGAAGGCGGGCAGGCCGGAGCCGATGGCGCCCAGGGTGGCGATGCCGAACCGGCCGAGATCGAGCGCCCACACCAGTCCCGCCGTCACCACCATGGCCACCATGGAGGAGGGCCAGGCCGGCTTGAAGCGTTTGGCCAGCAGCAGGGTGAGCAGGGCGGTCAGGCTCATGGCTAGGGTGGGCAGATGGGTCTGGGTGATGTAGCTGGCACCGCCGGCGATCCGCTCGATGAGGTAGCGCTCGCTGAAGGTGAAGCCGAAGATCTTGGAGAGCTGGCCCACCATGATGGTGATGGCCACCCCGTTGAGCAGCCCCATCAGGATCGGGCGGGAGAGAAAGTCCGCCAGCACCCCCAGCTTGAAGCGGCTGGCGATGAGGCACCAGAAGCCGGTCATGGCGGTCATGGTCATCACCAGCTGCCAGTGGCGGGTGGCATCCCCGGCGGCGAGCGGGGTCACCACGGCGGCGATCACCGCGCAGGTGGCGGCGTCCGGGCCGACGATGAGCTGGCGGGAGGTACCGAACAGGGCGTACACCAGCATGGGCAGGATGCAGGAGTAGAGGCCGACCAGCGGCCCCACCCCGGCCAGCTCCGCATAGGCGATGGCCACGGGCAGGGCCACCGCTGCCACCGACAATCCAGCGCGCATATCCGGCATCAGCCAGGCCCGCTGGTATTGCAGCAGGGCGGCGAGGCCCGGTAGCCAGCGTTCGAGTGAGAAGAAGTCGCGCATTATTTAACCCATTGAGTTACAAACAGCTTTTCCTTAGTGTGCCCAAGGTTATCGAAACATTGCAATCAGGTTATGGCCAGTTCACCACCAGGTCAGGCCAGAGCCGTTGCCACTCCTTGGCCTTGACCCGTTCGGTAAAGACCCGGCTCTCCTGGCGGCAGCGTGGGTTGGGATCCACCTGCAGGGACCAGTTGGGGGCAAAGCCGTAAGGGGCCAGCCACTCGAATGAATCGTCTGCCAGCAGCCGGACCCCGATGCAGGTGGGCACCTCCACCCAGTGGCTGAGGGCCGAGAGCGAGCTGGTGAAGGGGGGCACCAGCTGACGCACATGCATGCGGGCCTGGTTGCGTACCTCCCACTGCTGGCCCGGCATCCTGACGGCGAGCCAGGCTTCGTGATCGGCCTCCGCCAACCCATCCGGGTCGGCGCTATCCAGATAGATAAGATCGATGTCGTTGAGGGCGGTCGGCGCCGATTTGCGGTGCAGATGATCCCAGATGAGGTTGCGGATAAAACCGGCCCCCAGCGCCCAGTCGGGCAGTGCCAGTTCACGGGCAGCCCAGAGGCAATCCATGCGCAGGTCATCGGCCCGCAGCAGGGCTTCGGTTTGCGCCTGCAGGTCGGCTTCCTGGGCGCCCGGGCGAAGGTTGAACGCTTGCGTGTGGTGACGCGTCTGGGGGTCAGCCGGCATTGCGGCGCAACCAGACGTCGATGTAGCTGCAGCTCGGTACTATGGTGAGCCCTTCCGCCTGGGTCCAGTCGTAGAAGGTGCGAGCCAGCTGATCGGCGATCCCCTGTACCCTGAGCTCGGGCGGGACGAAGGTGCTGTAGGCGTCGATGGTCTTGGCGTCGAGCCGCCGGTAACGCAGCCTGGACTCCTTGCCATCCACCACACAGATGAATTGCTGCTGGTTGGCCTGATGAATGATCTCGCTCATGCTTGCTCCTCGGTACGGGGGATGGGGTTATCTGACCATGTCGGCGCCCCTTTGCCAACTGTTCGGGGTCGCTTACACTGCGAGCCCGGCCGGGTACATACCCGCTAGCCAAGGTATAGAACAGTTCACGAAGGATGGATCCCATTATGGCTTTTGCCACGCTGGAAGAGTTGATCGGCAATACCCCCCTGCTGGCGCTGCATCGCATTAATCCCCACCCCAGTGTCACCCTGCTGGTCAAGCTGGAGGGCAACAACCCGGCCGGCTCGGTCAAGGACAGGCCGGCGCTGAACCTCATCAAGTGTGCGGAGGCGAGCGGTCACTTAGCGCCTGGGGCCCGGCTTATCGAGGCTACCTCCGGCAACACCGGCATCGCGCTGGCCATGGTGGCGGCGGCGCGGGGCTACCGGATGCGGCTCATCATGCCAAATACCATGAGCCAGGAGCGGCGCGATGCCATGCAGGCCTACGGCGCCGAGCTGGTGCTGGTGGAGGGGGGCATGGAGGCCGCACGCGACCTCGCCCTGGCCATGCAGGCACGGGGCGAGGGGCTGGTACTCGATCAGTTCAACAACCCGGCCAACCCGGATGCCCATTACCTCTCCACCGGCCCCGAGATCTGGCGCCAGAGCGAGGGGGCGGTCACTCACTTCGTCTCGGCCATGGGCACCACGGGCACCATCATGGGGGTCTCCCGCTACCTCAAGGAGCAGAACCCGGCGGTGCAGGTGATCGGCCTGCAACCGGCCGAGGGGAGCCAGATCCCGGGGATCCGGCGCTGGCCGGCGGCCTACCTGCCCGCCATTTTCGAACCCGCCCGGGTCGACCGGGTGCTGGACGTCACGCTCGACGAGTCTCTCGCCATGATGCGCCGGTTGGCGCGGGAGGAGGGGATTTGCTGCGGGGTCAGCTCGGGCGGCGCCGTGGCTGGCGCCCTGCGGGTGGCGGCAGAGATCAGACAGGGGGTGGTGGTGGTCATCATCTGCGATCGGGGGGATCGCTACCTCTCCACCGGGGTGTTCAGCGACGAGCAGGGGTGAGAGCCTAGGTCGGTGTGCTGATTAACATCATATGTATCAATAGCTTGCTGATACATTGCACTGTGTACCCCTTGTAACAATCAAGCCTGCTGGCAGGGTTGATTCCATTTGCCTCCTGTTTGACACTCGGCCTCTTTTGTTGACCGCTGCAAACAGGAGCGTCCCATGATCTTGCCTTCCTCTCTTCGTCTTTCTCTGCTTGGCCTCTGTCTGGCCACGGCAGGCTGCACCGTCGAACCCTATGCCTATCAGTGCGGCGACAAGCAGTGCTCGGTGATTGATCATCAGGGGCAGAAACAGGAGCGGCCGCAGGACGAGGTGAAACCCGTCTGGGAGCGCAAGCAGGAGCGGGAAGAGGCAGTGCGCCGCAACAAGGAGTCCATCTGGCGTGAGAAGACGCCCGAAGATAGCGGCAACTACGGCGCCGGCGCCACCATCCGCTGGTAACAGAACAGGCGGCCCCGCGATGCGGGGCCTCTGTCTGATTACTCCCAGGCCTGCTCCAGCAGGGCCAGCAGCTGGGCCCGGTCGGCATCCTTGCGGTTGTAGAGCAGGGCGCCGTCGTTGATGGCGAGATCGCGGATCTCGGGCAGCAGCGCCTTGTCGGTGAGACCCGCCTCCCGCAGGGTGCGCGGCAGCTTCACCGTCTCCCACAGGGTATTGCGCAGCGCCTGCAGCGCCTCGATGGCGGCCTGGGGCCGCACGGCGGCCGGGGTCGCGGCAAAGCGCTCGGCCCCCACCAGCGGCAGCAGCAGGCGAGCCAGTTCGGGGTCTATGCCCGGCCGGTTGTAGTCGAGCACGGTGGGCAGGAAGAGGTTCATGCACAGGCCGTGGGGCAGGTGGCAGCGGGCCCCCAGGCTGTGACCGAGGGCGTGCACCAGTCCCACCATGGAGTTGGAGAAGGCCATGCCAGCCAGGGTGGATCCCTCTGCCAGCTGCAGCCGAAGCTGCTTGTCCTGCGGGTTGCTCAGCACCTGGGGCAGGGCGTTGGCGATCTTCTCCACCGCCATCAGGGCCAGGGCGTCGCTGACCGGGTTCTTGGCCGTGCCGATGAAGGCCTCGATGGCGTGGGTCATGGCATCCATGGCGGTGGCGGCGGTGATGTTGAGCGGCAGCCCCTGGGTGAGGCGCGGATCCAGCACTGCCAGCTGGGGCAGCAGGAAGGGGGAGGTAAAGGGCACCTTGCGCCCGCTCGCCTCGTCCTTGATCACCGCCACCAGGGTCACCTCCGAGCCGGTGCCCGCCGTGGTGGGCACCACCGCCAGCGGCTGCAGCGGCCGGGTCAGGCAGCCGGCGCCGGCGTAATCGAGCAGCCGATCCCCTCCCATGGAGGCTAGGATGTTGACCGCCTTGGCGGTATCGATGACGGAGCCGCCCCCCAGCGCCACCAGGCTGTCACAGCCAAGCTCCCGGTGACGGGCCGCGATCCGCTCCACCACGGCGGTGGAGGAGTCGGCCGGGATCTCGTCCCAGATGGCGGCCACCGGCAGCTCTCCCTCGGCCAGCACCCCGGCCAGCAAGGTAGCCAGCCCGGTGCCGCTGACCCCCTTGTCGGTGAGCAGCAGCGGCCGGCGCGCCCCCAATCCCGCCAGCTCGCCGGCTAGTTGCTCCAGCGCCTGCTCCCCTGCGATCAGTTTGACCGGACAGAAAAAATCGTAATAGCGACTCATAGGCTCATCCTCTCATTCAGCCGGTCAACAGACCCAGGTAGATGTGGCAGGCCCGGCTCAACTTGTGGCGCGGGTCAGGATAGTGGCGCAGCAAGGGGCGGGCGATGAAGGCCGGCAGGATCAGCGCCTGCAACTGCTCCAGCGCGCGCACCAGGTGCATGGCGACGGTGAGATCCCCCTCCACCAGCAGGCGGTTCTCGCTGAACGCCTGATTGACCCCGAGCCGAAAGCTGAGGGCGCGAAAGGCGATGGCGGGATGCTTGAAGCGGACCCGCAGCGGGTGCAGCCCGCCGGCATCGGGGGCGGGGCCGTTCTGCCAGCGGCCGTTTGCCTTGTGAATGGTCAAGCCCTGGGCCATGCCGCCTACCTCCAGCCGGATGGTGAGCCCGTCCGGCAGAGGGGCCAGCTCCCGGCGTACCGCCTCATCGACCCGGGCAGCGCGGCACAGGGTGCGGCCGATGATCCAGAGCAGGCTGGTTATCCAGAGCCGGCGGCCCAGCGCCGCCAGGGTATCAAGGTTTTGGTTGTGCATCAGCGTGAGCTCCCGAGATGGCGGACCAGAACAGGGCGAAGGCACTGGCTTGCCAGTGAGCGTCCCGTCCCAGTTCAGGTTGGTCGACAAACAGGGAGGCGCAGGCCAGGAACTGGCCCTGGCACACCTCCAGCATCAGGGCCGGTGGGGCTTGCATCAAGTCGCCGCTGGCCTGGCCCTGGGCCAGCAGGCGGGGTAAAAAGCGAAGGGTGTCGCTCAAGATCTGGCTGCGCAGCGGGCGAGCCAGCAGGGGGGAGTGGAAGAAACCCAGCACGAACTTGAGCTCGTGGGGGTGGGCCTGCATCCAGGCCATCGCCTGGCTCCAGTAGTGGTGCGCCTGCGCCTTGAGGGGCAGGGTGGCGTCTGCCTCGGTGATGGCGGCGCCGAGGCGCTGCTTGATGTCCTGATAGAGGCTCTGGATCAGCATCTCCTTGCTGGGAAAGTGGTGAAACAGGGTGCCATTGGCCACCCCGGCCGCCTTGGCGATGCGGGCGGTGGCGGCCCCCTGCAAACCATCTTCGGCACAGAGGGCAAGGGCGGCATCCAGGATTTGGCGACGCTTGTCGGTCACGGGCGTATTCATATTTGTCTCGTCAACGTAAGAACAGGGCCATCATCAGCCGCTGGTGCCAGCGCCGATAGGGAGGGTGCACCATGGTACCGGTGCTGAAGCGCCCCCGGCTCAGCACGGTCTTGGCCTTGGAGAAGGTGAGAAACCCCTCGTGGCCGTGGTAGTGGCCCATGCCGGAGGCGCCGATGCCGCCGAAGGGCACGTCGTCGGCCGCCACCTGGAACAGGCTGTCATTGATGGCCATGCCGCCGGAGTGGGTCTCCTGGATCACCTTGTGCTGCAGGGCGGGATCCAGGCTCATCAGGTAGAAGGCAAGCGGGCGGGGCCGGGCGGCTATGTAGGCGAGCGCCTCGTCCAGCGAGTCATAGGGCACGATCGGCAGCAGCGGGCCGAAGATCTCCTGCTGCATCAGCTGGCAGTGGTTCGGCACCTCGGTCAGCAGATGGGGCAGCAGGCGATGGGCGCCATCGTCGCGGGCCGGGCTGCCACAGGGGTGGATCTGGGCGCCAGCCCGCTCCGCTTCGGCCAGCCAGCCGGTGAGCCGCTCATACTGGCGGCCATTGATGATGGAGCCGTAATCCGCGCTGGCCAGCCCCTGGGGATAGAGACGGGCGAAGTGATCGCGATAGGCTTCGACAAAGGCCTGCTCCTGACCGCGTGGCAGCAGCACATAGTCGGGGGCGACGCAGATCTGGCCGGCGTTGAGGCTCTTGCCGAAGATCATCCGCTCTACCGCCAGCGCCAGCGGCATGTCGGGGGCGATGAGGCAGGGGCTCTTGCCGCCGAGCTCCAGAGTGAGGGGGGTGAGCTGGGGGGCCGCCGCGGCCATCACCAGCCGGCCCACCGCGGTGGAGCCGGTAAACAGCAGGTGATCGAAGGGCAGAGCGCTGAAGGCGGCTGCCACCTGGGCGTCGCCTTCAATCACCATCACCTCGCGCTCGTCGAAGACGCCATCCAGCAGCTCGCGCAGCACCCGGTTGGTGTGGGGGGTAAATTCGGAGAGCTTCAGCATGGCGCGGTTGCCGGCGGCGATGGCGCTGATGAGGGGGCCGAGGCTCAGCATCACCGGGAAGTTCCAGGGCACTATGATGCCGACCACCCCGAGCGGCTGATAAAACACCTCCACCCGGGCCGGCGCCAGCAGCAGGCCGGTGTGGCGGCGGTGCGGGCGCATCCAGCGCTTGATCCGTTTCTGGGTGTAGTTGATCTGCATGACGCAGGGGAGGATGTCGGCAATCATGCTGTCGTAGTCGCTGCGCTGGCCATAGTCTTTGGCCAGGGCGTCGCACAGCGGTTGCTTGTGGGCGATCAGGGCGCGCTTGAGCTGGCTGAGATGGGCTCTGCGCTCGCTCAGGCTCGGCATGGGATTTTGCTGACAGGCCTCTCTGAGTTTGGCCAGTCTGGCCGGGAGCGACAACTTGTCGGCGGCCTCCTGCAACTGCATCGCTTCCATGACATACCCCGCTGATAAATGGACCGACTGATTGGTCGGTCTAAATCTAGCTGTGTGTTAATCAAATGTAAAGTTCGGTGCGCTGGTTTGGCATGGCGCACGGGTGACTCACCCGGCGACTGTGCTGGCTACCACATTTTCGTGGATCCAGGGTTGGTGAATTATCCAATAAGGGGTAGTTTTGGCTATCAATCGACAAGGAGAGAGCACGATGACCAGGGAACTGAACAGCTTGTTGGCCCGCCTCGAGGATGTGGTCGAGCGGATGCCGGATTGCTTCAACACCTATGAGTTTGCCCAGAAGCTGGCGCTGCAGCATCAGCGCGAATTTTTTGCCGCGGGTCACTCCCTGGCCGAACAGGAGGGGCGCCTGCTGCGGGTGCTACACGAGAAGATTGCGGAAGCGCTGGCCGGCAGCGACAAGGTGATCGAGGGGGCCTTGTTGCCCTGCGTGACGCCCTGGGGGGAGCGGGCCACCTCGCCGCGCTGGCACCGCAAGCACTGAGCCATCCGTTGAATCAGCAACAGAACAGGGCCCGTCGTGGGCCCTGTTCTGTTGTTGCTGTCACTGGGTGAGGCGGCGCGCCTGCCAGTAGCGGCTGTTCCAGTAGACGTTGTCGAGGCGTGAGCGGATCACCCCCTTGCTGGTGGAGGCGTGGATGAACTCCCCGCCGCCGGTGTAGACGCCGACGTGGTATTGCTGCCAGCCGGTCTTGAAGAAGACCAGGTCGCCGTTTTGCAGCCGGTAGCGATCGACCGGCCGGCCCAGATTGGCCTGGGATTCGGTGGTCCTCGGCAGGTTGAAACCCATCACCTGCTGATAGGCGAGCTGGGTAAAGGCGGAGCAGTCGAGACCGGCCCGATCCGAGCCGCCCATGCGATAGGGGACGCCGCGCCACTGCTGATAAAAGCCTTCAAAGGCGCTGCTCTGCTGGCGCGGTGGGGCAGGCTCGGGCGTGCTGGAACAGGCGGCCAGCAACAGGGCCAGCAGGGGCAGCAGCAACTTGCAATCCATGGGGGCTCCTTCGAGACGACAACCTCTCCATCATAAACGGGGTTTGGGGCTCGAACATAGCCTTGCCTGCAAGAAACCACCTGTTGCTACCTTAAAAGAGGCGCAAATGGAGAGGGTTATAATATTCTTTGTATTCATTTGAATAACATTGACTGATTATCTTGAATGAGTATTTCAATATTAAAGTAGTTATTCCAATCAGCCTGACAATGAAATGATAATTAACCTTGTTGATGTCACCCCGTGATCTGTGTCACGTTCTGTCTCAGGGCTAATTCGTTATGATGACCCCATGAAATAAATGGAAAGGGATCCCGCCATTTTCACCGCCAATATGACGGCAAAAAACAAGATATCTCTGGGTATATTTCCGCAACTGGTTCACATAATAATATTCGGTCAATGACTGGCGTTGGCTGACAATATCACCAGACAGAGGAGGGCCGCCCCATGATATCCGGTCCATAGCAGTGAGTGTTCCCTCGCACCAGAATGCCTGCGGCATCTGGCTGTTGTGCCATCGTTCAGGCCGATGAGCGCTACGTTAAAGCCAATGGTTACCATGCGAGGTTCAAGGCGCAGTCAGGCGGCCTTGAGGGAAGA
The DNA here is from genome assembly GCF_040907865.1 of Aeromonas sp. s5. Lineage (NCBI taxonomy): Bacteria > Pseudomonadati > Pseudomonadota > Gammaproteobacteria > Aeromonadales > Aeromonadaceae > Aeromonas > Aeromonas sp. s5. The sequence goes on from NZ_JBFOCO010000005.1 coordinate 540,270, forward strand.
TCGCCATCAGATCGCGACTCCCGTGTAATAGCATCGGCGCATGCCGAATCGTCCACCTTAGATCGCCTCGCGATCCTTGTTCTGTCAACCATAAATACCTTCGCCAATCCGCTGTTAATTCACGGCGAAAATAATGAATGTCATGACAGACAAGCAGAATAACGCCCCGAAATATAACCGTGAATAATATGGTTATGCCATATTTGTTCGCTGTTTAAATAGCTTGGCGTGATTCGACAAGGAGATAACAATGAAAAACAAAAAACCACGCAAATTCATCACGCAAGCTCCCGCTCTCAGTCTGCTCGCGCTGGCCTTGTTGGCTGGCAGCGTGCAGGCCGAAGATATTGGCGAGCGTACTGACCAGGGCACCGCCATGCTGGCCAGTCTGCAATCCGAACAGGGACTGATTTACCTCAATGCCGATGTCTGGCTGAAGGGGCAGGGGGCGACATCGCTGATGACCCGGGATCAGCTGCGCGAGCGGGTGCTGGAACGGGGCGAACGCCTGTTCATCGATTTCAGCGCCGTCACCGACAAGGCTGAGCGCCAGCAGGCCAGAAAGTCCATGGAGCAGCTGGCCGGCATCTCTTTTGATGCCGACTGGGTACTGGTGTCCGGCTACAAGGGGGAGTTGCTGTTCACCCCGCTGGGGGGCGTCGATGACCCGGCCTTCTATCAGGTGATGGAGCGGGTCGACAGCCTGGAAGGGCAGGGCAAGCGCCACAAGCGCTCGCTGACCCAGCCGCCTGCCGCCGAGGCCGGTCTGCCTCACGTGGCCTTCTACCTCAACGTCAACCGCAAGATCAGCGATGCCGAGTGCACCTTCCCGCGTTCGCGCACTTGGAGCCGGGGTGATCGGCTGTTCTGCGATTCGCCGAACATCTCGCTGGTCTACCGGGTCAACCTGGAGCGCTCCCTGCAATTTGGCAACACCGGCTCCGCCACGCCGGATGCCAAGATCGTGCGGATCTCGCTGGATGAAGAGTCGGCCGGTGCCGGCATCCAGCTCAACGAGGATCTCAGTTGGAGCGAGAACATCGCGGACTACCTGCTGTTGGACGGCTGGGCTCGCGACTATGCCACCGATGCCATCGCCCAGGATTACCGCTTCAGCATAGAGGCGTCCAACACCAAGGCGGCGGTGCTCAAGAGCCTGCCGACCAACCTCAACAGCAAGTACGAGCATCGCGAGATCTCGGGCTTCGAGGTGGGGGTCACCGGCGGGGTCGAGGTGAACAAGGATGGGCCCAAGGCCAAGCTGGAGGCCTCGGCCAAGTTCAGCCAGCAGCGCCAGCTCGCCTACAACACCCAGGATTACCGGGTCGAACGCTCGGCGCCGAGCGCCCAGAAGGTGAGTTTCAGCTGGGTGCGCGATCAATACGCGACCGCGGAGTCCCTGCTCTCCTCCAAGACGGCCACCGTCTGGGGCATGGGCTACGACGTGGATCACAACCGCATCCAGCCGCTCAGCTACAAGGGGTTCGTGCCGAATCTGGACGTCATCTACAAGGCGGCGCCGGATGAGACGGGCAGCACCGAGTTCAAAATCGACTCCTCGGTCAACATCCGCCCCATCTACACCGGCATCTACAAGCACTACTACGTGGTGGGGGCCCATGTCTCCTTCCAGGGCTTCGAAGATACCGACAAGCGCAGACGGGTGACGGCCTCCACCAGCTTCAAGGTGGACTGGAACCACCCGGTGTTTACCGGCGGTCGCCCGGTCAACCTGCAGCTGGGGGGCTTTGACAACCGCTGCCTGAGCGCGGATGCCAACCACGGTCTGAGCGCGGTGACCTGTGACGAGACCTCGGCCGCCCAGTCCTTCATCTATGACCAGTACGGCCGTTATGTCAGCGCGCAGGATACCCGCCGCTGCCTGGACGGCAACAACCTCGGCCAGCTGCAGAGCTGCAGCCTGAGCCTGGGCCAGCGCTGGGAGTGGAAAGCGGACAGCGATGCGCTCAGCAACCTGAGTGCCCATCAGCTGCTGGGTCACGACAAGCAGAGCGGAGCGCTGGGGCTCTACGACGAGAACGGCAATCCGCAGAATGTGAGCGTACGGACCCTGACCTCTTACACCCGCATCTTCGGGCCACCGGCCAGCCACTGACAGAGCAGGGCCTTGCGCCCATGACAACAACGCCGGCATGTGCCGGCGTTTTTTATGGGAGTGAGCTTCAACCCTTGTTGTCGATGAGCGGGGCGAGCAGCTCCGCCAGCTTGTAGAAGGTCTGCACCCGGGTGGTGCTGGGGCGCCACACCAGCCCGATCTCGCGGTAGGGGTGCTCCCCCGGCAGCGGAATGGCCACCAGATCCGTGTTGTCGAGGATGCCCGCATCGATGGCCATCTGCGGCAGGAAGGTGGTGCCGAGCCCGGCGCCGACCATCTGCACCAGGGTGTGCAGGCTGGTGGCGGCAAACGGGTTGATCTTGCTCTTGTCCCGCAGCCGGCAGGCGCTCACCGCGTGTTCGGTGAGGCAGTGTTCCCGCTCCAGCAGGAAGATGCTCTGGTTGGGCAGCTCCTTGTAATCGAACGGGGTGTGCAGGCTGGCCGCCATGCTGGCGGGCATCACCATGTGGAAGGGATCCTGGCCAACCGTCTTGCAGTGAAAACCGCCGATCTCCACCGGCAGCGCCAGGATCAGCAGGTCGAGCTGGCCCTGCTCCAGCTGCTTGAGCAGGTTGGTGGTGGTGTCTTCACGCAGCAACAATTCCAGCTCAGGATAGGTTTTGCCGCACTCTTGCAGCAGCTTGCTGAGCAGGAAGGGGGCTATGGTGGGAATGCAGCCGAGGCGCACCGTGCCGTGCATGACGCCCCCCTGATGCTGGCCGAGTTCCATCAGATCCCGCGCATCGGAGAGCAAATTGCGAGCCCGCTCGACGATTTCCATGCCGACCGGGGTCATAATGAAGCTCTTGTGGTCCCGCTCCACCAGTTGCAGGTTCATCATGTCCTCCAGGGTCTGGATCCCGGTACTCAGGGTCGACTGGCTGACATGACAGGCCTTGGCGGCGCGGTTGAAGTTCTTGTGCTCGTCGAGAGCGACCAGATATTGCAGCTGTTTCAGGCTGGGCCAACGTTGCATAGGAAAACCCGATTAATGCTATCTATTTAATTTGATTTAACTAATCTACCATCGGGGTTATAGTTTGTCGCTTTAATTAGACGGACTTGGCTCTAGGTAGCCCAATCCTGACAGGATTGTTCACTTCACATAAAGAGGAATTGAATATGGTATTGGTAGGCCGTCCCGCACCCGATTTCACCGCTGCTGCCGTTCTGGGCAATGGCCAGATCGTTGACTCCTTCAACCTGGCATCCCACATCAAGGGCAAGGCAGCCGTCCTGTTCTTCTATCCGCTCGATTTCACCTTCGTCTGCCCGTCCGAGCTGATTGCCTTCGATCACCGTCTGGAAGAGTTCAACAAGCGTGGCGTGGAAGTGATCGGTGTTTCCATCGATTCCGAGTTCTCCCACAACGCCTGGCGCAACACCAAGATCGAAGACGGCGGCATCGGCCCGGTCAAGTACCCGCTGGTTGCCGACATCAAGCACGAGATCTGCAAAGCCTATGACGTTGAACATCCGGAAGCCGGTGTGGCATTCCGTGGCTCCTTCCTGATCGACAAGAACGGTGTCGTTCGTCACCAGGTTGTCAACGATCTGCCGCTGGGCCGCAACATCGACGAGATGCTGCGCATGGTCGATGCCCTGCAGTTCCACGAAGAGCACGGCGAAGTGTGCCCGGCTCAGTGGGAAAAAGGCAAAAAAGGCATGACCGCCTCTCCGGACGGCGTTGCCAAGTATCTGTCCGAGAACGCCGCTTCCCTGTAATCGGGTCGGTACACCGGATAATGAAAAACCGATGCCCAGGCATCGGTTTTTTTATGGCCGTTATTTGGCGGTCTGGTTTGGTAACATTGTTTAGTAACCACGGCTCAGTAACCATGCATGGCTTAGCAGGATGGCTGTTACCGGCAGATTGCTGATGAATGGCAGGCATAAAAAAGCGCGCCCTTTGGCGCGCTTTTGTCATCCAGCTCCGGACTACTCGTCAAAGATACCGAAGTGATCCTTGGCGAAGTTGACCCGCTGCTCCACGTTCATCTTCACCTGACCCAGCTTCTCGATGGTCTTGAGGTTGGGCACCAGGCCGCGGCCGTTGGCGATCTGGATGGCGAGGCCCGGACGGGCGTTGAGTTCCAGCAGCATGGGGCCGCGGAACTTGTCCAGCACCATGTCGGTCCCGATGTAGCCGAGGCCCGACATCTCGTAGCAGGAGGCCGCCAGGGTCAGCAGGGTGTCCCAGTGGGGCACCTTGAGATCGTACAGATCGAGGCCGGTATCCGGATGGTGACGCAGCGGATTGCCAAACTGCACTGCCCGCAGGGCGCGGCCGGTGCGCAGGCACAGACCCACCCCCACGGCGCCCTGGTGCAGGTTCGCCTTGCCGTCGGAGGCGGCGGTGGAGAGGCGCATCATGGCCATCACCGGGAAGCCCTTGAAGATGATCACCCGGGCATCGGGGACCCCTTCAAACGAGTAGCCGTCGAACACGTCATCGAAGTTGATGAGCCCTTCCACCAGCGCCACGTCAGGCTTGCCGCCCAATGAGTAGAGCCCTGCCAGGATGTTGGAGACATGACGCTCCAGATCCTGGCCGTTGCTGGCGCTGCCGTTCGGCTTGTAGAAGAGGCCATCCTCCTGGCGCAGGATCACCAGGATCCCCTTGCCGCCGGAGCCGCGCGCCGGCTTGATGCAGAAGCCCGGCCAATCCTTCACCAGCTCGGTGATGCGGCTCACGTCGTGCTGGGCACGGATGGTGCCGATCAGTTCCGGCACCGTCACCCCCGCATCCAGCGCGATGCGCTTGGTCTGCAGCTTGTCATCCACCAGCGGATAGAGGCTGCGCGGATTGTAGCGGCTGATGTAGGAGTGGTTGCGCTTGTTCATGCCGAGGATGCCTGACTGAGACAGGCTCCACGGGGTGGTGTACTTTTCCCAGAACCACATCTGTTACTTGTCCTTACCCGGGGTGGCACCGGAGCGCATCTCGTCCACCAGCGGCTTGAAGCGCTTGAGCTCGCTCAGCTTGTAGCCGGTGTAGTTACCCATCAACAGCACGGTCGCCATCAGCACCAGCTGCAGACCGAGGAAGTTGAAGGTGAGGTGGCGGATCAGTTCGTTGTCCATGGCCAGGTAGGCGATGATGGCCACCAGCAGGGAGCCGCCGCCCTGGCGGAACACCTCTTTCGGGCCCTCTTCTTCCCACAGGATGGACATCCGCTCGATGGTCCAGGAGAGGATGATCATCGGGAAGAAGGTGATCTTCATGCCGTCGGTCAGCCCCAGCTTGAAGGCAAACGCCGAGAAGATGCCGATCATCGAGATCACCATGATGATGATGGCCGATATCCGCGCCACCAGCAGCAGGTTGAGCCGCGACAGGTAGGAACGGATCACCAGACCCGTGCCGACGATGAGCAGGAAGCCCACCAGACCGGTGATCAGCTGGGTCTGGATGAAGGCGACCGCGATCAGCACCGGCATGAAGGTACCCGAGGTCTTGATGCCGACGATGACCCGCAGGAACACCACCATCAGCACGCCGATGGGGATCAGCAGCAGGCCCTTGAACAGGGTCTGCTCTTCCAGCGGCAGGCTGTGGATGGAGAAGTTCATCATCTCCGATTTTTCAAACTTCTGGGCCAGCGCCACGCTCACCGGTTGCTCCTGCGCGATCATCGAGAAGCTCACCTTGGAGTTGTGGCCACCGGTCACGTCCAGCAGGGCACCGGAGTTGTACTCCCACAGCAGCAGGTTGGCCGGGCGACCCTGTTCACCGGTTTGCGGGTTGAACAGCTTGTAGTCGGTCGGGCTGTTGAACACCTGCAGGTAATCCACCAGCTCCTGACGACGGCGACCGTCTTCCAGGCTCAGGGCATGGACGACACGGGCCGGTACGTCGGCGTTGTTGAGCAGCTCGGCGATCAGGTTGGCACGACTCTTGTGCTTTTTCAGCAGCTCGGCGTTCTGCTCCTGCTTCTCGATCTCCTTGATGATCTCGCGAGTCAGGGTGTAGCCGTCGGCGGAACGCTCCTGGGCACGCTCCAGGATCTGCTGCATGGCGGTGGCGTAGGGCTCGCTCTCGATCTGCTTCTCGATGGCCGGCGGCTGCGGGTTGGCAGCCGGCTTGGCGTGGGCATCGGCCATCATGTCAACGCGGTAGTAGAGCTCTTGACGGCCGGAGGCGGTGCGGATCGACCACTCGGCACGGGCATCGCCATCCTTCTCGACGAAGGAGAGGCCGTAACCCGGGCTCGCGGCGTTCTCGTTCATCAGGGTGAAACCGGGCTGGGTGCCCGGAATGGCCAGGGAGGCAATCACCGGCTCGCCGGTGGCCTCGAACTCCAGCTTGGCTTCGATGGACCAGATCTGGCGTTTTTCACCCGGCGTGAGCGGTACGTCCAGCGCGATGTGGTGATAGAACGTCATCCCCAGGCCGACAATGTACAGCAGGGCAACCAGCAAATAGAACGGCTTACGGGAAACCATGGATTATTTCACATCCTTGAGCTTGGGTTTTGGTTGGATATATTCGCGGGCCACATCAACCACGGCGATGTCTTTCAGGAATTCACGACCCAGCAGCACGGGGAAGGCCATGTCGCTGCGATCTTTCAGGGTAAATTCGGCCTTCTCGGTCATGTCGCCGATACGTACGGCGAGGCGTACCACAGGGCGGCGGTCGAGATCGTCGGCGGAGGCCTGACGCACCCGCACGTGGCGCACCAGCGGCGCTTCAATCTGGATCTTGTCGTCCATCTCCTGATGGCTCAGGAAGAAGCGTACCCAGTTCTTGCCGTTGCGCTCGAAGATGGTGATGTCCTGGGCGCTGATGGAGGAGGTGGTGGCACCGGTATCGACCCGCGCCTGGAAGGCGTCGTTGGCGGCGTCAACCCAGATCCACTCCGCCTCGCCGACCAGCAGCTTGCCGTCGACGGTGTGACCCTGGCTCGGGGCCTGGCACTTCTCGGTCGGGATCGCCATGGGTTTGGGCGGCTCGGGCGGCAGGTGTTCCAGCTTGCTGCCGACTTTGTTCACGGACTCTTTCATGTTGTTGACATCAGTGTTGAGCTGAACCAGCAGGTGCTGTTGCTGCACATACTGCTTCTGTTGCTGTTCCATGGATGTTTGCAGGCGCTGCTCGCTCAGATTGATCTCGTTGCGAAGCTCGGCCAGCGTCAGGGTAGGTACCGGGGGCGCTTTTTCCATCGTGACACACCCGCCGAGACTGAGCAGGGAGAGCAGGGTCATTCCTTTTAATTTGCTTTTCATGTCATTCATTTAACTGTGCTTCCTGGAATTGGGTCAGTGTAACTTCCACCGCGGCCATCGGCTAGTCTTTGGCCTTTCTGGCAATCAGTACGGCACGTTTGGGTGCCGGGTGTCCTTCTACCGTGAGTGCCGGATTGGCTGGATCCAGATAATCACTCAGGGATTCATTAATCATCCAGTCGGTACGACGCTGTTCGTCCGTGCTGGTCATATTCTCGTCGACTATCCGTACATCGGTGAACCCGCAGCGCTCGACCCACAGCTTGAGCGCTGCGCTGGAAGGAATGAACCAGACGTTGCGCATCTTGCCGTAGCGATCGGTGGGCATCAGCACGTCGTTGACGTCGCCGTCGATCACCAGGGTCTCCAGCACCAGCTCACCGTCGTCCTTGAGCTGGTTGCGCAGCTGCTCGATGTGCTCGATGGGGGATTTGCGGTGATAGAGCACCCCCATGGAGAAGACGGTGTCGAACGCCCGCAGCTCCGGCAGCTCCTGAATGCCGAGCGGCAGCAGGTGGGCGCGCTGGTCGTTGCCGGCGAAGTGACGAATGGCCTCGAACTGGCACAGGAACAACGGACTCGGATCGATGCCGACCGCCAGCTTGGCCCCTTCACCCACCATGCGCCAGAGGTGATAGCCGCTGCCGCAGCCCACGTCCAGCACGTAACGGCCGGCAAGCGGGCTGATGTGGGGCAGCACCCGATCCCACTTCCAGTCGGAGCGCCACTCGGTGTCGATGTGGATGCCGTGCACCGTGAACGGGCCCTTGCGCCAGGGCATGAAGTGGCGCAGCAGGCTCTCCACCTTCTTGCGCTCCCCTTCGCCGAGGCTCTCGGCCGAGCCGATTTCGACCCGGCTGGTCAGCTCGATGTGGCCGGGAGCCACCTGCGGCAGCTTGTTGAGGGCACGGTTCCAGCGCGGCAGATCGCCGTGCTGGTTGTCGTGTTGCCAGGCGTGCAGCTGGGCGGGCAGGGTGTGCAGCCAGTGGCTCAGCCGGTTCTTGGCGATCAGCTGATAGAAGTTGGCAAAGTCGATCATGGCTGGGCAGGCTCGCTCGATTTGATGGCGATCATGGAGCCGAAGTTGAAGCACTGGAACCAGAGATCCTGATGGGTGAAGCCGGCCTCTCGCAGACGGGCCTGATGTACCGGCAGGCTGTCGGTGCGCATCACGTTCTCAAGGGCGGTGCGTTTCTGGCTGATCTCCAGCTCGCTGTAACCGTTGGCACGCTTGAAGTCGAGGTGCAAGTCGATGAGCAGCTCGTTGACCTGCTCGTCCTCGAAGCGGAACTTCTCGCTCAGGATCAGGATCCCGCCCGGGCGCAGGCCGTCAAAGATGCGCTGGATGAGGGCGGCCCGTTTCTCGGGCGCGACGAACTGCAGGGTGAAGTTGAGCACCACCACGGAGGCGTTCTCGATGGCGATGTCGCAGATGTCCGCCTCGATGAGCTCCACCGGCACCTCGGACTTGAAGCCTGAAAGGTGGGCGCGGGCTCGCTCTATCATGGGGTGGGAGAGATCCACCGCCGTGATGCGGCAGCCGGGCTGGGCAACATGGCGACGCATCGCCTGGGTGGCGGCACCCAGGGAGCAGCCGAGATCGTAGAGTCGGCTCTCGGGCTGGGCGTAGCGGGCGGCCATCATGCCGATGGCGGAGATGATGTTGCTGTAACCCGGCACCGAGCGCTGGATCATGTCGGGAAAGACATCGACGACCTGTTCGTCAAAGCAAAAATCCCCCAATCGGGCGATGGGGGCGGCAAAAATCTGATCGTGCATGCTGGCGCAACCTGACAGCCGGTGCGCGAACCGACTGTTTTGTTCAATTGAATCGTTGGGTGACACCCGTCCGGGTCGTGTCGTCACCGGTTCACGAATGGGGTGGCGGGCCTTGAGATCCATCGGGCCGCTTCCGTTCGCAATGGACCATCATCCTGGTCCTTTTGATGGGCTGCGCCCTGGGCGACAAGCGGTTGTCGTCAAGGGGCGTCGGGGCCCTGTTACCGGAGCCGGATGCTCGCCTGCAATCAAGTGCGATGGGCGGGCAGTCCGGGTCCTTGCATGGGGCGCTAGTGTAGAGGAAAGGCGGCCGTTTGTCTTGACGCCAAGCCCCGTCAGATCAGAAAAAAACGGCTTTTTTTCGCGCCGAAGCGGGGGCGGCGAAAGCGCCGCTCAAAAGGGCAGCACGCCCTGGCGCGCGCGATCGTTTTCCCCCGGCCAGGGGGCCATCTCCTGCCCCAGCAGGCGGGCCACCTGACGGGCCAGTTCGGGGGCCTGGGCGTTGTCGGCAGTATGTATAAAGAGGTAGAGATCTTTTCCCTCCGCCAACCACTGACGCCAGTGAGGGAGCCAACCTGGCAGGAAGGGGTGGTTGTCCTCGGGATGTGGCAGGCCGATGAGCCGCACCACGGGGGCATCGGCGGTGGCTAGCAGGTGCACCGGCAGCCTCGGCTTCTTGCCCTGGGCATCGATCATGGCCGCCGTGGTGGCGGGCACCGAGAAGAGTGGCCGGCTGTCGAGCATGATGCGGTTGATACCTCTCTCCATCAGCAGCCGGTTCAACTGCCGCTCCGCCTCGCCCTTGGCGAAGAAATCGGGGTGGCGCACCTCGAGGGCATAGTTAAATTGTGTCGGCAGCCGTTCGAAGAAGGCCGCCAGGCGAGGAAGACCGTCGGGTCCGAAGCGGGCGGGCAGCTGCAGCTTGAGCAGCCCCAGTTTGTCATGCAGGGGGGTCAGCAGGCGGATAAAGTCGCTCACTTGCTTGTCGGCGCTCACCAGATCGCTCTGGTGACTGATGGTTTGCGGAAACTTGAAGCTGAAACGAAAGCCCGCTGGCACCGCATCGGCCCAGCGCCGGACCGTGTCGGGGGTCGGCGAGGCGTAGAAGGTGGTATTGCCTTCCACCGTGTTGAAGACCCGGGCATAGTGGGCGAGGTGCTCGGCGGGCTTGGCACCCACCCCCAGCAAGTGACCGGGCCAGGCCGGGTGCGACCATTGTGGCAGGCCCAAAAAGAGGCTCATGAGGGATCCTGTCTGCGGGTTTGTCTCGATTTTCCCCTTTTTTTGCCCCGGGATGTAAAAAACAGGGCAAAGGAGGCTGCTGGCCATTTTACCCAAATGGGGGTTTTCCTCTATAATGCCAGCCCTTTTGTTTGCCAATTTGTTGTGACTCACGCCGCTGTACGCATATTGTGACGACGGCAGCGGCCATGATGCGGCCAAACAACAATCGCTTGCCGATGCCCTCCGCCCGACAACCCGGCCGCTTGCCAGCCGCCTCTGGTCGAGCCGATATCGGCGGCAGGTGTCCGATCCCGGCGGTCGGACGGTACGAGACAGATTTCAAACCGGGCAAGAAGCAGGATCTGGCCAGCTGTAAGACAGACGGTGCTTGCCAGTCGTGCCCGGCGACCCAGGTTAACCGTCTCTCTACAATTTCGAAGGAAGAAGTCCATGCGCTCTATCTATTGCGGACAGGTCAATGAGGCCCATGCAGGGCAGACCATTACATTGTGCGGTTGGGTCCATCGTCGTCGCGATCTGGGCGGCCTCATCTTTATCGACATGCGTGACCGCGAGGGCATCGTCCAGGTGTTCTTCGATCCGGACAAGCCGGACGCCTTCGCCCTGGCCTCCGAACTGCGCGGCGAGTTCTGCATTCAGGTCTCCGGTGTGGTGCGCACCCGTCCCGACTCCCAGCGCAACAGCGACATGGCCACCGGTGCCATCGAGGTGTTCGCCCACGAGCTCACCATCATCAACCGTGCCGAGCCGCTGCCGCTGGACTTCAACCAGGTCAACAGCGAAGAGGTAAGCCTCAAGTATCGCTACCTGGACCTGCGTCGCCCCGAGATGGCCAAATACCTGAAGACCCGCGCCAAGGCCAGTGCCTTCGTGCGCCGCTTCATGGACGAGCACGGCTTCCTCGACATCGAGACCCCGATGCTGACCAAGGCCACCCCGGAAGGGGCCCGTGACTACCTGGTGCCGAGCCGCGTGCACAAGGGCAAGTTCTACGCCCTGCCGCAGTCCCCCCAGCTGTTCAAGCAGCTGCTGATGATGTCTGGCTTCGACCGCTACTACCAGATCGTCAAGTGCTTCCGTGACGAAGACCTGCGTGCCGACCGCCAGCCGGAATTCACCCAGATCGACGTGGAGACCTCCTTCATGACCGCACCGCAGGTGCGTGAAATCATGGAAGAGATGATCCGCAAACTGTGGCTGCACATCCTGAACGTGGATCTGGGCGACTTCCCGATCATGACCTTCGACGAAGCCATGCGTCGCTACGGCTCCGACAAGCCGGACCTGCGTCTGCCGATGGAGCTGGTGGATGTGGCAGATCTGCTGACCGCGGTCGAATTCGCCGTGTTCGCCGGCCCCGCCAACGATCCGAAAGGCCGCGTGGCTGCCCTGAAAGTACCGGGCGGCGCCGAGCTCTCTCGCAAGCAGATCGACGAGTACACCAAGTTTGTCGGCATCTACGGTGCCAAGGGCCTGGCCTGGATGAAGGTCAACGAAGCGGCCAACGGCATCGAGGGCGTGCAGTCCCCGGTGGCCAAGTTCCTCTCCGACGCCATCGTGCGCGAGATCCTGGCCCGCACCGGCGCGATGGATGGCGACATCATCTTCTTCGGTGCCGACTCCAAGAAGGTGGTGTGCGATGCCATGGGCGCCCTGCGTCTGAAAGTGGGCCGCGATCTGGGCCTGCTGGAGAACGTCTGGAAGCCGCTGTGGGTCATCGACTTCCCGATGTTCGAGGAAGATGGCGAAGGCGGTCTGGCTGCCATGCACCACCCGTTCACCGCGCCGAGCGGCCTGAGCCCGGAGCAGCTAAAGGCCAACCCGGTAGGCGCTTACGCCAACGCCTACGACATGGTGATCAACGGCTACGAAGTGGGTGGCGGTTCTGTCCGTATCCACAACAGCGAGATGCAGTCCACCGTGTTCGACATTCTGGGGATCACCCCGGCCGAGCAGCGCCTGAAGTTCGGCTTCCTGCTGGATGCCCTCAAATACGGTACCCCGCCGCACGCCGGCCTGGCCTTCGGCCTGGACCGTCTCAGCATGCTGCTGACCGGTACCGAGAACATTCGGGACGTGATTGCCTTCCCGAAAACCACGGCGGCCGCCTGTCTGATGACCGACGCCCCCAGTTTTGCCAACCCGACCCAGCTGGGCGAGCTGGCGATTGCGACCACCGTCAAGGGTGACGAATAAGCCTTTATCGGCAACCAGGGCCGCAGCAATGCAGCCTTTCCCGTTTCCCCGGGTAGTCGCAACCTGTGTTACTGAAATTTCAAACTATAACGGAGAGTCCCTATGGCAGGTCACAGTAAATGGGCCAACATCAAACACCGCAAGGCGGCGCAAGACGCCAAGCGCGGCAAGATCTTCACCAAGCTGATCCGCGAAATCACCACCTCCGCGCGTCTCGGTGATGCCGACCCGGCCAACAACCCGCGCCTGCGTGCGGCGGTGGCGGCGGCCCTGACCAGCAACATGACCCGTGACACCATCAACCGTGCCATCGCCCGTGGGGCCGGCGGTGGTGACGGCGAGCAGCTCGAAACCATCGTCTATGAAGGTTACGGCCCGGCCGGCTCTGCCGTCATGGTGGAGTGCCTGACCGACAACCGCAACCGCACCGTGGCCGAAGTGCGTCACGCCTTCAGCAAGTGCGGCGGCAACCTGGGTACCGACGGCTCCGTGGCCTACCTGTTCACCAAGAAGGGTGTACTGACCTTCGTGGGCGCCGATGAAGATGCCCTGATGGACGCCGCCCTGGAAGCCGGTGCCGACGACGTGGTGACCGAAGAAGATGGCACCATCGAGGTGTACACCACCCCGAACGACTTCGGCACCGTGCTGGACGGTCTGGAAGCCGCCGGCTTCAAGCCCGAGAGCGCCGAAGTGACCATGATCCCCTCCACCGAAGCGGAGCTGGATGCCGAGACCGCGCCCAAGCTGATGCGCCTCATCGACATGCTGGAAGATCTGGACGACGTGCAGGAGGTGTACCACAACGGTTCCATCTCCGACGAAGTTGCCGCTACCCTGTAATCAGGTCGGCAATAATCCTCGAAACGGCAGCCTCGGCTGCCGTTTTTTTTCATCCGCATAGACCCACCCTTCGGCCAGAACAGGCCCCGCCTTAATTCTCCCTTAAGTTTGGTTTTCTACCCTGCCTGCGTCCCGGGGCCCTCGCGCCCACGGCCGGTCTGCACCTCGGGAAGAGGGCGCCGGCGCGGAAGATCCAAAGAGGGGCTGTTGCCAAGCCCCCTGTCTTGTCTGGTTTGTCGGAGTATCGTTATGCGTATCACCTTGGGTGTGATGAAGGTGAATCTGTTGTTGGTGCTGCTGTTTGCACTGCTCTTCAACTGGCCCATTTTCCTCCACTTCTACACCATTCTTACCAAACTGGAACACGTCAAGGCGGGCTTCGTCGTCTCGATCCCCTTCGTGCTGCTGGCCGCGCTCAACGCGGTGTTCCTGCCTTTTACCTTTCGCTATCTGCTCAAGCCCTTCTTTGTGCTGCTGATCCTGATGGGATCCGTGGTCAGCTACGCCATGCTGAAATACGGCGTCATCTTCGACGTGAGCATGGTGCAGAACATCGTCGAGACCAACAGCGGGGAGGCGGCCTCCTACCTCAATGGTTCCGTGTTGCTCTGGTTCGCGCTGACCGGCCTGCTGCCGGCCTTGGCCCTGCTGTGGGTGAAGATTGACTATCCCCGTCCCTGGTACAAGGGGCTGGGCCTGCGGCTCGGCTCCATCGCCCTCTCCTTGCTGTTTCTGGTGGGGGTAGCCGCCCTCTATTACCAGGATTACGCCTCGGTCGGGCGCAACAACAAGTCCCTCGGCAAGGAGATAGTGCCCGCCAACTACGTACACGGCCTCTATCGCTACGCCACCGACATCCTGTTCGCCACCCCGATCCCGTATCAGCAGCTGGGCACGGACGCCAGGGTGGTGGGGCAGGGCAGCAAGCCGACCCTGATGTTCCTGGTGGTGGGGGAGACGGCGCGCAGCCAGAACTACTCCCTCAACGGTTACGGCAAGGCTACCAACAGCTTCACCGCGAGGGAGTCGGGCATGGTCTCGTTTCGCAACGTGCGCTCCTGCGGCACCGCCACCGCGGTCTCGGTGCCCTGCATGTTCTCCAACCTGACGCGACGCGGCTATGACGACACCCTGGCCCAGTCCCGTGACGGCATGCTGGATGTGCTGCAGCACGCCGGCGTCTCCGTGCTGTGGAAGGAGAACGATGGCGGCTGCAAGGGGGTGTGCAAGAACGTGCCCACCATCGAGATCGAGGCCAAGGATTTTCCCCAGTACTGCCAGAAGGGATCCTGCTACGACGAGGTGATGCTGGAGGGGCTGGATCGGCAGATCGCACAGATGAAGGGCAACAAGCTGGTGGCCTTCCACCTGATGGGCAGCCACGGCCCGACCTACTATCGCCGCTATCCCGCCAGTGAACGGACCTTCGTGCCAGACTGCCCGCGCAGCGACATCGAAAACTGCACCAATGAAGAGCTGGTCAACACCTATGACAACACCATCCGCTACACCGACAAGGTGGTGGCCCGTCTCATCGACAAGCTCAAGACGCTGGAGAAGGATTACAACGTGGGGCTGGTCTATCTGTCGGATCATGGCGAATCCCTCGGGGCCATGGGGCTCTACCTGCACGGCACCCCCTACAAGTTCGCCCCGGACGATCAGACCAGGGTGCCGCTGATGACCTGGTTCTCCCCCCAGTTGCAGGCCGACCGCAAGCTGGATCTGGATTGTCTGCAGCAGGAGGCGGCCGGCAAGCGCTTCTCCCACGACAACCTGTTCCACTCCATGTTGGGGATCATGGATGTGCAGACCCAGGTCTACAACGGCGCGCTGGATCTGTTCAAGCCGTGCCGGGCGGGGTGAATGGGCCAGAAAGGTTGAGCGGCACGACAACCTGTTGCCCCGCGCCATGCTGGGGATCATGGATGTGCAGACTCAGGTCTACAACGGCGCGCAGGATCTGTTCAAGCCGTGTCGGGCGGGGTGAATGGGCCAGAAAGGTTGAGCGGCACGACAACCTGTTGCCCCGCGCCATGCTCGACATCATGGATGTGCAGACTCAGGTCTATAACGGCGCGCTGGATCTGTTCAAGCCGTGCCGAGCGGGGTGAACCGGCGAGATAGATCAATAAAAAAACGGCAGCCACTGGCTGCCGTTTTTTCTCGCAAGGCCGGGGCCTTACTTCTGCTCCATGATGATCTGCAGCAGGTCTCCCTCCAGCAGGGCCCGCTTCACCAGCGCGAAACCACCGACGGTGGGTTGATTCTGGAAGCGTGCCTTCACGATGGGCAGGCCGCGATGGAAGCTTGGCAGCGACTGGTGCTCCACGCAGCGGCGGATGGCCGGGAACAGGATCTCCTCGGCGGCGGTGATTTCGCCGGCGATCAGCACTTTCTGCGGGTTGAACAGGTTGACCGTGATGGCCACCGCCCGTCCCAGATGCTCACCCACGTTCTCGATCACGCTGCGGGCCAGCTCGTCACCGGCCATGGCCGCCTTGCACACCTCCTGGATGGTGATGTGCTTCTCCTGCAGCGAGCTCAGGTGGCCGCGGCTGATGAGCTCCTTCACCTTGTCGACGATGGCCTCGTTGGAGGCGATGGTCTCCAGACAGCCGAAGTTGCCGCAGTGGCAGCGCTTGCCGAGCGGCTCGACCTGGATGTGGCCGATCTCGCCGACGTTGCGGTTCTGACCGAGGAACACCTTGCCCTTGGTGATGATGCCCGAGCCTGCCCCCTGATGGACACTCACCAGAATGGAGTCCATGCAGTCGCGGGACTCGCCGAAGAAGTGTTCGGCCAGTGCCAGCGAGCGGGTGTCGTTACCCACGTAGCAGGGCAGGTTGAAGTGGTTTTCCAACAGCTTGGCCAGCGCCAGATTGCGGATCTGGTACTTGGGGGTGTAGATGACCATGCCCGATTCCGGATTGACAAGGCCCGGCATGGTCAGCGCGATGCTGATGAGGTTGCGGCTGCGATCCTGCTGGGAGTCGATGAAGGCACCGATCTCCCGCAGCAGCATGTCTACCACCGGTTGTTGCTCGATCTCGGTCACCTGGGTGACATGCTGGTCGAGCTCCTTGCCGTCGAGATCATAGAGACTCAGCTGCAGGTAGCCGCGACCCAGCTTGGCGGACACAAACTGGAAGCGATGCTTGATGGTGGTCAGGGAGATGGCGCGCCGTCCACCGGTGGAGGCTTGCGGCGAGGTCTCCTTGATCAGGCCATGCTCGATCAGTTGCCGGGTGATCTTGGTCACGCTGGCCGGGGCCAGCTGACTCAACTCGGCAATTTTGACCCGCGAGATGGGCCCCTGCAGGTCGATGAGCCGATACACGGCTGCACTGTTGACCTGCTTGATAAGATCTACGTTTGCTATTTGTCCGCCAGTCATAGTGTCACTGTGTTGTGTAGTGTCCGTTAACCACGGTCCCGCAGACCGTGAAGGCCTGATCAAAGACAGTCAGGTTGGCTATTTTTCCGACCTGGATACTACCGAGACGTGAGTCCCATCCAATGGCGCGTGCAGGGTAAAGGGTGGCCATTCTCAGTGCTTCATCGAGCGGTAATCCGACCTGTTTGACCAGATTCTCCACCCCCTCAATCATGGTGAGGGCAGAGCCGCCGAGTGTACCATTCTCGTCGACGCACTGACCATCGCGGAAATAGACGGTTGCGCCACAAAAATCAAACTTCTCAAAGCCTTCCGGTGCCCCCGCCGGCGCGGTCGCATCGGTGACCAGCACCAGTCGTTCCCCCAGCATCTTGTGGGCGAGGCGCACGTTGGCCCAGTGCACGTGATGGCCGTCGACGATAACGCCGGCGTAGACATCCTTGCGATCATAGATGGCACCCACCACGCCCGGCTCGCGGCCGTTCAGGGTCGGGGTCATGGCATTGTAGAGGTGGGTAGCGAAGCGAATGCCGCTGTCGAACCCGGCCATGGCCTGATCGTAATTGGCGGCGGTATGGCCGGCGGAGACCAGAATGCCGGCCTCCACCAGGCGGCGGATGTGTTCCGGCTTGTTGCGCTCCGGCGCCAGGGTGATCTTGGCGATGGCATCCGCGTTGGAGCAGAAAAAGTCGATCATCTCGTCGGCGGGCTGGCGGATCTGCTCGGCCGGGTGGATCCCCTTGCGCTTGAGGTTGGTGTAGGGGCCTTCCAGGTGCACGCCAAGGACTTCGTTGGGGTGCGCCGCCATGTAGTCGCGAGTGACGGCGACGGCCTGCTTCATGTCCGCATCCGGGCTGGTGATCAGGGTCGGGAGGAAGCTGGTGGTACCGGATTTCAGATTGGCGGCCTGCATGGTCGCCAGGGTCTCGGTGGTGATGTGGCCGTTGAACATGACGCCGCCGCAGCCGTTGAGCTGCACGTCGATGAAGCCGGGGCAGAGGTTGGCACCCTTGAGGTCAATCTGTTCGATGCCGGCCGGCAGTTCGGCCTGGTGGGAGATGGCGACAATCTGGTCGCCCTCGATCACCACCCCGTAACCGGTCAGCACGCAGCTGCCGGTGTAGAGGGTGCAGTTGGTCAATGCGTACATGGTGACTCCTTACAGACGGCCGATGTTGGCGGCTTCGAGCTGTTGGAAGTAGCGCACCGTCTTGACCTTGAGCTCCATGGTGGAGGGCTCGTCACACACCATCATTCCCTTCGGATGCAGCTGCAGGGTGGAGATGGTCCACATGTGGTTGACGCTGCCTTCCACCGCGGCCTGCAGGGCCTGCGCCTTGCCGTGACCGGTCACGAGGATCATGATCTCCTCGGCATCCATCAGGGTGCCGACGCCCACGGTCAGCGCCAGCTTGGGCACCTGCTCCATGTCGCCACCGAAGAAGCGGGAGTTGGCGATGCGGGTGTCTTCGGTCAGGGTCTTGACCCGTGTGCGGGAGGCCAGGGAAGAGGCCGGCTCGTTGAATGCGATGTGGCCGTCGTTGCCGACGCCACCCATGAACAGGTGGATCTTGCCGTAGGACTTGATCTTGTCTTCGTAGCGCTTGCACTCGGCCACCAGATCCGGCGCATTGCCGTTGAGGATGTTGATGTTCTCGGGGCGAATGTCGATGTGGCTGAAGAAGTTGTTGTGCATGAAGCTGTGGTAGCTCTCGGGGTGGTCTTCCGGCAGGCCGACGTACTCGTCCATGTTGAAGGTGACCACGTTCTGGAAGCTCACCTCACCGGCTTTATGCAGTTCAATCAGGCGCTTGTAGGTGTTGAGCGGAGTGCCGCCAGTGGGCAGGCCCAGTACGAAGGGGCGATCGGCAGTGGGTTTGAACGCATTGATACGGTCAACGATGTAACGGGCGGACCACAGCCCCACTTGGCTGGCAGATTTCAACGGGATCAGGCGCATTGTAGATACCTCTGTACGGGTTGCTGCCGGGATGTCGGCGGCAAATAGACTGGGACGGATTCAAGTTGTTTTATAGCGTAAATAAAGATTGCGAACTAAGCCACATCTATCCGCCACCTTTATCTCGTTTGGGTGATAATGATCACGATTACAGGTTTATTAATTTGCGCAGCGAAATAAAAGCCCTAGACTGCCAATCAAGCCTTGATGGCTTATGCGTCAAACGTGATAAGCACTTAATTTCTAGAAAAACATTAACTAAGGAGAGGAACCGTGAACATTCTCGGTTATTTGCAAAAGATCGGCCGTGCCCTGATGGTGCCGGTAGCGGTATTGCCTGCCGCCGCGATCCTGATGGGGATTGGCTACTGGATTGACCCGAATGGTTGGGGTGGTGGCAGTCCTGTCGCCGCGTTCCTGATCAAGGCCGGCGCAGCCATCATCGACAGCATGCCCGTGCTGTTCGCTGTCGGTGTTGCCTATGGTATGTCCAAAGACAAAGACGGTTCTGCCGCGCTGGCCGGTCTGGTCGGTTTCCTGGTAGTGACCACGCTGCTGAGCCCGGGCGCCGTTGCCCAGATCAAGGGTATCCCGGCCGATCAGGTCCCGGCTGCCTTTGCCAAGATCAGCAACCAGTTCGTCGGTATCCTGTGTGGTGTCATCGCCGCCGAGCTCTACAACCGCTTCAGCAGCGTGGAACTGCACAAGGCGCTGGCCTTCTTCTCCGGCCGCCGTCTGGTGCCGATCGTAACCTCCGTGGTGATGATCGTCGTCTCCTTCATCCTGATGGCCGTCTGGCCGGTCATTTACGGTGGTCTGGTGAGCTTTGGTGAATCCATCGTCAGCCTGGGCTCCACCGGCGCCGGTATCTACGCCTTCTTCAACCGCCTGCTGATCCCTGTCGGTCTGCACCACGCCCTGAACTCCGTGTTCTGGTTCGACGTGGCCGGCATCAACGACATCCCGAACTTCCTGGGCGGCCAGTCCTCCATCGACGCCGGCAAGGGCATCGTGGGTGTGACCGGCATGTATCAGGCTGGCTTCTTCCCGATCATGATGTTCGGTCTGCCGGGTGCCGCGCTGGCCATCTACCACTCCGCCAAGAAAGAGAACAAAGAGAAAGTTGCGTCCATCATGATCGCAGCAGCCTTTGCCGCCTTCTTCACCGGGGTGACCGAGCCGCTCGAGTTCTCCTTCATGTTCGTGGCGCCGGTGCTGTACGTCATCCACGCCCTGCTGACCGGTCTGTCCGTGTTCATCGCTGCCTCCATGCAGTGGATTGCCGGCTTCGGCTTCAGTGCCGGTCTGGTGGATATGGTGCTCTCCAGCCGCAACCCGCTGGCGACCCACTGGTACATGCTGCTGGTACAAGGCTTGGTGTTCTTCGGTCTCTACTACGTTGTGTTCCGCGCTGTCATCGTCAAGTTCAACCTGAAAACCCCGGGTCGTGAAGATGACGAAGCGGTACCGGCACAGGCTCAGACCACCGACCGTACCGAACTGGCACGCCAGTATCTGGAAGTGCTGGGCGGTCAGGAGAACCTGGTGACCATCGATGCCTGCATCACCCGTCTGCGTCTGACCCTGAAAGACCGCAGCATCGTTGACGAGCGCAAGCTCAAAGCCCTGGGCGCGGCCGGTGTGGTCAAGCTCGGTGAGCAGAACCTGCAGGTGATTCTGGGCCCATTGGCCGAAATCATCGCCGGTGAGATGAAGGCCCTGCGTTAATCGGGCGCCAAGATCGCCTCAAGTCTAAGTCCATTGTTGACATAACTAAGGGCCCCGCCTCGGGGCCCCATATAAAAAAAGCCAAGAAAATCCAACCTTTACTTCAAATGAGAGCAGCAGTTATGAACTTGAAACATTCTCTGTTAGCCATTGCCATGTCTACCGTTTTCGTCAGCCAGGTACAGGCAGCCGATGCCGCCAAGCAAGCCGTGGTCGATTCCCTCGCCAGCAACCTCGTCGTCAAGTACGAAGTCGTCACCAACGACGGTGCCGGTGCCGGCCTCGACTGCCAGGCGCTGGGCTCCGAGTGGGCGAGCTGCGGCGTTGCCAAGCTGCACCTGACCAATACCGGTGCTGACGTCACCTCCAAAGACTGGAGCATCTATGTCTCCTCCATCCGTCGTATCCAGCGTGTGGACAACGACCAGTTCACCATCACCCACCTGACCGGCGACCTTTATCGTTTGACGCCAACCGAGAAGTTCCAGGGCTTTGCCAAGGATGCCACGGTCGAAGTGCCGCTGGTGGTGGAGTACTGGGTACTGTTCGAATCTGACATCATGCCGAACTGGTATGTCGCCAGCGAAGGTGCCGAGCCGAAAGTACTGGCCAGCATGAGCAACATCGACGATGCCAGCACCTACGAGAAGCCGATGCCGGCCGATGGCTGGAAGCGTACCAAGGATGACAAGAACATCCTGATGAACAGCGAAACCCGTTTCGCGGCCAACCAGACCAGCACCCTGCTGCCGGCTGGCAAGGTCGACAACCAGATCCTGCCGACCCCGATGAAGCAGGTGGTCAAGGCCGGCCCGCAGGTCGACTTCTCCACCATCAAGCTCAATGCCCTGGATCTGCCGAGCGATCGCGCCGAGGCCCTGAAGGCTCAACTGACCAAGCTAGGTGTCACCCTCTCCGACACCGGCTACCCAGTGACCATCAAGCTCGGCAGCAAGCTCAAGCAGGCCGAAGGCTACGACATGACCATCGGCCAGAAAGGCACAGTGGTTCAGGGTCATGACATCGAAGGCGCCTTCTGGGGTGCCCAGTCCCTGATTTCCCTCTTGGGGGTCAACGACAAGCTGGTCAGCCAGATGCACGTCGAGGATGCGCCGCGCTTTGAATACCGTGGCATGCAGACCGACGTGGCCCGTCACTTCAGAAGCCCCGAGACTCTGAAGAAGCTGGTTGACCAGATGTCCGCCATGAAGCTCAACGTGCTGCATCTGGGGCTGACCAACGATGAAGGCTGGCGTCTGGAGATCCCGGGCCTGCCGGAACTGACCGACGTCGGCAGCCAGCGTTGCCACGACGAGTCCGAAACCAAGTGCCTGATGCCGCAGCTGGGCTCCGGCCCGACCAGCGACAACCAGGGTTCCGGTTTCTACAGCAAGGCCGACTACATCGACCTGGTACGCTATGCCAAGGCCCGCGGTGTGACCGTGATCCCGGAGATCAACATGCCGGCCCACGCCCGTGCTGCCGTGGTCTCCATGGAAGCGCGTTACAAGCGCCTGATGGCTGAAGGTAAAGAGACCGAAGCCAACCAGTTCCGTCTGACCGACCCGGCCGATACCTCCAACGTCACCTCGGTGCAGTTCTACGACAAGATGTCCTTCATCAACCCTTGCCAGCCGGGCGCTGCCACCTTCGTGGCCAAGGTGATGGATGAAGTTGCCCAGATGCACCAGGCCGCCGGCCAGCCGCTGACCGCATGGCACTACGGTGGTGACGAGGCGAAGAACATCATGCAGGGCGGTGGTTATCAGGATCCGGCTGTCACCAAGAAAGAAGAGCTGGTGGCATGGAAAGGCAACGTCGATTCCAGCAAGCAGGACAAGCCGTTCGGCAAGTCCCCGATGTGCCAGAAGATGATCGACGATGGCAAGATCAAGGACGTAGCCGAGCTGCCGGTTTACTTCGCCAAGGAAGTGGGCGAGATGGTCAAGGGCCACGGCTTCTCCACTCTGCAGGCGTGGGAAGATGGTCTGAAATACGCCAACAGTGCCAAGGACTTCGCCACCGACAACACCCGTGTCAACTTCTGGGAAACCCTCTACTGGGGTGGCTTCAACGAAGCGATGAAGTGGGCGCACAAGGGTTATGAAGTGGTGCTCTCCAACCCGGATTACCTCTACTTCGATTTCCCGAACGAGGTACACCCGGCTGAGCGTGGCTACTACTGGGCAACCCGCTTCAACGACACCCGCAAGGTGTTCGCTTTCGCCCCGGAAAACCTGCCGCAGAACGCCGAGACCTCGGTTGACCGCGACGGCAACGCCTTCGTGGCCAAGGGTGACCAGGATCCGGTCAAGTTCAAAGGGATCTCCGGTCAGCAGTGGAGTGAAACCGTGCGTACCGACGCTCAGTACGAGTACATGGTTTACCCGCGTATCTTCTCCATGGCTGAGCGTGCCTGGCACAAGGGCGGCTTCGAGCTGAACTATGTGAAAGGTCGCGAGTTCTCCGGCGAGACCAAGTATGTCAACAAGGCCACCCTGAATAAGGAGTGGAACCAGTTCGCCAACGTGCTGGGTCAGCGCGTGCTGCCGAAACTGGACCAGGCCGGGGTGGAATACCGCCTCTCCGTACCGGGCGCCAAGGTGGTGAACGGTGTGCTTGAAGCGAACGTGGATCTGCCGGGCCTGCCCATCCAGTACAGTCTGGATGGCAAGAGCTGGAGCGCCTACGACGCTGCCGCCAAGCCGAGCGTCAACGGCAAGGTCTACCTGCGTACCACCAGCTTCGACGGCAAGCGCACCAGCCGCGTCACCGAGCTGAACTGATAGCCCTCACTCCATAACGCAAGGTGGGTCGCAAGACCCGCCTTTCCCAAGGACGATGGTCATCGGGCTTGGGAAAGGTTGACTGTGCGTGTGAGCCTTTGTTGTGTGTGTGTATTGTCTGTTTTTGTTTTTCATCACCTTGAACCCCGCCTCGTGCGGGGTCTTTTTTTCGCCAGTCAGTCAAACCGGCCACCAGTGCGGGGCGTTTTGCGGCGCCAGTACCCCGAAACGGGCAAATTCAGGTTGAGACAGGGCGCGTAATGAGGGATCATATCCGGCTTGACGGCGGGGGGATGAGGGTGCCAGCCGGCACAACTTCCGCCAGTGACGCATTTTTGAGGTGAGCCATGAGTCAGGCGAACAGCCCAACTAACTTTATTCGTCAGATCATTGATGAAGATCTGGCCAGCGGTAAGCACAAGAGCGTGCATACCCGTTTTCCGCCCGAGCCGAACGGTTATCTCCATATCGGTCACGCCAAGTCCATCTGCCTGAACTTCGGCATCGCCCGCGACTACCAGGGCCAGTGCAACCTGCGCTTCGACGACACCAACCCGGTGAAGGAAGATATCGAGTACGTTGAGTCCATCAAGCAGGACGTGCAGTGGCTCGGCTTCCAGTGGAATGGCGAGATCTGCTACTCCTCCGACTATTTCGACAAGCTGCACGGCTATGCCATCGAGCTCATCGAGAAGGGGCTGGCCTACGTGGACGAGCTCTCTGCCGAGCAGATGCGCGAATACCGCGGTACCCTGACCGCGCCGGGCAAGAACAGCCCGTTCCGCGATCGCAGCGTGGAAGAGAACCTGGCCCTGTTCGAGAAGATGAAGAACGGCGAGTTTGCCGAAGGCACCGCCTGCCTGCGCGCCAAGATCGACATGGCCTCTCCCTTCATGGTGATGCGTGACCCCGTCATCTATCGCATCAAGTTTGCCCACCATCACCAGACCGGTGACAAGTGGTGCATCTACCCGATGTATGACTTCACCCACTGCATCTCGGACGCCCTGGAAGGGATCACCCACTCCATCTGTACGCTGGAGTTCCAGGACAACCGTCGCCTGTACGACTGGGTGCTGGACAACATCACCATCGATTGCCACCCACGTCAGTACGAGTTCTCTCGTCTGAACCTCGAATACACCGTCATGTCCAAGCGCAAGCTGAACCTGCTGGTGACCGAGAAGCACGTGGACGGTTGGGACGATCCGCGCATGCTGACCGTCTCCGGCCTGCGCCGCCGCGGCTACACCCCGGCCTCCATCCGCGAGTTCTGCAAGCGCATCGGCGTTACCAAGCAGGACAACATCGTCGAGATGAGCATGCTGGAAGCCTGCATCCGCGAAGATCTCAACGAGAATGCCCCGCGCGCCATGGCCGTGCTGCATCCGGTCAAGGTGGTCATCGAGAACCTGGCCGCCGACGAAGTGCTGACTGCCCCGGCGCACCCGAGCAATGCCGAGATGGGTACCCGCACGCTTCCCTTCACCCGCGAGATCCTCATCGATGAAGCGGACTTCAAAGAAGAAGCCAACAAGCAGTTCAAGCGTCTGGTACTGGGCAAGGAAGTGCGTCTGCGCAACGCCTATGTCATCAAGGCTGAACGGGTCGAGAAGGATGCCGACGGCAAGATCACCTGCATCTACTGCTCTTACGATCCCGAGACCCTGGGCAAGGATCCGGCGGACGGCCGCAAGGTGAAAGGGGTGATCCACTGGGTCAGCGCCACTCACTCCCTGCCGGCCGAAGTGCGCCTCTACGATCGTCTGTTCAAGGTGCCGAACCCGGGTGCCGAAGAGGACTTCGAAGCGGCCCTGAACCCGGACTCCCTGGTGATCATCGAAGGTGCCCGCGTCGAGGCTTCCCTCAAGGATGCCAAGCCGGAGCAGGCTTACCAGTTCGAGCGTGAAGGGTATTTCTGCGCCGACAACAAGCTCTCCAGCCCGGAGCACCTGGTGTTCAACCGCACCGTGGCCCTGCGCGACGTGTGGGGCAAGGCCGAGGCCTGATGAAGGAGGGCAGGGGAGGCCCTGCCCTTTCTTGTCCGGAATACGGGCACAAAAAAGCCAGCATCATGCTGGCTTTTTTATTGCGCGGGTTCTGCCAATCAATCGTCGTGCTTGCAGTCGCCGGCGGCGCAGTGGCCATAGAGATAGAGGCTGTGATTGGTCAGACGGATGTTGTGCTTCTTGGCGATCTCGGTCTGGCGCTGCTCGATCACCTCGTCGGAGAACTCGATCACCTTGCCGCAGTCGAGGCAGACCAGGTGGTCGTGGTGTTCCTGGGTGGCCAGCTCGAACACCGACTTGCCCCCTTCGAAGTGGTGACGGGTGACGATACCGGCATCATCAAACTGGTTGAGAACGCGGTAGACGGTAGCGAGACCAATCTCTTCACCCTGGTCGATCAGTCGTTTGTACAGATCTTCCGCACTGGTGTGCTGGCAGTCCGGCTGTTGCAGGATTTCCAGGATCTTGACACGGGGCAAGGTGATCTTGAGCCCGGCCTTTTTTAACGCTTGGTTGTTGTCTGCCATTTCTATTTATTCGCATTCTCGAAGGTGTGGTTATTCTGATTGACTGCCGCTGTAATGGCAACCACGAACTCGCTTGGCCTGTCATTATAGGTCGTAGCTCACCTAAAAATAAACCCAGTAATTCAAGGGCTTTAGCGCGATCGACCACCTATCCACGAATTGTGCGGATTGTGACGGCGGCTTGCTCACCCGCCGAATGTTGATAAAATGTAACCTTCTTCACTCTGGTCGGATGAGATCCATGGATTGGCTTTTTGACAACGCGGCCTGGGTGCGCCGCGCACTCAACACCTGGCCCCCCTTCTGGGGCGCGGGCATCAAGATAGAGACATTGAGCGATGATTTTCGCTTCTGCCGGGTCACCCTCAAGTCCCGCTGGTGGAACAAGAACGCCAACCGCACCCAGTTTGGCGGCAGCATGTTTGCGATGACGGATCCCATCTATCCGCTGATGCTGATGGGCTATTTCAGGAACCGTTATTACGTCTGGGACAAGGCGGGCAGCATCAACTACATCAAGCCTGGCAAGGGCAAGCTGGTGGCCGAGTTCAACCTGACCGACGGCAAGCTGGCCGCCATAGTCGCGGCGACCGAAGGGGGAGACAAGCACTTTCCCGAGTTTGAGGTGACGGTACAGGATGGCCAGGGCGAGCTGGTGGCCCAGGTCAAACGTACCCTCTATGTGCGGGCCAAGCCCGAACACAGGGGCGGCGAGAGGGCATGACCAGAAAACAACAAGGGCCCCGCGGGGCCCTTGTTGTCAGAGGTGCTGGCAAGCGTGGATCACTCCAGCTCGGCCAGGCACATCTCTTCATGCAGCTGTTTGCACCAGCCCTTGACGCGCTCGGCAGTCATCTCGGGTTGGCGATCTTCGTCGATGCCCAGGCCCACGAAGTGCTTGTCGTCCACCAGCGCCTTGGAGGCTTCGAACTCGTAACCGGCGGTCGGCCAGTGGCCGATGACGATGGCGCCTTTGGCTTCGACGATGTCACGCAGGGTGCCCATGGCGTCGAGGAAGTACTCGGCATAATCTTCCTGATCGCCGCATCCGAAGATGGCGACCAGCTTGTTGGTGAAGTCGATCTCTTCCAGCTCGGGGAAGAAGTCGTCCCAGTCGGCCTGGGCTTCGCCATAGTACCAAGTCGGGATACCGAACATCAGCAGATCGAAGCTGTCGATGTCGGCCTTGCTGCTCTTGGCAATGTCACGGACTTCAATCAGTTGTTTGCCCAGTTCTTTCTGGATCATCTTGGCGACAGCTTCGGTATTACCGGTATCGCTGCCGAAAAACAGACCTACACTAGCCATAGTGTTTAGTTACCCGTATCTGGTGTTAATGCTTAACGGTCAGATTGCGATGCCTGCTGCATGTGCAGACTCAATCTGTTGCTTCAGGATAGATTGGATCAGCTCGGCTCGGCTGACGTTCTGTTGTAACGCAAGTTGGTTCAGGCGCTCCAGCAATTCGGCCTCCACCTTTAACTCTACCCGCTTCAGGCCGTTCTCTCGATCGCGCTTGAGCTGGTTGCGCTTGTTGATCTTGAGCTGGGTCTCACGGGGGAGTGGGTTGGTCTTTGGCCTGCCGGGGCGCTTCTCGTTTGCGAACAGATCCAGTGTTGTTCGATCAGTTTGCTGTTTGGCCATACATCACAGATGGAAATAAGTTAGCCGATGCCTGAGCCTTCCCAGCCCAGTTCGATCAGCCCCTTGGCGACAAAACCTGCACAACCCAGGAAGAGTACCAACCAGACGATGAATCGGCCGAAACGGGGCACATTGCCGCGTTTGAGCACGTCCTGAATGGCCAGGCCAATCAATACGAAAATGGCCACAAAGAATAACTTCAGGCCCAGACTCTCGATCAGGTCGATATGTTCACTTAGCATGGATTGCGCACACTCCTTATGACGGGCGCACTATATCACAAAGGATTTGAAACTGTTAACCGCCTGTCGACAGGAAATCCACAACCAGTTTGTTGAACAAAACCGGCTTTTCCGCGTGCAGCCAGTGACCGGTGCCGGCGATGACCCGGGCCTTGGCAGCGGGAAATTGGGCCATAACCGTCTCGGTATGCGCGGGCAGCATGTAGTCGGAATCGCCCCCCTTGATGAAGAGCGCAGGCCCCTCGAAACGGCTCTGTGGATCGGGCCAGCCCATGATGTTGGCGTAGTTGCGCTCCAGGGCCGGCACGTTGAAACGCCAACCCCAACCTGACTCCCCCTTGGCGAAGGACTTGAGCAGGAACTGGCGTACGCCGGCGATCTCGACATGCTCGGCCAGGATGGCTTCCGCCTCGCCGCGGCTTTGCGGAGCCTGTTCGAGCGTGGCATTGAGGCCGGCAAACACGTTCTGGTGGCGGGCGTGAGGGTAGGCGACCGGCGCTATGTCGGCCACTACCAGCCTGGCGACGCGGGTCGGCGCCTGCTTGGCAACCTGCATGGCCACCTTGCCCCCCATGGAGTGGCCCACGAGCGCCACCTGTTCAAGCCCCAGCCGATCGAGCAGGGCGAGCAGATCAGCGGCCTGGGCCGGGTAGCTCATCTCATCGGAGTGAAAGGAGGCGCCGTGGTTGCGCAGATCGACGCTGATGACCCGGTATTGTTCGCTCAGCGGGCGTGCCAGCAGGCCCAGGTTGTCCAGGCTGCCGAACAGCCCGTGGATCAGCACGACGGGTTGGCCCTGGCCCTGCTCCTTGAAGTTCAATAATGGGTTTTGTTGCAAAATGACACCTTGTCGGTCGTGAGTACGTTGCTCGCCATGATTTAACGCACTGGAAAGAAAAGGATTTCACTCATCACGGAGCAAAAAAGTGTGGTTTTTTTCCTAAAAAAAGCCAGCCAGATCGGCTATCAGTGCGACGGATCACACACTTGGGCCGCTATTATGCCGTATTCTCGATGAGATTCATGCACATCTGTCCGCCCCTTGCTTGGGCTGCCGGGTTTGCCTATGTATAATCGCCGCATCCGAATTTCGACGAGTCCAGCGCATCCCTATGAAAACCATCGAGCTTGATGACGATCTCTACTTCTATATCGCCAGCCAGACCCGGCACATCGGTGAGAGTGCCTCCGATATCCTGCGCCGCCTGCTGGAACAGCCCGCCCGCCAGGCCTCGCCGGTCGCAGCAGAGGTGACGGCAGCTCCGTCGCCTACCGTGGCCGACGCCATGGGGCTGGAAACGCTGCTCGATTCCGGCGAGCTGCAAAAAGAAGAGAAGTCCATCAACCGCTTCATGCAGGTGCTCAGTACCCTCTACCGGGATGATCCGGTCGGGTTTACCCAGGCCACCGAAATCAAGGGGCGCAAGCGCGTCTATTTCTCGCGGGATCCCGATGCCCTGCGCGCCAGCGGCAGCACCACCAAGCCCAAGCAGGTGCCACAAACCCCGTTCTGGGTGATCACCAACACCAACACCAGTCGCAAACAGAACATGGTGGCCCAGCTGATGGCCAGCATGGGGTATGGCGACGAGGTGATTGCCCGGGTGTGCGGCGCAATCTAACGGTTCATCAGACTCAGGCCTTGCTGGGCAAGGCCGCCATCAAGCAAGGACAACGCCATGGCACAGCATTCCCACGCCGGTCAGCCGGCCCGTTTGAGCGACCTGACCAACATTCCCCGTCTGGTCAGCGCCTACTACCTCAACAAGCCGGACATGAGCCGCCCCGAGCAGCGGGTTGCCTTCGGCACCTCTGGCCACCGCGGCAGCGCCTTGCACAATGCCTTCACCGAATCCCACATCCTGGCGGTGACCCAGGCGCTGGTGGAGTATCGCCAGCAGGCCGGCATCACGGGCCCGCTGTTTGTCGGCATGGACACCCACGCCCTGTCTGAATCCGCCTTTGCCAGTGCGGTGGAAGTGCTGGCCGCCAACGGCGTCGAGACCCGCATTCAGGCCGGCCTCGGCTTTACCCCGACCCCGGTCATCTCTCACGCCATCCTGCGCCACAATGCGGGCAAGCCTGCCGCGCGCGCCGACGGCGTGGTGATCACCCCGTCCCACAACCCGCCGGAAGACGGTGGCTTCAAATACAACCCGCCCCACGGCGGCCCCGCGGAAGGGGAGATCACCAAGTGGGTGGAGGATCGCGCCAACGCGATTCTGGAAGCGGGTCTGGCCGGCGTGAAACGGATGCCGTTCGCCGAGGCCCTCAAGAGCCCGTTCGTGGCCCTGCACGACTATGTCACTCCCTATGTGGATGACCTGAAGAACGTGCTGGACATGGAGGCCATCAAGCAGGCCGGCATCAAGATCGGTGTCGATCCGCTGGGCGGCTCCGGCGTCGCCTACTGGGACGTCATCGCCAAAACCTATGGTCTGAACATTGAGGTGGTGAACTACAAGGTCGACCCGACCTTCTCCTTCATGACCCTGGATAAAGACGGCAAGATCCGGATGGACTGCTCCAGCCCGTTCGCCATGGCCAGCCTGATTGCCCTCAAGGACAAGTTCGACATCGCCCTTGGCAACGACCCCGACTACGACCGTCACGGCATCGTTACCAAGTCGGGCCTGATGAACCCGAACCACTATCTGGCGGTGGCGATCCAGTATCTGTTTACCCATCGCACCGGCTGGTCTGCCGATGCTGCGGTCGGCAAAACGCTGGTCTCCTCCTCCATGATCGACCGGGTGGCCGGCGAGATTGGCCGTACCCTCAAAGAGGTGCCGGTCGGCTTCAAGTGGTTCGTGGATGGCCTCTACAGCGGCGAGTTCGGCTTTGGCGGCGAGGAGAGCGCGGGCGCCTCCTTCCTGCGCAAAGACGGCACCGTCTGGACCACCGACAAGGATGGCTTCATCCTGGCGCTGCTGGCGGCCGAAATTCTGGCGGTGACCGGCAAGGACCCGCAGGCCCACTACGACGCGCTGGAGGCGAAATTCGGCCGCTCCAGCTATCGCCGCATCGACGCCCCGGCCAACAGCGCCCAGAAGGCGGTGCTCTCCAAGCTGGATCCGGCGCTGGTGGAAGCCTCCACCCTGGCCGGCGAGCCCATCGTCGCCAAGCTGACCAAGGCGCCGGGCAATGATGCTGCCATCGGCGGCCTCAAGGTGGTGACCGAGAACGGCTGGTTCGCGGCGCGCCCCTCGGGTACCGAGTCCATCTACAAGATCTACATGGAGAGCTTCAAGGGCGAGGCGCACCTGGACCTCATCCAGCAGGAAGCCCAGCAGATCGTCTCCGCCGCTCTGGCCAAGGCCGGGGTCTGAGTTCGACTCAAATACCCGCGGAATGTGAAAGAGGAGCCTTGATGGCTCCTCTTTTTTATTGCGCTTGAGCTGGATGGGTTGTGCTCACGGCCTGCCGCACTGACCGGTGCTCGCCCGGCGGGCCTGCCAGCGCTTGAAGAAGGGGCGAGCAGGCAGCTTCATCAGGAACAAAGAGAGCAGGATCACCCCGATACCGAGCCATTGGCGAGCGTCCAGCGTCTCGCCCACCATCAGCACCCCGCAGGAGACCGCCACCATGGGGTTGGTGAGGGCCAGCATGCCCATCACCTCCGGGCCGTGGCGCTTGAGCCCCCACAGCCAGGCCCAGTAGGCCAGCGCCGTGTTGAGCAGGATCAGCCAGAGCAGGCCGGGGGCGCTTGCCGGCTGTGGCAGCGGCATGGGGCCGGCCAGCCACCAGGCGAGCGGGATCAGCATCAGGCCACCCAGCAGCAGCTGCCAGGCGGTCAGCGCCAGCAGATCGCTCACCGGCCAGTGGCGCATCCAACGGCTGGACTGGCCGATGAGCAGGGTGGCCAGCAGGGCGCAGGTCACGCCGACAGGGTCCAGATTGGCGGAAGGGTTGAGCAGCAGCAAGACCCCGCCCAGTCCCATCAGGCCCAGCAGCAGCCATTTCAGGGACGGTCTGACACCATCCTGCAGCCAGGCCAGCAACATCAGGATCAGCGGCAGGGTGGCACCGAGCGTACCCGCCACGGCGCCCGGCAGCCGGAAGGCGGCCACGAACAGCAGGGCGAAGAAGGCGGCGATGTTGCAAAACGCCAGCAGGCTCTGTTTGCCCCAAGGCAGGGGCGGCAGACGCGGGCGTACCAGCAACAGGAGCAGGCCGGCCGGCAAGGCGCGCCACACCGCCACCCAGTAGGGGGAGTAGTCGGTCAGATAGAGGCTGACGACGGCATAGGTGCTGCCCCAGAGCAGGGGGGCCAGCAGGGCGATCAGCATGGGCATGTATTTGTCTCTTTACAAAGTATCTTTAAGTAAAGATAAATTAGCCTCAAATTGTTTTACCATCAAGTATCTCGATAAAAAGATAAGTGGCCGAAGATGGAATCAGATCATGTAGACCTGCTGCTGGCCCAGTGGGCCCGGCAGCGACCGGATCTCGACTGCTCTCCCATGGGCGTGCTGGGACGGGTGGCGCGAATGGCGGCGATCGCCGGACGGGAAGTGAGCGAGGAGCTCAAGGAGTGCGGCCTGCTCGGCAGCGACTTCGACATTCTGGCGACCTTGCGCCGGGCCGGCGAACCGCTCACCCCGACCGTGCTCTATCAATCCGCCATGTTGAGCTCGGGGGCCATGACCGCCCGGCTCGACAAACTGGCAGAGCGAGGCTTGGTCGAGCGTCAGGCCGCCCCGAGCGATCGGCGCAGCCTGCTGGTCTGCCTGACCGACGCGGGTCGGGAGTTGGTTGACCGGGCGGTGGAGCGGCACGTGGCCAACGAGCGGCGCCTGCTGGCGCCATTGACCCTGACCGAGCAGGAGCAGCTGGCCGCCCTGCTCAAGCGCTGGCTGCTGGAAAACGAGTGACCCCCAGAGCCTGGTGAGCGGTCGTCATGCCTCCGCAGACAGGATAGCCTGCATCTGGGCCAGCACGGCGTTCACCTTGGCGGCGGGCGGATGGGTGCGGCCCAGTACGCGCAATCCCCACACCATGGTCATCAGCAAGGCGGCGGTGGCGTCGACGTCGCGCCCGGCGGCCAGCTCCCCTGCCGCCTGCGCCTGGCGCAGGGCTGCACTGACCCGCAGCTCGACCTCGGCGAGGTGGCTGCTGGCGGTCTCCTGAATGAGCGGGTGGTGGCGGCCGATCTCCAGCAAGGTGTTGACCAGCAGGCAGCCACGGTGTGCCTCGCTGGCGATGGCATCCCGGGCCACAGCATCGAGCAGGGCCTGCACGCCCGCCAGGGGGGAGGCAGCCGAGCCCAGGATCTGCTCGATCTGCGCCAGGCTCTGCGCCGAATAGCGCTGCAGCACCTCCATGAACAACCCCTCCTTTGAGCTGAAGGCGCCGTACAGGCTGCTGGGCTTGAGTCCCATCCGTTCGACCAGCGCGGCAATGCCAGTGTTGCTGAAGCCGGTATCCCAGAAGGCGTTGAGGGCGATTTCCAGTACCTGTTCTCTGTCAAATGATGCGGGTCTTGCCATCTCGATTCCTGCCTTGTGAAATGTCATTCTGGAGTGATCACTAAAAAACAGCTTGACCATGGAGCTTGGTCCGTCTGATATTGTAGCGACCACTACAAAAAGGATGGTCATGATGCACACACTCGAGCAAAAAATCAAAGCGTACGATGAGCAGAAGCAGCGCCAGGTACCAGCCCCGGTGCTGGCCCTGATGGAGGAGGCGACCCGCAGCCTGCAGGAAAGCGGGCTGGCGGAGGCCGCCCTGGGTCGTGGCGAACAGATGCCCGACTTCGCCCTGCCGGATCAGCACGGGGTGGTGCGCCCGCTCTCCCACTATCTGGCGGAGGGGCCTGTGCTGCTCAACGTCTATCGCGGTGGCTGGTGTCCCTACTGCAACATGGAGATGCAGGCGCTCAACGCCGTGCTGCCGGCGCTACGCGAGCGCGGCGTGAACCTCATCGGCATGACGCCGGAAACCCCCAGTTCGGCGCAGGATACCCTCACCGCCAACGGGCTGGCGATCACCGTGCTGAGTGACGAGGGCAACCGGGTCTCGGCAGCGCTGGGGCTGGTGTTCGAACTGCCGGAGGCGCTCAGGCCCATCTATGCCGGCTTTGGCATCGACATCCCGGCGAGCAACGGCGACGAGAGCTTTACCCTGCCGGTGCCGGCCAGTTACATCATCGGCCAGGACCGCACCGTGCTCTACCACTTCATCAACGCCGATTACACCCGTCGGGTCGAGCCGGCCGCCCTGCTTGCCGAGCTGGATCGTCTGGCGAAGGCTGGGGCGCTGTAAACGCACACTGCGCCCGGAGGCGCAGTGTGGATGGTTGGCGAGGCGGCCCCGAGGGCTGCCTTTTTTATCCGGCCGGATCAGAAACCGCCGCGGGCATCCTTGACCGCCAGCCCCAGCTGCCACACCGCCATGGCGTAGTGGGTGCTGTGGTTGTAGCGGGTGATGGTGTAGAAGTTGGGCAAGCCGTACCAGTACTGATAGCCGGTGCCCACGTCCAGACGCAGCAGGCTCGCCTCGTTGTGGTTGCCGAGGGTGCTGGTGGGGGTCAGCCCGGCGCGGCGCAGGGAGGCAACCGGGTAGCGGGTCTGGAAGCCGTGCTCGTAGCCGGGCAGCTGGCCCTGACCGCGCACCGCCACCGGTTGTCCCTTCTCCCAGCCGTGGGCCTTGAAGTAGTTGGCCACGCTGCCGATGGCATCCACCGGATCCCACAGGTTGGTGTGGCCGTTGCCGTTGAAGTCCACCGCGTAGCGCTGGAAGCTGGAGGGCATGAACTGGCCGTAGCCCATGGCGCCGGCGTAGGAGCCCTTGGGTTCGGTGGGATCCATCCCCTCGTCGCGGGTCATCACCAGGAAGGATTCCAGCTCGCTGGTGAAGAACTCGGCCCGGCGCGGGTAGTCGAACGCCAGGGTCGCCAACGCGTCCAGGATGCGGGTCTTGCCCATCACCCGGCCCCAGCGGGTCTCCACGCCTATGATGCCGACGATGATCTCCGGCGGCACCCCATAGATCTGCTGGGCGCGGTTTAGCTCGTTCTCGTACTCACGCCAGAAGCTGACGCCGTTCTGTACGTTGTCCGGGGTGATGAACTTGGCACGGTAGCGATTCCAGGCGCCGGTCGGGCCGGTGGGTGGCGTGGTGGTGGGTGCCTGGGCATCCATCAGGCGGATGATCCAGTCATAGCGTTCGGCCTGGGCCAGCACCCGGTGCAGCTCGGCGCCATCGAACCCGTGCTTTTGCACCATCCGCTGCACGAAGTTGT
Source organism: Aeromonas sp. s5 (assembly GCF_040907865.1). Lineage (NCBI taxonomy): Bacteria > Pseudomonadati > Pseudomonadota > Gammaproteobacteria > Aeromonadales > Aeromonadaceae > Aeromonas > Aeromonas sp. s5. The sequence goes on from NZ_JBFOCO010000005.1 coordinate 575,217, forward strand.
TCACATTGGCGCGATTGGCGAAGTCCCCCTTGCTGACTCCCGGCTGGCTCACCTGCCCGTAGAAGGGTTTGCTCGGCGGCGTCTGGTTGATGAAGGCGCTGTTGGGCTGGGGCTTGACCACGGGCTTGGCAGCCGGCGTGCTGCTGCAGCCATAGAGCATGGGAAACAGGGAGAGGGTGAGCACGGAGACAAGGCGACGCATAAGGTTCTCATGAGCCTGAAAAAGAGTGTCGCCATGGTAAAACATTGTCGTCCATGCGCAAGTGTTCCGTAGCGGCCTCCTCCCGCCGTCCTGCCTCAACGCAGGGTGTGGTAACCGCTCCAGAGCCGGGTCAGGGTGGTGATGGCGCAGAGCAGGGCAAAGCCGTAGGCGAGCGGGGCGAAGGCGGCGGGCCACAGGCACATCAGCACGAACAGGGTTATGGTCTCGCTCCCCTCGGTGAGGCCGCCCAGATAGTAGAGGGATTTGTGGTGGTAGACCGGATTGTCGATGCCCCGCTTGCCCGCCATGATGGCAAATGCCAGAAAGCTCGAGCCGGTGCCCATGAAGGCAAACAGCAGGGTGGCGGCGGGCAGCGCATTGGCGGGGGTGGCGAGGGCAAAGCCCAGCACCACGGCGGCGTAGAAGATGAAGTCGAGCGTGATGTCGAGAAAGCCGCCGCAGTCGGTGATGCCGGTCTCCCGTGCTACGGCGCCGTCGAGCCCGTCCAGCAGCCGGTTGAGCAGGATGGCCGCCAGCGCCCACTGATAGCAGCCAAAGGCCAGCAGCGGCAGCGCCAGCATGCCGATGGCAAAGCCGGTGAGGCTGACCTGGTTGGCGCTGATCCCGGCGCGGCAGAGCGGTCTGGCGAGCCGGGCGAGGGGGCTGCGGATAACGGGGATCAGGTGGCGGTCAAACAAGGTGAACTCCTCGGTCAAAAACGGGATTCGGTGAGCTGGATTATGGTGCCCGGCGCGTCATCTTCGTCGTGGGTCACCAGAATGGCGGGGATGGCCAGTGCCTTCACTTGCGCGAATACCAGTGCGCGAAAGGCGGCCCGCAGCGGCTTGTCGAGGCGGGAGAAGGGCTCGTCCAACAACAATGCTTCGGGCTCGGCCAAGAGCGCCCGCAGCAGGCTGACACGGGCCTTCTGGCCGCCGGAGAGCGCCCCCGGCAGCTTGTCCGCCTGATCTGTGAGATCCACCTGCGCCAGCGCGGCCACCGCCTTTTCCCGCCGCGCTCCGTGCCCCTTCACGCTGGCCGGCATGCCGAACATCAGGTTCTCCGCCACCGTCAGGTGGTCGAACAGCAGATCATCCTGAAACAGCATGCCGATGCGCCGCGCCTGGGGCGGCAGCTGGGTGAGCCGGCGCGCGCCCAGGGTCACGTCCCCCTCCAGCCGGAACGGGCCGCTGGCGGGCAATACCCCCGCCAGCGCCGCCAACAGCGAGCTCTTGCCACAGCCACTGGGCCCCATCAGGGTCAACACCTCGCCCGGCGCCACCTGCAGGGCGGGCAGCGAGAGCAGCAGGTTTTCCTCCAGATAGAGGCGAAGAGGCGTGGTGCTCAGCATATGGCTATCTCCATCATGAGAGTTCATCGTCAGCGGGCGCCCTTGAGCGCCGGGTTGAGCCGGGCCGGCAGCCAGAGCGCCAGCAGATAGATAACGAGCGGCAGCAGCAGTTGCAGCAGGCCGTAGAGGCCCGCCAGCCGCCGGTTGAGGCCGCTGCCGATGGCCACCGCCTCGGTGGTGATGGTGACCACCCGGCCGGCGCCAAACAGCAGGGTCGGCAGGTATTGGGCCAGACTCACAGCCGCTCCAACGCCGAAGGCAAACAGCAGCGGACGGGCCAGCAGCGGCCCTTTCACCTGCCACCAGGCTCGCCACGGGGTTGCCCCCAACAGCAGGGCACTCTGGGTGATCCGTGGGTCGAACTGGCGATAGGGGCCCTGCAGGCACAAGTAAACGTAGGGAAAGACAAACAGCAGCTGGCTCCAGAGCACCCAGCCCCAGCCGATGCCATCGCCCCCCCACCCGAGGCTGAACCAGTCCACCCCGAGCCGAATGCCGAACAGCAGGCTGGCCTGTGGCAGCAGCAGCGGCAGACAGATGAGCCAGAGTGGCCAGGGGCGGCGGCCCGCCTGTGCCTCCAGGCTCAGCACCGCCATCACCAGCGCTATCGCCCCGCTCGCCAGCGCCAGCAGCATGCTGGTGGTCAGCAGCGGCGACAGGGTCGGCAGCAGTTCGAGCCAATGGCGGCCGCTCCACTGGCTCGGCCAGAGGGCGGGAAAGGGCCAGCGCCGGGTCAGCGACCAGAGCAGCAAGGCCCCCAGTACCGCCAGATTGAGGGCAATCAGCGTCACCACGCTGCCGGTGGCAAGGGTGCGGCCAAGAGCGCTTGGATTTGCTCGTCTGCCATCGAGCCAGCCGGGTTTGCCAAGGGTTCGATGGGCCAGCTCGAGCAGGCGCAACAGGGCCAGCAGCAGCGCCGTGATGGCGAGCAGCAGCAGGGCGCCGCTGGCGGTGGCGCCGCGCCAGGCAAGGTCCGGGTCCTGATACCAGAGCCACAGGCGCACAGCCAGCGGAGCGGGAGCATCGGGCCCGAGCAACTGGGCCAGATCCACTACGGCTACCCCGTAGGCGGCCACCGCGTAGAGGGGCAGACGCAAGGCGGGCCACAGCGCCGGCAGCAGCAGGCGCCACCAGATCTGGGGGGCGCTGAAGCCAAGGCTCGCCCCCAGCCACTGCTGACGCGCCACCCTGGCGGGGTCTTGTGTACCGAGCGCCATCAGCAGCAGGAATGGGGTCTCCTTGAGGGTCAGGGCGAGGATGAGCCCGAGCCCGGCGGGATCGCGCAGGGTCTGCCAGTCGGGGGGCAGCTCGAACCCGGTGAGGGTCGGCGAGAGCAGGCGCAGCAGCCAGCCGGAGGGGGCGAGCAGAAAGGCAAAGCCGATGGCAAAGGCGACGTGGGGCAGTGCCAGCAAGGGCGATAGCAGCCGACGCAGCCAGCCGACGGCCCGGCTGTCGCTGTGGGCCAGCAGCAGGGCGGTCAGCAGCAGGCTGGCCAGGGTCGAGGCGGCGCCAATCCACAGGCTCAGCAGCGCCGAGTGCCAGATGCCCGGCTGGGCCAGCAGCCGCTGCAGGTGGGCCTGACTCAGCCCCTCGGCCAGCAGTTGCCAGCCCCCCGCCAGCAGCGGGAGACCGAAAACCAGGGCGCACCCGGCGGTGAACAGGGGGCGCCAAGCGGATGCAGCGCTGCCAAACCGGCTCATCAGTGGCCGTAGCGCTCGGCCCAGGCCGCTTCGAGCCTGAGCTGCCAGCTGGGGTGGGGCTCTGCCACCGATTTGAAGCGCAGTGCCGGCGCCTGCTGCTGGGTGGCGGGCAGGGCATCGGCGCGCAGCACGCTGGGATCGCCCCAGAAGGCGGGCTCGGCCTTGCGCTCCTGGGCGGCGGGGCTCAGCAGGAAGTTGGCCACCACCTTGGCACCGGCACGGGCGTTGGCATTGAAGGGGATGGCGAGGAAATGGCTGTTGGTCAGCGCCCCTTTCGCCATGGCCACCGCCACCACGTTGGGGGGCAGGGTGCCATTTTGCACCGCGCTCTGCGCCTCCTGCGGGTTGAAGCTGATGGCCATGGCGAGCTCACCGTCATCGAGCAGTTGGCGGGTTTCGGCGGCGCTGGTGGGGAACAGCTTGCCTTTGCGCCAGAGCGTCGGATGCAGCTCGTCCAGCCAGGCCCAGAGCGGGGCGGTAACTTTGGCAAAATCGGCATCGGTCGCCTCCCGATAGAGGGGGGCGGGATCCGGGGTCAGCTCCAGCAAGATCTGTTTGAGGAAGCTGGAACCGTGAAACTGGGGCGGTTTGGGATAGGTGAAGCGGCCGGGGTGGGCCTTGCTCCAGGTGAGCAGGGCCGCCGCCGAGGTGGGCAGCGGGCTGACCTCTTCGCCGTTGACCATCAGGTTGAGCTGGCCTATGCCCCAGGGGGCTTCCAGCCCCTCCACCGGCACGGTGAAGTCCTCGCTCACCGGCAGGGTACCGTCGACCAGCGCCATGTTGGGCAGCTCCCGGGTAAAGGGGGCGCCGAGCAGCCCCTGCTCCTTGAGCGCCTTGAAGTTCTCGCCGTTGACCCAGAGCAGGTCGATGGGGCCGCCACTGCGCTTGCCGGCCTGCTTGTTGGCCAGCAGCTGGCTGACGCTCTGGGCGATGTCATCCACCTTCACCTGCACCAGCTTGACCTGGTATTCGCGCGCCAGCTCCTGGCCGGCCCACACCAGATAGGCGTTGATCTCCGGGCTGCCGCCCCAGGCGTTGAAGTAGACGGTCTGCCCTTTGGCCTCGTCGAGAGTCTGCTGCCACTGCGGGTTGTCACCAGCGTTGGCCTGGGTGAAGAGGAGGCTGCCTGCCAGCAGGGGCAGGGTGCGCAGCAGCTGTTTGAACGAGGGCAATGAGTGTCGCATCTGGGTTACCTGGTTGGTCAGGCGCCGCGGCGCCAGCTGTGATAACGGGTCAGCAGCGCCAGCAGGGTGGCGGGCTGACGGGCCCGGCGCCACTCGCCCGCCAGGTACTTGTTCCCCTCCATCAGGGTGGGGTAGGCGTGGATGGTGGCGAGGATCTTGCCAAGGCCGAGGCGGTGGCGCATGGCGAGCACGAACTCGGCGATCCGCTCGCCGGCGTGAGTGCCCACTATGCTGGCACCCAGGATCTGATCCTTGCCGGGCACGGTGAGCACCTCGATAAAGCCCTGGCGCTCGCCGTCGGCGATGGCCCTGTCCAGCTCGGCCAGCTCGAAGCGGGTCAGCTCGAAGGGGATGCCCTGCGCCCTGGCCTCTTTCTGGTTGAGGCCGACCCGGGCGATTTCGGGGGTGGTGTAGATGGCGGCCGGCATGGCCCGATAGTCGGCCCGAAAGCGCTTGAACGGGCTGAACAGGGCATTGACTGCGGCATACCAGCCCTGATGGGCGGCGGCATGGGTGAGCTGGTAAGGGCCCGCTACGTCCCCCACCGCCAGAATGCTGGGGTAGTTGGTGGCGAGGAAGCCATCGACCGCCACAGTGCCGCGCGGGGTCAGCGCCACCCCCAGCGCTTCGAGCCCGAAGCCGCTGACGTTGGCCACCCGGCCCAGCGCCAGCAGCAGCTGATCGCCTTCAATTGTTTGCGTCTCGTCGCCCCGCCGCAGTTGCAGCCGGATGGGGAAATCTGAGGCCGCTGGCAGATAGTTGGCTCGCTCGGCGCGCCAGCCGGTGAGCACCCGCACGCCGTCGCGGGCCAGCTGATCCGCCAGCAGTTCGGCCACCTCCCGCTCTTCGCGGGGCAGCAGCTGATCCGAGAGCTCCACCAGGGTAACGGGCACCCCAAGCAGGGCAAAACTCTGGGCCAGCTCGCAGCCGATGGGGCCGCCGCCCAGCACCAGCAGCTGGCGCGGTGCAGTGCGCAGTTGCCAGAGGGTGTCGGAGGTGAGCCAAGGCACCTGATCCAGCCCCGGCAGCTCGGGCACCAGCGGCCGGGCGCCGGTGGCGAGCACGATATGGCGGCTGGCAAGGCGCTGGCCGTTCACCTCCACCTCCCAGGGAGAGACCAGCCTTGCCTCCCCCTGGATGCACTCCACTCCCAGCCCCTGATAGCGCTCAATGGAGTCGTGGGGTTCGACCTCCTTGATGACGCGGGCGACTCGCTCCATCACGGCGGCGAAATCGGCGCTGGTCTGGCTTGGGCCAAAGCCCAGTTCACTGGCCCGGCGCTGCTCGGCGGCAAAGCGGGCGCTTCGGATCAGCGCCTTGGAGGGGACGCAGCCGCTGTTGAGGCAATCGCCCCCCATCTTGTGCTTCTCGATAAGGGCCACCCTGGCCTTCACCGCCGCGGCGATATAGCTGGTGACGAGGCCGCCGGCCCCGGCGCCAATCACCAGCAGGTTGTAGTCATAGCGGGTCGGCTTGCGGTAGGGGGCGTGCAGTCGATGCAGGGTGAGGCGCCGCTGCAGATCCTTGAGCAGCATCGGCATCAGCCCGAGCAGGGTCAGCGCCACCATCAGGCCGGGGGAGAGGATATTGCCGGTGCTGGTGAGGTTGGCGAGCTCGCTGCCCGCCAGCACGTAGACGAATGTGCCGGGCAGCATGCCAAGCTGGCTCACCCAGTAGTAGGTGCTGACTCTGATGGGGGTGAGCCCCATCAGCAGGTTGACCAGAAAGAAGGGGAAGATGGGGATGAGGCGCAGGCTCAGCAGATAAAGCGCCCCTTCCTTCTTCATGCCGGCCTGCAAGCTGGCCAGCTTGTCGCCAAAGCGCCGCTCGACCCAGTCGCGCAGCAAAAAGCGGGCGCTGAGAAAGGCCAGGGTCGCGCCAATGCTGCTGGCAAAGGAGACCAGCAAGAGCCCCCAGGCAACGCCAAATACGGCGCTGCCAGCCAGGGTGAGCAGGCTGGCGCCAGGCAGGGAGAGGGCGGTGCTCACCACATAGACGGCGACGAACAGCAGGGCGGCGGCGCCGAAATGACGCTCGACCAGGGCGGCCAGCTCGGCCTGACGGGCCTGCAGCTGGGGCAGGCTCAGGTAGTGGCCCAGGTCGAAGGCGAAAAAGGCGCCGATGAGGCAGCCCATCACCAGCACCAGCAGCAGGCGGGAGCCTCTCATCAGGCGTCCTTGCTGTTCGGCTGGGCCGGGCGCTCGGGCTGGACCGGCAGCTGGCAGAAGCCCTGCGGGGCGATATCGAGGGCGGCGTTGAACTTGGCCGACATGTTCTGGAAGGCGATGAGGCCGGTGAGCTCCACCATGGCGTCGTCGTCGAACCAGGGCTTGAGACGGGCGGCCTGCTCGTCGCTGACCCCATCGAGGCCCGTCATCGCCTCTGTGTAGTCGAGCACGGCCCGCTCCCGCTCATCGAACAAGGGGCTTTCGCGCCAGTTGGCGAGCGCCTCCACCTTCTCGCTGGAGCCGGCTCTCTTTATCAGGGTCATGGCGTTGATGTCGACGCAAAAGCGGCACCAGTTGAGCTGGGATACCCGCACCGTCACCAGGGAGCGCAGCACGGGGTCGATGGGGGAGCGCTTGCGGTTGATGACGCCGTAGAGGGTGGCGACGGCGGCAAACAGGCGCGGCGAGCGGCCCCAGCACTTGCCCGGAATGAGCACCTGGCCGTAGTTGCGCTTTTGCAGCCAGAAAAAGGGGCGGATAAACCAGGCATATTCCCGGTCGGCTTTCACCTCGACGCGCATGGATGACCTTCTTATTGCTTCAAGTTGGGTTTGTAGGCCTGACCCAGCCGCTCGTTGAGACGGATCAGAAATTCCTCTATACGGGCCCGGTTGGTGCCCAGGTCGCTGCGTCCCTGGCGGGAGGCGGAGCGCATGTCGATGCGGGTCTCTTTGGGACCGGCAAAGACCCGCAGCGCCACGTCATTCTGAAAACCGAACCAGCCGGTGGTGACCACCGCCTCGAGCCCTTGTGGGCTTGGTCGCACCCGCCAGCCGAGCTGCTCCATCAGGGCGTGGGCCTCGGTGATCACCTCGGCCGGGGGGGCGCTGGTAAAGAGAGGACCGGGTTTCCCCTCAAATGCTTTCAAAGGAGCCGGATTAATGGGCAGATCCTGCGCCGTTCTGAGTTCGGCTGCCCAGCGCAGCTGGGGCGGGTTGCTGGGATCCGTGCTCACGTCGTTGACCAGCGGCATGCGCAGCGCCTGCACCACAAAGGCCAGGGGCAATAACAGGGGGACGGCGCCCCAGCCGTTGGCGCAGCGGTTGCGACACCAGGGCAGGCGAACCAGCAAGGCGAGGGAGACGAGCGCCCCGAGCAGGCAGAGGGCGAATCCCAGCCACCAGGGCCAGAGGTGAACACGGCTGCCGAGGGCGCCGGCGAGCGGCAGCAACCAGGCCAGCAGTGGCCACCACAAATAACTGGGCATAACGGGGATCCCCTGGTTATGATGAACAAGTGCCCAGAAGGATAAACTTAATTGACTGATAACGTTAGTAAATTTATCTCAATCCTGCTGCTTTTCCCAAGCGTTCCGCTGTGGGCGGACAGCGCCGTGCTGGCGGCGGGGGACATGTGGCGCGCCGAGGCCGTCTACGAGACCCTGCCCGGGGTCAGCCGGGTGGAGCCGGGCTATGTCAGTCAGCGGGTGGCGACGGGGTCGAGCTGGCGGGAAGTGCCACCGCAGCGCCAGGCGGTGCGCATCGATTATGACCCGGTCAAGGTGGGGTATGGGGATCTGCTCAACGTGTTCTGGCAACTGGTGGATGGGAGCGATGGCGACGGCCAGTATTGCAACCGGGGGCCGGCATTTGCGCCGGCCCTGCTGCCGAAGGATGACTACCAGTGGCGTTTGGCCCAGGTGAGCCTGACACGCTGGCAGGCCCTGCACGGGCGGCCGAGCCGGGTTGCGCTCTGGCCGCAGAGCCGGTTCACCCCGGCGCCGGAGATGGAGGACTGGGCGGCGCGCCACCCCTGGCGTTTCGGCTTCTATGCCCGCCGCTGCGGCGGCTGGCCGGCGGCTGGCCGGTGGAGCTCAGCGCCGAGCCCTGAGCCTTGTCTTGCATTCAGCTGCGGTAGAGCACCTTGATAAGGTGAAAGCCGAACTTGGTGCGCACCGGGCCGAGCACGGTCAGCAGCTCGCCCTTGAACACGGCATCGTCAAACGACTTGACCATGTCGCCCTTCGAAAACTCCCCCAGATCGCCGAAGCGCTTGCCGGAGGGGCAGGTAGAGAAGTGCTTGGCCATCTGGCCGAAGTCGGCTCCCTTGGCAATCTTCTCCTTGATCTCCAGACACTCTTTCTCGGTCTTGACCAGGATGTGCTGGGCACAGGCTTTTTTCATCGGGGTGCTCCTCGGTAGCGGGCAAATCGGGGGCGCAAAGAGTACTCCAATTCCTGCCGCGCGTCAGCCGTCATCGGCATATCAGCCGCGGGCACGGGCTCCAAGCCGGGTTCTGGGGCGCGCCTGCCAGAGGAGCTCCAGCCCGAGCAGGGCATAGAGGCTCCAGATGGCCAGCGGATTGAGCCAGTTGCCCCCCAGTTGCAGGGTCGCCAGGGCGCTGCCTGCCAGCAACAGGGTGATGCCCGGCAGGCGCCAGTGGGTCGGCAGCGGTGCCAGCATGGCCATGCCCAGCAGGATGGCGAGCCCGAACGGCAGGGTCAGCGCGGTGAAGGCCAGCGCCTGCTGGCCGTTCATGCCGGTCAGCAGGGCCAGCAGGGCGCTGCAACAGGCGAGAAAGGTGATGAATTCGAGTCTATCGGCGATGTAGTCCGCCATCTGTTCGCTGCGTGCGTGCATGCTGTGTCTCCTCTGGTGGGGCAGGGGTCTGATCCAATGGCTCCAGTGTGGGCGAGAAGTGAGCAGGGGGGCAGCGGGATAAATCGATTGGGTTGAACGAGGCTTTGATTGCGTGACGGCAACTGTTTGATCCGGCAAGATAAAATCCGCAGTCCCGCGGAGGGGGGAGTGAGATGGCCGAGTACCGGCCCAGTGTCGGCCAAGGGCCTGGCTGTGCCGCTTGGGGAGGGGGCGTCGCTGCTATCTTGACCCGTTGCCGACAGTTGGTGTCGCGCCCATCGGGAAATCGGGGAGATTGCGCCGTCGGGCCGGATTGGCCGGCAGGGGCCATCTGGCCAGGCCCTGAGGGCCATGGATTGCCCTTTTGGGCCCATAGTGGCATAAGTCTGCGGGGGAATGCCTGAAAAATGGGCGGCCCGCGCGGGCAAAGGCTTCAATAATATGGCGAAATTCGCGGTCAACCCGCTCTGATGTCGAGCCGGGGATATGCTAGGATGAGGCGCGCTTGCGATCGAGTGAGCCTCATATTCGTTCTGAATATCGCATTATTTTAATCATGTTCTTCGGGGAAATTGACGTTTGACAGGATGCAATCCGCCCCTGCCTGCAGGGATCTCACCGCCCGCACGGGCTTTTCGTCGTGGGCTTCGCGCGCTGGGACTGAGCCTCTGTCTGCTGCTGTTCGTCACGCCCGCCATGGCGGCCAAACTCACCTATCAAATCAAGGGGTTGAAAGGGGAGAACAAGGACAACGTCGAAGCCTACCTCAATGCCCTGCCGGTCTATCAGGAGCGCCAGTACCGTCCGGCCCGCCCCAAGATCACCGAGAGCGTGCAAAAGGCGCTGCAGGTCTATGGTTACTACCAGCCCAAGATCACCCTGAGCCGGGACAAGAAAACCCCCGCTAAGGTGATCATCGAGGTGGATCCCGGCAAGCCGGTCATCATCTCCCGCCTCGACATTCTGCTGGAAGGGGATGCCGGCAGCGACGAGCTCTACAGCGAGCTGTTGGACAAGCTGCCCCTGAAAGAGGGGGATCCCCTCAACCACGGCAAATACGAATCCATCAAAGCGGATCTGGGCAGCCTGGGGCTGGCCCGCGGCTACTTCGACGCCAAGATCAGCAAGAGCCAGGTCAAGGTGTTCCCGGATCAGGGCACCGCCGAGATCTACATCCTGTTTCGCTCCGGCCCGCGTTACCACTTCGGCGAGATCCGCTACGACGCCACGCCGGAGGCGCTGCGTCTCATCCGCCCTCTCATCAACATCAAGAGCGGCGACCCCTATCTGGCGATCCGGCTGGCGGAGATGTCGCAGGATGTCTCCTCCACCAAGCTGTTCAAGCAGGTGGACATCAAGCCGCTCATTAGCCAGGCCGAGCATAACCGGGTGCCGGTGCAGGTGACCCTCTCCAACCGGGTCGATCACGAGATTGAAACGGGTATCGGCTATGCCACCGACGTGGGGCCGCGCATGAGTGCCACCTGGGAGAAGCCCTGGGTCAACCGCTACGGTCACCGGCTCAACGCCACCGCCAAGGTATCCCAGCCCGAGGCCGAGCTCAGCTTCGATTACCAGATCCCGGTGGGCAACCCGCTGCGGGACTACTACTCGTTGCAGGCCGGCTATCAGTACAAGGACAACAACGATACCCGCTCCGATCTGACTACCTTCAGCGTGCACCGCTGGAAGCGGCGGCCGGAGAGCTGGGACCGGGACGTGTTCATCCGGCTGGAAAACGAGGTCTATACCCAGGGGGCCGACGAGGGCAACAGCTTGCTGTTGATCCCCGGCGTCTCCTGGTCGCGGCTGCGGGTGCGCGGCGGTCTGGTGCCCGACTGGGGCGATCGCCAGCAGCTCACCCTGGAGTTCTCCGACCCCTACTGGGGCTCCGACATCAGCTTCGTGCGGGTGTGGGGGCGCAGCAAGTGGCTGCGCACCCTGGGGGAGGATCACCGCTTCCTGCTGCGGGCCGAACAGGGGGCCATCATAGGGGACAGCTTCTCGCTGGTGCCGCCCTCCCTGCGCTTCTTTACCGGTGGTGATCAGACGGTGCGGGGCTACGGCTACGAGACCATCTCGCCGCGCGGCAGCGACGGCAAGCTGCAGGGGGGCCGCTACGTGAGCGTCGCCAGCGCCGAGTACAACTACCGTTTCAGCGACAAGTGGCTGGGGGCCCTGTTCGTCGACAGCGGTACCGCCACGGTCGACTACAGCGAGGCCTGGAAGATAGGCACCGGGGTCGGTGTGCGCTGGGTGACCCCCATCGGTCAGGTCAGGTTCGATCTGGCAGTGGGCATTTCCGAAGATGAGAAGCCGCTGCGGCTCCACTTCGCGCTGGGGCCTGAACTATGATCCGGCCCTGCTCCACCTCTCTTCTCTTATGTTCTTCTGACCGGCCGCTGCGGCTGCATCTTTCGCGGGGGTCTGCACTGTGATCTGGGTAAAACGTATCTTTCTGTGGCTGATGGGGCTCATCTTCCTGCTGCTTATCGGCGTCAGCCTGCTGGGCTTCACCCATCAGGGCAACAAGTGGCTGTGGCAGCAGGCCAGGGCCGCCCTGCCTTCCCTCAAGGGGGAGCTGGTGGCGGGCCAGCTCGGCTATGGCTGGACCCTGGAAGGGGTCGGCTGGCAGGACGAGCTGGTGGACGTCACTGTGGATCGCGCCGTGCTGGACTGGGATCTGGGCAAATTGCTGCAGGGCAAGCTCTGGATCAAATCCCTTAACGTCACCCACCCGGTGGTCAAGGTGGCCGACTCGGAGCCGGCCCCGGAAGAGCCGTCGGAACCCTTCGTCTGGCATCCGCTGCCCCTGAAAATCCAGGTCGACAGCCTGAAGGTGGCGGATCTCGATGTGACGGTGCCTGGGGTGGGAGTGAGCCTCAAGTCCCTCGACATCGGCGCCACCCTCAGCCGCAAGGGGCTGATCGTGCAGGGGCCTGTGCTGGACGGCCTCAAGGTGACCCTGGCCGAGACGCAGGCCACCGAGGCTGCCAAACCGGCCAATCCCAAGGCGACCCCCAATCCGCAGACAGCGGCCAAGGCTGCCGGTAGCGGGAACAAAGCGGCAAATGCTGGCAAGGCGCAACCGCCCAAGCTGGCGGAGCCCATCGCGCTGCCCGCCATCCGGCTGCCTTTCCCCATCCAGCTGGAAGGCTTGCAGGTCACGGCGTTTCGCTATCAGCAAGGTGAATTGATTGAAGGGCTCGACAAGCTGCTGCTGTCGGCCAGCGCCGAGGGGAGCGACATCGTGCTGCGCGAGCTCTCCCTGCGCCACGCCATGGCGGATCTGGCGCTCAAGGGCAAGATCCAGCTCAAAGACGATTATCCGCTCGCCCTGACCCTGGACGCCAAGGCCCGCAAGGGGCTGCTGGATGGCGAGCTGCAGGGGCAGCAGGCCAGCCTGACCCTGGGTGGCTCGGTGGGCAAGCTGGCGTTGGCGTTGCAAGCCAAGGGGCCGGTGGCCGCCAATCTCAAGGGATCACTGGCGCCCCTCGACCCCGACTTGCCGTTTGATGCGGGGCTGGAGTGGAAAAGCCTGGGCTGGCCGCTGCACAAGCCCGCCAAAGATGAGCCCAGCTACCGGCTGGAGAAGGGCACGCTGAGCGCCAAGGGCAAGCTCTCCGGCTACCAGTTTACCTTGAATACCGCAGGCAAGGGCACGGACGTGCCCCCCTTCAAGCTGGCGCTGACCGGCAAGGGGGACCTGACGCAGCTGAACCAGATAAACCTGCTGCTCAACGCCCTCAAGGGGGAGCTCAAGCTTGACGGCAAGCTCGCCTGGGACAAGGGGGTTCGCTGGCAGGGCACCACGGAGTTCAAGGGGATCAACCCGGCCGAGCTGGTGCCCGAGCTCAAGGGGGCGCTGGCGGGCAAGATTGCCAGCCGCTTCGAGCTCGATGAGGCGGGCCACTGGCAACTGCAACTGCCCGAGCTGAAGGTGGACGGCAAGCTCAACCAGTATCCGCTGGCCATCAAGGGCAGCGCGAGCGGCAACGACAAGATGGAGTGGACCATCCCGGCGCTGGCGCTGCAAAGCGGCCCCAACCAGCTGCAGGCCAAGGGCAGCCTGAGCCAGCAGGCGTGGAAGCTGGATGCGGATCTCGATGCCCCCAACCTGGCCGGGCTCTACCCCGGGCTCAAGGGGGACATCAAGGGGCAAGTGCGGCTGACTGGCAATCAGCAGGCGCCGCGGGTCACCACAGATCTGGCTGCCAGCCGTCTCTATTATGCCGGCACCGACCTGAAGGGGATCGCCATCAAGGGCAATGCCCTAGTCGGCGACAAGCCGGCAGGGGAGGTGGCCCTGACGGTGGCCAGCCTAGTACAGGGGACGACCAGCCTCAGCCAGCTGGCGCTCAACCTGAACGGCGATCTCAACCAGCACGCCCTGTCGCTTACCATGAAGGGAGACCCGGTGGCGGCCAACCTCAAGCTGAGCGGCGGCCTGCGCGGGGATCGCTGGCGCGGTGCCCTCGGCGAGCTCAAGTTGAAGACGCCGCTGCGGCGCTGGGAGCTGAGCGCACCTTGGGATCTGGATGTGGATCTGCCGCGGCAGCGGCTGACCATGGGGGATCTCTGCCTCGGCTCCCAGGGGGCCAGCCTCTGCGTCAAGGGCAGTCAGGTATCAGCCCAGCAGGGCAGCCTGGAGTTTGCCCTCAACCAGTTCGACCTCAAGCGCCTGCGGCCCTGGCTGCCGGACAACTTCCGCTGGCAGGCGGTGCTCTCCGCCGACGGGCGGGCCAGCTGGCGCGGCAATCAGCCGACCCTGCACGCCACCGTGCGCACCACGCCGGGCACCTTCGTGGCCGACGAGCTCAAGACCGACTATCAGCGCCTCGAGCTCGGGGTGGACTTCGAACGCCAGCAGGCGGCCATCCGGCTCGACTTTGCCTCCGGGCAGATCGGCAACATCGACACCAAGCTCTATATCCGGGATCCGTCCGGTCGCGGCAATCTCTCCGGCCAGCTCAAGTTTGACGACCTCAAGCTGACCACCTTCGCCCCGCTCATCCCCGAGGTGCGCTCCCTGCAGGGGGTCATCTCGGCCGATGCCCGCTTCGACGGCACTCTGGCCTCGCCGCTGCTGTTTGGTCAGCTCAATCTGCTGGATGGGGAAGTACAGACCCACTCCGACATGGTGACCCTCTCCAAGCTGGTGACCCGCCTCAAGATTGAAGGCAACCGGGCCGAGCTGGACGGCACCATGCTGGTGGGCAAGGGCCCGCTGGCGCTGGGGGGCTGGCTGAGCTGGGCACAGCTGCCGGTCACCGGCAGCCTCACCATCGAGGGCAAGGAGCTGGAGGCCCAGTATCCGGGCATGGGCCGGGTGCGGGTCTCCCCGGACATCGCCATCTCGCTGGGAGAGGAGACCCGGATCACCGGCCAGGTGGACATTCCCTGGGCGCGGATCCTGGTCAAGAGCCTGCCCGAGAGCGCGGTGGCGGTGTCGGATGACGTGACCGTGGTCTACGACGATCTGCCACCGGTGCCCAAAGCCGCGCCGCTGCCGATGGAGATCAAGCTGGCCATCCGGCTGGGTGATGACGTGCGGCTGGAGGCGATGGGACTCAAGACCAAGGTGGGGGGCAGCATCAACATTCGCCAGGATCCCTCGCGGCCGCTGGCGGGCAATGGTCAGCTGGTGCTCAACGATGGGCGCTTCAAGGCCTATGGCCAGAACCTCATCATCAAGGATGGCCGCATCCTCTTCTCCGGCCCCCTCGATCAGCCCTACCTCAACATAGAGGCGTATCGGGATCCCGATACCATAGAGGACAAGGTGACGGTCGGGGTGCGGGTGACCGGGCCGGCCAGCAAGCCCAAGATCACCGTCTACTCGGAGCCGCAGATGGCCCAGTCCGAGCAGCTCTCCTACTTGCTGCGCGGCAAGGGGCTGCAGACCAGCGGCGAGGATGGCGGTTTCAACGGCCTGCTGGTGGCGGGCGCAGTCAGCCAGGCCAACGGCGTGGTCTCCAGTCTGGGGGAATCCCTCGGCATGAGCGACGTGGCACTCGACACCGCCGGCAGTGGTGAGAACACCCAGGTGACCCTGTCGGCCTACCTGTTGCCGGGGCTGCAGTTCCAGTACGGGGTCGGGGTGTTCAGCCCCATCGCCGAGTTCAAGCTGCGCTACGAGCTGATGCCAAGGCTCTACCTGCAGGCCATGAGCGGGGTGGCCCAGGCGGTGGATATCTTCTATCGCTTCACCCTGTAACGGGCGGCAAGAGACAAAAACGGGAGGCGATTGCCTCCCGTTTTTATGGGGGCGTTGAAGGTGCCGATGAATGTGGTGGGACGCTGAAAAGCGAAAACCCGGCGCTAGGCCGGGTTTTCTTGAATAGATGGTGGAGGGAGAAGGATTCGAACCTTCGAAGGCAGAGCCGTCAGATTTACAGTCTGATCCCTTTGGCCGCTCGGGAACCCCTCCACGGGGCATTGCTGATGTTGCATCACAACCTGGGTCGTGACGGCACTTGAAATGGTGGAGGGAGAAGGATTCGAACCTTCGAAGGCAGAGCCGTCAGATTTACAGTCTGATCCCTTTGGCCACTCGGGAACCCCTCCACAAGTGCGAGGCGCATACTAACAGATCTTCTGCGGTTGTGAACCCCTCGGCGGGATTTTTCCTGCTCAAAGGATCGGATTTGCGGCCGATAAAGGATGAAACCACCGTTTCCAAGAGTTATCCCATGCTACCCAGCGCCGTTCGTGAGCAATGGCTGGTGGACGAAGCCCAGCTCGGGCAACGTCTCAACCAGGATCTCCAGCACGGAGACAGGGCGGACTTTCGTCTGCATCTGGCCCTGCTGACCGATGCGGTGGAAGAGCAGCCCTGGTTTGATCCCAGGCAGCCAGCAAAGGCAGAGAGTCGGGTCTGGCGCAGCCGCTTTGAGCTGCCACCGGCTACCCCATTGCAGGGGAGCGAGGATGATGCCGAGGCAAGCGTGCTCAACGAACGGCTGCAGCAGGGGGGCTCCATGGTGGATGTGCGGCTCTGGCTGGCGCTGCGTTCGCCGCCGCTGCTCGGTACCCCGCCTGCGCTGGAGCCCGCCGTCTATGACAACCTCTCGCCGCTTGGGCGCGAACGCTGGCGAGGCAAGCTGGCGGATCAGCCCAGACGCGAGGATCCCTTGCTGATGCTGCCCGTACTAGATGCGCTCAAGGAGGGGGTGGATGCCGGTCTGCACTGGCTCAGCTGAGAGGACCAGGCAGCAAAAAGGCGGGGAGACCCCGCCTTTTGTGTGATGGATGTGTCGTGCCCTGGATCAGGCGTCGGCTTCGTCCGGCAGCGGGACTTCCTTGCCGGCCGCAGCGGCGCGACGGGCGATGGGTTTCTCGGTATGGCGGTTGATCTGACGCTCCAGTTTTTGCCCCAGTTCGGTGATGGCGGCGTACAAGTCCTCATGTTCTGCCTGGGCAAACAGTTTGCCGTTGGGGATGCCAGCAGTGGCTTCAACGATAAACATCAGACGCTCTTTGGAGACAATCACATGGGGTGTGATAAGAGGCACCTGAAGACGTTCGAGCTTGTCAAAGCGGGATTCAATGCGCTCGCGGATAGCCGGGGTGATCTCGATGATTTTGCTGGTAATTTCGATTTTCATATTGGCCCCCTTCGGGTCGTATTGCTTGTGTCTTCACCTTCAGATTACTCATGGCTGAACATTAAAATGTGATCTGTGTCACTAAATGGTGCCTTGCTGCGAAGGGGAGGGGGAAATTGTGATCTTTTCCCGTTCTGCACCAAAAAGCACTTGAGCTCGACGAAACAGGCAGGCAGTATGGGGAAACTTGGATCGTTTCTGTCCCTTCGTGGCAGCGCCGCATGTCGACCTCATGTCCGGTTTTCACCGCTTAGTCTCGCATCTTTCGCACTTCCCCCCGCACCGCCCTTGCCGACGTGCGCGCTGAGAATGTGGGCGCTATCGAGTCGTCAGGGACTTGAACGTGGTTGTTGTGGTGTTGGAGTAGTACATGAAACAGCAAGCCACTCAGATGATGTGGTTTTATGATCGGCAACATGCCCAGTGGAGCCTGTCCGATCATGCCTCCTACCAGCTCTGGCAAGGGGAGGGGCCTCACCCCTGGTTCGGGCAACTGGCGGCAGATGACGAGGCCGGCTTTGCCGACTTTCTCGCCAGACTCTATCACTCCCAGCAACCGGCCCAGTTCATCGGCCACCTCGGCGACGAGAACGGCGAGGTGCGTCACGTGCTCTGGAGCGGCCAGTACGTACCGGCCCAGCAGATGTGCTGTGGCTGGATTGCGCCGCTCGATACCACCCGCAGCACCCAGCTGCCTGCGGATCTCTCCCAGCAACTGCCACTGCTGCAAGACCCTCTGCTGACCCAGCTGGCTCAGGCGCTCTCCGCCCGGACCGGGCTCGATTTCTTCAATACCCTGGTCAGCCAGCTTGCCCACATTCTGGTGGCGGATGCGGTCTGGCTGGCGGAGCGCACCGGCAGCGAGCGGCTCAAGGTGCTGGCCTGTCACGGCATCGACCTCAAGGAGTACGAGCTGGCGGGCATGCCGTGTCAGCAGGTCTACCAGCGCGGCGAGACCTGCATCCTGCCGCTCACCGCCGAGCATCTGCATTGCGCCGGCTTCAAGGCAGGGCAGGGCTACTACGGCCTGCCCCTGTGCGATCGCAACGGCCAGCTGCTGGGGCACCTGGCGCTGCTCTTCTCCGATCAGAGCGCGATCCCCAATCTGGGCTCGGTACTGACCACCTTCTCCATGCGCATGGTGGCGGAGCTGGAGCGGCTGCAGAGCGACGCCCAGCTGCGCCTCTCGGCGGTGGCCTTCGAAACCCACGAAGGGATCATCATCACCGACCCCGACTTCAAGATCCTGCGGGTCAACCACGCCTTCAGCCAGATCACCGGCTTTGACAGCCAGCGAGTCATCGGCCTGCATCTGGGCAACGATCTCTGGTGCGGGCTGGGGGGGCTTGGCTATGAGCTCGGCAGCCTGAGCCGCTGGCAGGGGGAGACCCAGCGCCTGCACGCGGATGGCTACTCCTATCCACAATGGGAAATCGTCACCCCGGTGCAGGATGACAGGGGGGCGATCAGCCACTTCGTCATCTGCTTCGAGGATATCTCCGAGCGCAAGGAGGCGGAGCGCCGCATCCAGGATCTCGCCTACTACGACGAACTGACCGGCCTGCCCAATCGCCGCCAGCTGCACGAGACCCTGGCCCACGCCTTTGGCGAGGCGAGCCGCGACTATCTGATCGGCGCCCTGCTGTTCATCGATCTCGACCACTTCAAGACCATCAACGACTCCCTCGGCCACGCCACCGGCGACTGGCTGCTCAAGGAGGTGGCCAGCCGGCTCAAGCGGCTGGTACGCCAGGGGGATTGTCTGGCGCGCCTTGGCGGCGACGAGTTCGTGCTGTTGCTGCCCTCGCTCTCGGCCAGTCCTCCCCAGGCGGAGATGCAGGCCGATCTCATCGCCGAGCGGCTTATCAGCGAGATTGCGGCCCCCTACAACCACGCCGGTCAGGTGCTGCACATCGGCGCCAGTGTCGGCATCACCCTCTTCCCCGGCCGGGAGCAGGGGGTGGACGATCTGCTCAAGCAGGCGGACACCGCCATGTATCAGGCCAAGTCGGCAGGTCGCAAGACCCGGCGCTTCTTCGATGCCTCCATGCAATTGCAGGCGGATCGCCGGCTGCTCATCCACAACGAGCTGCGCAGCGCCCTTAACCAGCAGGAGCTGACCCTTTACTACCAGCCCCAGCACATGGTGGAGGGGGGCGACATCATCGGCGTCGAGGCGCTGATCCGCTGGCAGCCGCCCGGTCGGGCGCTGGTCTCCCCTGCCGAGTTCATCCCCATCGCCGAGGAGACGGACCTTATCGTCGATATCGGCAACTGGGTACTGTACGAGGCCTGCGCCCAGTACGTGCGCTGGGAGGAGAACGGCATCCACATCCCGCAGCTGTCGGTCAACGTCAGTGCCAAGCAGTTTCACGCCGCCGATTTTGTCGACCGGATCCACGACGTGCTGGCCTCCACCGGCATGGATCCCGCCAGCCTGAATCTGGAGATCACCGAATCCGTGGTGCTGGGCCACGCAGAAGACACCATCAGCAAGATGAGCGAGCTCAAGGCGCTCGGCATCAGCTTTGCCATCGACGATTTTGGCGCCGGTTACTCCTCCCTGAGCTACCTCAAGCGGCTGCCGGCGGACGAGCTCAAGATCGACCGCTCCTTCATCCAGGACATACCGCGCGATGGCGACAACATGGCCATCGTTGAGGCGGTGATCGCCATGGCGCGTCACATGGGATTCAACGTGACGGCGGAGGGGGTGGAGTCGCGCCAGCAGCTGGAGTTTCTGCAGGCCCAGGGCTGCCACTTCTACCAGGGCTACCTGGCCTCCAAGCCACTGCCGGTGACCTACCTGGAGCGCTATGTGCGGCGCCTCACCCGCAGTGAAAGCCTCGCCAGCGGCGAGTAAAAATAGTCTCGCCGGCGAGCTGTAGCCCCCGTGGTTAACGGGTAGAATGAGGGAATATGACACCACCGCCAACGGGCGGTGGCATTGCCTCTCAATGGAGACGTCTCTCGTGAAAGCCGTGCAGGGAATCATTTTATCGGCGCTGTGCGTGCCGGGGCTGCTGACGCAGGTGGCGGCGCAGACCCTGGAACAATCTCTCTATCGCCAGGCTTATGACGCGGTGCGGGCCGACGACCAGGCCCGTTTTCAGCAAATTCGTGCCCGTTTGACCCATTATCCGCTGCTGCCCTATCTCGACTACTACCAGCTGGCCTTCCGGCCTGGGGCGGCGGACTATGACGACGTGACTCGCTTCATCCGCGAGCACGGCGACACCCCCCAATCCAACCGGCTGGAGCGCAGCTACCTCACCTATCTGGCCCAGAGCCAGCAGTGGTCCCAGTTCCTGCGCTTCTACCCGGCCAAGCCGAACTCCACCGATCTGCTCTGCATGCACTATCAGGCGCGCTACTACACAGGTCAGCAGAGCCAGGCGCTGCAGGAGGCGGGCAAGCTCTGGCTGAGCGGCCAGTCCCGTCCTGATGCCTGCGATCCCCTGTTCCAGCTCTGGCAGCAGGCGGGTTTGCGCACCCAAGAGAAGATCTGGACCCGCATGACCTTGGCCTTCGAGGCGGAGAACCCGAACCTCATCCGCCACCTCGGCGCCCAGCTCGCTAGCGGCATGAAGGCCTATGGGGATCAGATGATCACCCTGTTCGAGCAGCCCGCCAAGTCGATGAACACGGCCTATTTCACTAACGCAGCTCCTTCCCGGAAGTTGCTGCTGCTGGGACTGGCCCGCTATGCCAACCAGCAGCCAGAGGCGGTGCTGGGGCAGCTCGGCTATCTGCGCTCGCGTTTTGCACTGAGCGCGGCCGAGCTCAAACCGGTAGAACGGGCGGTGGCCAGACGGCTGCTGCTGGATCGCTCCACCGCCCAGCGCAGCTGGCTGGATGCCACCGTAGTGCGCCAGGCCGACCCGGATCTGCTGGAGCTGCGGGCTAGGCTCGCCATCTGGGAGCAGGACTGGAAAGGGCTCTCCGGCTGGGTCAAGCGCATGCCCATGGGCCTGCAGAAGGAGGATCGCTGGCGCTACTGGCTGGCGCGCTCGCTGGAGGTACAGGGCCAGCAGAAGCCGGCGCGGGATCTTTATCTGGAGACCGCCAATCTGCGCGGTTTCTACGGCTTCATGGCGGCGCAACGCACCGGCGTGCCCTATCGGATGAAGAACCAGAGCGTGGCGCACAAGGTGCCGGACTGGCGCACCGCCAGCCGCCGCTGGCCCTTCCTGCTGCGGGTGCGCGAGTTGCTCGACATGAACGAGATCACGGCGGCGCGGGCGGAGTGGATCCACAACATGGATCGTAACCCGGTGGCCCAGCGCCTCGAGTTTGGCCACATCGCCCTCAATCAGGGCTGGCACGAGCTGGCTATTCTGGCCAGCATCCGGGCAGAGGCCTGGGATGCCCTCGACTTGCGCTTCCCGCTGCCACTCAAGCACACCTTCTCCCAGATGGCGCAAGAACGGACCATGAACACCAGTCTGCTCTACGCCATCTCCCGCCAGGAGAGCGCCCTCTACCCGCTGGCGCAGTCGCCGGTGGGGGCGAGGGGACTGATGCAGCTGATGCCGACCACTGCCAAGGAGACGGCCAGCAAGCTGGGGGTGCCCTATCGCAACGAGCAGCAGCTGTTTGATCCCGCCATGAACATCCGCCTTGGCAGTGCCTATCTCAAGCGGCTGCTGGATGTGTATGACGGTAACCGGATCCTGGCGGCGGCGGCCTACAACGCCGGCCCCGGCCGGGTCAAACGCTGGCGCGATCAGAGTGCGGACAAGCCGATGGATGTCTGGGTCGAGAGCATTCCCTACAAGGAGACGCGCAACTATGTGCAGAACGTGCTGTCGTTCGACCTCATCTATCAGCACAAGCTGCAGCAGCCACTGCGCTTCATGTCTGAGCGCGAGCTGAGTCACGCTTATTGAGACGGCTGCCGCCCTGGCGGCAGCCGGATTCCCATTCCTTCCCCAAAATGGTTATTATCCCATAAGGTTTTGTTACAAAAGGAAACCTGCCAGGTGATCGGGCGCCCTCTCTTGGTCTGGCAGGTTCGTTATAATCGCCCGTTCAACACAGACAGGCTTCCCCAACAAAGGAATTGATAGTGGCAACGATTAAAGACGTTTCCCGGTTGGCTAATGTGTCCATTTCAACTGTGTCGCGAGTCATCAACAACACGGCGCAGGTGGCACCAGAAAAGCGTGAGGCCGTATTGGCGGCCATGAAGGAACTGAATTTTCGTCCCAACAGTTTTGCTCAGGCGCTGGTCAGCAAGCGCTCCAACTGCATCGGCGTGCTGGTGGGGGATCTGTGTGGTGGCCCCTTCTTCGCCCAGATGATGCGCGGCATCGAGAGCGTGGTGGACAAGGCGGACAAGTTCACCATCGTCATGTCCGGCAATCACGACGAGGTGCGCGAGCGTCACGCCATCCAGGCGCTGCTGCAGCGCCAGTGCGATGCGCTGATCCTGCACAGCAAGGCGTTGCCCGACGAGGAGCTGAGCGAGCTGGTGGCGGGTAGCACCCCGGTGGTCTTCATCAACCGCCAGGTGCCGGGCGCCGAAGATCGCTGTGTCTGGCTGGACAACCAGGCCGGCATCACCACCGCCTGCCAGCACTTGCTGGATGCAGGTCATCGTAAGATTGCCTTCGTCACCTCGGACGATGAAGAGTTCGTCGATGGCCAGCAACGGATGGCCGGGTATCACCACGCCCTGCAGCGGGCCGGCATCGCTCTTGATCCTGCTCTCATCGGTCGCGCCTTTGCCGACGAGAACGGTGGCTACGTGGCGATGGGTGAGCTGCTGGATCGGGGCGTCGAGTTTACTGCCGTGCTCGGCTTCAACGACGCCATGGTGGCGGGTGCCATCTCCTGCTTGCTGGAGCGGGGATACAAGATCCCGCAGCAGATTTCGGTGGTGGGTTTTGATGACATTCCCTATGCCCGCTACATCTATCCCAAGCTCACCACGGTGCGCTACCCCATCGAGGAGATGGGCGGTCGGGCCGCCGAGCTGGCGCTGAGCCTGCTGGATCACAAGCCGGCCGAGGGGCTGGAGCTCAAGTTCGAGGCAGAGTTGGTGAGACGGGAATCCGTCGCCTGAGTGGCCGACATTGGCCCTGAACGGGCCAATGTCGCTCCCGAATTTTGCAGAAAAATTGAAAGCGTTTTCAGAAATCCTTTTCAACTGTGATCCGCTTCAAAGCTTTTTGGACTGCCTGCCACTAGCATAGGCCCCACGAATTAGGAGCCTGCGCTCCCGATTTTCCCGCTGTGGGAGGTAACTGGTTAATCCAGCTATTTCCTTCGTTACTTTCGACGGTCATCATGGATGGCCGTTTTTTTTTGCCAGGATTTTGTCATGACAACAGAGCGTGAATACCAGACCGGGATCGTGGGGGCAGGCTGGCTGGGACTGCCGCTGGCCCGGGCGCTGCAGGCCGAGGGCCGCCAGGTGGCGGTGACGGTCAGCTCGGCCGAAAAAGCCGCGCAGCTGACAGCAGAGGGGGTGAAGGCCTGGCCGCTGCAACTAGGTACCGGGCTGGCGGCCCTGCCGTTTCGCTGCCGCGAGCTGGTGATCTGCGTGCCACCGAGCAAGGTCGAGGATTACCCGGCCGCCATCGCTCGGGTGGCCGAGTTGGCGCAGGGCGCCGGTGTGCTGCGGTTGCTGTTCGTGAGCGCCACCTCGGTCTGGGCGCCGGGGCAAGGGGAGGATGAACACCCCATGCCTACCCACGAGCGCGGGAGGCGGATGCTGGCCGCCGAGCAGGTGGTGATGGGAGCCGGCATTGCATGCTCCATGGTGCTGCGCCCGGCCGGGCTCTACGGACCAGAGCGCCATCCCGGCCGTTTCCTGGCGGGCAAGACCCTGGAGGGGGGCGGCCAGGCGGTGAACCTGGTGCATCTGGATGATGTGGTGGCCGCCTGCCAGCTGCTGCTGAAACAGGGCAAGGATGGGGATGCCTACAACCTGAGTGCGCCAGTGCACCCGCGCCGGGAGCAGTTCTACCCCTTTGCCGCGCGCCAGCTGGGCCTGCCGGCCCCGATCTTCATCGAGCCGGCCGGCCGGTTTGCCCCCGTCGAGGGGCAGCGCATCTGCGAGCAGCGCGGGTTTGTCTACCGCTGGCCCGATCCGGCGCACTGGTTTGCCGAGCTGGCAGCCCGGGGGCACTGAGCATACTGGCCGGTGCTATGCGTGGGTATGGCGGTGAGGCACAGGCGGCTCCGCTCCTTGGTCGGGCCTGCCGTTTGACGGGCAATTGAGGTTTGCCAAGGGGGAGCTCGCCCCCTATCATGCCGCCATCCATATAGAGAGAGCGGTAATGATGGTAGATACAAGACGTCACCCCGATGGGGAACTGTTGCTGAGAACCCTGGCAATGCCAGCCGATACCAACCCCAATGGCGATATCTTCGGGGGCTGGATCATGTCCCAGATGGATATAGGTGGGGGCATCATGGCCAAGGAGCTGGCAAAAGGACGTATTTGTACCGTATCCGTCGAGGGCATGACCTTTCACAGCCCGGTCAAGGTGGGCGACGTGGTGTGCTGCTACGGACGCTGTCTGAAGATTGGCCGCAGTTCCATGCGACTGAAGCTGGAGGTGTGGGTCAAGCCGGTGCTGCGTGAAAACGAAGCCCAGCGCTACTGCGTTACCGAGGGGATCTTCACCTATGTCGCCATCGACGAACAGGGAAAATCCCGCCCGGTACCGGTCTGATCCGGGTCAGATCAGCCGGGCATTGATGATGGATATTTCCTGCTCAAACCCGGTTTTTTGCCGTATCATGCGTTCCAGCATCTCTTCCGAGCCGACGCACTGCTGGGTATCGAACAGGCAGAGATCGCACTGGGGATCCCGTCTGATCTGATAGACGGTGGAAAGCTCCACTTGATGACAATTTCCTTGTTGATCATAAAACGTCACGCGGTACTGGTGCTGTCTCGCCATCGTTGAATTCCTTCTGGATGAGCCGGGCCGGACACGAGTTATGAGCCTAGTCGGCAGCGATGACGTTTGGGATGGTCATGACACAATGCAGAGGCAGGTGGTTGTTAGCCAATGAAAAATAGTTATCGCATTCTGGGTACGTCGCTGCTGACGTTGGGACTGGTCGGCTGTTTCGAGGTGCCGGATCAGGATCACCTGGTCACGGCGCAGGGCATCATCCCCGGCGCCAGCTGCCAGAAGCCGCCGCTGGTGGCGCTGGCCTCCACCGCCTTGCCCCGCGAGTTTGGCATTACCGTCTGGAATCTCTACAAGGGTCAGCGCAAAAACTGGCGCGAGGGGCTGGACGAGTATGCCAAGGCCCAGGATCTGGTGCTGTTGCAGGAGTCGGCAACCCGCCCCGAGATGCTGGCGTGGCTCAAGGCCGGTGATTTCCAGTGGCAGCAGCTGCAGGCCTTTACCCAGGGTGGCGTCTCCTTCGGCGTGATGACGGTGGCCAAGACGCCGCAGGCGTTCGTGTGCGGCGTGCGCTCCCCCGAGCCGCTGCTGCGCATCCCCAAATCCGGTCTGGTCAGCCTCTACCCGTTGCAGGGGGATCCTGACGGTGTGCTGGTGGTCAACCTGCATGCGGTCAACTTCGAGCTGGGGATGGCGACCTTTCGCGAGCAGATCAACGATCTGACCGCTCTCATTCATCGTCACCAGGGGCCCGTCATTCTGGCCGGGGATTTCAATACCTGGAGCGACAAGCGGGAGTTCTGGCTGAAGCGGCTGGTAAGCGATCTGGGGCTGCAGGAGGCGATCCCGATGCCGGATCTGCGCCGGACCGCCTTCGGCCGGCCGCTCGATCACCTCTACTACCGCAATCTGGATCTGGTGGAAGTGAGCAGCCCGGCGACCGATGCCTCGGATCACAATCCCATCGTGGCCCGTTTCGCGGCCCAGGCCATCACCCCCTGAGCCCTGCTCCAGATAAAAAATACCCCGCATCAGGCGGGGTATTTTTTATGAAGTGATGAACGATCAGCTGTTGTTCTTCACGAACAGGGTCAGCTCCTGACCCGGCTTGAGGTAATCGCTCTTGCCCAGCTGATTCCAGCGCATCACATCCATCACGGCGACCTGAAAGCGGGCTGCGATGGAGGAGAGGGAATCGCCGCGGCGCACCTGATAGACCATGGACTTGTTGCCACCCTTGCCCTGCTTGGGCCAGACCACCAGCTTCATGCCCGGTTTCAGGGCCGATTTGGCGTTGAGACCGTTCCACTTGGCCAGCTCGTCATGGGTCACCCCGTGTGCCTGGCTGATGCTCCACAGATTGTCGCCGGCCCGTACCTTGTACTGGATCTTGCCGCTGCCACGGCTGGCGAGCTGCTGTGGCTTGCTCTGGACGTTCTGGCTGACCACCGGTTTGCTGCCGCTGGTCGGGATCATCAGGGTCTGACCACGGCGCAGGTTGTTGCTGCGCAGGTTGTTGGCCAGCTTGATCTGCTGCACGCTCACCCCGTGATTCTGGGCGATGCGGGAGAGGGTGTCGCCACTGGTAACCTGATAGGAGCGGGTGCGGATGCGCTCGCTCTGTGGCAGGTCGGCCAGGGCCAGCTCCAGGGTATCGGCATATTCAACCGGTACCAGCAGGCGATAGGGGCCCTTGGGCGAGGTCGACCAGCGGGTCAGCGCCGGATTGACCTCTTTCAGCTGAGCCGGGCGCAGGCCCGCCAGCTGGGCCGCCACGTTCAGGTCGATCTGACCCCCCGTGTTGACCACCCGCAGTTGCGGTTTGTTGGCCAGCACCGGCAGGGTGACATTGTACTTGTCCGCATTGCGGATCATGTCAGCCATGGCCAGGATCTTGGGCACGTACATCCGGGTCTCGCGAGGCAGATCGAGCGACCAGTAGTCGGTCGGCCGGCCAGCCTTCTGATTGCGGATGATGGCGTTGCGCACCCGTCCTTCACCGGCATTGTAGGCGGCCAGCGTCTGCAGCCAGTCGCCGTCGAAGAAACGGTTCAGGTACTCCAGATAATCCAGCGCGGCATTGGTGGAGGCCAGTACATCGCGGCGGCCGTCGTACCAGTTGTCGTGGCGCAGGCCGAAGTTTTTGCCGGTCGCAGGAACGAACTGCCACAGACCCACCGCATTGCTGCGTGAACGGGCGTGGGGATCGAACATGCTCTCGATCATGGGAATGGTAATAAGCTCCATTGGCAGCTCACGCCGTTCGATTTCCTCTACCATCAGATACAGGTAGGGCTCAGCCCGGCTGGCAATGGTCGCCAGATGCTTATCATTGCGCAACAACCAATCACGCTGCTGGCGGACACGGTCGTTCTCCTGCGGATCAAACTGCATATCATCGCTGATACGCACCCACAGGTTATCGGTGTCATCCAGTTCGTCGATCTGTTCGTCACCGAACAGGAAGCGCGCAGAATGTTTTTTATACGCTTTTTTATTGACTTGGGGGGACTTGATCGGCTCGATTGCCGTTAGCGCCCGGTCATCCTGATGGCTCAGGTTTTGGCAGCCGCTGAGAAACAGCGCCGCCAATAAGGCCGTTCGTACCTTCATCTCGCTCAGGTCATCTTTGGGAAAAACAGCTCGCATCATAAGGGGCAATGGCCCCCTGATCAAGGTTTGTTCAAAAAACATCCTTCCATTGGCGCAGGATCGTGAAGGTATCTACCGGATTTTCCACGCATTTCAGAGCGTGTTTCTCAGCAGAAAATTTCACGGAATCCAGTTCGCAACGCAGAAAAACATTGAAGCGCTTCTCATCCCCCAGCCGTGAGGGGAGACTCGGCAGGCCCTGCTGGCGCAGCTTGCTGATCAGCCCGATCTGTTGCTGGATCGCCTGGTTGTCGGGCTCGACAGCGTGGGCGAAGCGCAGGTTGGAGAGGGTGTACTCGTGGGCACAATAAACGAGGGTGTCATCGGGCAGGGCGGCGAGGCGCTGCAACGATCCGAACATCTGGGCCGGGGTCCCTTCGAACAGGCGGCCGCAGCCGGCACTGAAGAGGGTGTCGCCACAAAACAGCATGCCGTGACCGTGGTAGGCGATGTGACCGTGGGTGTGACCGGGCACGTGGATCACCTCGAGGCTCAGGCCGTGCCAGTTGATCTGATCCCCGTCATCGAGCCACTGGCCGTGGTACGCCGGCATGGGGTCAAGCTTGGGGCCATAGAGGCGGGCATGGGGAAAATGTTCCAGCAACTCGCCCACGCCGCCCACATGGTCGTGATGGTGGTGGGTGAGCAGGATGGCATCCAGTTGCAGCTCCAGCACGGCCAGCCGTTCCAGCACGGGAGCGGCCTCGCCAGGATCGACGACTAGGCAGTGATTTTCGTGTCGGATCAACCAGATGTAGTTGTCGTTAAAGGCTGGAACTGTGATCACTGGATACATGAGTCTGCTTCTCTTTATGGAGGGTATCTTATATAACTGGATGGCGTTCGAACCCCAAGTTGAGCCCTATTATGCAGGTGGCACGTACCGAACAACAAATCGAGATCCCGACCAGCTGGTCGGCACTGCCCATGGGGGACTGGGTAGCGGCCGAGATCCAGGAGCGACTCGACAGCTGGTGCCCGCATCTGTTTGGTTATCATCTGCTGAAGGTCGGCGCGTTGAGCGCCGAGCTCTCCTGCGGTTGCTCCTCCATTCGCCACCAGATAGGGATCGCCCCTGGCGGCCGCCTGCTGGATCTCAAGGGGGATCCGCTGGCCCTGCCGGTACGCACCGGCAGCGTGGATGCCTGCCTGCTGGCCCACTGTCTCGATTTTTCACCCGACCCGCACCAGGTGCTGCGGGAGGCGGAGCGGGTACTGACCGACGATGGCTGGCTTATCGTCAGCGGCTACAATCCGCTCAGTCTGGTCGGCATCGGCCACTGCCTGCCTTTCCTGCGTCAACATCTGCCCTGGTCCGCCCGCATGTTCACCCCGGCACGGGTCACCGACTGGTTGCAGCTGCTTGGCTGCGAGGTGATGTTTGACGAGCGCTTCGGCTATTCGTTCATGGGCAGGCAGAGCCGGATCGGCTGGTGGCGGGAGAGTGTGGGGCGGGATTACTGTCGGCCGTTTGCGTCAGTCTACGTGATAGCGGCGCGCAAACGGCGCTTCCCCTTGACACCGGTGCGCCGTCGCTGGCGTCTGCCGGGTTCCATCGCCACGCCGGGGATGGCGCGCCAGGGCGGCTAGTCGTCAGCCGCCGGGCAGGCTCATGCGTCAGAGGGGAAGGCTGTCAGGGTTGATAGCCGGTATCTTCGGCCAGCTGTTTGCCGCTGGCGGCCTCGCGGGCCAGCTCATCGCAGCGCTCGTTCTCCGGGTGTCCGGAGTGCCCCTTGACCCAGAGCCACTCGATCTGGTGGCGACTGACTTCCGCATCCAGCGCTTTCCAGAGATCGACGTTCTTGACCGGTTGACGGTTGGCGGTCATCCATCCCTTCTTCTTCCAGCCGATGATCCACTGGGTGATCCCCTGGCGCACATACTGGCTGTCGGTGGTGAGGCGTACCTGGCAGGGCTCGTTCAGGGTGCGCAGCCCCATGATGGCGGCCATCAGCTCCATCCGGTTATTGGTGGTGAGGCGAAAGCCGGCGGCGATCTCCTTGCGATGCTTGCCGTAGACCATGACGGCACCATAACCACCCGGGCCCGGGTTGCCGAGGCAGGAACCATCCGTATACAAATCAATCTGTTTTAACATGAGGCTTGGGGTAAACTAGCGGGTAAAGCCGAAGTTTGACATAGATTGGATCATGAGCACACCCCAACTGAATCGCCAGATCATTCTGGATACTGAAACCACTGGTATGAACACGGCCGGTGGCCCCGTCTATCTGGGACACCGGATCATCGAGATCGGCTGTGTGGAGGTGATCAACCGCAAGCTGACCGGGAACCACTTCCATGTCTACATCAAGCCGGACCGGCTGGTGGACCCGGAAGCCATCCAGGTGCACGGCATCACCGACGAGTTTTTGCGTGACAAGCCGTCGTTCAGCCAAATTGCCGACGAGTTCATCGAGTTTATCCGCGGCGCCGAGCTGATTGCCCACAACGCGCCGTTTGACGTGAGCTTCATGGACTATGAGTTCAGCAAGCTCGGCCTCAACTTCAAGACCGCCGACATCTGCGGCATCACGGATACCCTGGCGATGGCGCGGGACCTGTTCCCGGGCAAGCGCAACAACCTGGACGTGCTGTGCGATCGCTACGGTATCGACAACTCGCACCGTACCCTGCACGGGGCCTTGCTCGATGCGGAGATCCTGGCAGACGTCTACCTGTTGATGACGGGTGGCCAGACCAAACTGAACCTGGCCACCGAGAGCAGCGAGAATGAAAGCAACCAGGACACCAGTATCCGGCGGCTGGAGAGCAACCGTCCGCCGCTCAAGGTGATCCGGGCCAGCGCCGAGGTTGAGGCGATGCACGAGGCGCGGCTGGATCTGGTTCAGAAGAAGGGAGGAGCCTGCCTGTGGCGGCAATGAGCAAGCTATGGGGCGGCCTGCTGTTGTTGGCCTCGCTGACGGCCGGGGCCAACGAGGTATTTGCCCCCTCCGACATCCCCCTGCTCGATAATCGCTTTCGCATCGATTACGGGGTGAAGGAGATCACCTTCATCGTGACGCGCAAGCCGGGCACTCCGTCGGTGATCCTGGTGCGGCCCGATGGCAGCAAGCTCTATGTGAGCAAGGTGACGCCGCCCGACGTGGGCTGGCTGGCCCTCAAGGATCAGGATCTCATCACCATCCGCAACCCTATGCCGGGCCCCTGGCAGGCCATCGGCGAGGTGGACCCCGACAACCGGGTGCGCCTGCTGTCGAACATCAAGCTGGAAACCGATCTGTTGCCGACCCAGCTTTATCAGGGGGAGAAGGTCAAGCTCAAATCCTGGCTGCTGATCGACGATGCGCCACCCAAGGATGGTTACTACCTGTCCGATCTCGGCATGACGGTGCGACTGCAGCGTTTCAATGACGCCAAGCCGGAGGGGGAGCCGGTGGTCGATGAGGTGCTCGGTCACTATCGTGACGATGGCAAGGGGCTCGACGAGGTGCCAGGCGACGGCATCATGACCGCCGAGGCGGTGCTGGATGTGCCTGCCGGGAAATACCGGGCCATGTACAGCACTGGCAATCAAGTCTTCTCCCGTGCCCGCTATCAGGATGTGCTGATCTATCCGCTACCTGTCAGTTACTCCCTCGCGCCTCCCTCCCAGGAGTTCGGGGCCAAGCTCTCCTTCCTGATCGACGTGGATGAACTGGATCCCGCTTCCGTGGCGATCCAGGGCAAGACAACCAGCACGGTCGGGACCAGCATGCCGTTCAATGCAGTGGCCACCGAACCCAAGGTGGAGGTGGATCTCTCCGCCATCAAGGACGTCGGCCAATATGAGGTGACGGCTACCCTGTTTGGCACGACCCGCTTGGGCCGCGAAATTCAGGTGAGCCTGCCGGCCAAATCCTTCAATATCTTCCCGGTGCTGGCAACGCCGCCATCGGCCGCCTCTGCCGCGTCAGAAGCCTCGGCGGCAATTCCGAGCCAGGTCAAGTTCGAGGAAAAGGAGAGCGGCGGCTGGCTGGTCTGGCTGCTGGGTGGCGCTGGCATATTATTGCTGCTTCTGCTCGGCGGCGTGGGCTTCATCGTGCTGCAAAAGCGGCGGGCGCTGAAAAAAGCCATGGCATCGCAAAAAGCCGAGAGCGAGAGCGCCAAACCGGAGGCCAAGCTGGATCTTAACCTGCCCGAACAATAGGCGAGGGGAATGCAGCAAGCAGCAAAAAGCCGCCTGTCAGGGCGGCTTTTTCTATATGTGCAGATTATTGGGGTGGTTGAACAACCCATCCAGCTCAATGTTCCCCGACGTAGATATCCTTGTGCTGTTCGCGGATCTCGAGGAATTTATTGAGGTTGGCCAGCATCAGCTCCACCAGCTGGGGGTCGAAGTGCTGGCCTTTTTCCTCCTGGATCAGCGCCAGTACCTTGTCCAGCGGCCAGGCCTTCTTGTAGCAGCGATCCGAGCCGAGTGCATCGAACACGTCGGCCAGCGCCACCACCCGCCCTTCCAGCGGAATGGCATCGCCCTTGAGGCCACGGGGATAGCCGCTGCCGTTCCACTTTTCGTGGTGGTTGCCGGCGATGGTGGCACCAATCTGGAACAGCGCCAGATCACTGCCGGAGAGCATGTCCTGCCCCAGCTGGGCGTGGGTCTTCATGATCTCCCACTCCTCCGGGGTCAGCTTGCCCGGTTTGTGCAGGATGGCATCCGGAATGCCCACCTTGCCGATGTCGTGCAGCGGAGAGGCGCGCTTGATGAGCTCGCTCTGCTCCTCGCTCATGCCCAGCAACTGGCAGAACAGCTCGGTATAGAGGGCAACCCGCTTGACGTGCAGGCCGGACTCCTTGGAGCGGGTCTCCACCAGTTCGCCAATGCGGTAGATGATCTCGCGCTGGTTGTCGGCGATGACCTCGTTGAGTCGGATGTTCTCCAGCGCCACTATGATGTTTTCGGTGAACAGGCTGAGCAGGCCCGTATCCATCTGGCTGAGCTGGCGAGTGGTCTCGATGTGAAACAGCAGATGATGGCGGGGGTTCTGGCAGTAGAGCACCATCTGGTTGCCGTCATAGACGTTGGCGCGATTGTTCATGGCCTGACGCAGGATGACGGGAGCATCGGCCAGACGCAGCGACGGATGGCCCGGCAGCAAGGGTTCCAGGATCTGATCCCGTACCTCGTAGGCATACTGCTTCACATCATAGATATGTGAATCTTCCAGATTGAGCAGGGCACTGAGCTGCTCCTGGGCCCCTTCGACAAACTGCCGCAGTGCCCGCTTCTCGAAGATCCCCTTGGAGGCCTCGATGACCTTTTCCAGCCCCTGGCGGTTGCTCTCGAGGGTACGGATGTCACGATAGGAGCGCAGGCTGGCTCGCAGCAGGGTGCGCAGCTTCTGGGAGGTGAGCTCGGTCTTGTCTTTGTAGTCGTTGATGTCGTAGTTGCTGACCACGTCATCTTCCGGGGCCTGGCCCGGCTGACCGGTACGCAGCACGATGCGCACCATCTTGTTTTGCAGATCCTCGCGCACGAATTTGACCACATCGAGACCGGCGTGATCGACCTCCATGACCACGTCCAGCAGCAGCAAGGCCACATCCGGGGTCTTGGCGAGCAGCTCCTTGGCTTGAGCGGCTGAATAAGCATGCAAAAATTCAATGGGTCTATTATCGAATTCAAACTTGCTCAGGGTAATCTTGGTGATGCGATGCACTTCGGGCTCATCGTCCACAATCATCACCTTCCATCCAGCCTGCTGGTCATCGAGAAGGGGCAGATCGTCATCGTCAATAATCAGGATTTGGTCATCCATCATGCAATCCTGTTTGGGATCCTGTGCTTACATTAACTGCTTCACTAAGGATAGGAAACTTATTGGGAAATAAAATTTGATCTGTGAAATCTCTTTGTCGTCATCCTGATCCTGCCCCATAAAAAACGCCTCCACTTGGGAGGCGTTTGACTATCTATCGGGCGCTCAGGCGGCTCTGTGATAGGCCGATGGCTCGAACAGGGCCTTGTTAGCGACCAGCTCGATGGGATCAAAATCATCGACGTTGATGGTGCGCAGACGACTCTCTTCGGCGCGGCGCAACAGGTCCGCTTCGGTCTGGTTGAGTACCCCCAGCGTCAGGCCGGCTTCCGCCACTTTGTCCAGCTGCATAAACGGACGCTTGATGCCGTCAGCCTTGCATACTTTCTCAAACAGCGGCTCGGCAGAGAGCACGTCGTCCAGCGCCTGCTCCAGCAGACCGAAGGGGTTGCCCTCTTCGCGGGTGAGATACTGACCCTGGGCCAGTCGACTGCGGGTTTCGCTCGGGGTTTGCAGCAGGCGGGCTACCTGGTTGTCCAGCTTGTCGCTCGGACGTTTCAGGTCGCGGCCCAGTGGCAGCACGATGACGCGCAGGGCCAGCCCAATCCAGCGGTTCGGGAAGTTGCGCAGCAGCTCGTCGATCGCTTCCTGTGCCTTGAACAGGGCATCTTGCAGCGCCCAGTGCAGCAGCGGCAGGTCGGCGTGCTGACGACCCTCATCCTGATAGCGCTTGAGGGCGCTGGAGGCCAGATAGAGCTGGCTCAGCACATCGCCAAGACGGGCGGAGACCCGCTCTTTACGCTTGAGCTCGCCGCCCAGGGTGCCCATCGCCATGTCTGACAGGAACGCCAGGTTGGCGGAGAGGCGGGAGAGCTGCTGGTAGTAGCCCTTGGTCTGATCCTTGAACGGCGCGGCGGCGAAGCGGGCACCGGTCAGACCCAGCCAGAAGCTGCGCACCAGGTTGCTGATGGCAAAGCCGACGTGGCTGAACACCGCCTTGTCGAAGTCCTTGAGGGCCTGCTCCTGATCCGGGTGGCTGGCCGCCAGCATTTCGGGCAGCACGTAGGGGTGGCAGCGGATGGCGCCCTGACCGTAGATGATCATGCTGCGGGTCAGGATATTGGCCCCTTCCACCGTGACGGCGATGGGTGCGCCCTGATAGCCACGGGCCAGGTAGTTGTTGGGGCCCATGCAGATGGCCTTGCCGCCGTGGATGTCCATGGCATCGATGATGCACTTCTGGGCACGATCGGTGAGGTGGTACTTGACGATGGCGGAGATGACCGAGGGTTTCTCGCCCAAATCGATACCGGTTACGGTCAGTTTGGCGGCGGCGCCCATGATGTAGGCGTTGCCGCCGATACGGGCCAGCGGCTCTTCAATGCCTTCCATCTTGCCGATGGGCAGCTTGAACTGACGGCGGATGCGGCTGTAGGCGCCGCTCGCCAGGGCCAGCATCTTGACGCCGCCGGTGCTGTTGGAGGGCAGGGTGATGCCGCGTCCGACCGACAGGCACTCGACCAGCATGCGCCAGCCCTGACCGGCCATGGCCGGGCCGCCGATGATGAAATCGAGCGGGACGAACACGTCCTTGCCGCGGGTCGGGCCGTTCTGGAACGGTACGTTGAGCGGGAAGTGGCGACGGCCGATCTCGACACCCTTGATGTGGGTCGGAATGAGGGCGCAAGTGATGCCAAGCTCCTCTTCGTCACCCAGCAGGTGCTCGGGGTCACGCAGCTTGAAGGCGAGGCCCAGTACGGTGGCGATGGGGGCAAGCGTGATGTAGCGCTTGTTCCAGGTCAGGCGCATGCCGAGTACTTCTTTTCCTTCCCACTCGCCCCTGCAGACTATCCCGAAGTCGGGAATGGAGCCTGCGTCAGAGCCCGCTTCCGGGCTGGTGAGGGCGAAGCAGGGGATCTCCTTGCCGACCGCCAGACGTGGCAGGTAGTAATCCTTCTGCTCATCGGTGCCATAGTGTTGCAGCAGTTCGCCCGGGCCCAGCGAGTTGGGCACGCCGACGGTGGAGGCGAGTACGGCGCTGGCGCCGCACAGCTTTTGCAGCACGCAGGACTGGGCGTAGGCGGAGAACTCCAGGCCACCGTACTTCTTCTTGATGATCATGGCGAAGAACTTGTTGTCCTTCAGGTATTGCCACACCTCGGGGGAGAGGTCGGCCCGCTCATGGGTCACTTCCCAGTCGTTGACCATGCGGCACACCTCTTCCACCGGGCCGTCCAGAAAGGCCTGCTCTTCGGCAGAGAGGGTGCTGACCGGGATGGCGTGCAGCTTTTTCCAGTCCGGGTTGCCAGCAAACAGGTCGGCTTCCCACCAGGTGGTGCCCGCCTCAATGGCCTCTTTCTCGGTGCGGGACATCTCCGGCATGATGGATTTGTAGAGTTTGAACAGCGGCTTGGTCAGTTGATTGCGACGAAAATCCACCAGATTGAGAGGTATGGCGATCACCGCAAACAGTACCCAGACCAGCAGGGGAACGTGGCCATAGAGGGTGCCGGCAATCAGGGCTGCCGCCGTGGCAAGCGTGGAGGTGAACAGAGACGCCCGGCGATAAGCCATGGCGCCGATCACCAGGATCACTCCGAGCAGAGTGAGGGTCGTCGTCATTTTTCGCTCCTTGCATGAGTTGCCGAAATTGGGTGAACTGGGGGTTAACTGATCCAGAGGTCTGACCTGTTGGATGTGGCCTCTGTTGTAATTCATACGCACAAACTTATCAAGCTGTTTACAAGCTTGTTACCTTGGCTCTGTGATCGGCATAACGTAGTGCCGGCGCCATCTTGACGGGCGGGGGGCGACTCCGGGATTGGCTTGTGCGACAATGGCGCCGCCCATATTTTGGAAGAGACATCATGTACCAAGAACTGATCCGCAATGAATTGACCGAAGCTGCCGGCGTGCTCCAGGCGTTCCTGGCAGATGAGCAAAATTTGAAGAACATCGAAGCGGCCGCCAAGTTGCTCGCTGACTCCTTCAAGCAGGAAGGCAAGGTACTCTCCTGTGGCAACGGTGGCTCCCACTGTGACGCCATGCACTTTGCCGAAGAGCTGACTGGCCGTTATCGCGAGAACCGCCCCGGCTACGCCGGCATCGCCATCTCCGATCCCAGCCACCTCTCCTGCGTTTCCAACGACTTTGGCTACGACTACGTCTTCTCCCGCTATGTGGAAGCGGTCGGCCGTCGTGGCGACGTGCTGCTCGGCATCTCCACCAGCGGCAACTCCGGCAATATCCTGAAGGCCATCGAGGCGGCGCGTGCCAAGGGCATGAAGGTGATAGCGCTGACCGGCAAGGATGGCGGCAAGATGGCCGGTCTGGCCGATGTGGAGATCCGGGTGCCGCACTTTGGCTATGCCGACCGCATTCAGGAAGTGCACATCAAGGTGATCCACATCCTGATCCAGCTGGTCGAAAAAGAGATGGCCAAGTAAGGATGTGATCCCGCGCCGGAACCGCTGAATCCTGCGGGTTTATGTTCCGGCCGGCGTGATCCGGTGCAAGAGGTCGGTCGGCAAGGCTCTGCATTCCCTGCCGGGCGACCCCTTGAACGTGCGACGATCAAGTAAGCAAGGAGCCCGCAGCCTATGTGCGAACTGCTCGGCATGAGTGCCAATGTGCCGACCGATATCTGCTTCAGCTTCACCGGCCTGATGCTGCGCGGCGGCAAGACGGGACCCCACAAGGATGGCTGGGGCATCACCTTCTACGAAGGGAAGGGCTTTCGTACCTTCAAGGATCCCGAACCCAGCGCCCAGTCCCCCATCGCCAGGCTGGTGCAGGCGCTGCCCATCAAGAGCCGCGCCGTGGTCAGTCATATCCGCCAGGCCAACCGTGGCTGTGTGTCGCTGGAAAATACCCACCCCTTTACCCGCGAACTGTGGGGCCGTTACTGGACCTTTGCCCACAACGGCCAGTTGACCGGCTACAAGAAGCTGGCCACCGGGCGACACCGGCCGGTGGGGGATACCGATAGCGAGCACGCTTTCTGCTGGTTGCTCGAGCGGCTGGAGCAGAAATACCCCAGGCGCCCTGCCAATTTCCCCGCCATGTTCCGCTATCTGGCGACCCTGTGCGACGAGCTGCGCAGACTCGGGGTATTCAACATGCTGCTGTCGGATGGGGAGTTCGTGATGACCTATTGCAGCAACAACCTCTACTGGTTGACCCGGCGAGCTCCATTCGGGGAGGCACGTCTGCTGGATGAGGATGTCGCCATCGATTTTCAGAGCGAGACGACCCCGAACGATGTGGTGACCCTGATTGCCACGCGGCCGCTGACCGGCAATGAAGACTGGGTCAGGATGGCGCCTGGCGAGTTCAACCTGTTTCGGCTGGGTGAGCGGGTGTCTGCCGATCAGAAGTGATAACACCCTGATCTCAATGTAAAAAAATACCAGGGTAGAATCCTACCCTGGTTCTTCGCAGCAGCCATACAGGCAAAAGGGATGAGAGAGGTGTTGCTGAGTCGCATCATTCTCACGGCTGTCATTGTTATTTAATTGTTAATTTAATGGCAACCATTATGTTGCAATCCGGCCATCTATTGTCTGGTTAGGCGAGCTCGATCACGTTTTTCATCCTATGCCCCGTGCGGGTCTAATTGTTGGTAGGGAAGCAGACGTGACGGTACCATGCCGGGCATCTATAGTATGGTCTGTTTGAATACCACGGGAGGATGATGAAATGGAGTGGCTGGATCAGAAGGTATTGCGACAGTTGGCGGAAGATATCGGCCAGGAGATGATGCCGGTGGTGATCTCGGTGTTTATCGAGGAGGTGGGCGAGCAGCTCACTCAACTACGCCCGCTCTATGAGCGTCAGGACTGGACGGCCCTGGCCCGGCTTGCCCACAGCATGAAGTCTTCTTGCGGCAGTTACGGTGCTCAAGTCAGCTATCAGCAGGTGATGGCGCTGGAGCTCGCCTGCAAACAAGCGGATGGGGCCGAGGTCGCCCGCCTGCTCAACGAGCTGGAACAATCCCTGCCTCAGGTGCTCTCCCACCTTGCCAACTACCATTGAGCCCGGGTAGCCGGCGCATGGGCGCCGGACTTGCCAGACTCAACCTGCCCGCTAGCGTTGATTGACCAGTTGCTGGATCACCCTGTCCAGGGCCAGTTTCAGTTTCAGGCGATCATGGCGATGGGGCAGCGCGGCTTCACCCAGATCGGCCTGGATCAACCTGCCAGCCAGTTCAGGTTGGTACTCTCCTGCAGGAGCCAGGATGGCATCGAGCCGTCCTGTACCGACCCGTGATTCCAGCCAGCGCCACTGATCGAGCAGGCTGAGCTGGCCAGCCGGGCCATTCTCCGCCACCAGATTGCAGATGAACACCAGCATGGCGTTGCTCTCGTTGATGGCCTGCGCCACCTCCGCCAGTAGCAGTGGGGGCATGATGGAGGTGAGAAAACTGCCGGGGCCCAGAATGATCATGTCGGCCTGCTCCAGCGCCTGTACCGCCTCACGGGTGGCTGATACCTCGGGGCTCAGGCTGAGTGAGAGCGGCGGGGTATCGAGCTGATCGATGGAGACTTCCCCCAGGATCTGGTTGCCACAGACGGTGTGGGCACACAGGTCGGTGGGAAATTCAGACATGGGTAACAATTGTGACTCTATTTTCAGCATGTCGCTGATGAGCTTGATAGCATCAAGAGGGCGCACGCAGAGGTTGTCGAGTGCCAGCAGCATCAGGTTGCCGAGGTTGTGGCCGGCCAGTTCACCACGACCGGCGAAGCGATACTCGAACAGCAGGCTGCCGATGCTGGGATCGGTGACCAGTTGATTCAAACAGTTGCGCAGATCACCCCAGGCGATACACTCCTGGCTCTTGCGCAGTCGTCCGGTGGAGCCGCCATCATCCGTGGTGGTGACGATGCCGGTCAGGCGCGATCCCAGGAACGAGAGGGACGAGAGCACGCGGCCCATGCCATGGCCGCCACCGATGGCGACGACCCGGTCAAAATCATTGATGTTCTTTTGCCACATGCGGCTGTCCTGTGGTTGGTCTCGATTGAGAGCATTCTAGTCGATGAAACGGGATAATTGTTTGATTAAGGTATGATTTTTGCTTACCCCCAGCATCATGCACAACTAGGAGATGGTGTTGAACTTTCTGACGGCTCACTCTCTTGAAGAGACCTCCCTGCTGGCTGCCCGACAGATCAGTGAGCGGCTGCTCGCTCAATCACCCGATTCCCCTTCGCTGTTGTTGGTCTATTTTACTCAGGCTCATGATGCCGAGGAACTGCGTCATCACTTCAAACAGCAGTTCCCGTCGTCCCGGCTGATCGGTTGCAGCTCCTGCGGCGGGGTCATGACCCAGACCGGCCATCATGCCCGCCAGGGGCGGGGGGTGGCGGTTGCGGCCATCTACGATGACAAGGGCGCCTACGGTGTGGCGGGTCAGGCGGGGGGGGCCGTCGATGTGCGCCAGCTGCTGCGCAGCGCCATTGCTGACGGGGGCCGCCCCGGCGAGTTGCCGCAACTCATCTTGTTGCATGCAAGCCCGGGCCAGGAGGAGGCGATGCTGGAGAGCATCGAAGCCGAGCTGGGTACAACGGTGCCGGTGGTCGGCGGCTCC
>NZ_JBFOCO010000005.1:615406-669681 GCF_040907865.1 Aeromonas sp. s5
GCCGACAACAGCGTGAGCGGGGAGTGGCAGTTGTGCTGGGACGAGGGCAGTACTCGCGAGGGGGTGGTGCTGGCGGTGCTCTATCCCGATTGCCAGCTGGCGTTCCAGTTCCACTCTGGCTATGTCCCCACCGAACAGCGCGGCATCATCACGGCGTTGGCAGGACGTGAGATCCTCACCATTGACGATGAACCGGCCGCCGCCGTCTATGCCCGCTGGACCGGGCGCACGACGCCCTGGCCGGTGGGGCCCATCCTGCGAGAAACCACCTTGTCTCCGCTGGCCAGGCAGGTTGGCACCCTGGATGACATGCCCTATTACAAGCTCTCCCACCCCGAAGCCGTGACAGAAGGTGGCGGATTGCGCCTCTTTACCGATACTGAGGTCGGGGAGCGGTTGCTGCTGATGTACAGCAGCCAGGAGGGCCTGTTGCAGCGCTGTCTGAATGCGACCCGCATCGAGCCAGAGTACGGCATGGCCACCGAGATGCAGCCGTTTGGTGCCCTCGTGATCTTTTGTGCTGGTTGCCGCTTGGCTCTTGGTGATAGCTTATGCCAATTTGTCGATCAATTTCATACCCGGCTGGGGGACATCCCCTTCATCACCCCGTTCACCTTCGGCGAGCAGGGACGTCTGCCACACGGTGAGCTGGCACACGGCAACCTGATGATATCGAGCGTGATCTTTCTCGACAGCTGACACTGCGCTGGAAACAAGATGATTGGTAATACGGAACTGGAAGCCCTTGGCGACAAGCTGCAGACCACCCTGGTGGAGCTGGTACGCTGTCGGGAGCGCGAGGCCAAATACCGGCAGGAGTCGCAAACCCTGCTGTGCGGGGTGGCCACCCTAGCCGATGCCCAGACGCTGGAGCAGGTGCTGGACAGCCTCATCCAGGTGCTGAAACCCTTCATCGGCTTCGAACACGCGGATGTGGTGGCCTGGGAGGGCGAGGGGGGGCTGACCCACCTCAGCACCCAGGAGGGGGAGGTGGGCCGCCCCTGGCTACTGACACCTATCTTCTCCCGGGCTATCGAGGGGGAGACCCTGGTCATCTATGACCCGACCCAGTTGCCCGAGCTGGCGCCGCTGGCTGATGTGACGGGTTGGGCCAGCGTCATGATGACGGGGCTGCGGGCCCCCGGTTTCTCCGGCGTGCTCATCTGCCGCCACTCCCTGATGGGTACCTTCGATCTCAAGAGCAAGGCGGCCATGCAGCGCTGCCGGCCACTCATTTCCCAGGCATTGGTCAACATCGCCTATCGGGCCCGCTTGCAGGAGCAGGTTGAACTCAAGACCCTGGCGTTGCAGGCGGGTGAGCAGCGTTTTCGCAGTTTTGCCGGCATGGCCTCCGACTGGTTTTGGGAGACGGATACCGAGCATAGGCTGAGCTACGTCTCTGCCCCTGGCCAGCAGGAAGAGATGCTGGTGCATCAGACTGGCCAGAGTCTCTACGACTACGCCTATGACAGGCGGGATCCCGAATGGGGCAAGTACCGCCGGCTCATCGGCCTGCACCTGCCGGTACGGGCGGTGCGGGTGCAGGTCAGCCTGGCGCGGGGGCCGCGCTGGATGGAGATCAACGCCGAACCCTGTTTCGACGGGGCCGGTGTTTTCATCGGCTATCGCGGCACGGCGCGGGATGTGGGCAACCAGATCCGCCGTGAGCAGGAGCTGGCCAGGGCGCGGGACGAAGCGGAGGCCGCCAACCGCGCCAAGTCGCAGTTTCTGGCCATGATGACCCATGAGATCCGCTCCCCCATGAACGCGGTGCTGGGCATGCTTGATCTGCTGCAACACGCCCAGCTCGAACCCCAGCAGCAGACGCTGCTTGGCCATGCCACCCATGCGGCGCGCCTGCTGCAGACCATCATCGACGACGTACTCGATTTTTCGAAGATTGAGTCTCACACCCTGGAGTTTCACTGCGAGACGCTGCAGCCGGCCCAGCTCTGCCAGTCCCTCATCGAGCCACTGCTGGCGCGGGCTGTCGCCAAGGGCATCGATCTGCGCTGGCAGGTCGATGAGGCCGTGCCGGCCCAGTTGCAAGGGGATCCGGTGCGCCTCTCCCAGGTGATCAGCAACCTGCTTGGCAACGCGGTTAAATTCACCAGCACGGGTCGGGTGTTGTTGCAGCTGGAGTGGCATGATCAGCAGT
Source organism: Aeromonas sp. s5 (assembly GCF_040907865.1). Classification (NCBI taxonomy): domain Bacteria; kingdom Pseudomonadati; phylum Pseudomonadota; class Gammaproteobacteria; order Aeromonadales; family Aeromonadaceae; genus Aeromonas; species Aeromonas sp. s5. The sequence goes on from NZ_JBFOCO010000005.1 coordinate 617,565, forward strand.
TGCGGGTGACGGTGACCGACACCGGGATCGGCATCTCGGCCGAGGATCAGGCCCTGCTGTTTGAGCCCTTCTCCCAGGTGGACAGCTCGGCGACCCGCCGTTTCTCCGGCACCGGACTGGGGCTGGCCATCAGCAAGCGGCTGGTGGAATTGATGGGGGGCAGCATCCATCTGCGCAGTGCCCCCGGCGAGGGCAGCTGTTTCTGGTTCGATTTGCCGGGCATGGCGCTGCCATGCGAGTGCAGCAGCCGACCCGAGCCGGATCAGCAGCCCATTCAGGCTCTGGATGTGCTGGTGGTGGAGGACAGCCCGGTCAATCAGCTGGTGGTCTCGCTCATGCTGCAGAAGCTGGTGAGCCGGGTCAGAGTGGCCGCCAACGGACTGGAGGCGCTGGCGCAGGTCGCGCAGCAACAGCCGGATCTCATTCTGATGGACATGCGGATGCCGCAGATGGATGGATTGGAGGCGACCCGCCGCTTGCGGGAGCTGGGTTACCGCATGCCCATAGTGGCGCTGACGGCCAATGCCATGGCGGAAGACAGGGCCCGTTGCCTGGCGCAGGGCATGGATGACTTTTTGGCCAAGCCCATCAGTCTGATACGGCTGCGGGAGTGTCTGCAACGCCATTTTCATCCCGCATCAGCGAATCGCAGCTAAAAAAAATGGTCAACCTGGGTGGTTGACCAATTCTTCAGCAAATACTGAAGAGAGCACGGGATAAATCGGGTTGTACGATTCTATATGAAAAAGTCGTGCCAACTTTTCAGAACCGGTTTTACAGGGCTTGCAGCGCGATTATCGGTTTTTATTGCGTCCTGCAATTTGCAAAATGCGAAATTGACATTTTCATTATCGGAATATTTGCATTTTGCAAAGCCCGGTTTGACTCACTGTGCGATCAGTCGGCGCAAAAATTGACGAGCCGCTTCGCTATTTTGTTTGGCAATCAACATCTGTTTCTCATAGATCGGCATCGGCAGGATCTCGAGCCAGCGTTGGCAGAGCCAGGCTGCATCGTCAAACCGCTTGTCCGGATAGAGCTCGTCGAGCTCCGGATATTGCTCGAACACTTCCTGCAATCGGGTGACCAGCGGCTTGTCGCTGAAATTGGAGTGGGTGCTCGGCCAGTTGGGCAGGGCCTCGACCTTGGCCCGGCGCAGACCCAGCTCGTCAGTCTCCATCTCGTGGATGCAGAATCGTTCCATGCCGAGCACGGTGACACCGAGCAGGCCGTCATTCAGGGTGTAAAAGTCGGTGACTTTGACCCGGGTGCCGACCGGCAGGATCCGACCCGACTTGCCCGAGGTGGTTGCCTCTTCCATCACGATGCCAAACCCCTGGTCATTGATGAATGACTCTTTGAGCATCTGCAGGTGGCGCGGCTCAAACAAACGCAGAGGAAGCTTGCCACCAGGCAGGATGTGGGAAGGCAAGGGGAACAGTGCCAAAGGTTGAAGTTTCATGTTCCATCCTCCATTCAGTTGTTACTGAACAGGACAATGCAGCGACTGTGCCAGAGGATAAAAAAAGCCACCGGACGGTGATTTCTTTATCCCCGTGCAACCGTAGATGCACAGGGAATCAATCACTTAGGTGTTACTGATGTCGGCTGTGATTATTCAAAACCAGCCTGAGCGTGGACACTCTGTGGTCACTCAATTCCAGTTCCTCCGCATAATGGATTGAAGGTAATCGCATCTTGCAAATAGTCCGGTGCAAAATGCGCATAGGCCATTGTTTGCTGGATGGTGCCGTGTCCCAAGATACGCTGTAGTGTGATGATGTTCCCCCCATTGGCCATAAAGTGCGTAGCGAAGGTGTGGCGCAACACATGGGACGCTTGTCCGTGTGGCAAGTCTGGTTTCACTTCTCGCAGTACCTGCCGCACAGCCAGGTAATCTACGTTCGGAAATAGCCGCCCTGACTTGCCATCAACCAGTTGCGCCGAGACATCAGTGGAAACTGGTACTACTCGCGTTTTGCCATTCTTGGTGGCCACAAACATGACCCGCTGATTGATGACATGTTCAGCCCTGAGTTCTGCGGCTTCGCTCCACCTTGCGCCAGTGCTCAAACACAATATGGCTAAACCCCGATTATCGCCGTCTAACCTCTTCAGAAGTTCTCTGATCTCTATCTGGGACAGATAACTCATGGCCGTTGGTTTTGCTTTGAGTTTCCTGGCGCCTTTTAGTGGGTGTGGCGCGTGATATATCCCAGCCTCAATCAAAAAACTGAACATGCCACTGAGTGACATAAGGCGCCTGTTTACTGTTGATGCCTTGGCCCCCTGGCTAAGTGATTGCGACCGATACACGGCAAGCATGTGGTTATCAATCTGAAAAGCGCATGGGTGTCCCATATTGCGATCTACTAGCTCTAGCGCTTTGCGTGTAGGTGCACCCCATTTCAAGTTCTGCCCGTGATAAATCCACCAGAGCTGAATGAGTTCGGACAATGGCCGAGCATCCTTCGGTTTCTCTATCCAAGCTTTGTCATGCTGGTTTGCCAGCACATACCGCTCAAAAGCGGTTGCTTCATGCTTCTTGGCAAACTTCCGCCGGATGCGCTTTCCGTTGCGCCCCTGCGGCCTCATGTCCACTTCATAACGACCATCATCGAGCTTCTTAATCGACATAGCGAAGCCCTCCGATGTAACCCAAACATGATGTTTCTATTTCGCTGAGAAATGCCTCATGCAGGGTTAGCCAGTTTTCTGGTCGGAGCGGGATGAATCCCCGCTTTCCTGCCCAAAGTGTGCGAGAACCGGTGCTATCTGACCGGCTTCTGGCGCGATTTTGTCAGTTAAAAACCACATCATGTATTTGCTGAACTGTGGTATCGAAAAGAGCTTTTTAACCGCCTTCATACTGATTTCTTTGGTTCCTCCCTCGTAACTCGATAATGAACTGTATGGAATCTCTGTTAATTCAGATAGTTGCCTCCTATTTAGTCGCTCTGACTCCCTCATTAGCTTCAATTTTTCAGCTGTTTCTATTGACATAATCTCCCCTTAGATAAAGAATTTATCCAATCGGAGTAATTGTTACTCCAATTTAAGCCATTATGCGCCATTACGGCCCATTGGTAGCTAACAAGGGAGAATATCAGATGACAGCAGCAAGCCAAACCCAACCGCCGACCGAGACAGACCCGCGCGTATCGCTGGTGCTCGAACCCATGATAAATGCCTCCGATGCCGTGCCCGTTGAGGTGTTCGCCAAGATGATTGGCAAAACCAAGGGCGCAGTACGGGGGATGATTGAGAAGGGCAAGGTGCCGGTGGTGCCGATGCGCAACCCGCTTAACCCGAGCGCCCCCGCCGAATACTGGATTTACCTTCCGGCGTGGAACGAGGGGATGAAACTGGCCTTCGAGAGCCGCCCCCGTGAAATCCGCGACGGCTGGTTGTCCTGGCTGGGGCTGGGGTGTCCGGTATGAGCCAGACATGGGATGAACAAGCGGCCCTGAACATGGCGGGGGCGCAGTTGCTGCGCGAAACCGTGGAGCAGGTCAACAGCCGCCAGCAACGGGCCAACCATGAAAAGGGGGCGCAGTGCCTGTCGCGCAAGCTGGCAGTGCTGCAAACCCTGAATGGCGGGCAAAGAAAAACCCCGCTTAACGGTGCGCTAACACCAAACGGGGTTTCCAAATCAGCTTTAGAGGGCATGATTTGATGAGCATCTTATCTATCCCCTGCGCCTTGCGCAACCTGCGGCTCCAACGCCGCAAGCTGGCGGGGTCTGCCTGCCAGCGCTTTATACACCTGCCTGACTACCTTGTGGCCATTGAGCAGCCTGACGCGTTGGCGTGGGCGGCCCTGTGGCAGCGCCTGCCCCAACCCGTCAACCCACTGCGGGGGAACCTATGCGCGTGATGTGCACCGAGTGCGGCGAACTGGGCCGCATTACCAAGACCTATCGACACACCCGAGGCGTGGCCACGCTCTATTGCCAATGCATTGACCCCGAGTGCGGTCATTCGTGGGTGTCGTCCCTGTCATACAGCCACACCCTGCACCCGTCAGCCAGGAAAATCCCCGAGACGTCACCCGTTACCAAGCCGTAACCCGATGATGCCTCACGCCATTTGTGCCGGAGGGAAACTATGCGTGTGCTTTGCACCGAGTGCGGCAAGCCAGGCCGCATTACCAAGACCAACCGCATGACAGCGGGGGTCGCCAACCTCTATTGCCGTTGTTCGGATATTGCGTGCCGTCACTCCTGGGTGTCCACCGTGTCCTACAGCCACACCCTGAGCCCGTCCGCCAAGCGGGCCAATGAACTTACCCTGGCGCTGGTGCGGGTCATGTCACCCGAGGCCCACGCCACCTTGTGTAAAAGCGTGAACGAGCACCAGCAGCAGCTGGATATACAAGCCGCGCAAGAGCGCGAGAAACCCACGGTAACACTGCGGAGGGCAGGATGAGCAGTCAAGTAAAAACAGGCTGGATTTGTATCGCCAGCACGGGGCCAACACTGGATGGCCGCACCATCGCGCCCGAGTGTCTGCGCCAGCTGGCCGAGACATACGACCCGAATTTTTACGTGGCCAACCTCTGGCCAGATGGGGTACGGGGTCGCCCGCTGGGGAGCGTCCACGCCGTGAAGCTGCAAGAGCAAGGCGATCAGTTCAAGCTGCTGGCCGAGCTGTGCCCCACCCTGGAACTGATAGACCTCAACACCAGTGGCGCCCATGCCTTTTGCGCCATTGAGGCCAGCGAGAATTTCGCGGGTACTGGCAAGTGGTATCTGTCCGGTGTGACCGTCACTGACCAGCCCACCCTGACGGGGCTCACCCAGTTGCAATTTAGCGCCAAGCCACCCAGCAGGCGCCCCCTGCTGGTCCCTGTTTCTGCGCCCGTTGTGCCTGCAAAAGCGGCTTTCCGGACATCAAAACCTGAGCAGATGTTTAGCCAGATAGAGGCCCTGTCGGCGGGGGGGGCGGCCCTTTGCCAAAAGCTGGACAGCTTCACCCCGTATCGACCCAACCAGCCGAGCGCTGCTGACCGTAGTGACGACCCCACCCACGCCAACCATCACCGCATTTACTAAGGAACCCCACCCGATGAGCTTAACTGACCTGCTGCGCGATGTGCGCCTGAGCTTTGCCCCTGCGCCTCAACCCAGCTTTGGCAACCTCGACAACGCTGCCAGCATGGCCCTGGCTGCGGCCATTGTGCAGGCCACCCCGTTTTTGTGGATGGTCTCTATCCAGGGCGTGGATGACCCCCACGCACAGCGCTTTGACCCGCTCAAGCCAGCCCTGCGCAGTGGCCGCAAGGCACAAGGGCTCTTTCTGGTACGGGCCGAGCCGAGCAAGCGTGAACACGAATACGAAGAGCTGGACAGCAGCGCCATCTGGACGTGGCAACAGCTGGCCCAGATGCTGGCGGGGCTCGACCAGCGCCAAGCCAGCAACCTGCTCGAAGAGCTGGCGCTGGCCGCCTTTGCGGATGACCTGATACGGGTCGGCTTTCATGGCCAGACTGCTGCCGTCAACACCGACCCCGAGACCAACCCGAATGGGGAAGACGTCATGACAGGCTGGCCTGCGCTGGCCAAGGCCGCCGACCCCGAGGGGCTGCGGGTGCTGCGCAATGCCGTGACGTTCGACCCCAGCGGCAAAGGCGATTTCACCGACCTGGACGCGATGGTCTATGCCCTGATTGAGAAGCTGCCGCCAGCCTATCGCCAAGACCCGCGCTTGGTGGTGATGGTCGGCGGCGACCTGCTGCGCGCCCACCAGAAAGCCCACCTCAAGCCAGGGCAGGTACGGGACAAAACCCAGCGCTTGAAGATTGCCGACTTGGGTTTTGTCTCGCACCAGTACATGCCGAGCACCTATCTGGCCATTACCCTGGTCGAGAACCTGCAAGTGCTCACCGTCAACCACACCCACCGCCTCAACGCGGGGGACATTGACGACCTCGCCAGCTGGGGCATTCGCTACAACCGCGCCCAGTCCTACGCCCTGGGCGAGCCCACCGCTTACGCCGCCTTTGATGCCATCACCCTTGCCACTCAGGAGTAACCCCATGCAACAACCGACTTTGCAGGCCGTGCCGACCATTCAACTTCCTAACGCCCCTGCGGGCACCCGCGCCAGCCGACTGGATGAACACGTGGCCCTCTTCCAAAGCGAGCACCAAAAGCTGATGGAGCTGGACAGCGAAATTCAGGTACTGCGCGAACAACGCAAAGCCTTACTGGCCCAAATCCCGCCTGCCAAGGAGCGCCGCGAAGAGCTGCGCCAGGGGCGCATTAACCAACTGATGGGCGGGGTAGTGTCACTGGAAGCCGCGCGGGAATACCGCGAGCTGGGGGAACTGCTGGAGGATGCCAAGGCGGCGACCACTTTGTCGGAGTGTCAGGAAAAGCGCTTGGCCATGCCGCTCTATCAGACCCAGCTGGCGGTCAACAGCGCCCAGAGCATGGTGGCCGGAGGCTATGAAAGCTACCTCGACCACAAGGTGATGCCATCCATCCTCAACGGGCTCAAGGGGCGACTGGCCGAGCTGGCCGCCCTGACCCACGCCAAGGCCACCATCATGGGGCAGGAAGGGGCGCGCAAGTGGGCACAGAACGAGCTGGCCCACGCCCTCAAAGAGGCAATGAGCGGCGAGCAGGTGGCACTGGATGGCGACAAGCCCGCCGCCCGTGAAGTGTTGGCCACCTCGACCCGCCCGCAAGCGGCTGACTTGCTGGAGCTGTGCAACAGCCCTGGCAAGCGCCAGTGCTTGCAGCGGGAGCTGGAAGAGTAAGCCGACCATGTGAAGAGGGGAGCCGATAACGGATCCCCCCAGTGCTCACACGCTTATCACAACAGAGCGAGCGGGCGCAGATTAACAAAGCCGACCGCGCCGGACAAATGGCCGGACGAGAGAGGCAAACAAGGGAGATTAGAGCGAGAGAGGCAGAACGCCAGAAAAGACAAAGGGAGCCGTTGGAGGGCTCCCCTTAGCTAACCCATATCAAGCACGACAAGAGATAGCCAATGAACATTATCAAATTCAATGCCGCCCAGCAAGCGGAGGGACTCGTTTTGTCCGCATTCTGGGGTGAGTCCCTACGCCAAGACCATCACCGCCTCTACATCCTGCAATCACGCCTTGCCGTGTTGCGTATCCGGCGACGGGTCAGAGGGATACGTGACAGGGCCCAAACGCGGGTGCTGTTGCAGATGTGCCGATTAACCCGCGCTACCTTGTGCCAAGCCCACGCCAAGGCGCTGCGGGCAAGCGTAGGGGAGCTGGTATGAACAACCCCCTGAGCACCTTCACCGACAAAGGCCACCCCCGCCGCAACCAGTCCACCGCCGTCTTGCGGGCACGGGTCAAGAAGATGACCCACATCCTGCAGTTGCAACTGCGGCCACTGTGCCCGCTCGAAGATGCCCGCAAACCCGCCAGCCAGCGCGACCGCAACGCCCCCGCCAGTGAGGAGGTCATTCGCTCCTACTTCATCGGCATCCCAGGCGCCTATGACCTTGATTGGGCGCTCGACCTGCTGATGTTCTCGGTTAAGCGGGGCCAAGGCGGGTCGGTGCAACTGGCCGATGAGCTGGTCGGTGAATTGTTCGTTGGCTACTGCGTGCGGCGAGTGCCGGCCATCCTCAAGGGCGTGACCTGCAAGGAGGCCAATCTCTGGCTATGCGACAGGGTCAAGGTGCTGCGACAAGTGCAGGCAGACCTGCCAGAGCCGCTGGAACAATTGCAGCACAAAGACCGCCGCGAAAAGCTGGCGGCGGATTATGTAGAGCGCGTCCAGCGCTTGCTGGATGCGGCCACCAATGGCCAAGCCGACACCATGCCCGCCATCTACCTCTGGCGGGTCTGTGGCCAGCCGCTCAAACCTTGGGGCTTCCTGCCAACCCTGCCGCGCTTCAAGAGCACCGAGGCCCGCGATACCTTCATTGCGGCCCACCTTATCCGCTGGCTTGACCCACAATGGTGGGCGCGCAAACTGCGCAAGCTCTGGGAACAATATCGGGAGCACTGCGCCATCCTGCTTGGCAAGGTGCGGCGCGGTGTCTCACCCTATGTCTCTAGCTACGCTCTGCGGGCCTTCAATGAGCGCCAGCTGGCCGCCGAGCAGTGGCTAAAGAGCATGGAGGCGCACAACGAAGAACACGACATTACTATTTCCCTGGCCGATGCCGTGGCCAGCTCGATGGCCAACCCGTCAAATCGCCGTGATGAACTGGTGGTGAGGGCGCGGGGCTTCTCCGATGCAGCGGACGAAATGGGTTATGTGGGCCTGTTCTTCACCTGGACAGCGCCGAGTCAATATCACCCGTGGAAGACAACCCCCCAGGGACATGGCCAACCCGCCCGCACCACGGAAAACCCCAAGTATCAGGGCCTCACTCCCCGCGACACCAACACCTATTTAGGCACCCTCTGGAAGCGCTGCCGCGCGGCTCTTGCCCGCCGTGGTATCGAGTATTTCGGCTTTCGGGTCGTCGAGCCCCACCACGATGGCACCCCCCATTGGCACTTGCTGCTGTTCGTCAATCCGGCCCAGCAGCATGAACTGATAAGCACGATGCAACGCTATGCCCTCAGCCATGACCAGGGCGACCTTGAGCGCAAGCGCCATCCGGTGAGCAAGCGCCCCTATAGCGACATCACCCCCCGCTTTGACTGGAAGGTTATGGATCCGGCCAAAGGCGGGGCCGTGGGCTACATCGTCAAATACATCGCCAAGAACATAGACGGCCACCAGATAGGGGACGAAGGCGACTTAGAGGCTGAAACCACCGCCAGTGAAGGAGCAAGACGGGTCAGGGCGTGGGCGTCCCTGTGGGGCCTGCGCCAGTTTCAACAGCTGGGCGGGCCATCTGTGAGCGTATGGCGGGAGCTGCGGCGACTACCTGGGCGAGTGCAAGAGAAAGAAGGTCGCACGGTGGCCCCGCTTGAGAGCGAAATCATGGAAGAGTGCCGCCGCAATGCGGACGCGGCGAACTGGAAGGAGTTTACCTATTCGATGGGTGGCCCCGTGTGCCCACGGGATGCCCGACCGGTGCGGCTGCATCACCTGATAGACCCCGCCAAGAACAAGTACGGGGAAGACGTGATCCGGCTCGTGGGTGTGGCCGCTGGCAGCGCCGTTAAGGCAACCCGCCTTGATGGCTGGGTGCTGCGCCGCAAGGTGAGCGACAAGCCAGCAGAGAGCGCCGAGGAAGTGCTGAGCGAGCAAAGCGAAGCAGCAGGGTTTGGCGAGCGTAGCGAGGTGCCCTTAAGCGGCGATAGCTGCGCTCCTTGGAGCACTGGCAATAACTGTACGCAGCCGGATACGGAGGCGCTTGCGGATCAGGTAATGGCAGAGTATTGGGGTTTTATCACCCTCTCTATTAGCCGTTTGTGGGTAGGCTCAGTGTAAGAACTGATGGCTTTACCTTCTGGGTTGAGAGCCGTCAGCAGTAGTCGCACCGAGCGATATCCAATGAACCTGAGTTGCAGCCAGGTGACGAGCAATCTGCAGCTCAAAGCCAATTCGATGAGTACGCGATCCAGGGTAGTGATTAGGACTGGCCGATGCTGGTCCAATACTGCAGTAATGTATACTAGGTGAAGGAACATGCTGGAACATACAGCTGGATAGATTTGTTGCCTGCGCCGTACCAGTCACCGATGTGGTGGGAACTGGAGAAGCTAGATATGCCGGAGTGGCAGCAAGAGCAGCACCATGGTCTGGATAACCGAGTATACGGTATCCTCCAGCAGCGCTAACCAGCCAGAGATTTGAGTGATGCTGCAGGACAAGCAACAAACCCTGCAGGCCATTGCCTCAACTTCCTCGTGGCCATCGGCCAGAGAGATAACTAGATCTGTACATACAAACCCAGTCGTCGCTAAACAACTTAACTCCGTGTATAAATTAGTACTTCACCATGTGGTAGTTGAGTATAGATAAACATGCACATACGGTATCAGTACAAAAATGCTTCCTAAAAAACACAGCGCATATAATAAAAGATGCATCGAAGCGAAAGCACATACGATAACATTCGTTATTATGTCTTTATTTTACCCTTGATTTCCGATATGCATTTTTCTGTTTTTTCAATCGCTTGCACAGCTTTATCTAAGGTGGTTTCATCACCGCCTGCCGGCTCTTTTCTCGTAAATGCATTTGTGCCGGATATATTCCAATGCTCGAATGCTTCTTTTACTTCCGCCCAATCTGCTGCAGCACCATAAGACTGTAGGTAGAATTTCCCAAAGTTAATCGCATGCCTTCTATCAGCATTTTTAAGTGATTCATGCATATACGAACTGCTGAATACATATGCATATTTAGATATACCCACTAAAAGTCCTACTGTGACACCACCTTTAAATAGGGTAAACAACAAAAATTGCCAAGTTATATCATTTGAATTCATCGAGCCATACTTGAATGTCACCACGATAAAAAATATAACACCTATAACCAAGCATAAAGCGCCAATGCTACTCCATATTTTTGACATAGTGTGGAATTGAGATTCCTTACTGCTAAGTAATTCAAGAGCATCTTCTACATAATTTTTGGATGTTTGCTCAATTTTTTCCCTGCTCTCTTTTGTTAGGCGATCTTTTTCTAATGCCAATTCGTCAAATGCTCTTTTAAGATCAGCCTCCCTGATTGATATTTCTTTTTGTAGATGATCTCTTAAGGATTCAGTTTCCATCTCTCTCTTATGAAAATGCATCTCAAACTCTTTCTGTCTCTCAATTAGCTTTTTCTCACGTTCTATGAAGTAGCGCTCTCTTTCTTCTAGCTCTTTCCTCATCTCTTTTTCCCGAAGGTACTGCTCTTCCTTTAAGCGAACCCTATAAGTGTTTAATTCACGCTCCTGTTTCTCTATGATTCCTTTATAGCGAGATAGCTCTTTCTCCCGTTCATCAAAATATCTAACTTCATCTTCAGATAGCTTAAAATTGCGTGTGTTATCCATTTTTTCTAGCATGACACAATGTCCTTTTAGCTTGTATTTTTAATTAATGCCAACGGATAATGGCGAATTATTACCAGTAAAGTAACCTATCAGATTAAAAAGTCCAGAGTCCATACGAAGGATTCTCTGGCAAAACAACCTTATTAGATTCAGCTATCTCATGCATCTTGCTATAAAGTAGTTTATAGTCATTCTCGTTTTTCATAGATGCAAATTCACTTTCTATAATAATCCGTTCTTTGAAGTCTATATAAGGACCGAGTATTCTCATGTGCTGGTCAAATGAAGTGACTATGTTATATTGAAAAAGCATAGCCCAAAATTGGAAGAAAAGCACAAAAGGAAAAACTACCAAAGAAATAATTGAGATTAACTTGCGTAATTTCGTTCTAGAGAGTTCCTCTGTATTGCCACTTGGACTTGGACTTGGACTTGGACTTGGACTTGGACTTGGACTTGGACTTGCTTTTTTTCTAATTAAAACAGAAAGCATTGCTACTGGAAAGCCAACTACAACACCGAGCAATAAACTATATGTTAATAATGCTGGGTCTTTTGCAACCCCTAACGCACTTTTTTTATATAGTGAATCTACAAGACCTGTCACCAAGTATTCAGAAATATAAACAACACCTTGTCCAAATATCCTGATAATCGGGTCTAGAAAATATACAAACACCATTGATGCAATTATTCCGGTAATAATCCCGACTCTAGTTGACTTATCCATACAACCCTCTTTAAGTTATAAAGCTAACAATAAGGAAACGTAAAACATTATTTATATTTCAATTTTTATATCAGCTGTTTTGCCAATCCTATGGATATAGGAAATAATTTTTTATTCCCCCATGAACAATCTTACTAGAATCCAATTTTTATCTACCCTCTCAACATACAACGATAACTAACGCACGGCAGTCTCGACACTCCGCATACTGTTCTTAACCAAACTGAAGAGAAAATCCCTATCAAGTTCATCTTGGTTTCAGTTGAAGTAGCATGGGGTGGATGAGTAGGGTATCAAATGCTAACCATTTTAGTGAGTGAAAGTTATGAGTCACGCGGATTTTTTTGATGAGGGTCAGTGTCATGGGAATAGTTAATGAGAGGAGATGCAGCGACTACCAAAACTGGGTTGTGCGCAGAGATCACCTAGGAAATACAACTGGGAACCCTATTGCATCCCCAGTTCTGTCAATACCAGTAGTCTTCCCTGTTGCATTAGCAAGCCTGTTCAACTCAACATCAACTGGTTCAAGGTCTTTGCCGACGGCTAAGAGTGTGAGCGAACGACAAGGTGTCTACCTGTCAACGCCTTGGCATGACCAGGAAAGGGTGTCGCATACACGAAGTACTGCATCGTAAGTGAAGCTCTGTTGCCTGAGTGTTCATCAACAAACAACATGTATCCTGATGTATCCTGATGTATCCTGATGTATCCTGATGTATCCTGATGTATCCGATGGTCCTCTAAAGTACCCACGGAAACTGCATTCATCAGTTCCCACTACACGTTATATGTGTCATCCATTTTGCAAAATACAGATACCAAGAAATTAAGAAATTTAAACATGAAAAATAGTGGGGTTACTATCATCAAGACTTCACTATGGAGCCATCCACTAGATGGTTTAGTACATTTTAATCTCTATAGTTGAGAGCGAGCCATTAGGCTCGGATACGGGACAACGGACAAAGTTGCACCACGGAATCCGCGCTCTTCCGCTCCCGCCTGCGCGCCCTGTATAGAAAACTTTTTGCAAAAATGGATTACTGCAAAACCATATGCCCAGCGCCCGCCAGCGCTGGGCTTTGCGGCTAGACCCCGAACTGAAAACAGTGAACATTTTTTCACTGTTTTACAGTTTTTGATGTGGCCTCATGGGGTAGAGTGAAAGCATAAGTGCATGATTTATAGGTGAAAAGCCTACTTTCTGTGAGCATTTCAGCAGGGCGCCACTTTTCTCATCGGCCAAGGAAGAGTAGGTTTTCTCCTTTAAAATCAGATGATTAATCAGTTTTTTGTCAATGTGCTGTTTTGCAATTTTGCAAAAATTTTAGGCAGGAAAGATAGGGGGTTGCAGGGAGTGAGAAGGCAATGAAAATGCCGCCCGTAGGCGGCATCTGGTAAAGCGCTGATATTAAATCAGGAAGTCATCAAGGCTCTTGCCTTGCTCAACTTGTTCAGCGATTGCCTTTGGCATACGGCCCTGACCAGTCCAAGTTTTCTCTTGGCCATCTTCTTGGTATTTATATTTGGCTGGACGTGGTGCTCGTTTCGCCTTATTGCTAGCTTTGGTTGAAGCTGCAGGGGTCGAGCTACTGATTAAGTCACGGGGGTCTACACCAGCTTGTTTCAGCATCTCAGAGAACTCAGCCAGCTTACGCTGATGCTCTGCTTGCTCGGCCCGTTCTTTTTCGGTGGATTCAAAATACTCAGTATAAACCTGCTCGAATTTTTCTTTAACTTCTTGCAGTTGTTCAAATGACAGCTCGCGCAGGGCTGCCCGAAGACTACGGATATTCAGCAGTGTTTTAAGAAAGTCGTTCATGGAGTCCCCATTAAGTGGCGGATAAAGGCGGTAGTCAATTTCATGAGGAACATATCATAGAAAATTGGAAAGGATATATAGATATCATTCGGATAATTCTGGATGTCAGTGGCCATAAGTTACAAGACCCAGCAAGACAAGTAAGGCAATGCCTCTCTGCCTTGCTTGTCTTACTGGGAGGCAAGCGCAGCGCGGCAGCTCTGGGGGAGTGTGATTTATGGATCTATTCGAGTATTGAAAAAACCTATTGAGCAGGTATGTTATTTAGCAGCTATGCGCTGTTGCATGGCGTTCAAAGGAGTTGAGCATGGGTTATTACGTAATTCACAAATCTAAGAAAACAACCGACCAGCCATTTTACTTTGTGCTGCACGCTTCGAATGGCGAGCCTATCGCTACAAGTGAAATGTATGCATCCAAGGATGGTGCTAAAAATGGCATCAAGTCCGTGCAAAGCAATGGTCCAACCACGGATGTTCGCGATAAAACGGATGAGTAAAGCCGCGAGATGTGAAGTGAAAGCCCCAGCAAGCTGGGGCTTTTTGTCGATGTGGTCAACGTGTGGACATTGACTGAAACAAATCCTTTTGTTTCATGTGGTTAGCTGCCTTTCAAAAAACACCGGACGGTGGCTTTGGCTGGGTAAAAAGGGGGCTTAGTTGCGCTGCTCCAGGTACATGACAGCCGCTTCCACGCGGCTTTGCGCCTCGAGTTTCTTGAGCAGGCTCTTGACGTGTACCTTGACCGTGCCTTCGGAAATATGGAGCACGGAGGCGACCTGTTTGTTGGAGAGGCCCTTTGCAATTTCACGCAGGATTTGCATTTCGCGACGCGTTAAGCTCTCCAGCTTCTGCTGCAGGTGATCCAGCTCGTAGATGTTCTCGAGGTAGGGGCGCAGCGGTTCGCTCAGGATCTGCTTGCCGGTCATCACGTCTGCCAGCTGGGCCAGCAGCATATCGGGCTCGGTGTCCTTGAGCAGGTAGCCATCGGCACCGGCCTTGAGCAGGGCCACCACATCCTGACGGGCATCGGAGACGGTCAGGATCACCACCCGGGAGGTCACCTCCTCGGCGCGCAGCGCCTTGAGGGTGTCCAGGCCCGAGAGACCTTTCATGTTGAGGTCGAGCAGGATCAGGTCCGGTTCGGACTCCTTGGCCATGGCGACGGCGTCGGTACCATTGGAAGCTTCACCGACGACCTCGATGTTCTCTTCCAGTGCCAGCAGTTGCACAATCCCTTTGCGCATGAGGGGATGGTCATCCACGACCAGAACACTATATTTCATCTCGTCCATCAGGCGTCTCTTGTTAGGCTGGTGGGAAAGGTCAGATGTACGCAGGTGCCTCTGGGCGGCCTTTCGCTGATGGTCAGCAGGCCATGCAGCTTGTTGGCACGCTCGTTCATGATGCTCAGGCCGTAGTGGTTGACCGCCGAGCTTGCGATCCCTATTCCGACACCATCATCTGAAATCTGAACCTGGATGTTACCATCGGCGAGGGTCTCACAGCTAACATCAATCACTTGTGCGCTGGCATGTTTGATGGCATTGAGGACTGCCTCACGGATCAGCTGCAAAATGTGAATGTGCTGACCCGCCTCGAGGTCGGTATCGGCCAGACCGTAATGGAGCCTGATCTCGGCCTGGGTCTGCGGCTTGAGCTGCTCCAGCATCACCTTGATGGCTTCGCCGAGATTGGCGTCACCAATGCTGAGGCGGAAGGTGCCGAGCAGCTCGCGCAGTTGGGTGTAGGCGCTGCCAAGTCCCTCGTCGATCTGCTGCATGGCGGCTTCGGCCTTGGCGGTATCCCCCTTGGCGAACGAGCGCTTGAGCAGGGTGGCCTGGATCTTGAGATAGGAGAGGGCCTGGGCTAGAGAGTCGTGCAGCTCGCGGGCGATGACGGCCCGCTCTTCCATCAGCAGCAGGCGCTGGTGTTGCAGCAGGGTCTGATCCTTGTGCAGCACCTGAGCCAGCAGCATGGAGAAGTTCTTCATCAGCCGCTCGTCGATGGGGTGGCTGCTGATGACGTCGAGCCGGCCATACTCCTGCTCGTCCATCTGCAGATAGAAGCTGACCACCGCCTCCAGATCGCCGGGCCAACCCTTGCGGCCGGTGATGTAGTCCGGCATGGCGTTGTGCTCGAAACGGGTCAGCCGGATGTAGTCGATGTGCTGGTGGGCCGCCGCCCGCTCCAGCAGTTTGAGCAGGGTGCGCCGGCTCAGCGGCGCTGCGTGCAGCTTCTGGGCTGTGCTGTAGAGAAAGGAGAGGGTGTCGTTGGCCTGTTGCAGCTTGGCAGTCTTCTCTTCCACCTTGCTCTCCAGCTCCCGGTAGAGCTTGCCGAGCTCATCGGCCATGGTGACGAAGGCCCCTGACAGCTCCCCCAGTTCGTTTTCGCAGCGGGGGGGCAGGGTCAGATCGAACTCCTGGCGCTGGATCTGGCGGGCGCAATAGACCAGCTGGTTGAGCGGGGCCACCACCTGCTGGCGGGTAAAGCGCACCGTGAACCAGGCGATGGTGATGATGGAAAGCAGCCCGAGCCCCTCGGCCAGCGCCAGCATGCGCACCTTGAACTCCACGTGATACTGCATCTGGTTGACGAAGTCATCGATGGCGGCGACAAACTGCTCTGTGTTATCCGTATAGCGCCGCGGGGTGGCATTCTCGATGTGCTCGCGCATCACCTGCCACTGCTGCAGCACCTCGCCGTAGGTGCGACGCAGGGAGGCTGGCGTGATCCAGCGCTGGGTCTCCTGCAGCTCGGCGGCGTGCAGGGTCTGCTCGAACTGATCGAGCCGGCTCAGCACCTGCTGGCCCTGCTCAATCTCGTAGGCCATCCGGTAGGCCTGCATCCGCAGGGAGCCGGAGAGGTTGATCGCCTTGGCATCGGGCACCGAATAGAACAGGGTCACCATGGCCACCACGGCGATCAGGCTCGCCATGAACAGGATGAGCACCATGGAGCGTCCGATGGCGCTGCTGACCGAATGTACTTTGAACCACTTTCCCATGCCGGCTCTCTTCCTTCACTGCAGACAATAACCCCACAAAGTAGCATGGGAGTGTACTCCAACTTGTGCTAGCATCGAAAAACTAGATGAACTCCGAGCGGTTTTGCCTAAGTCCTCATGATAGGGGGAAACCGCCGTCAGCCGATGTTCGAGCTGTAAGGGTCAGGAAAGAAATGCCCTGGCCTCCCGTATTTGGAAAGGTGTTTATGTCGCCACTGCAAGATGGTTTTTCCCGTCGTTTTTACTATTTGCGCCTGTCGGTCACCGACGTGTGCAATTTTCGCTGTACCTACTGTTTGCCGGATGGCTATCGGCCACCGGCCGGTGGCAAGGCGGGGCGCCAGCCCTTTCTCTCTCTCGAAGAGATCCGCCGCGTCGTCGGTGGCTTTGCCGCCATGGGCACCCGCAAGGTGCGTCTGACCGGCGGGGAACCCTCCCTGCGCCGGGACTTCACCGCCATCATAGAGACGGTGGCCAATACCCCCGGCATCGAGAAGGTGGCCATGACCACCAATGGGTATCGTTTGAAAGAGCGGGCCAAAGAGTGGTTCGATGCGGGCCTGACCGCCCTCAACGTCAGCGTCGACAGCCTGGATCCGCGTCAGTTTCACCAGATCACCGGCGAGAACAAGCTGGCGGAGGTGATGGAGGGGATCGAAGCGGCGCTGGCCGCCGGTTTCAAGTCGGTCAAGATCAACGCCGTGTTGCTCAAGGGTCTCAATGACCACCAGCTGGATGCCTTCCTGGCCTGGATCCGGCACCAACCCATCGAGCTGCGTTTCATCGAGCTGATGCAGACCGGCGAGATGGATACCCTGTTTCGCGATCACCACGCCAGCGGGGCGCTCATCAAACAGCGTCTGCTCGATGCCGGTTGGTTGCAGCAGCTGCGTGGCGACGACGATGGCCCCGCCCAGGTATTCATGCATCCGGAGTCGATGGGTGGGGTCGGGCTCATCATGCCCTACAGCAAGGATTTCTGTGCCGGTTGCAACCGGCTGCGAGTCTCTTCCCTCGGCAAGCTGCACCTCTGCCTGTTCGGCGATCACGGGGTGGAGCTTCGCGATCTGTTGACGGATGACGGCCAGCAGGATGAATTGCAGCAGCGGATCCGCAGCGCCCTTGCCGGCAAGGCGGCGACCCACAGGCTGCACGAAGGCAATGCCGGCATGACCCCGCATCTGGCCTCCATCGGTGGCTGAGCGGCCTCGCTCGAAAAAATAGCCATCGATTAATAAGCAATCCTCAAATGGGGGTATTTTGTCTTGCCCCCGTTGTTCTTTCCTGCGCCAAGGGTTTGATCCAGCGCAAGAATCCCCCCTGTTTATCTCCCTGGTGGTATATCCCTGAACTTGTCAGGGCCGCAATATACACCCACTCTTATAATAGGTATTGAAAATACCTGTCATGGGACTCACTCGTGCGCCATCACCTGCAACAAGGAGCCGTTATGCCGGATGGGGTCAACCTGTCGCGTCGCAGTCTGTTTCGGGGTCGTCTGACATCGAATGAACCTCGGGTACAACTGCCCTGGTCCGTCGCCTGGTCCGACTTTGCCGCCGACTGCACCCGCTGCGGTGACTGTCTCACGGCCTGCCCGGAGCAGATCCTGGTAAAGGGCGATGGCGGTTTCCCGACCGTGGATTTTCTGCGCGGCGAGTGCACCTTCTGCGGGGAATGTGTCGCCGCTTGCAAAGTGCCGATATTTCGTCCGACCACGGAGGCGCCCTGGCAATACATCGCCCATATTGAAGCCAGCTGTCTGGCTCAGGGTCAGGTGTTCTGCCAGCGCTGCCAGGACAGCTGCGAGCCCCGGGCGATCCATTTCTCCCCCGTGCTGGGCCGGGTGCCGACCCCCAGTATCGAGGCTGCAGCCTGCACCGGTTGCGGTGCCTGTGTGAAGGATTGTCCGGTCGGCAGCATCCGGGTGGGTGCCCCCGCCAGCGAGGAGTCCAGATGAAGCAGGATGTGTGTGAAGCAGGAGCCACAATGAAACAAGAGTTCCATGTATCGAGCCTGGTGGTGTTGACCCAGCCCTCCTTGCGTCACCGGCTCGCAGAGCAGATCGCCACCCTCGAGGGGGCCGAGATCCATGCCGTCAGTGATGAGGGCAAGCTGGTGGTGACCCTGGAAGGCCCGAGCCAGCGGCCCATCATGACGGCCATCGATGCCATCAATGCGCTGCCGGGCGTGCTGTCCGCCGCCCTGATTTACCACCAGTTCGATGAGCTCGATGCCCAGTGCAAGGAGTAGCGCCATAAGGTCGAGCCTGCGTGACTCATCATGATGGCCGCCATGGATACACAGAAAAACGAAGCCAGGGTTCTAGTTCGCCGCCCTGAGCCAAAACCAGTTCGATACACTCGACAACTTACGCGATAAGCAATGTGAGGATATGCCATGAAGCTGAGTCGACGCGACTTTATGAAGGCCAACGCGGTGGCGGCAGCCGCTGCCGTGGCTGGTGTCAGTGCCCCCACGCTGGCGGCCAATCTGATCACCAGTACCGACAAGACTGCCATCAAGTGGGACAAGGCGCCGTGCCGTTTCTGCGGTACCGGCTGTTCTGTGCTGGTGGGTTCCCAGGATGGGCGCGTCGTGGCGACCCAGGGCGATCCCGATGCACCGGTCAACCGCGGTCTTAACTGCATCAAGGGTTACTTCCTGTCCAAGATCATGTATGGCCAGGACAGGCTGACCCAGCCCATGCTGCGCATGACCAACGGCAAGTTCGACAAGAACGGCAACTTCGCCCCCATCAGCTGGGATCAGGCCTTTGACATCATGGCCGAGAAGTTCAAGGCCACCCTGAAAGAGAAGGGCCCGACCGCCGTCGGCATGTTCGGCTCCGGCCAGTGGACCGTGTGGGAAGGCTATGCCGCCGCCAAGCTGATGAAGGCCGGTCTGCGTACCAACAACCTGGATCCCAATGCCCGTCACTGCATGGCGTCCGCGGTAGTGGGCTTCATGCGTACCTTCGGCATGGATGAACCCATGGGCTGCTACGACGACATCGAGCAGGCCGACGCCTTCGTGCTGTGGGGTTCCAACATGGCCGAGATGCACCCCATCCTCTGGTCGCGCATCTCCGATCGCCGCCTGTCCCACCAGGACGTGCAGGTGCATGTGCTCTCCACCTTCGAGCATCGCAGCTTCGAGCTGGCGGACAACGGTATGGTGTTCACCCCGCAGACCGATTTGGCGATCCTCAACTACATCGCCAACTACATCATCCAGAATGACAAGGTGAACTGGGAGTTCGTCAACAAGCATACCCAGTTCCGCAAGGGCACCACGGACATCGGCTACGGCCTGCGTCCCACCAACCCGCTGCAGCAGAAGGCCAAGAACCCGGACAACGGCGACTCCACCCCGATGAGCTTCGACGACTTCGCCAAGTTCGTGGCGGATTACGATCTGGAGTCCGTCTCCAAGCTCTCCGGCGTCTCCAAGGACAAGCTCGAGAAGCTGGCCCAGCTCTATGCCGATCCGAGCAAGAAGGTGGTCTCTTACTGGACCATGGGGTTCAACCAGCACACCCGCGGTGTCTGGGCCAACAACCTCTGCTACAACATTCACCTGCTGACCGGCAAGATCTCCCAGCCGGGCTCCGGTCCCTTCTCCTTGACCGGTCAGCCCTCCGCCTGCGGTACCGCCCGTGAAGTGGGTACCTTCGCCCACCGTCTGCCGGCCGATATGGTGGTGACCGAGCCCAAGCACCGTGCCATCGCCGAGAAGATCTGGAAGCTGCCGGAAGGCACCATTCCGGAGCAGGTGGGCTACCACGCCGTGCTGCAAAACCGCATGCTCAAGGACGGCAAGCTCAATGCCTACTGGGTGATGTGCAACAACAACATGCAGGCCGGCCCGAACATGAACGAAGAGGGGCTGCCCGGTTATCGCAACCCGGCCAACTTCATCGTGGTCTCCGACCCTTACCCGACTGTAACTGCCCAGGCGGCCGACCTTATCCTGCCGACCGCCATGTGGGTGGAGAAAGAGGGGGCCTACGGCAACGCCGAGCGTCGCACCCAGTTCTGGCACCAGCAGGTGAAGGCACCGGAAGGGGCCAAGTCCGATCTGTGGCAGCTGATGGAGTTCTCCAAGCGCTTCAAGGTGGAAGAGGTGTGGCCGGCGGAGCTCATCGCCAAGATGCCGGAAGTGAAGGACAAGACCCTGTTCGACGTGCTCTATGCCAACGGTCAGGTCAACCAGTTCCCGAAAGAGCAGAGCAAGGGGGCCCTGAACGACGAGGCAGAGCACTTTGGTTTCTACGTCCAGAAGGGGCTGTTCGAAGAGTACGCTACCTTCGGGCGCGGCCATGGCCACGATCTGGCGCCGTTCGATCAGTATCACGAAGCCCGTGGCCTGCGCTGGCCTGTGGTGGATGGCAAAGAGACCCTGTGGCGCTATCGCGAAGGGTTCGACCCCTATGTGAAAGCGGGCGAGGGGGTGCGTTTCTACGGCAAGCCCGATGGCAAGGCGGTGATCTTCGCGCTGCCCTATGAACCGGCCGCCGAGGCACCGGACAAAGAGTACGACATGTGGCTCTCTACCGGCCGCGTGCTGGAACACTGGCACACCGGCACCATGACCCGCCGGGTCCCCGAGCTCTATCGAGCTTTCCCGGATGCGGTGCTGTTCATGCACCCGGAAGATGCCAAGGCTCGCGGCGTGCGCCGTGGCGAAGAGGTGATCGTCTCATCCCGCCGTGGCGAGGTGAAGACCCGGGTCGAGACCCGCGGTCGCAACCGTCCGCCCAAGGGACTGGTGTTTATGCCCTTCTTCGATGCGAGCCAGCTGGTCAACAAGCTGACCCTGGACGCCACCGATCCGCTCTCCAAAGAGACGGATTACAAGAAGTGCGCCGTCAAGGTCGTCAAGGCATAAGGCGGGGAGCGCGAGATGAGTCGTAGTCGGCGCCAGTTTCTGGCCGACATGGCCAAGGGGGCCTGCGGTGTGGGCCTGCTTGGCGTGGGGCTTGGCGGCATGGCGCGCCAGCAGGTGCAGGCCATGCCTGCCCAGGCGCTGCGCCCGCCGGCTGCCCTCGACGAGGCCGAGTTCCTCGGCGCCTGCGTGCGCTGCGGACTCTGCGTCGAGGCCTGCCCCTACGACACCCTCAAGCTCGCCCGGCTGTTTGAACCCGTGACCACCGGCACTCCCTACTTCAAGGCGCGCGCCGTGCCGTGCGAGATGTGTGATGACATCCCCTGTGTGGCGGCCTGCCCGAGCGGGGCGCTGGATCAGGCCATGACCGACATCGATCAGGCGCGGATGGGGGTGGCGGTGCTCATCGATCACGAGACCTGCCTCAACTACCTGGGGCTGCGTTGCGATGTCTGCTATCGGGTCTGCCCGCTCATCGACAAGGCGATCACCCTGGAGCTGCAGCACAACCAGCGCACCGGCAAGCACGCCATGTTCCTGCCCACGGTGCACAGCGATGTCTGCACCGGCTGCGGCAAGTGCGAGCACGCCTGCGTGCTGGAAGAGGCTGCCATCAAGGTGGTGCCTCGTCAGCTCGCCAAGGGGGAGCTGGGCCACCACTACCGGCTCGGCTGGGAAGAGAAGGCGAAGGCGGGCAAGTCGCTCATCGGTGACAGGCTCACCCTGCCAACCCGCAAACCGGAGGGGCTATGAGTCGTTATCCGGGAGCCGAAGCCACGGCCAGGCTGGGCTGGTGGCGGTCACACCGCTTCCTGCTGCTGCGCCGGCTCTGCCAGTTCGGCGTGCTGGGGCTGTTCCTGCTGGGGCCGCTGGCGGGCAGCTGGATCCTCAAGGGCAACCTCTCCAGCTCGCTGCTGCTGGAGACCGTACCCCTCACGGATCCGCTGACCCTGCTGCAGTCGTTGGCGGCGGGCCATTGGCCCATCACCACCCTCTGGCTGGGAGCGGCCATCGTGCTCGCCGGTTACTGGCTGGTCGGGGGGCGGGTGTTCTGCTCCTGGGTCTGTCCGGTCAACCTCATCACGGATGCCGCCGCCTGGCTGCGAGCCCGGCTCGGTCTCAAGGGCAACGGTCAGTTCAGCCGCAATACCCGTTACTGGCTGCTGGCCATGGTGCTGGTGGCGCCGGCCATCGCCGGTGTACTGGTGTGGGAGCTGGTCAACCCGGTATCCCTTGCCCTGCGTGGCCTGCTGTTTGGCATGGGGGCGGGGTGGATGCTGCTGGCGGTGTTGTTTCTGTTCGATCTGTTCGTGGTGGAGCGCGGCTGGTGTGGTCATCTTTGCCCGGTCGGGGCCTTCTACGCCCTGGTTAACCGGGTCGGTTTTATCAAGATTGCAGCCTCGGGGCGCGAGCGTTGCAGCAACTGCATGGATTGTTATGCGGTCTGTCCCGAGCGTCCCATCCTGCGCGGGCCGGTTCATGGCGCCAAGCGCGGTCACGGGCCCTTGATTGCGGCTCAGGAGTGTACCAACTGCGGCCGTTGCATCGATGTCTGCGCGGAGCAAGTTTTTGAAATCACTGTAGGTTTTGCCGTCAAGGCAGAGAAAACGTCGGAGAACAAATAATGAAGAAGCTGATTGGAGCAATGCTGGCCTGTCTGATGGCAGGTTCCTTGATGGCGGCAGTCCCCGAGATCACCAACAGCACGGGGGGCATCAAGTCGGAACGGGGGAGCACGGATCTGGTGACGGATGCCGATGCGGCCCCCATGAAGAACTTTCGCAAGGATGGTGATCTCTACGATCGCCAGTACATGCATCAGCCCCCGCTGATCCCCCACGACACCCGCAACTATGAAGTGGACAACAAGGTCAACAAGTGCCTGGCCTGTCACAGCTTCAAGAACGCCAGCGCCATGAAGGCCCCCAAGATCAGCCCGACTCACTTCGAGACCCGTGACGGCATGACATTGGGAGAAGTGTCCCCCCGCCGCTACTTCTGCCTGCAGTGCCACGTGCCGCAAGCGGATGCCAAGCCGCTGGTGGAAAATACGTTTAAACCAGTTGAAGCCTTGAACTGAGGAACCCATAGATGAAATTACCCGGCTTTATCCAGCGTCTGTGGACCACCTTCAAGTCCCCCTCGAAGGCAGCCCTCTGGGTACTGCTGCTGATGGGCTTCTTCGGCGGGGTCATCTTCTGGGGCGGTTTCAATACCGCCATGGAAGCCTCCAACACCGAAAAGTTCTGCACCAGCTGCCACGAAATGAAGGACAACGTGTTCGTGGAGTACCGCGACACCATCCACTATGCCAACCGTTCCGGCGTGCGGGCCAGCTGCCCGGATTGCCACGTGCCGCACGAGTGGACCTACAAGATCATCCGCAAGGTGCAGGCCTCCAAGGAGCTGTGGGGCATGATCACCGGCAAGGTGGACACCCGCGAGAAGTTCGAGTCGCACCGGCGCGAGATGGCCGAGCGGGAGTGGAAGCGGATGAAGGACACGGATTCGAGGGAGTGTCGCAACTGCCACAACTTCGAATACATGGACTTCTCGCTGCAAGGCAAGCGGGGTGCCCAGATGCACTCCACCAGCCTCGCCAGCGGCGAGAGCACCTGTATCGACTGCCACAAGGGCATTGCTCACCAGCTGCCCGACATGACAGGGGTGAAGGGCTTCTAAGCCTGCACCAGCAACGAGGCCGGGTTCACCCGGCCTCGTTCATATTTCGCCCGGCCAGGGCAAAAGCACCACTGTGCCTCCTTTAAATCCCCCCTCTGGTGCGAGTTTTGATAGAATCGGCCCGCCGTGAGTCGCAGCGCATGACAGCAAGGTCAAAAGTTCAGCCCGGGCGGGCATGGACCGTGGCACCAGCGAACGCTGTCAGCCGGGATCCTGGCCGCTTTTCTTCTTCTCTTTGCTCACGGTCCTTTGCTATCAGGAGCTGCCCATGGGACAGAAACACAACGCATTCATTCCCCTCAAGATCGCCGTGCTGACGGTCTCCGACAGCCGCACCGCTGCCGATGACAGCTCGGGCGACTATCTGGTTTCCGCCCTCGCTGAATCGGGCCATCAGCTGGCCGACCGGGCGCTCTGCCCCGACAATCTGTTTCGTATTCGCGCCCAGGTGAGCGACTGGATCGCCGATGAGGGAGTGCAGGTGGTGCTCATCAACGGCGGCACCGGCTTCAACGAACAGAACCGGGTGCCCGAGGCGGTCGGGGTATTGTTCGAGCGCACCGTGCAGGGTTTTGGCGAACTGTTTCGCCAGCTATCCTTCGCCGACATCAAGGGCGCCGCCATGCAGAGCCGCGCGCTGGCGGGTCTCGCCAATCGCACCCTGATCTGCTGCCTGCCGGGCTCTACCGGTGCCTGCCAGTTGGGGTGGGAGAAACTTGTCCGCGATCAGCTCGATGCCCGCACCAAGCCGTGCAACTTCGTCTCCCATCTTTGAGGGCCTCTGATGAACCCGACCGAATCCAAGCAGCCTCAGCCCGGCCTGACCCATCTCAACCAGAGCGGCGAAGCCCACATGGTGGATGTGACCGACAAGCTGGTGACCGAGCGTGAAGCCCGCGCCGAGGCGTTTGTCGCCATGGCTCCCGACACCCTGGCCCTGATCCTGAGCGGTCAGCACCACAAGGGGGACGTGTTCGCCACCGCCCGCATCGCCGGCATCATGGCGGCCAAGAAGACCTCGGATCTCATTCCCCTCTGCCATCCGCTGGCATTGACCCGGGTGGAGGTAGAGATAGAACCCCAGGCGGCGCAAAATAGGGTCCATATTCGCACCCTCTGCAAGCTCTCGGGCAAGACAGGGGTGGAAATGGAAGCGCTGACCGCCGCGTCGGTGGCGGCACTGACCATCTACGACATGTGCAAGGCGGTGCAAAAGGACATGGTGATCGAACAGGTTCGTCTGGTGGAGAAAAAGGGCGGCAAGTCCGGTCACTTCCAGTTGAATGCCGGTGCAGGAGAAAATGCATGATCAAGGTACTCTTTTTTGCGCAAGTAAGAGAGCTGGTGGCCTGCGACGAGCTGAGCCTGCCGTGCGACTACGCGAGTGCCGAACAGCTGCGGAGCACCTTGAGCGAGCGTGGCGACAAGTGGGCGCTGGCGCTGGAGGCTGGCAAGCTGCTGGTGGCGGTCAACCAGACCCTGGTGCCGCTCGATACGCCCCTTCATGATGGCGATGAGGTCGCCTTCTTCCCGCCGGTGACCGGAGGTTAAGGATGAGCGAGGCAACCATGACCGATCGCATTCTGGTGCAGCGGGATGACTTCTCGCTGGCCGACGAATATGCCCGCCTCGCTGCCCGGCAGGACACCGGCGCCGTGGTCAGCTTTGTCGGCAAGGTACGCGACTTCAATCAGGGGGAGCAGGTGAAGGGGCTGGCCCTCGAGCACTACCCCGGCATGACCGAGAAGGCGCTGACGGACATAGTGGCCGAGGCTCGCAGCCGCTGGCCCCTGCAGGAGTGCACCCTGATCCACCGCATCGGCGAGCTGCTGCTCGGCGATCAGATCGTGCTGGTGGTGGTGAGCAGTGCCCACCGTGAGGCGGCTTTCGAGGCCTGTCACTTCATCATGGATTTCTTGAAAACCCGGGCGCCGTTCTGGAAAAAAGAGCTGACCGCCGAAGGGGTACAACGCTGGGTCGAGGCCAAGGAGAGCGACAGCACTGCCGCCGCCCGCTGGCAAGCTTGACCTGTTCAAGGGGGCTGGCTCATCGGGAGCCGCGGCCCCTGTTTTCGGGGCCGCCCCCTTGGCTGGGGACCGATAAAAGCGGCCCCAGTCAGGAGGTAAAGGAATGAAACCGCTGTTATCCGTTGTCATCGCCGGGGTCTGCGCCAGTGCGCTGCAGTCAGGTGCCGTGCAGGCCGATGAGGTCAAGGTGGCCGTGGCCGCCAACTTCAAGGGCACCATAGAGCGCATCGGCAAGGAGTTCACCGCCAAGACCGGCCACACCCTGGCCATCTCCTCCGCCGCGACCGGGGTGCTCTACACCCAGATCAGCCACGGCGCCCCGTTCGACCTCTTCCTCTCCGCCGACGTGAAAACCCCGCAGAAGCTGGAGCAGGAGGGCAAGGGCAGCGAGCGTTTCACCTACGCCATCGGCCAGCTGGGTCTGTGGCAGAAGGGGGGGCCGGCTCCTGACGAGGCAACCCTGCGCAACTGGAAGGGCAACCTCGCCATCGCCAATCCGAAGACCGCTCCCTACGGCACCGCCGCCATGGCGACTCTCGATCATCTCAAGATCGATCCCAAGCAGTACCGCCTGCTGACCGGCACCAACATCGGCCAGACCTGGCAGTTCGTCGACACCGGCAACGCCGAGCTGGGCTTCGTCGCCTGGGCCAACCTGGTGGAGGCGGGCAAGACCGGTGAAGCCTGGGCCGTGCCGGCCGACTTCTATCCGCCCATCGAACAGCAAGGGCTGGTATTGAAGAAAGGGGCTGCGGTCGAGGCGCTGGTGGCCTGGCTCAAGGGGCCGGGTCAGGCAGAGATCAAGGCGGCGGGTTATGCGCTGCCCCACTGATGGCGCAACCATACACCTGACTGATGAGTGGCCGGCCCTCGGGTCGGCCCACTCTTGCGATAAGGATGCACACCATGCCGTTGCCTGAATTCATCTGGAAATGCGGCTCAATCGATGTATCTGGTGCTGGATCTGGCATTGGGAGTGAGTCCGATGAGTGAAGGGGATCTGCTGGCGGTCTGGCTCACCCTGAGGCTGGCAGCCAGCACCACCGCCATCCTGCTGCTGCTCTCGCCGCCGTTGGCCTGGTGGCTGTCGCGCAGCCAGCACAGGCTCAGACCCGTGGTGGAGGCCTTGGTGGCGCTGCCGCTGGTACTGCCGCCCACGGTGCTCGGCTTCTATCTGCTGCTGGCCTTCTCCCCCTCCTATGGCCTGGGCGCCTGGTGGCGCGACACCTTCGGGGCGCCGCTCGCCTTCAGCTTTACCGGTCTGCTGCTCGCCTCCATCCTCTACTCGCTTCCCTTCGTGGTGCAGCCGCTCACCTCCGCCTTTGTCAACATGGGCAACAAGGAGCTGGAGGCCGCCGCGACCCTGGGGCTCGGGCCGCTGGAGCGCTTCTTTCACATCATCTTGCCGATGACGCTGCCCAGCTTCGTGATGGCGGCGGCGCTCGGTTTTGCCCACACCCTGGGGGAGTTCGGGGTGGTGCTGATGATTGGCGGCAACATCCCGGGCGAAACCCAGGTGCTCTCCATCGCCCTGTTTGATCACGTGGAGACGATGGACTATCAAAACGCCCACCTGCTGGCGGGGGGCCTGATGGGCTTCTCGCTGGTGATGCTGGTGCTGGTGTACGGCGTGCTGCAGCGCCGGCAACGGAGGCTGTTCGGATGAGCGACACCCGCAAGGCGAAACTGTTGCAACTCAAGGCGAGGCGGGCGTTCGGCGCCTTTACCCTCGATTGTGAACTGGCGTTGGAGCTCGGGGGCATCCTCGGTCTGTTCGGCCCCTCCGGCTGCGGCAAGAGCAGCCTGCTGCGCATCATCGCCGGGCTGGACAGGGCACCGGGCGACACGTTGAACTGGCAGGGCAGGGGGCTGAGCGATCTGCTGCCCGAGGCGCGCCGCATCGGCCTGGTGTTTCAGGATTCGCGCCTCTTCCCCCATCTGAGCGTGCTCGGCAACCTGCAACTGGCGGCCCGCAAGGGGCGGGGGCGCTGGCAACCCGAGGCGCTGGCGACCCGGCTCGGTTTTGCCGAACTGCTGCCCCAGCCGGCCCACGGCCTCTCCGGCGGCCAGCGCCAGCGGGTGGCACTGGCCCGGGCCTTGTTGGCCGAGCCCGATCTGCTGCTGCTCGATGAACCTTTCTCTGCGCTGGACAGACGCAGCCGCATCCATCAGGCCCACGTGCTCAAGGGCTTGCAGCAGGAGAGCGGTATTCCGATGATTTTCGTCAGCCACGCCATGGAGGAGGTTAGCCTGCTGTGCGATCAGCTGGTGCTGCTGGCGGATGGCCGGGTGGAGGCGCAAGGCCGGCCGAGCGAGATCTTCGCCCGCACCGATCTGTCGCTCGCCAGTCGCGACGACGCCGGGGTGATGCTGGCGGCGAGCCTCTCTCACTACGATGAAGAGGAGCAGATGGCGACCCTGCAGCTCGGCGAGCAGCAGTTGCGGGTCACCATGACCCAGGTACCGGACGACGGCGGCCCACTGCAGATCAAGGTGGCCGGGCGGGACGTGGTGATTGCCACCGCCCCCATCGAACACTCCAGCCTCTCCAACTGCCTCACCACCCGATTGCTGGCCGAACGCGAGGTGCGCCCCGGCCAGACCCTGTTGCAGTTGGCGCTGGGTCAGCAGATACTGCTGGCCCGTATCACCAGCCGCTCCGCCAGACGGCTGGCGCTTGCCCCGAACCAGCAGATCTACGCCTACATCAAGGCGGTGAGCCTGGTCAGCGAGGGTTGAGCGGATTGCAGAAGAGGCAGAAAATCAGGATGGTTCAGCGGATGAGTCGAGAGGCAATGAACTGATGCGCCGCAATCAGGTGATGAAATCCAACGGTCTTGCCCTGCGCTGCGCGGGGGAGGGCCCCTTGCTGTTGCTGCTGCACGGGCTGGGCTCCTCCAGCCTCGACTGGCAGGCGCAGATCGAACGCTTTTCCGAACACTACCGGGTGGTGGCGCTGGATCTGCGCGGCCACGGCCAGAGCATGCAGGAGGGGCCGTTCGACGTGGCGACCCTGGCGGCTGACGTGGTGAACTGGCTCGACGAACAGCCTGAGCCCGCCTGGGTGGTGGGGCTCTCCTTGGGGGCCATGGTGGCGCTGGAGCTGGCGTTGCAGTTGCCGCACAAGGTGCAGGGGCTGGTGCTGGTCAACGGCTTCAGCGAATTTCTGTTGGAAACGCCAAAAGAGCAGGAGCGCTTTGCCCAGCGGCTCAAGTGGCTGCGCTGGTTCGGCCTGCGGCCGCTGGCCTGGTGGCTCGGCCGCGAGCTCTTTCCCGGCCCCGACCTTGCCCAGGTGCGCCACACCTTCCGGCTGCGTTTCGTGCGCAACAAGAAGAAAACCTACAAGGCGCTGCTGGAAGCGCTGCCAGGCTGGTCGGTGCGCGCCCGGCTTGGCAACATCTGGCAGCCGGTGGCCATCATCTCCACCAGCCACGACTATCTACCGCTCGCCAAACGGGTGGAGCAGTTCGCCTCTCTGCCCAACGCCACCATCCACACCCCCAACGGCCACCACGCCTGGCCAGCGGAAGATCCCTCCGGCTTCAATCATTTGCTTCACCGAATTTTAGAAACTCATTAAACTGGTCGCCCTTTTATCCCGTGTATGTATTGGTTCGATCGCCTTGCCACACCAAAAGGCAAGGCAATCGGACCCATTTTGCTCTATCAACAGGTATTTCCTCATGTCTGAAGTAATGAAAATGGCCATCGATGATGGTTCAACCAACGTCAAGGTGAGCTGGATTGAGAACAAGGTGCTCAAGACCATCATCTCTCCCAACTCCTTTCGCAAGGACTGGAAGAGCGCCGCTTTGCGCAAGGACAAGAAGATCTACAACTACGAGATAGGCAATACCAAGTACACCTATGACGCCACGTCGGACAAGTCGCTGGCAACCACCCACGTGGAGTACCAGTACGACGATCTCAACCTGCTCTCCGTGCATCATGCCCTGCTGCAGACCGGTGTGATCCCCTGTGACGTGGCCATTACCGTGACCCTGCCCATCACCGAGTTCTACAACCCGGACGATTGTCAGCGCAATGAAGAGAAGATCGAGAAGAAGCGCCGCAACCTGATGCGGGCCATCTCCCTCAACAAGGGAGAACTGTTCAACATCGTCAGCGTGGAAGTGATGCCGGAGAGCCTGCCTGCGGCGCTCTCCCGTCTGATCGGTTCGGGCTGCAACGAGTTCACCAAGACGCTGGTGATCGATTGTGGCGGCACCACCCTGGACATGGGGATCATCGTCGGCGAGTTTGACGATGTCTCCGATGTCTACGGCAACAACGAGATCGGTGTCTCCATGGTGACCGATGCGACCCGCAAGGCGCTGGCAGCGGCGGACAGTGACTCCAGCTACCTGGTGGCCAACGAGTTTATCAAGCGCCGTCACGACATGAGCTTCGTGCGCGACGTGGTGAATGATGAGAGCCAGATCCCCAAGATCCTCGAGAAGATGCAGAACAAGATTGACGAACTGGGCTCCCAGGTAGCGCATGAAGCCAAGAAGTTTGCCAAAAACCCGAACCGTGTTTACTTGGTTGGGGGCGGGGCGTCGCTTATCTACGAAGCAATCAAGAATGCCTACCCTACTCTGGGCGACAGGGTCGAACTGCTGGACGATGCCCAGTCCGCCCTGGCGCGCGAGATCTGCCTCTACACCACCGAAGAAGAGGAAGTGTACCGTGAAGCTGCAGTGATGGCCGAGGTCGATGATGAGTAGTCAACTCAAGCGCATGACCTTCTCCATCTATATGGATCCGGGCGCGCTGGAGTCTGATCGTTACGCGGTTGGGGTATTGCAGAACTGGTATCAACGGGCTCGCAAGATCCAGGATGGCAGTGAGGAGTTCGACTTCTCCAAGAGTCGTTTTCATAAGGATATCTATCTCTCCGGCATGTTCATGTATGTGCTGGCGCCCAACCTCTGCAAGGCCATTGCCAATGCGCTGGGACCCGAGCAGGTAAGCATGACCACCTTGCGTCATGCCTTTGCCAGTTGCGGCTTCAACCTGGGAGAGGGGAGTACGCCGGCGCAGCCTGCTGCCGATCTCATGGTCGAGCAGATAGTGGCCGGATTGGCTCCCAGACTTGGCCAGGGTGATACCGGTGGGCTGGTGGATGAAATCGTTCAACGTTTGGGTCAGCAAGCCGCCATGTCCTCTTCGGACAGTCTGGTGGAAGAGATTGTCAGCCGGCTTGGGGAGCAGCAACCAACCGAGCTGTGGGATGAGTTGCGGCAGGGGATGCCTGCTCCTCTTGATCATGAGCAGTTGGCCGAGGCGATCGCGGGCAAACTGCCATCAGCGACTGGTGAGCAGGACCTGGCGTCGCTGCAAAGCAGCATTCAACAGCTCTCTCGCCAACTGGAAGAACAGTCACGGCTTATTCGTGAGCAGCATCGGCTGATCCAGCGTCTGGCCAGTGTCCAAGGTCGCCAAATGAGGGCCGCAGGGGACACCGAGCCGCTGGTGGAAGATCTCTCCAATCAGGTTGCCAACATGAAAAAGGTCAAGGCCAAAGGGATCTTCTAGGGCTTTCTACCGACCATCGCCAGAGTAAGAGAGATGAAAAAAATAGTATGGATGGCGTGCGGCGCTTTACTGTTGTCAGGGTGTGCCCAGCAAACCTTCTTCGTACACGAGGGTAACCCGGGTCAGCCAACCCGAGAAGTGAGCCATGATTTCGTACTGGCGGGGGTTGGCCAGAGTGAGATGGTCGATGCTGCCCTGGCCTGCCATGGTGACCCGAAAAAAGTTGTGCGGTTGGAAATGCAGCAGAGCCCGCAGGATACCTTGATGACCGTCTTGACGTTGGGAATATATACCCCGAGGACGGCTCGGGTTTATTGCAGTCTGTGATTTTTGGGCTGACACAATAAAGTCTCAAATAAAGCCTTGTTGCCCTCTCTGGATTTTGATAGTGTGCGCGCACCTAGGAACACCTCTCTATTTATATTATTGATAATTAACGGGAATGTTTCTTTGTGTGGCGCCGGCATAGCCGGAAAAATAATATTGTCAGGGATAATAAAATGAAAAAAATGGTATTGACTGCAGCCGTTGCAATGATGATGGCGGGCTGTGCTCAGCAAGGTTTTACCGTGCATTCCGGTAATGCAGTGAAACCCACCAAAGAAGTGACCCACCACTTCTTCATTTCCGGCTTGGGCCAGAGCAAAACCATCGATGCCGCTGCCGTTTGCAACGGTGCTGATAAGGTAGTGCGTGTAGAAGCGCAGCATACCTTCCTCAATGGCCTGCTGGGCGTTGTGACCTTCGGTGTCTACACCCCGCGCGAGGCGCGTGTTTACTGCGCCGGTTAATCCCCGCCGTACGCATGCTGCAAAAAGCCGACCTAGGGGTCGGCTTTTTTGTTGGCGCAAAGGCTCGCTGGGATGGTTCACCCGTGCGAGCAGACCGGGCAGTCGGGGCGTTTGGGCAGCTTCATTTCGCGAAAGGTGCCGCCCAGGCCGTCGATCATCAGCAGGCGGCCGCTGTAACTGCGGCCCATCCCCGCCAAGAGTTTGATGGCTTCGAGCGCCTGCAGGCTGCCCACCAGTCCCACCACAGGGGCCAGCACCCCTGCCTCGACGCAGGTAAGGGCCTGCTCGCCAAACAGGGCGCTGAGGCAGGCGTAGCAGGGCTCATCCTGCTGCCAGGTGAAGCTGCAGATCTGGCCCTCCAGCCGGATGGCGGCGCCGCTGACCAGCGGCACGCCGTGCTGGCGGGCCTTTTGGTTGAGCAGGTTGCGAATGGCCAGGTTGTCGGTGCAATCCAATACCAGCTGGTGGCGTGGCAACAGGGCATCGAGCAGCGCCTCGTCAGCCACGGCGGCGTGGGTCTCCACCTCAAGCCAGGGATTGAGGGCGCGCAGGGCGTGGGCGGCGGAGTCCACCTTGTCGTGGCCGATGCGCTCATCGGTGTGCAGCACCTGGCGTTGCAGGTTGGAGAGCTCCACCTTGTCGAAATCGACCAGGGTGAGCCGACCGACCCCGGCCACCGCCAGATACTGGCTGGCAGCGCAGCCGAGGCCGCCAGCGCCGATCACCAGCACGTGAGCCTGCTTGAGTGCCTCCTGCCCCTCGAAATCGAAGGATTTGAGGATGATCTGGCGGTTGTAGCGCAAGAGCTCGGCATCGCTCAGGATCTCGCTCACAGCAGCAATCCCCCGAACGGTTCGACGGTGACGGTTTCCCCTGTGGCGACCCGGCCCCGCTCGCGCTCCAGGACTATGTAGCAGTTGGCCCGCGACAGGGAGTTGAACACGGCGGAGTCTTGCGAGCCGGTGCTGCGTACCTCCAGGCCGTTTGGCCCCTGAGTCAGGATGCCGCGCTGGAAGTCGAGCCGGCCCGGCGCCTTCTTGAGCGGCTCAGCGGCAATGGCTTGCAGCTGGAGCGGGCGCTCGAAGCGTTGGCCCGTCAGCTTGGCCAGCGCAGGTTGCACCAGCTGATCGAAGGTGACCATGGCCGAGACCGGGTTGCCCGGCAGGCCGAAGAACCAGGCGTGGGGCAGGCGACCGAAGGCAAACGGCTTGCCCGGCTTGATGGCCAGTTTCCAGAAGCCGATTTCGCCGAGCTCTTCGAGCAGTTGTTTGGTGAAGTCCGCTTCCCCCACCGAGACGCCGCCGGTGGTGATAAGGGCGTCGGCCTCGCGGTCGGCCTTTTGGAAGGCGGCGCGCAATTGAGCCGGATCGTCCGGGATGATGCCAAGGTCGAGGCAGTCGCAGCCCATGCGATCCAGCATGGCCCGCACGCCGTAGCGGTTGGAGTCGTAGATGTCGCCGTGGGCAAGCGGGGAGCCGACCGGTTTGAGTTCGTCACCGGTACTGAAGATGGCCACTGTCAGCGGTCGGCGCACCGACACGGTGGCAATGCCGAGGGAGGCCAGCAGCGGCATCTCCCGGGCGGTGAGGCGAGTTCCGGCAGCGAGCACGCTGGCGCCCTCGCGGATGTCTTCGCCGCGGCGGCGAATGTTCTGGCCGGGCACAGGGGGGGTCAGAAAGGTGATCCTGTCGCCGTCGGTCTGCGTTTCTTCCTGCATCACCACCGCATCCGTCCCGGCGGGCACCGGGGCGCCGGTCATGATGCGCACGCAGTGGCCGGCGGGCCATTCACCCTGGTAAGGCTGACCGGCGAAGGCCTTGCCCACCATGATGAGGGGGGCACCGTTGGAGAGATCCGCCAGCCGCACCGCATAACCGTCCATGGCGGAGTTGTCGAACGGGGGCACGCTGAGGGGGGAGGCGATATCCGCGGCGAGTACCCGGCCA
Source organism: Aeromonas sp. s5 (assembly GCF_040907865.1). Taxonomy (NCBI): domain Bacteria; kingdom Pseudomonadati; phylum Pseudomonadota; class Gammaproteobacteria; order Aeromonadales; family Aeromonadaceae; genus Aeromonas; species Aeromonas sp. s5. Next base: position 651,940 of record NZ_JBFOCO010000005.1, read on the forward strand.
AGGGCCTGCGGCAGGGGCAACTGTTCGCTGTCGCAACAGCCGTCAAGCTGTGCCAGCATGCCCTGCAGGGCGTCGCTCAGGGGGAGTAGTCCGCTGGTATCAAATCCCATGTCATGACCTCATTGTGTGATGGAGGGGGTGTGAAGGGCGGATTATCCCAAAAATCCATGCCGATGGGCAGGTTGCAGCAGGATAAAACCGTTTGGCTGTACAGATAGGCAGCGACCGGGCTGCGCGCCTCCCCCCGTATGGGTAGCGCCGGCGAAGTAAAAGCCGCCAGATTGGCATAAAGTCAGGGAACGGGCTTGAGTTAGCTTGAATTATGACAATAATCGCCGTCTACTATTGCGCCACAACCGAGTGCCGTCATAGCGAGGCGGCCATCACAGTCCCTGAGCGTGGGAGAGGAACAAGATGACGAGCTTAAGTCGGGAAGCCCTGTTGGTCAGGGCCGCCCTCGAGGCCGAGGGCCTCGAAACACCTCTGGTGGCCAATACCCTGGACGGCCAGCAGAAGCGGGAGAAGATCGAGGGCCACATGCGCGCCATCATGGAGACGCTGGGGCTGGATCTGGCCGATGACAGTCTGGCAGAGACACCGCACCGCATCGCCAAGATGTACGTGAACGAAATCTTCTCCGGCCTCGATTACGCCACCTTCCCCAAGGTGACGGTGATCGAGAACAAGATGAAGGTGGACGAGATGATCATGGTGCGGGACATCAGCCTCACCAGCACCTGCGAGCACCACTTCGTCACCATCGACGGGCTGGCCCACGTGGCCTATATCCCCCGCGGCAAGGTGATCGGGCTCTCCAAGATCAACCGCATCGTGCAGTTCTTTGCCCGCCGTCCCCAGGTGCAGGAGCGCCTGACCCAGCAGATCCTGCTGGCGCTGCAGACCCTGCTCGGCACCAAGGACGTGGCCATCAGCATCAAGGCGACCCACTTCTGCGTGAAGGCCCGCGGCGTGATGGACTCCACCTCCTACACCACCACCACCTCCCTGGGTGGCGTCTTCAAGACCCAGCCCGATACCCGTGCCGAGTTTCTGGCCGGTATGAAAGGCTGAGTTGCCAGGAGATGTGTCGCCACTGCGGCATGTCTCCTCGCTTTCCCCTCTTTTTTCACTGCCCCTGACGTCCCGCTTGCTGCCGGATGGTCGCACCGACAATTTTCCTCAAGGGATGGACATCCCCGGTCGATATATCCCGTTATGGCTTGTGCGTATCTTTCGGAGTGCGTTCAAGTCTTCAAGGTGCCAGGCTTTGGCTGCTCTCTTGGCCGGGTGGGTCTGTCGATAAGAGACCTGCGCTCAGCCGGGCATCTTGTAAAAAATGTCGCCTCGTTCATGCAAGGACATATATTCATCAAGGCTGGATGAGCCGCCATGGAGGCGGTGACAGCGGGCCGTATGCGTACGGTTCAGACGAGCGTTATCTGTTCACTCATATCCAGGACATGCCATGAATACCAGTACCATGACCATTGGCAAGAAACTCACCGCGGGTTTTGCCATGCTCGGCCTGATGATGGCCTTTATCGGCGGCTTCTCGCTGCTGCAGTTTGGCAACATGAACCGGGCCGCCATCGGCTTTACCGACAGCATTTTGCCCGCCGTGGTGCGCACCAGTACCCTGGGCGAGACCATCAATACCCTGCGCCGCTATGAACTGGATGTGTTTCTGGTGGCGGCCGATCCGCAGCAGAAAGCCCACTATCGCGACCTTGGCGAGCAGACCCTGCAAGAGGTCGCCCGGCAGGTCAAGGCGCACGATGCCACCATCTGGGCGGAGGACGTGGAAGAGCGGCGCACCTTCGACATCGTCAAGCAGGACTGGGACAAGTACGTGGCCCTGCACCAGCGCATCCGGCAGATGCAGGATGGCGGCCAGCTGGCCGAGGCCCAGCAGCTGTTCATGAGCGAGGGGATCACCCTCTACACCAACCTGGCCAAGTCGGTGGGGGATCTGATCCGCATCAACCACGGCTACTCAGTGGGCTCCCGTGCCCAGGTGGTGGCTGCGTTTGACAGCGCCAAGCTAAGCATCATAGTGGCGCTGGTACTGGGTCTGCTGCTGGCGGGGGCGCTCTCCACCGTGCTTACTCGCCAGATCCGCGATCCGCTGGTGATGCTGGCCCGCCAGGCCCAGCGCATCGCGAGCGGTGATCTGGGCAAGAGCGAGTTGCAGGAGTGGATCCGCGGCAATCGCTTCAAGCGTGACGAGCTGGGTCAGCTCGGCGCCGCCATCGACCGCATGCAGGGTTCGCTTGCGGATCTGGTGAGTGAGATCGCCGGCTCGGTGAGCCAGCTCAGCAGCGCGGTGGAGGAGGTGAGTGCCATCTCCGAGCAGTCCGCTACCGGCATGGCCCGTCAGCAGAGCGAGGTCTCCCAGGTTGCCACCGCCATGAACGAGATGCAGTCCACCGTCAACGAGGTAGCCCGCAACACCACGGACGCCATGAGCGCGGCCAAGGATGCCTCGCGCACCTCGACCCAGGGCAACCAGGTGGTGCGCAGCGCCATCAGCAGCATCGAGGAGGTGTCGGTCAAGATTGAGCAGGCGGGCGCCGTGGTGCAGCAACTGGAGCAGGACAGCACCAACATCAGCATGGTGCTTGACGTCATTCGCGGCATTGCCGAGCAGACCAACCTGCTGGCCCTCAACGCGGCCATCGAGGCGGCGCGCGCCGGCGAGCAGGGGCGCGGCTTTGCGGTCGTGGCCGATGAAGTGCGCTCCCTGGCCCAGCGTACCCAGAACTCCACCGCCGAGATCAGCAAGATGATCGAGGTGCTGCAGGAGCGCACCGCCGAGGCGGGCAGCGCCATGCAGCTGAGCCGCCAGCAGATGCAGGAGAGCGTGGGGCTGGCGCGGGAAGCGGGCAACAGCATCGACACCATCAACGGTGCCGTCACCCAGATCACCGACATGAACACCCTGATCGCCACCGCTACCGAGGAGCAGAATGCGGTGACCGAGGAGCTCAACCGCAGCATCGTCAACATCCACAATGCGGCGGACGAGAATGCCCTGGGGGCCCAACAGACCGCCCAAGCCTGTGTCGAGCTGAGCAAGCTGGCCAATACACTGCACCATATGACCCAGCGCTTTACCCTCTAAGAGCGTTTGGCAGATAGCAAAAGGCCCCGTCCAGTGACGGGGCCTTGTTGTTTCTGGCAGGCTTTTTGATCGCAGGGTCGATTAGCGCAGCGTCATCGGCCGGCGCCAGACCCTTTATCCGACCATTTAGCTCAGGCCGACGATATCGCCGTTCTCGTCGATATCGATATGACGGTAACCGGTGGCAGGCTGTCGAGGCGGTGGCTTGGCCTGCAGCTGCCACTCACCATCAGCTCAGGCCGACGATATCGCCGTGCTCGTCGATATCGATATGACGGTAGGCCGGCAGGCTGCCAAGGCCCGGCATGGTCATGATGGGGCCCGCCAGGGCATAGACGAAGCCGGCGCCGGCGCAGAGCCTCACCTCCTCGATGGGCACCTCGAAGTCGGTCGGTACCCCCTTGAGGGCCGGATCATGGCTGATGGAGAGCGGCGTCTTGGCCACGCAGACCGGCAGGTGGCCCCATCCCTCGGCAGAGAGTTGCGCCAGCTGGTGGCGCGCCTTGTCCGAGAGTCGTACGCCACGCCCGCCATAGCCGCACTCCACCAGGGTTGCCAGCTTGGCGTCCAGGCTCGCATCGTCGGGGTAGAGCAGCTTGACCTGGCCCGGCTGCTCACAGGCGGCCACCACCGCCCGGGCCAGCTCGTCGGCCCCGGCCCCGCCCTGGGTAAAGGCGTGGGAGATGGCGCAGCCAGAGGCGCCGGCTTGCACCGCCTCGCGGGCCAGCAAGGCCAGCTCAGCTTCGCTGTCGGTGGGGAAGCGGTTGATGGCGACCACCACGGGTACGCCGTAACGGCGGGCATTGGCGATGTGCCAGCCGAAGTTGGCGCAGCCCTGCGCCAGGGTCGGCAGATCCTCGCCCAGCAGGCTTTGGGGCAGCGGCTGGCCCGGGCGGATGTCGAGCAGGCCGCTGTTGGCCTTGAGGCCTCGCACCGTCGCCACCAGCACCACGCAGGCCGGGGTCAGGCCGGATTGGCGGCTCTTGATGTTGAAGAACTTCTCCAGCCCCATATCGGAGCCAAAGCCTGCCTCGGTCACCACGTAATCGGTGAGGCCGAGGGCCATGCGATCGGCGATCACCGAGGAGTTGCCGTGGGCGATGTTGGCAAAGGGGCCGGCGTGCACCAGCACCGGGGTCTGCTCCGTGGTCTGCATCAGGGTCGGCTGCAGGGCCTCCTTGAGCAGCACCGTCATGGCGCCCGCCACTTCCAGCTGCTCGGCGGTGATGGGTTTGCCGTGCAGGTCGCGGGCCAGCTGGATGCGGCCGATGCGCGCACGCAGATCGTTCAGATCGCTCGCCAGCGCCAGAATGGCCATCAGCTCGGAGGCGGCGGTGATGACGAAGCGATCGCTGCGCTCGACGCCGTCGGCGGCGCCCCCCTGGCCGATGGTGAGGTGGCGCAGGGCGCGGTCGTTCATGTCGAGGGTGCGCGGCCAGAGGATGTTGTCTGCATCGATATCGAGCCGAGGCAGGCCGGTTCTGGCGCTGAACTGGTCACCGAGTTTGCGCTCATGGAACAGGCGGGCATCGAGGGCCGCCGCCGCCAGATTGTGGGCGGCGGTGAGGGCGTGAAAGTCACCGGTGAGGTGCAGGTTCATCTCCTCCATCGGTACCACCTGGGCGTGGCCACCGCCAGCGGCGCCCCCCTTGACCCCGAACACGGGCCCGAGGCTCGGCTGGCGGATGGTGGCGATGCTGGGCTGGCCGATATGGTTGAGCCCCATGGAGAGGCCGAGGGTGGTTACCGTCTTGCCCTCGCCAAGCGGGGTGGGGGTGATGGCGCTCACCAGCACCAGCTTGCCCGCCGGTTTGGGGAGCGACTTGAGTAGGTCGAGGCTGAGTTTGCCCTTGTAGTGGCCGTATGGGCTCAGCTGGTGCGAAGGGATGGTGAGGCGCTCGGCCAGCGCATGAATGGAGAGACGGGGGGACTGGCGGGAGATCTCGATATCGCTTAGCATCAGCACCTCGTTGGCATGTCAGGTCAAATATGCGGCGAAGTCTAGTGGAATCAAGAGGGTTATCCAATGAGTAATAATATTTTGTCCGGCAATCGTGAGCTGCATCTAACGCCCATCGAGCTGGATCTCAACGCCCTCTATCACCCGCCCAAGCAGCCACTCACCGCCCTTGGCATCGTCAGCGCCTTCATTCCGCTGTTTGGCTACGGCTGGCAGGCGATGACCCAGGATCCGGAGACCCACTTTCGCCACGAGCTGGCCAAACGCATCAACAAGCACAAGACCGACGAGGCCAACCTCATCCTGATCCTGCAACTGGCCGGCATGCTCGATTGCCACTGCCTGCACATCACTCTGCCCTATGCCCTCGGCGATGAGCAGCTGGCGCCCCTGCGCCAGCGCCTGCCGCGCTGGCAGTTGAACCTGCGCGACGTGCTGCTGGTGGCCGAGCTGCCACTGCCTGCCGATACCACCGCCTCATAGCCATCCCGTCACCGCGGCCGTGGCAAAGACTTAAGCCTTGCGATCCCAGTAGTGGGGGGCGAGATAGCGCTCCTGCACGAACTCGATGAAACAGCGCACCTTGGCCGAGACGAAACGGCGATGCGGATAGAGGGCATAGAGCCCCACCTGCCCCTTCTCCCACTCCGGCAGCAGTGACACCAGGGCGCCGGAGCGCAGCGCATCGCCGACGATGAAGGTGGGCTGCAAGATGATGCCCTGATCGTCGCAGGCCGCCCGGGTCAGGGCCACCCCGTTGTTGGCCCGCAGCGGCCCCTGCGGGCGCACGCTCAGCTGCTCGCCATCCCGTTTGAACACCCAGTCAGGCTGGGTCAGGGTATAGAGCAGGCAGTCGTGCTGCTTGAGATCCTCCGGGCTGTTCGGCGTGCCCCGACGGGCCAGGTAGCCCGGGCTGGCGCACACCTCCAGCCGCATCATGGCCAGCGGCTTGGCCACCAGGGAGGAGTCCGGCAGGTTGCCGATGCGCAGCGCCAGATCGAACCCCTCTTCCACCAGCGCCACCCGCCGGTCGCTGTACTCTATCTCCAGCTTCAGATCCGGGTAGCGTTCGCGAAACAGCGGCAGGGCGGGGGAGAGGTGCAGGTAGCCAAAATCCATCGGCACCGACAGCTTGAGGGTGCCCTGGGGCTGCTGATTGTTGCGGGTCAGCTGGCTGTGGGTCTCTTCGAGTTCCGCCAGCAGCGCCTGGGAGCGCTGGTAGTAGAACTGGCCCGCCTCGGTGGGATTGACCTGGCGGGTGGTGCGCGACAGCAGCCGGGTGGAGAGGGACTCCTCCAGCTGCTGCATCAGCTTGGAGGTCATGGCGACCGAGATGCCGAGCTGGTTGGCGGCCTTGGTAAAACTCTGACACTCCACCACCTTGATGAAGGTGCGCATGGCGGCTATCTGGTCCATCTTTCACTCTCAGTTGATAATTATTTTAATAAATCGCTGATTATCTATGTCCGGTATGGAGGTTAGCATCTTGGCTGTTGTTGTGAACCCCCAATATGAAGGAACGAACGGATGAAGATGACCAAGGCCCTGCTGGCCTCCTGCCTGTTTATGGCGGCGCCCCTGATGGCAGCCGATTACGATGTGGATGCGGCGCATACCACGGTGCAATTCAAGGTGGGACACCTCGGCTTCTCCGAGCTGGTGGGTCGTTTCAACACCTTCAGCGGCACCTTCAGCATGGACGATGCCAACCCGGCTGCGGCCAAGGCGAGCTTCGAGATCGATGCCGCCAGCGTTGACTCCAACCACGAGCCACGCGACAAACACCTGCGCAGCCCCGATTTCCTGGACGTGAAGCAGTATCCCAAGATGACTTTCGTCAGCTCCGGCTACGAGGGCACCAAGGATAAGGGCGTGCTGAAAGGCACCCTGACCCTGCACGGCGTGTCCAAGGAAGTGGCCTTCGATCTGGTTCACATCGGTGAAGGCAAGGATCCCTGGGGTGGCTACCGCAGCGGCTTCAACGCCACCACCACCATCAAGCGCAGCGACTTTGGCGTGAACTACATGGTGCCGAACATCCCGGACGAGATGACCATCGCACTGTTTGTCGAAGGTGTGCGCAAGTAATGGGCGCGGCACTCCTGCTTCAAACCCTGGCGGCTCCTTTGGGGGCCGCTTTGCTGTCGTGGCGCTGGCCGCGGCTGGGGTACCTGTGGGGCGCCCTGGCGCTCTGGCTGGTGGGCTGCCTGCTGGGCGGAGCCTACGGGCTGCCGGTCAAGGCGTGGCAATGGCTGCCGCTGACCCTGCTGGTGCCTGCCCTGGCGGCGCAGCTGGCCGACCAGCGGGCCGCGCTTGCGCTGTTTGCCGCGCTCGGGGCACTGGTGTGGTGGCAGGGGCTGGCCTCTGTGCTGGCAAGCGAGCCCGCCATCTGGCTGGCGTTGCTGCCTGCCATTGGCTGGCTGGGATGGACCGGACTGCGCGGTGACAGCCGCGAGGGGCTCGGCTTTGCCCTCAGCTTCATCTGGCTGGCACTGGTGATCGGCATCGACGGCAGCCTGCTGATTGCCCAGCTGGCCGGTGCGCTGGCGGCCTTCGCCGGTTTCCGTGCTCTGCTCGGGGCCTTTGCCGGCAGCCAGGTGGCGCCTGCGGCGCTCGGGTTGGCGCTGGCCTTTATGCAGATGCTCGCCTGGCAATACGTGGAAGTGCCGCTGCTGGTGTTGCTGCCGGTCTGGCTGCTGCCGCTGCTGGAGTGGGCACTGCGCAACAAACCCTGGTTCCAGCGCTGGGCCCTGTTGATCCTGCTGGCGGGCGTCGGGGCGGGTCTGAGTCTGTGGAAGGTGTGGCCAGAGGCCTCTCTTTACTGATTTTTAGCATAAAAAACAGGCAATTACCCCAAAAGTTGCCGACTTCGTCATAGTCTGTACAGATAAAGATTGAGCCCCATAGTGGTTTCAGATAAAAAGGTTTTTCAATTATCTGGATACACACAGAACCCGGTCTGACCGGGTTCTGTTTGCCTGCTTGTTTGCGGCGCGCTAAGGAGGCCACAGTTGCGCAGTCAAGGATCTGAGCATCTGTTTTTTCGCCATTTCACCGAGCAGGGACGTCTCGACGGTCTCTGCATCCTGCTGGTTACCCATCTGCTTCCCGATCGCCCCCAGTTTATCCAGGCCCTCGATCAGATCGGGCGGATCGGCGCCATCCTGCCCAAACCCAAGTCAGTTCACGGACCGACCCTGATCTGGGCCCAGCAGCACTATCCGGTGCTGCCCCTCAACCGCCAGTGGACCAATACCCCGCAGGGGGTGATCGAGCACATAGCCCCGCTGGTGGCGCCCCATGAGCGGCTGATCATTCTCGATATCGGGGGCTATTTCGCCAGAACCCAGGCCACCCTCAGCGAGTATTTCGGCCCCCGTTTCCTCGGGGTGGTGGAGATGACCGAGAACGGCCATCAACGCTACGAGCAGGAGGTGCTGTCCACCCCGGTCATCTCGGTGGCGCGCAGCCCTCTCAAGCAGGCCGAGGATATCCAGATCGGCCTGAGCGTGGTCTACTCCGCCGAATCCCTGGCCCGCACCCTCAACCGCACCTTCAATGTCTGCCAGGCCGCCCTGTTCGGCTACGGCAAGGTGGGGCGCAGCATCGCTCGCGAGCTCAGGTGCCGCAACCTGCATCTGGAGCTGGTGGAGACCGACGTGCTGCGCCAGGTGGAGGCGCTCTCCCACGGCTTCAAGCTGGTGGGCAAGGCCGAGGCCCTCAGCCGGGCCGAGCTGGTGATCTGCTCCACCGGCAACGGCGCGCTGGACCTGGTGGATCTGCAGCGGTTGCGCCCCGGCACCATGGTTGCCTCGGTCACCTCGGCGGACGACGAGTTTGCGTTTTGTCTCGCCCAGCTGCCCTGGCCGAGCGAGGAGGTGTGCCCCCACGTGCTGGCGCTGACCCGCCCCGACGGCAGCACCATCTTCCTGCTCAACCGGGGCGAGGCGGTCAACTTCGTCCACGGTGCCGTCATCGGTGAATATGTCTACCTGGTGCTGGCGGAGATCATCGAAGGGGTGCGCCAGCTGGCGTTGCAGCCGCTGGCCCCCGGCCTGTTCGATCTGCCGCAGTCGACCATGCGCACCATTGCCCGCCACTGGCTAGCCGACTTCCACGGGGTCACCCAGTGAGCCTCTTTTTTCTTGCCGCCATTGATGGAGTGACCACATGAGCGAGACGACCTTGTCCGCCCCTAAACCCCGCATCGAGATCCGCTACTGCACCCTCTGCCGCTGGATGCTGCGCGCCGCCTGGCTGGCCCAGGAGCTGCTCTCCACCTTCGACAGCGAGCTGGGGGAGGTGGCGTTGGTGCCGGCCAGCAAGGGGGAGTTTCGCATCCTGGTGGACGGGGTGCTGGTGTGGGATCGGGTGGCGGACGAGGGCTTCCCCGAGGCCAAGGAGATCAAGCAACGGGTGCGCGATGTCATTGCCCCCGAGCGCGACCTGGGCCATGCCGATCGCAAACCGACTGCAGAGTAAACCGCAGCATTAATGACAAAGAGAGGGAGGCACAGGCCTCCCTCTCTCGTTGTGGCGTCTGCTCAACGGTCGGCAGCTGTGCCCGGCTGATCTTCGGCGGGGAGGCCGATATAGCGGGCCCGCTTGTGAGGCTTGAGGCGGCTCACATCCACCCACACCAGGCCGTCGATGCAGTGGTTGAAGTCGGGGTCGATGCCAAAATCCATGAACTGCACGCCGCCCGGCTCGCACAGCTCGGAGTACTGCTTGTAGAGGGTGGGAATGGCGCAGCCCAGGTTGTCGAGGCGGGCCTTGAGCTCCTTGAGATCGGCGCCGTAATCCAGCCCGGCAAACAACGGCGGTGTGGCGGGGTAGGGGCGGCGGGAGGGGGCGAGCGCCAGTTCTGGGGCAAAGTGCTGGCGATAGAAGCTCACCAGCAGATCCTTGGCCGCCACCGGCAGGCTGCCGGAGAGCGATACCGGGCCAAACAGGTAGCGATAGCGGGGATAGCGGGCCAGATAGGCGCCGATGCCAAACCAGAGGTAATCGAGCCCCCGCTTGCCCCAGTAGGCGGGCTGGATGAAGCTGCGGCCAAGCTCGATGGCAAGCTCCAGCCTGGGCAGTAGTTTCTCTTCAAAGCCAAACAGGGTGTGGCTGTAGAGGCCGTCGAGCCCCTTGCTGGCCAGCAGTTCGGCCACCGGGGCGAAACGGTAGGCGCCGATGATCTCGAGCCGGGCCGGATCCCAGAGAATGAGGTGGTGATAGTCATCGTCGAAGGTGTCGAGATCCCGCCGTCTGCCGGAACCTTCCCCCACCACCCGAAAGGCGATCTCCCGCAGGCGCCCCAGCTCGCGCAGGATCACCGAGTGACTCAGCTCGTGGCGTCGGTAGAGATAGATCCCCTGACCGTCCGGGGTGTGGCCGAGGGCCTCGCAGGATTCGATGGCCTGCTTGAGCTGGCGGCGCTCCTCCGGCAGGGCGATGGGGGCTTCGGTGGCCAGCAAGCCCCGCTTGCCACGCCCGATGCGATAGAGGTGGCTGCGCACCAGTCGGGCCGCGCTCTTGGCGGGCAGCTCCTGCACCCCGCTCACCGGGATGCGGGCACCTATGGTGATGGCGATGCGCTTGCCCTGCTGGCGAAACAGCTGCTTGACCAGCAACAGTCCGGCCCAGTCGTTGTTGAGCCAGGCGGCGAGATAGAAGGAGAGACCGTTGCGCCCGTCCAGATGGATCGGCACCAGCGGGGTGCGGGTGCGCTGGGCCAGCTTGATGAAGCCTGATTGCCAGGGGCCGTCCTTGACCCCCTTGGGGCCGAGGCGCGACACCTCGCCGGCGGGAAAGATCATCAGCGCCCCTTCTCCCGCCAGGTGTTCCCCCATCGCCAGGATGGCGCGCCTGTCTGTCTTGCCCCCCAGGTTGTCCACCGGCAACAGCAGGGGACGCAGCGGCGTCAGCTGGGCCAGCAACTGGTTGGCCACTATCTTGACGTCCGGCCGGATGCGGCCGAGCAGACGCAGCAGGGCCAGCCCGTCGAGGGAGCCGATGGGGTGGTTGGCGACTATGATGACCCGGCCACTGGCCGGAATGTGCTCGAGCTGGGCCTCGCTCACCCGGTAGTCGAAGTCGAGCTCGGTCAGCGCCTGCTCGACGAAGTCGAGTCCACGCAGGTGGGGGTGGCATGCGGCGAAGCGTTGAAACGCCTGCTCGTGCAGCAGCCAGCGCAGCCCTTGTCGGAGCAGGGGGCGCAGCAGGTCGTTGGCCGACAGGCGGGGCAGGTGTTGTTGTAGCAGGGCATCGACACTGAACATGGGCTGGGCTCCGATGAGTCGTTGCCCTAGCGTGACGCCCTTTTGTTCCCGCCCCATGGCAGTGGGATGACAGTTTGATGGCAAAGAGGGGGAGCCGGTGAACCGGCTCCCCCTTTTGTGGTCATGGCGGTGACGATGGCCGGTTTAGTCGCGCCAGGCCGAAGTCAGGCGCACCAGCTCCACCAGGGTGGCGACCGCTTTTTCCATGGATTGCAGCGGGATGAACTCGTGCTTGCCGTGGAAGTTGTGGCCACCGGTAAACAGGTTGGGGCAGGGCAGCCCCATAAAGGAGAGCCGGGCACCGTCGGTGCCGCCGCGAATGGGTTTTATCTTTGGCTCCACGTCGGCGGCCAGCATGGCGGCCTTGGCCAGCTGGACTATGTGCATGTGCGGCTCGATCTGGCTGCGCATGTTGCGATAGCTGTCGGTCAGGGTGAGCTCGATGCGCGCTTTGGGGGCCTCCAGCTGCAACGAGGCGACCCGCTCCTTGAGCTGGGCCTTGCGGGCGGCAAAACCCTCGTCGTCGAAGTCACGAATGATGTAGTGCAGGGTGCACTCCTCCACTGTGCCGTTCATCTGGGCCAGGTGGAAGAAGCCCTGATAGCCGTCGGTGCACTCCGGGGTCTGCTCGGTTGGCATGGCGGCGTGGAAGCGGGCGGCCAGGGTCTGGCTGTTGATCATGCTGCCCTTGGCGGTGCCGGGGTGCACGTTGTTGCCGATAAAGCGCACGGTGGCACTGGCGGCGTTGAAGTTCTCGTACTCGAGCTCACCGAGCTCGCCGCCGTCCACCGTGTAGGCCCAGCGGGCCGGGAAGCGGTCCAGCGGGAAGCGGTCGGCACCGCGGCCTATCTCCTCGTCCGGGGTAAAGCCGACCCAGACATCACCGCGGGGGATCTCGGGGTGGGCCAGCAGGTGGTCGATGGCGGTGAGGATCTCGGCGATGCCCGCCTTGTCATCGGCCCCCAGCAGGGTGGTGCCGTCGGTGGTGATGAGATCCTGGCCCAGGTAGTTTTTCAGGAAACGGTAGTCGCGAATGGCCAGCACCTCGTCACCCTTGCCCAGGCAGATGTCCCCCCCCTGATAGTTTTCGATGATCTGGGGCACCACCTGCTCGGCCTCGTAGTCAGCGGTATCCATGTGGGCGATGAGGCCGATGGCCGGCGCGTCCGGCTGGTTGCCCGGCAGGCAGGCGGTGAGGTAGCCGTGCTCGTCCAGGGTGACCTGGCTCAGCCCCATCTGCGTCATTTCGTCACAGAGGGCGCGGGCGAAGACCAGCTGTCCCTCGCTGCTGGGACAGACGGGATTGGTCGCATCGGAGCGGGTATGAAAAGTCACGTAACGCAGAAAACGCTCAAGCAAGGTATCCATTGGCAAGCCTCAAACCTGTGGTGGAGGGTCATTGTGGCCAATCTGGCGGCGGGGCTTTTTGCGTCAGCGCAGTTTTTGCCACATTTTTTGGCGAAGATCGGGTTGGAAAGGTGTAAGGTGGTTCAGGCTGTGGTTGTTGATATCAATAACAGCATAAAATGGTCCATCAACCGCATTTTTAAGCGGCTTGTGATGGGACTCATTTTTCCGTCAATGCCCTTGGTGGCGGGGGAGGGGCGAGGGCGGGCCAGACGGGGTTATTTTCAGGGTGAAAAAGGGCGCGTGGCGGGACTTCTCCCCCCGCTTGCCAGGCCCGCTGGCGGCAAGATTTGATCGCCTTATGAAAAGCTGTTTTTGAACACTATTTTTTATTGTCACCGCTGGCGGTAAGTGTGTACACTCCGCGCCGATCCAAGGGCAACCCTGAGCAGGCAGAGGCCGCCAGACTCCCGCAGGATCATACGCCTATAGGGCGAGGCACGCAGAAACGACAGACACTGCTAGGGTATGGTTTCTTTAATACCGGTTAGGCTCCGGTATCAGGGAGAACAACGGACTCTCATTTTCCGGCTGACCGAGTGAGCCATCGGCTCATCATCTTCCCTTGTCATGGGCGGTCACTGGCGGTGAGCTGGCTGTGGTTGTTGTCGTCTATCAACACGCTTGCGTGCTGACGCCTTCGCATCTCTTCCTTGAAACCCTCCCCTGCTGTCGTGACGGCTGCCGAATGATGAACGAACGACGTGGCTGATGTCGTTTGTCATCAAAGTACCGCGGCGCTGATTGCAGCACCGCATACCGTTGAGCTTGATGTAAAGCCACCAGCCCCACATCAAGACTCGTTACTTCCCCAAGATCCACCAGGCAGCCTAGGCTTGCCGCGATGAACCAGGGAGGTGGCGACAGGTGAACGTTCAGGTCAACCCGCGGCGTCAGCGCCCGGTGCCGGACTTCTTGCCTTGCTCGCCCGCAGGCCGCTTCGGCGCGCCACACCTGCTCATCGATGGTCTGGATGTGATTGAGGGTAACGAAGGCGGCCACCGGCCGCTCATTTGCGAGGCATAGCCCATGACTAACTGGTCCAGCAAGGACTCCTTGAAGGTCTACAACGTTCCCTACTGGGGTGCGGGTTTTTTCAACATCAATGACGCCGGTCATGTGACCGTCGCTCCCGACAAGTCACGCCCTGACGCACAGATCGTGCTCTCCGATGCCATCGAACAACTGCGTCAATCCGGGCTGACCACTCCGGTACTGCTGCGTTTCCCCGACATCCTCAAGAGCCGGGTCGATGCGCTGTTCAACGCCTTCGGTCAGGCCATCGAGAAGTCAGGCTATGAAGGGGACTACCTGTGCGTTTACCCGATCAAGGTAAACCAGCAGCGTCGCGTCATCGAGACCATCAGCCAGTCCTACAGCGACAAGCCCCGGCTTGGCCTGGAAGCTGGTTCCAAACCGGAACTGCTGGCCGTGCTGTCCCATCACCATGAGCAAGGCTCGGTGATCGTCTGCAACGGTTACAAAGACCGCGAATATATCCGCCACGCCCTTTTGGGCAACCTGATGGGCCACAAGGTCTACATCGTGGTGGAGAAGCCCTCCGAGCTGGAAATGGTGCTGGACGAGTCAGCTCGCCTCAACATCAAGCCCAACATCGGGGTGCGTGCCAAGCTCGCCTCCACCGGCTCCGGCATGTGGGAATCGAGCGGCGGCTCCATGTCCAAATTCGGTCTGTCCGCCTCCCAGATCCTGGCGCTGATCGAGCGTCTGCGCGGCCTGGGCAAGCTGGACTGCCTGCAGCTGCTGCACTTCCATCTGGGTTCCCAGATCGCCAACATCCGCGACATCCAGGGCGGTATCCGCGAGTGCGGCCGTTTCTACGCCGAACTGCGTCGCCTCGGTGCCAACATCGAAGTGGTTGACGTGGGTGGCGGCCTGGGCGTGGACTACGAGGGAACCCGTTCCCAGAGCCACTGCTCCGCCAACTACAGCCTCTCCGAGTACGCCAACAACGTGGTGTGGGGCATTGGCGACGTGTGCCGCGAGTTCGACCTGCCGCACCCGACCATCATCAGCGAGTCCGGCCGTGCCCTGACCGCTCACCACGCCGTGCTGGTCACCAACATCATTGGTGCCGAAGGGGTGGAGATGAACGACATCAGCGCACCGGACGACGATGCGCCCACCATTCTGCAGAACATGTGGAAAGGGTGGCTGGACCTGCGCGGCGAAGATCCCTCCCTGCTGGAGATCTTCCACGACTCGGTGGCAGACCTGGGCGACGTCAATACCCAGTACACCATGGGTCTGCTCAACCTCGAGCAACGCGCCTGGGCCGAGATGCTGCACCAGAACACCTGTCTGGCGCTCAAAGAGATGCTCAACCCGGTCAACCGCAACCACCGCGCGCTGGCTGACGAGCTCTCCGAGAAACTGGCTGACAAGTGCTTTGCCAACTTCTCCCTGTTCCAGTCCCTGCCGGATGCCTGGGGTATCGGTCAGGTGTTCCCGGTGATGCCGCTTTCCGGCCTCGAGCGCCCGCTCACCCGCCGCGGTATCCTGATGGACATCACCTGTGACTCCGACGGTCAGGTCGAGCACTACGTCGACGGTCTGGGTGTGGAAAGCACCCTGCCGATGCCGGTGTATGGCGAGAACGAAGAGTGCCACGTCGGCTTCTTCCTGGTGGGTGCCTATCAGGAGATCCTCGGCGATCTGCACAACCTGTTCGGTGACACCCACTGCGCGGAAGTGTGGCTGGACGAGGAAGGCAAGATGGACATTCGCAACGTGGTGCGCGGCGACACCGTCGACCAGCTGCTGCGTTACGTCAACATCGACCCGTCCGTCATTCGCGAGAACTATCAGCGGATCGTCTCCCACCCGGCGCTGGACGACGCGGCCCGCAAGGCCCTGCTCGAAGAGCTGGAGCTGGGTCTGCAAGGCTACGCCTACCTGGAAGACGAATAATAAGTCCAGGCCTGCTCCCGCGAAGCGCAGACAAGCAACGGGGAGACGTCCAAGCGGACACAAAAACGGCGCCTCAGGGCGCCGTTTTGCTTTCATGTGAAGAAGGGGCGAAATGAAGGAGAAGAGGCCCGGTTGAGGGGAAGACAACTTCAGCTGGCGTTGGCGAGCCGTGCTCGGGGGAAATCATGATCCGATAGCGCTTTATTCCTACCTTGCTGAATCGCGTGTTGAATCAGTACCAATGCAACCCCCACCATGCCTCCCAGCAAGGTCGCCAGGATGACGATCAGTGGGCGCTTGGGTTTATCGCGGCTCAACGGTTCGCTCGGGGTATCCAGATAGGTGAACGGGCTGAGTGTCAGGTTACCAAGATCGATGCCCTTCAGCCGGGTGAGTTGTACATTCAGTTCCATGATTTCGGGTGCATACTCTTCGATCTTCAAGGACTTGAGGATGCTTAGCTTTCTTGCCAATGCATCCTGGCCAAGGGTGATCGGGAAGCGGTCGCCGTAATTGAAATTCTCCAATGGCTTGCTCACACCGGCAGCCTTCGCAATGCTCATGCTGAATTCGATGCCTTCTATCTCTCTGGCTAGCTTGCGCTGCGCGTCCTCTGTCTTGAGTTTTACCTTCAAATTGAGCGCGTTGATCTGGCTTTGTCGATTGTTCTCCAGGATGTCGCGCAGTTCCTGACTCTGCAGCCGAACGATATAGTGTATATAACCTGTCAGCATGGAGAGGGCCTCTTCCTTGTTAAAGAAGGAGAAAGAGAGCTGGATGCCAGGTTGTTCCCCTTTCTTGCCTTCAGGTGCAATCACCATCCATTCTGACCAGGTTCGCAGCAGAAGCTGTTGCTGCCGCTCGTTCAAGTCATTCTTGGCCACATGCTCCTTGAACTGGGAGGTGGTTTGCAAATAATGGCTGATATTGTTGTAAGACTTGAACTCCAAAAGAAATTCGTTATAGACGGCGTTGTTGTTCTTGGTGCCTCTCAGGCCCTGCAAATTCAGCTCGGTTCTCAGCCTGTCCAGTCCCAATGTATCTCGTTGTTTTGGCTGATAAATAGTGGCGTGAGCGGTCCACTGTTCCGGAGTGAACATGGCATACAACACACCAATGCTGCCAAAGATAAGAGTAGCGAGCAGGATGAGAAATTTTTTCTTCCACAGGAGTAAGAACAGTTCCGTGAGATTTATCTCGTCATCGTTGTGTCGACTTACCATTCTGTAATCGACATTTTTGTTAATTATGTCATCCATATCTTTATCGGTCATAAATTGTCGTAGGCGCCTTTTATAGCGCATTTGAGATCAGTGTTCATCTATTTGTTTATAAAATAGATAGAGGAAAATATATTTCCGGATCCGGTATGATAGTTGACATTTATATGGCTATATCCATTTGCTTTATTATTGTTGCAAATATGTTTGTTTTTTTGTGGGTGGTTCATTGAGGCATGCTGGTTGGGGGGATGTAAACAGGAGTGATGCAGTTTTTAATTGTACAGACCTAGTTATCACCTGACACCGGCCTCAAACCGGTGTCTTGTTTACGCTACTTTAGTGCGCACTTCCTTCGGTATCAATTTCAGACCCTTCTTGAACATGCTGTAGGGCGTTTGTCCTTCCATCATCCTGCCCTGATGTGGTCGCTGGTTGTTGTAGTGCTCCAGATAGCTATCCAGGTCTGTCTGCATCTGCTCCACCGACTCATACCAGGTTGTCCTCCCTTTGATACGGAAGTGTTCATCCAACAAGGTTCGATGCAACCGTTCGATAAAGCCGTTGCTCTGTGGCCTGCGTACCTTGGTGGTCCGGTGCTCAATCCCCTCCAGTTGCAGGAACAGCTCGTAGGGATGATGGTCAGGGCGCCCGCAGAACTCGCGCCCGTTGTCCGACAAGATGGTATAGACCCGTGCCTCATGGGCTTCGAAGAACGGCAGCACCGTTTCGTTGAGTACATGGACCGACGTCACCGGCAGCTTACTGGTGTAGAGCCGTCCCCAGGCGTGGCGGCTGTAGCAATCGAGCACGGTTTGCAGATACACCTTGCCC
>NZ_JBFOCO010000006.1:0-253181 GCF_040907865.1 Aeromonas sp. s5
TTGCTGCGATGAACGGCCGCAGGCCGCCCCGAAGGGGTGAGCCACGCAGTGGCGAATCATCCCTCCCTCACCGCCAAATAAAACAAAAGGGCCTGTCGCAAGACAGGCCCTTTTGTTTTATCCGATGACGGGCGGCTCGGTTCGGGCCCTGGTTCGACAGGTGGGCAGGATAGCCCGCCTGGACGGCCAGAGCCGCCCGCAGGGCGAGCGCCAGGGATGGCGCGAGTCAATCCCGACCCATCCTCAGATGTTAAAACCGACCTGATGGTCGGTTTTTTGTTTTGGGGAAGAAGTATCAGCCCATGTCGAAGAGGGAGGGTGAGAACCCTCGCCGGGTTCGAGCAGAGCAGCTTGCTGCGATGAACGGCAGCCGGCCCCCGATGTTTCCTATTGTCAACGCACGGCTCAGTCGCTATCACGCCCGTGCGGGTCATCAGGTTGAAATAAGTTCTGACTTGCGCAATGCATTGCGGAATTTACAGTTTTTTGCTCTGCATATGCAAACTTATCTGGATGAATATCTCGAATGCGCAACTTGTTGCGTTATTGCGATGATGGCTTGATTTGTGATTGATTCAACCTATTGTTTTAAAACAATAAAATGAATTGGCATGGTCACTGCTAACGGATTCGGTCGAGTGTCACTACCGTTCAACCAATCAGGAGCAATTCCATGCCAACTCCATGTTATATCAGCATCGAAGGTAAAACTCAGGGCAACATCACCGCCGGTGCTTTCACCTCCGATTCCGTCGGCAACATCTTCGTGCAGGGCCACGAAGACGAGATGCTGGTACAAGAGTTCCAGCACGTCGTGACCGTGCCGACCGATCCGCAATCCGGTCAGCCTGCTGGCCAGCGCGTCCACAAGCCGTTCAAGTTCACCGTTGCGCTGAACAAGGCCGTGCCGCTGATGTACAACGCGCTGGCTTCCGGCGAGATGCTGCCGAAAGTGACCCTGAAGTGGTACCGCACCTCCGTCGAGGGCAAGCAGGAGCACTTCTTCTCTACCGTGCTGACCGATGCCACCATCGTCGACATCGACTGCCAGATGCCACACTGCCAGGATCCGGCGAAGTCTGACTTCACCCAGCTGATCCAGGTCTCCATGGCCTATCGCAAGATCGATTGGGAGCACACCGTTGCCGGTACCTCCGGTGCGGACGACTGGCGCGCGCCGATCGAAGCGTAATTCTCAGTCAAAGGGCACTGCTTGCGGTGCCCTTTTGCCGTTTCTGGCATTTCCCGCTCCGTTTCAATACACGCGTTTTTTCTTTTGCCCGTTTGCCTGAGGTGAGGGGGCACAAGAAAAAATCCGAGTTTACGTCTTGCCGCACGCCGTCAAGGGCGTGCGGTAGCCATGGTGTCAGAAAAACCGGGGCGAAGGCGGATCTCTCACACGGCTTGAAGTGCCCCGCCTGATGGGGCTGCACGATATCTCAGGGGCGAGTAACGATGGCAGACTGCACAGGATTACAATTTACCGTCAAGGTGGGGGCTCTGCCCGAAAACACCTTCGTGGTGGCCGAGTTTGCGCTTGATGAAGCGCTCAACCGGCCGTTCAACCTGCGCCTGGAGCTGGCAAGCGCCCAGCCCGACATCGACTTTGGCGCCGTGCTGGACCAGCCGTGCGAGCTGCTGGTGTGGTACAACGGCGAGCTGCTGCGCCGGGTCTGCGGGGTGGTGAGCGACATGGCGCAAGGGGATAGCGGCTTTCGCCGCACCCGCTATCAGCTGCTGGTGCAGCCGGCGCTGTGGCGTCTGTCGCTTCGCCACAACTCCCGCATCTTTCAGGCACAGAAGCCCGATGAAATCCTCAGTATTCTTCTGCAAGAGCATGGCATCACCGACTACGCCTTTGCCCTCAAGAACGAGCACGCCAAGCGGGAATATTGTGTTCAGTACCGGGAAACAGACCTCGATTTCGTGAACCGCCTCGCCGCCGAAGAGGGGATGTTCTATTTCCACGAGTTTGAAGCGGGCAAGCACCGCATCGTCTTTGCCGATGACGCGGCCGCCCTGACCGCTGGCCCCGAGCTCTTCTTCAACCTCGGCAACCGCTCGCTTGAGCAGGGACCCTATGTGCGCCAGTTCCATTACCGGGAGGCGGTGCGGCCCTCGGATGTGGAGCTCAAAGACTACAGCTTCAGGACCCCGGCTTATGGCCTCTCCCACAAGAAGGTGGGAGCTGAGCTGACCCACCAGCGCGATACCTACCAGCACTTCGACTATCCGGGTCGCTACAAAGAAGACCCGAGTGGCAAGGCCTTTGCCCAGCACAGGCTCGATGCGCTGCGCAACGATGCGGTAGCCGGTAGTGGCAAGTCCAACAGTGCGGCCCTGCAGCCGGGGCAGACCTTCTCGCTGACCGAACACCCCAACGGCAGCCTTAACACCGATTGGCAAATCGTGCGCATCCAGCACACCGGCTTGCAGCCGCAGGCGCTGGAAGAGGAAGGGGGCAGCGGCCCCACCGTCTATCACAACGAGTTCGGGGTGGTGAAAGCCAGCACCACCTGGCGAGTGCGCATCGGCAGCCCAGAGGCCCCTCAAAAGCCCATGGTGGATGGCCCGCAAATCGCCATGGTGGTGGGGCCCGAGGGGGAGGAGATTTATTGCGACGAACACGGCCGGGTGAAGCTGCAGTTCCCGTGGGACCGCTATGGCAGCTCCAACGACCAAAGCTCCTGCTGGGTGCGGGTCTCCCAGGGTTGGGCCGGCGGCCAGTACGGCATGATGGCGATACCCCGTATCGGCCACGAAGTGATTGTGAGTTTCCTGGAAGGGGACCCGGACCAGCCTATCGTGACCGGTCGCACCTACCACGCCACCAACCGGTCACCTTACGAGCTGCCTGCCAACAAGACCCGCACCGTGCTGCGCACCGAAACCCACCAGGGGGAGGGCTTCAACGAGCTGCGCTTTGAAGACCAGGCGGGGCAGGAAGAGATTTACATCCACGGTCAGAAAGACCTGAACGTGCTCATCGAGAACGATGCGGCCTGGCATATCAAACACGACCAGCACACCGACATTGACAACGAGCGGGTCACGCGCATCAGAAAAGTGCCGGGTGAGGATGGCGCTCCGCCCAGTCTTGGCAACGATCATCTGACCGTTGAAGGAGAGAAGCGGGATCATATCAAGGCTGACTACTCGCTGACAGTGGATACCTCCATGCACCAAAAACTGGGTGACAGCTGGCTCACCCAGGCGGGGCAAGAGGTGCACGTCAAGGCCGGTGCCAAGGTGGTGCTGGAAGCGGGTTCTGAAATTACCGTCAAGGTCGGCGGCTGTTTTATCAAGGTCGATGGCGGTGGTGTCACCCTGGTGGGGCCCACCATCAAGATGAACTCGGGTGGTAGCCCGGGTTCGGGTTCGGGATGGGGCGGCAAGTCACCAGTTGACCCTCTGGGTGTCAGTGTTCCCCCCAAACCCAAGGTACCGCTCACTCCTGCGCAACTGGCCACCATGAAGAGTGCCGCCCCTTTCTGTGAAGAGTGTGAAAAATGCAAGGAGGGTGGCTGTGAAATTTGAGATCACGCCGGTGGAAGAGTGGATACAGAGGCAATCAGCCCCTCTTTATGCTGTGCTGGCCGGAGCCAGCGATGCGGCTCCCTTGCAGAATTACTACCAGCTCGATGGCCGCGAAACGCCACGCGGGCTCTATCTCGGCACCCCTTATGAAGACTGGCATCCCGTCATGCCCTATCTGGTGGCCCTCGACAAGGAGAGCCCCTTTATCGAGTGGGCGCAGAGCACCGAGGCAAGCGACTGGGGCTGGATAGTGGCAAGCGAGCAGCCTGTCGATACCCTCTATGCCCATCTGCAGGGGCTGACCCAGATCTGGCACCAGGGGGAAGCGGTGTTCTTCCGTTACTGGGATGGTGTGTATCTGAAGTGCATTCTGGTCCAGCTGGGGGAGGGCTTCACTGCCTTGATGCCTGGGTTGAGCGGGATCTGGGTCGGAGGGGACGGCTTCGAATGGGCTGCGTCAGAAGCCGCACCACCACGCGCATTCCCCTGGTGGGAGCTGCCCCCCGCCATTGCCGCGACATTGGCGAGGCAGGATACCGGTCCCCTCGTCAATAACCTGATGCAGCAGTTGGCGGATCAAAACGGTCAGCTCTACTGGTCATTTCCCGAGGTGAACCTGCGCTGCAAGGTTGCTCGCTTTGTCTCCCGTCATTCATCCCCTGATATCGATCTATTTCCGGCGCTGGAAGCGGCGCTGATCAATGAGGTTCAAGCATGAGCAATGCCGGCCAGGCCGTCTTCAACGAAGTGATCGCCGATTATCGCAACGTTCTGAATGCCTATCGCAAGGATGCCGAGAGTTTCTTTCTGGGCGACATGCTCAGCATGGACATGGAGCAGACAATCAAGGTGGGCGACAAGACCATCACGGCATCGTCCAGCAGCAAGAAGGCGCAGTCCGTGGTGACGCAATGCCCGCTGAGCGGCACTTTGCGTCTGGTTCATCTGTTTGAATCCGTACGTTTTATTCCCATCGGCAATACCCCGTACAAGGTGGAAGCGGGGAAACTGGTGCGCGGACGATTTGTCAGCGAGGCGGTAGCCAAGGAGGGAACCCTGGATGGCAAGGGCATTGCCGAGGTCGGTAAGCTGACCCCGGGCAAGTCCTATCGGGTTACCTTCTACCCCAATGTGAAGAAGAGCGATCTGGATACCTTGTTCACCTCTTATGTGCCCGTTCAAAAAGACCTGGAGGCATGGCTTACCAAGGAGTGGAACAGTGAGCACAAGGCTGCGTGGGCTCGTTACAGGGGTACTGGTGGTGGGTTTGGCAGCCATGCTCTGGCGGCAGCAAGCGGTATCGGCAAGGCACTGGTCGGGGTGTGGGACGATCTTAAAACCATCTACAACCTGCTGGCCGATCCGGTAGGCAACGCCAAAAAGCTGGCCGCCTTCGGAGTGGACGCAGCGGCCATGGCCAAGGCTGGGGCCTCCCAGATGGAAGCTGCCATGCTGGTACTGCAAGATGAAGCGCTGCTTTATCTTTATGCCTATGCCTTGGTGTGCTGGGTCAAGATGTTGCCCCCTGATCAGCAAACCGAGTTTGGTGCTCAGGTGATTTCGTCGGTGCTGATTGATGTGATCATCGGTGTGGTGCTGACCGGCGGTGCTGGTTTGGCTGCACGCTATGGTGCCAAGGCTGCCACCATGGCCAAGAACAGTGACCGGGTCATGCGACTGGTCACCTCCTTGGTCAATCTCTCCAAAAAGCACAATTTGGCCCAGCACGCCCAGAAGGCGAAGAAGGTGCTGGTCGCGGGGGCTGCACCGTTGAGCCCGGCCAAAAAAGCGGATCTCAAGCTGGTCGATGGCAATGCCAAAACGTTGGTGGAAAAAGGAACTGCGGCCAAACGCCGGTTCCAGGGGCACACCGAGATTAAGCAGGTGAACAAGACTCCGGATGCCTCCAAACAGGCAGTTACCCCGGCCAACCGGCCCCATCAACCGGAGGCCAGCACCTGCAAGAACAACTGCCCGGTCTCCATGGTGACGGGGGAAGAGTTGCTGGCACTGCAAGATGGCGAACTGCCGGGCCTGCTTCCCTTTGTCTTCGGGCGCCTCTATCGCACCTCCGCCGTCGCGCAATCCTGCGGCATGGGGCTTGGCTGGACGCATGCTCTTGCGCATCGTCTTGAACGTCACGGCGATACCCTGACCTGGTGGGATGAGGAGTCCTTGGCAACTGAGCTGCCGTTGCCATCGATAGCCCGACCCATGGTGACCAACCTGCTGTCGGAGGCGGCGGTCTACCTCGGTGACGAGGCTGATGAAGTGATCCTGGCCAAGGCCGGTTCGCCGTTCCTGCATTTTACCTGGCATGGTGATCGCGGGCGGCTAACCGGTTTTTCCGATCCCTACGGCAATCGGCTGACGGTGCGTTCTGACCGTCAAGGGCGCCCCGCCTGGGTTGAAAATGAAGGGGGGCTGGCCCTTCGTCTCGCCTATGAGGGCGACCACATCATGGCGCTCGATTTGCAGCGCTTTGATGGCATAGCCTGGCAGCACCAGGCCACGCTGCAACGCTACCACTACGATGACCATGGTCATCTGGTGGCGGCCGAGAATGGGGCCGGGGAGTGCGAGCGTTATCGCTATCGCGATGATGGGGTCATTGTGGAGCGCCGCCTGGCTGGCGGTGCCGGTTTCTTCTGGGAATGGGAAGGGGAAGGCAAGGCCGCCCGAGCCATCCGTCACTGGAGCGATGTGGCGGGTTTTGATGTCACCTATGGCTGGGATGATGACAAGGGGGAGGTGACGGTACTCAATGCCGATGGCAGTCAGGAGGTGTATCAGCACGACAGCCAGGCACGCCTTGTCCGCCAGCAGGATCCGGATGGTGCGATAACCGAGTTTGCCTACAACGACAAGGGCCAGAAAGTACTGGCCCGCGACCCGCTGGGGGCCGAGATCCATTATCACTATGACGAAGAGGGGATGTTGGCCCTCGAAGTGGCTCCCGACGGCAGTCAGACTGCCTATTACTACTGGGATGGCCGGGTTCGCAAGGTAGTGCAGGGGGAGCGTGAATGGCGCTTTGAGCACAATCCGCAAGGGGATCTGATTGCCAGGCGGGATCCCCTGGGGAACGAAACCCGTTATGGCTATACCCCCCAGGGCAAGCTGTGCTCTGTGGTTCACCCGGACAGCACCCGCACCGAACTGGTGTGGAACCGCCTTGGCCAGTTGATCGAAGAAAAAGGGGTCGATGGCGGGATAAGCCGCTGGCGCTATGACGAGCGGGGCCGCCAGATCGTGCGGCAAGACCCGCGTGGCGCAATCACACGCTATGAATGGGACGCGACAGATCGCCTCAGTGCCGTCCATCTGCCCGGGGGCGGCGTTCGCCGCTATGAGTACAACGCCTATGGCAAGGTCACGGCGCAGTGGGACGAGCTGGGTCGCGAGACTCGTTTTGAATATCACCCCGGCCTGCATCTGGTGAGTCGGCGCATCAACCCAGATGGCAGCGAGCTCAAATACCGCTACGACAACGCCAAGCTCTTTCTCAGCGAGATCGAGAACGAGCATGGTGAACAGCATCGTATCCATTACCATCCCAACGGGCTGGTAGCACGGGAAACCGGCTTCGATGGTCGCACCACCGCCTACCGTTATGATCTCAACGGACGCCTGAGCGAAAAAGTGGAGTTCGGCAAGCAGGAGACCGAGCTGGTCACCCGCTATGAGCGCGACCCCATGGGGCGCTTGCTGAAAAAGTCCCTGCCAGATGGTCGCGAGATCGCCTTCGAGTATGACGGTCATGGCCAGCTCATCCGGGTCGACGACGGTGCCTGGCCCCTGGCATTTGACTACGATGGTGCCGGTCATCTGCTGGCCGAGCATCAGGGGTGGGCCTCAAGCCATTTCCGATACGATGCCATGGGGCGGCTGTCACATTGGCAACTGCCCGACGGCAACCAGCTTGGCTATCACTATCAGCACGGAGCGCTTGGCGGAATTGATCTCAACGGCGCCGAGCTCACGCGCCACCAGGTGGTGGGGGGGCTTGAGCTGCGCCGGCAGCAAGGGGAACTGACCCAGCAGTACGAATATGACGAGCAGGGGCGCCTCTCGGCGCTGCGTCTGCAGCGGGGCAAGCAGGTCGCCCGCGAGCGGCGCTATGGCTATGACGGAACGGGCAACCTGCTGCGCATCGATGACAGCGTGCAGGGGGAGCAGCACTACCGCTACGATCCGCTGGACCGCTTGCTGGAGGTGCGGGGCGAGCTGACCGAGCGCTTCTTGCATGATCCGGCCGGCAACCTCCTGGGTGAGAGTTCGGGTGGCCAGTTCGATGGGGCCCGCACCCAGGGGAACCGGCTGCTGTTCAGTGGCGATCGCCACTTCGAGTACGACGAATTTGGCCGATTGGCGCTGGAGCGGCGCGGCAAGGGTCAGCAGCTGGTGACCCGCTATCACTACGACTGCCAACACCAGCTGGTGAGGGCTGAACTGCCTGATGGCAGCACCGCATGTTATGCCTACGATGCTTTTGGTCGCCGCATTCGCAAGACGGTAAAGGGGGCAAAAGGCGAGCAGATTACCGAATTCCTGTGGCAGGCCAACAACCTGATTGCCGAGAACAGTTATCTGCTGGGTGATGCTCAGCGCCGTACTGACGAGCAGTACCGCAGCTTTATTTATGAACCCGGCAGTTTCAAACCCCTGGCACAACTGGAGGGGGAAGGGCAGAAGGCGGAGGTGTTCCACTACCAGCTTGACCACCTGGGCACTCCCTTGGCACTGACCCGTACAAGCGGGGTCACCGCCTGGCAGGTGCGCTATCGAGCCTATGGCAATGTCTGGCGCGAAGAGATCGCCGAGGTGGCAACACCTTTGCGTTTCCAGGGGCAGTATTTTGACGCCGAGACGGGGCTTCACTATAACCGCCACCGCTACTATCAGCCCGGTACGGGTAGATTTATCACCCCCGACCCGATAGGCTTGGCCGGCGGGCTCAACAACTACCAGTATGCTCCTAACCCGACTGGCTGGGTGGATCCACTGGGGTTAAGTAATGTGCCGGGACAGTGCCCTGGTTCAGATAAAGATCTTACAAGACGAGCATATCTGAATAATAAATTCGGCCGTACTGGTGAGGTCAATGCTGACATAAATCAGAGGGCGAGGAAAAAAATTGCATTTGACTTTTATAAGGGGCAGGGTTTTGCCGAAGAAAGCATACCTAGTCATTTGAATGGAATTGACTTCAGTCACGATGTGCGTATTGAAACCCTCAATAGAGGTAAAAAAGTATATCAGTATCAATCACCAGGTGCCCCACAAGGTAATTACTATGCAATGCATAGCAGTGTGACTCCATCAGAGTTGGGTATTGGTAAGATGGGGGAGAATAGGGCTAAAGGAACAGTGGAACTTAAACTGAAAAAACAGTATGTAGTTAATGAAAAAACTAAAGTGATTCGTTCTACCTCTAAGGCAATTGATGATACTTGGTCTGTTAGAGGTGTGACTCAGCCATCTTCTGGTGGCGGCACTCAGCTCTTTACCACAGAAAAACATATATTTGTAGAGGGTGTTGAATAATGATTAATAAAGATGATTTTCAACAAATGGCTTTGAAAAACCGTTTTTTATTAGAGCAGTTTACAGATTTCAAAGAATTTTTTTTGTCATGGACCGCTTTGCTAAAAAAGAATGGTGATAGTTATCTAATTGAGAATGATGGTAGGGAAGGATGGTTGATTCTATATTCAGAGAATTCTAATGGAGGATGGGATGAGGTGGAAAAGGTTGTTTCTCATAGGTTTCACAAAGATGACTACGTAAAGCAATGTGAACTATGGTTGTCTAGAATATAAAGATAAAATGTAAGTGTTGTGGTGCATGCGATTTTTGGTGAGCCTTCGAATGGTTGAGGTTGTATACCAAGCAGAGTCGTAGGCTCGATTAGCCTAGTGTAATCGGACATAATCTAATGAATCTGTATAGATCTGGTTGTCATCTGATACTAGACTGGGTCTTTATTGGTTCAATCATGCCTCGGATGTGTAAAAGTTAGGGTAACGAAGTTTCCTTATCTTTTTATTTTATTGCATCCCTCATGTTCCTGATAAAACTGAAGGTAATCAAGGTTCTCATTTCAATGAACGCCCTATTTAAAATAAGAAAACAGGGAAGGTTGATAGTACAAAATAATATTATAACTTCAGAGTCAAGAGGTGATGTATGAGATGGTCTGATCTTCCGGGGAGTGAACTTGTGTCCAGCGTATACTCAATTGCCCCCGAAATATCAGAAGTGTCATTAATGAGTCTTTCCTTGGAGTTAATTGATGGAAAAGCAATGCTTGACTTTGATTTGAGCGATAACTTACCAGACAAAGTACCAGTAAAATGGGGTGTAAACTATAACCGATGCCGTATAGGGCTTGGATGCCATGTTGTTTCACAGTTTAGTATGAGTGGAGACTTTTATTCTTGTAATGGTACGTTAAGTATATCTCGTGGTAATGAATGTTATTGCATTTCTTTCTCCTCGGAAATAATAAATTTCAATTTTGAATGTAAGGTTGTCTATGTGACAGGGCCTTCTGTATATACATCAAGTTAAATCCAAAAACAATATTCATTTGTTTTTTGTGATTATTTTTAATATCTTGTCAATATGTTGGATTGATCTGCAGTTTAACATCTAAAATGTCGAAATAGGCTTTAAATATTATTTAATAAAGATGGAATGCTTGGTTGTATATAGTTACATCATGGCTTGTTTTTACTTCGTCATTAGCTTAGGTGTCGGTAAGTATAATATGAAAAAATTCTGTTTTTTAAGCACCTCTAACGGTTGGTTATTATGTGTATTTCTTATATCTGGCTGTTCTTCGCCAATATCATCACTAAACGATCAACAAGTAAGCCAAGCCGCCCAGCAAGGCCAGGGCAATGCGCAATATGAGCTGGCCAACCGTCTGGCGGCCAAGCCGGATTATCCCGAGGCGATGCGCTGGATGAAGCAGGCCGCCGATCAAGTCGGTCCGCTGGCGGCAGATGCCGATATTAGGGGCAAGGCCGCACTACAGGTGGGAAGTTGGTATCAGGCGGGGTTGGGAGAACCTAAAAATCCTGTACTGGCCAAGCAGTGGTGGCAGCGCTCCGCCAAGTTGGGCAATTCGGAGGCCAGCTATCAACTGGGTCAGGACTGCCGGCAACGGCACAAGGGCAAGCTGGCCAGTGAGTGCCTTGACTGGTTCGAACAGGCGGCCAAGCGCGATCATGCGAATGCCCAGTTGGCTCTGGGGCAGTGGTATGCAGGTCAGGCGGGGGCTGATGCTGATGCCGTCAAATGGTTGGAGAAAGCCGCCGAACAAGGTAATCGGGATGCCCAATTCCAGCTTGGCGCTCGCTATGAACAAGGGAAAGGGGTGAGCAAGCGCCCCGATCTTGCCCTGCGCTGGTATGAGAAAGCTGCTGCCCAGCAACAGCCGGATGCCTTGTTGGTGCTGGCGCGCAAGGCGCCATCTGAAGAGGCATTCGTTCTCTATCAGCGAGCTGCCAATGCGGGGGCTGTATCGGCACAGTTGTGGTTGGGACAAGCCTATCTGGTCGGTGATCTGGTTGCTCAGGATCTTGCGCTTGGCCGTTATTGGCTGGAGCTGGCAGCAGGCAGTGGTTCCCATGAAGCAGAATATCAATTGAGCCTGCAACAGAGCGATAGCGCCGCGCGAGAACATTGGTTGACACGTGCCGCAGAAGGGGGATTCAGCGAAGCTCAGTTGGCATTGGCGCAATGGCAGCAAGAGCAAGGTGACCTGGTGACCGCGCGCCACTATTTTGCTTTGGCAGCAGCACAGGGCAACGTCGATGCTCACTATGCCTATGGCGAGATGCTACGGCTGGGATTGGGCGGCAAGGAAGACTACCCGCAGGCGCTTAAAGAGTATCGACTGGCCGCCAATGCTCAGCACCGATCTGCTCAATACCGCATGGGTATGATGCGAGAGCAGGGGTTGGGAGCTCCACGCAATAGACTGCATGCCTATGCATGGTATCTGCTTGCTGCCACGGATGGAAACAGTGAGGCTTCTGAAGCACGTGACGAGCTTGAAAAAGGTATGACTGAAAAAGAGAAGAGCGCAGGGCAAAAACTGGCTCAGCATTGGTTTGTAGCGCTTGCCAAAGGGAAGAAATTGAACAGTTAGTCTGTTTCTTGTCAACAATGATGAGATTTACAATCTACCTGAACGGTCGAAGATCCAGAGTGCTTGATATAAGCCGCCTTATCCTGGTGATATCGTCGTGCATATTATGTTCTCCAGTCCCTTCATTGTTTTGCATGATGAAGGGATTTTTCGTTTTTGAACGGTAATTTTTTGTTACATATCCATGTCTGGTTGCGACAATCATTGTCGCATTGGATTGTGGTAAAATGTATGAATCACTAACGCTCAAAGTGAATGACTCTGGAATATGTTTTTCTGAGAGCGTGGAGGATATGGGGTGTATTTTAAAATATCACGAAAAGGCATTGTGATTTTGCACTAACTTGTTGTTTTTACTTGTTTTTTTTCTTTTTGTTCTTCTTCGCTGATAAATAATCAATTGACTATCTGTGCTACACGCATATACCATGCGGCGCAAATGGCTCTAGGGCCAATATGACCTCTAACAAAGAGTAGAGGCAAAATCGGATTGTATAGATAACAAGATGCATACTGCGTTTTTGATTATTAGAGCTTTTGCTTTTGTATATCGGAGACGCATCGTCAGCTGATGAACTACTCACTTAATCCGTCAGTGAGTTCAGTCAACTGTCATTTTTGACAGTTGTTGGTATGTGCATTGGCTATAAGCTTTAGGGTCTTTGTTGACCTTTAACTTGGTATTTAGAGCATGGGAAAAGGAATTGACGGCGGCACTGTTGCGCCCAAAGAACGTATCAATATCAAATATGTACCGGCAACCGGTGGTCAGCAGGCGGAAATAGAGCTTCCGTTGACCATGATGGTGGTCGGCAATATGAAGGGTCGTACCGAAGACACTCCGATCGAGGAGCGTCAGACCGTCTCCATCGACAAGAATAACTTCTCGTCTGTCATGAAAGAATCCGCGCTGGAACTGAAGTTTTCCGTTCCCAATCGTCTGGAAGAGAATAGCCAGGATGAGCTGCCGGTTTCGATCAAGATCCAATCTCTGGAAGACTTCACCCCTGACAGCGTGGCACAGCAAGTGCCCGAGCTGCGCAAGCTGTTGGAACTGCGTGAGGCCTTGGTTGCCCTGAAGGGACCGCTGGGTAATATCCCTGCCTTCCGCAATCGTTTGCAGGATCTGCTGTCCAGTGATGATGCTCGTGAGCAACTGCTCAAGGAGCTGGATTTGATTAAGCCTGCCGAGTGATCGCCGGGTTGGATTGACTGAACGAGAAAGGAACAAACATGTCTTTGGTCGAAGAACAGGTTCAAGCGGGGGCGAGTGCAGCCTCCTCGTCCTTGCTGGACGAAATCATGGCTCAGGCTCGTATCACCCCGGTGGACGAGGGTTACAGCGTTGCCAAGCAGGGGGTTGCAGCCCTGATCGCCAACATCCTGGACAGCGGTACGACCAGTGAGCCGGTTAACAAGGCGCTGGTCGACAGCATGATTGTCGAGCTCGACAAGAAGCTGAGCAAGCAGATGGACGTCATCCTGCATGCCAAGGAGCTGCAGGAGATGGAGTCCTCCTGGCGTTCCCTCAAGCTCTTGGTGGATCGCACCGATTTTCGCGAGAACATCAAGATCCAGGTGCTGCATGCCACCAAGGAAGAGCTGCTGGAAGATTTCGAGTTCTCGCCCGAAATCACCCAGTCCGGTCTCTACAAGCATGTCTACTCGACTGGCTACGGTCAGTTCGGTGGTCAGCCCGTCGGCGCCGTGATCGGTGACTACGCTTTTACCCACAGCTCCCCCGACATCAAGCTGATGCAATATGTCAGCGCGGTGGGTGCCATGGCCCATGCGCCGTTCATCTCTTCCGTCGCACCAGCTTTCTTCGGTGTCGACAGCTTTACCGATCTGCCTTCCATCAAGGATCTGAAATCGGTTTTCGAAGGTCCGGCCTACACCAAGTGGCGTTCCCTGCGTGAATCGGAAGATGCCCGTTATCTGGGGCTGACCGCACCGCGCTTCCTGGCGCGTCTGCCGTACGACCCGACCGAGAACCCCATCAAGGGCTTCAACTATCAGGAAGATATCAGCTCGGATCACGACCACTATCTGTGGGGCAACACCGCCTATCTGATGGGCACCTCCCTGACCGACAGTTTCGCCAAGTATCGCTGGTGCCCGAACATCATAGGCCCGCAGAGCGGTGGTGCCATCCACGATCTGCCGGTACACGTCTATGAAGCCATGGGCCAGCTGCAGGCGAAGATCCCGACCGAGGTGTTGATCACTGACCGTCGTGAATACGAGCTGTCGGAAGAGGGCTTCATCACCCTAACCATGCGTAAAGACAGCGACAACGCCGCCTTCTTCTCCGCCAACTCGGTGCAAAAACCCAAGGTGTTCCCGAACACCAAGGAAGGGAAAGAAGCGGAAACCAACTACAAGCTGGGGACCCAGCTGCCCTACATGTTCATCATCAACCGCCTGGCGCACTACATCAAAGTGCTGCAGCGCGAGCAGATCGGCTCCTGGAAGGAGCGTCAGGATCTGGAACGCGAGCTGAATGGCTGGATCAAGCAGTACGTTGCCGATCAGGAGAACCCGCCGGCAGACGTACGTAGCCGTCGTCCGCTGCGCGCCGCCCAGATCAAGGTGCTGGATGTGGAAGGGGAGCCGGGCTGGTACCAGGTTGCCATGGCCGTGCGCCCGCACTTCAAGTACATGGGGGCGAGCTTCGAGCTCTCTCTGGTAGGTCGACTGGACAAGGAATAAGGCCCGATGCCGCATCTCTCTTCCTGGGATAGAGGAAATGCGGCCAGCCTGTTTGATCGCATCCGGGGGGAGGGGCTTGGCTCCTCCCCTCGTTCGGAAGTTGATGAACTGGTCGACTCTGTCAAACGGCAGCTCGACCAGATCCTCAACACCCGTCCCGGCAATTGCCGCAGTGCACCCGATCTGGGGGTCATTGATCTCAATGACGCCACTCAGGGCAGTGCGGATATCAAAGGACGGATCCGGGAAGCGATCCGGCAATGCATCCGCCGTTATGAACCGCGGATCATCCATGTGGATGTTCGTTCACCGGACTATCAGGCGAGCCCGCTTGAGATGTCGTTTCAGGTGACGGCCCACGTGCGGCTGGAGCATATCGAGCAAGTTACCTCGTTCAACGTCCATATGGACAGTCACCGTCACTACCGCATGGTCTGATCAATGTCGCTGGAACATTACTTCAGGGATGAACTGGCATTTTTGCGCCTGCAAGGGCGTGAATTTGCCGACGCCTATCCTGAACTCACCCGCTTTCTGTCGGAGCAGAACACCGATCCGGACGTGGAGCGCCTGCTGGAGGGATTCGCCTTCCTCACGGGCAACCTGCGCGCCAAGATTGAGGATGAGTTTCCCGAGCTGACCCACGGTCTGCTCAACATGCTCTGGCCCAACTACCTGCGTCCCGTGCCCAGCATGACCATCATGCAGTTTTCGGTCATTCCGGGGGCCATCGCCCAGCCGGCGCTGGTCAGGCAAGGCTGCCAGCTCGACAGCCTGCCCATGGACGAGGTGACCTGTCATTTCCAGACCTGTCACGATACCTGGGTCTATCCGGCCGATATCCGTCATATTGCCGCCCAGAGTGGCAACGATCTCTCCACCATCTCGCTGGATATCGCCCTGCATGCCCCTCTGCCGCTCAGCGAGCTGCAACTGGACAAGCTGCGCTTCTTTCTCGGTGGCGACAGCTACACCGCCTATGAGCTCTACTTCTGGCTCTCCAACCAGCTCTCCCATATTGAGCTTGAGATCGACGGCAAGCGCTTTCGTCAGGAGGCCAAGGCCCTCAAACCGGTCGGCTTCGAGCGCGGTGATGCGCTCTTGCCCTATCCGAACAACGTCTATTCCGGCTACCGGATCCTGCAGGAGTATTTCTGCTTCCCGGAAAGCTTCCTCTTCTTCGAACTCGCCGGTGGCGACTGGCCCAAACAGCCGTTGCCGGTGAGCGAATTCAAGGTGCACTTCTGTTTCGATCGGCCGCTGCCGGCGGAGCTCAAGATCCGTCCCGACTCCTTCATGCTCAACTGCGTGCCGGCCATCAACCTGTTCCAGCACGACAGCGAGCCGGTCAACCTCAATGGCCGTCAGGCGGAGTACCCCCTCAAGGCGAGTTATCGCCACGCCGACAGCTTCGAGATCTTCTCGGTGGATCAGGTGGAAGGCTGGGTCGAGGGGAACCTCGGCCGCTCCCGCGGCACGCCGCGCATCTATCAGCCGTTCGAGAGCTTCCAGCACCAGATCGAGCGGGCCAAGCAGCGGCTGGCGCTCTACTACCGGGTGCGGGTCAAGGAGGCGGTGAGCGGGGATGGTTTCGAGCACAGTCTCTCGTTCGTGCGCGGGGATGAAACCACCACGGTCGAACTGGATGAATCCATCTCGGTGACGCTCACCTGCACCAACCGCTCCCGCGCCGCCCGCCTCAAGGTGGGCAGCGTCTGCGTGCCGACCGGCAGCTCACCCTCGTTTGCCACCTTCCGCAACCTGATCCGGCCGACCCGGCCGCTGCGCCCGGCGCTGGACGGCAGTCTGCACTGGACGCTGATCTCCAACCTGTCGCTCAACTATGTCTCCCTGTTGCGCCGCGATGCCCTGGTCCAGGTGTTGCGCACCTACGATTTTCCGGCGCTGCACGACAAGCAGGCGGAACAGGCCTCGCGCAAGCGGCTGGCGGGGATCGAGGAGATCGAAACCAAGCCGGTGGACCGGCTGGTGCGCGGCATGCCGGTGCGGGGGCTCAAGTCGGTGCTCTCCATCCGCCAGTCCGCCTTTGGCAGCGAAGGGGAGCTCTATCTGTTCAGCACCGTGCTGGCCCACTTCTTCTCGCTGTACGCCAGCGTCAACGCCTTCCACCTGCTTGAGGTGGTCAATCTCGACAACAAGGAGCGCTATCAGTGGCCAGTCCAGATCGGTCAGCACTCCCTGATGTGACGTCCGGCAAGGACGCGCCCCGTTTCAACTTCTTCCAGCTGGTTGAGCTGCTCAACCGGCTGGATGGTGCCGATCAGGAGCGGGGGCTCGACTACCTGCCCGGTGACGAGAACATCCGCTTCAAGGCGACCGCCTCCCTGGGGTTCCCTACCAGCGACGTGCTGCAGATTGGCCGGGACGGACAGGGCCGCCACGAGCTGGAGGTGGCTTTTCTCGGCCTGCATGGCAGCCAGTCGCCGATGCCCGGCTATTACCTCGACTCGTTGGCATGGGAGTACGCCCAGGGGGAGCAGAAGCTCGGCCTGTTCCTGGATTTCTTCCATCACCGTCTGCTGACCCTGCTGCACCGGATCTGGCGCAAGTATCGCTACCACGTCCGGTTTCAGGACAACGGCGAGGATGGTTTCTCCCGCCTGATGTTCGCCTTGGTGGGGCTTGGCAACGAGGCGGTCTGCCAGAGCCTGCCGGTCAACCGGGCCAAGATGCTCTCCTATGCGGGCATGCTGGCCAGCCCCAGCCGCTCCCCCGAGGTGGTGGCTGGTCTGGTGGCCCACTGTTTCGATCTGGCGGACGTGGAGGTGAGCGCTTGGCAGTGGCGCAAGGTGCCTATTCATCAGGATCAGCAAAACCGCCTCGGCGGTGCCTGCGCCACCCTGGGGGATGACTTTGTCATCGGCGACAAGGTGAACGACTGTGCCGGCAAGTTCTTGTTGAAGATCAACAACCTGAGTTTTGGCCAGTTTCTCGGGTTTCTGCCGAACGGGGAGCACTTCCACGCCCTGGTGACCTTCGTCTCCTTCATCCTGCGCGATCAGCTGGCCTGGGATCTGCGGCTGGGTTTCGGCCAGGAGCAGGCGAGGGGACTGAGACTCGGTGAAGAGCAGAGTGCCCGTCTGGGGTGGAGTACCTTTCTCGGTCAGCCGCCGAGCGATCCGTTCGTGACCATTTGTGTGCAGGAATAAGCGCAGAAATACGCTGCGCAGAACATTTAAGTACAGAGATCAGTGCAGGAGTAACCGTGGACGATTTTAACCAGCAACTTTCCCTGGTGGTGCTCAACAGCGAACAGCTCGACGGCAGCCAGCAGGTGCAGTACCGCTTCGACGAGATGGGGGGGACCCTGGGGGCCTCCGAGCAGGATGACTGGCAGCTGCGGGACAGGTTGGGGGCCGTGCTGCCCGCCCACGCCCGCATCGAGCTCAACGACGGTCGCTTCTGCCTGTGCGATCTGAGCGGCCAGACCTATATCAATGGCGCCACCTCACCCATCGGGCGGGCCCGCAAGGTGCATCTGGAGCAGGGGGACGAGCTCATCGTCGGCCCGTTCCGGTTGCGTACCTACCTGGGGGCCATCACCCCGGAGCAGAGCCTGCAGCAGGTGCTGGGCAATCGTGCCACCGAGCAGCTCGACGAGTGGCTGACCGGTGATGAGCCCGCCGCCCGGGCCGATGATCCGCGCACCTTGGCGGCCGATCCCCTGCTGGCACTGCAACAGGAGCGCCGGACCCCCAATTCGTTGATGGATGGCTTGCCAACAGCTGGCGTGCCGACGGATGGCCCGCTGGCGGATAGTCGCCTGCAGGCTTCACCGCGTTCACAGCCGGATGTGGACGTTCCCCCCCTTGCCCCCTTTTCTGCTGTCGAGAACACCATGAACCAAGAATTTCTGGATATGCCCAGCATCGAGAACCACCCCGATTATCAGCTGTCGCTGGACGGCGTCGATCACGTGGCCCTGACCCCGCTGATGCGTGGCCTGGGTCAGCCCTTGCAACTGCAGGACACTCAGCAGGCCCACGACATGCTCGAAGAGATGGGCAAGACGGTGCGGGCCATGGTGGAGGGGTTGCTGCAGTTGCAAACCGAACAGGCGGCGCTTGCAGACAAGCATCTGCGCCCCATCGAGGACAACCCGCTGCGCCTGGGTCTTGACTATGACGAGACCCTGGCGGTGCTGTTTGCCGAGCAGAAGAGCCCGGTCCACCTGAGCGCGCCGGCGGCGGTGACCGAGAGCCTGCACAACGTGCGTATTCACCACGTGGCGAACCAGCAGGCCATCGGCGCGGCGCTGGACAGTATTCTGCAAGCCTTCTCGCCCGAGGCGCTGATCGGCCGGTTCGAACAATACCGCCGCAGCGGCGCGCCGGGCATGACCGATGAAGGCTGGGCCTGGAACATGTACCAGCACTACTACCGCGAGCTCACCTCCGCCCGCCAGCAGGGGTTCGACAAGCTGTTCCACCAGGTGTATGCCCAGGCCTATGACCAGGCCGTGCGTCAGCAACAGGGACTGATTTGATGATACGTGCGCTGATGCTGGGCGCCGCGCTGCTGGCCCTGGCTGGCTGTACCACCATGGGCAAGATGGCCGACGTCGCCATGAACCCGGATATCCAGGTGGGCAGCAATGACAGTCAACCCTCCACCCTGGGGCTGAGCCTGCTGGCGGAGCCAGATGTCAACCCCAACGAGAGCGGGGAGGCGGCGCCCATCGAGTTTCAGGTGGTGCTGCTGGCCGAGGATTCCAAGCTGCTCGCCACCGACTACGACCAGGTGACGGCAGATGTCGAGAAGGCCCTTGGCAAGAACTACCTGGATCATCAGGACTACACCCTGCTGCCGGGCCAGTTCAAATACCTGCCCCCCGTCAAGCTCGACGAGAAGACCCGTTACATCGGCGTGATCGCACGCTACGCCGACCCGGACAGCGCCGAGTGGCGCAAGGTCATCAAGATCAAGAGCAAGGGTGCGGCTTATCAAATCCTGGTGCACCTGCGCCTGGATGAAGTGGAACTGCAAAAAGAAGAAGAATAACCATGTCGAGTCGAAATCGGGTTATCTGGCGTGAGGGGCTCTTCATCAAGCCCCAGCACTTCCAGCAACAACAAAGGCATTCGGATTACGCGCTGCACGCTCGCCTGA
This sequence comes from Aeromonas sp. s5, assembly GCF_040907865.1. NCBI lineage: Bacteria > Pseudomonadati > Pseudomonadota > Gammaproteobacteria > Aeromonadales > Aeromonadaceae > Aeromonas > Aeromonas sp. s5. Next base: position 19,541 of record NZ_JBFOCO010000006.1, read on the forward strand.
GCGCGCTGTCCGACTATTTCTACGGCTTGCAGTCGCTCGCCATCAACGAGGATTACCTCGGCTTTGGCCGCATCGCCCTGGTGGGAGCCACCGGCATACTGCCGGACGGGACAGTATTCAACATTCCCAACGATGACATGCTGCCGACCCCGCTGGAGATCACCGACGCCTCGGTGGCCAACCAGAAGGTCTATCTGGCGCTGCCGCTCTCGGTAAGCGGCGTCAACGAGGTGGGGCAGGGCGGCCAGGTGGCTACCCGGCTGCAGGCCCATCGCCACGATGTGCGCGATCTGCACAGCGAAGGGGGGGACGTGGTCTCCCTCGAAGTAGGGCGGGTCAGCCTGCGGCTGATGCTGGAGCGGGAAGATCGCAGCGCCTACGCGTCGCTCGCCATTGCCCGCATTCTGGACAAGCGTCCGGACGGCGGTCTGGTGCTGGATCCCAACTTCATGCCCTGCAGCATCAGCGTCTCCGCCATCCCGACCCTCAAGCGCTTCCTCGGCGAGTCGGCCGGCCTCGTGGCCGAGCGGGCCCGCAGCCTCTCCCAGCGCATCGCTGCGCCCGGTCAGCAAGGGGTGGCCGACGTGGCCGAGTTCATGATGTTGCAGCTCCTGAACCGGGCCCAGCCCCAGCTCTCTCATCTGGCGCGCCTGGGCACCCTGCACCCGGAGCGGCTGCACGAGTCGCTGGTCCAGCTCTGTGGCGAACTAATGACCTTTACTGACGAGTCCCGCCTGCCGCCGGAGTTCCCCGCCTATCGTCACGACGACCAGCAGGTGAGCTTTGAGCCGGTGATGCTGGCCCTGCGCCAGGCGCTCAGTACCGTGCTGTCGCCGCGCGCCGTCTCCATCCAGCTGCGCAAGCACCAGTACGGCATCATGGTGGCCATGGTGAACGAGAGCGAGCTGATGAAAAGCGCCGACTTCGTGCTGGCGGTGCGCGCCCGCATGCCGCAGGAGCAGTTGCGCAAGCAGCTGCTGCAGCAGACCAAGGTGGCCTCCAGCGACAAGATCCGCGAGCTCATCAGCCTGCAACTGCCCGGCATTCCGTTGCTGCCGCTGCCGGTGGCGCCGCGCCAGCTGCCCTATCACGCCGGTTACAGCTACTTCCAGCTCGACCGGCAGAGCCCGGCCTGGCAGATGCTGGCGGTCAGCAACACCCTTGCCTTCCACATTGCCGGCGACTTCCCCGAGCTTGACATGCAGCTCTGGGCCATTCGCAGCCAGTGATCGTACCAAGGAATAAGCAGAGATGACCACGGACATTATCAAGAACGAGCAACTCAGCGACCTGCTGTTCGATCACGCCGAGCAGCTGGACATGGATTCGGATTACTGGTTCCGCCTGCGCGGCCAGAGCATCAACCCGATGATCGATGCGGTGACCCCCTTGCTGGGGCTGGTACAGCGGGTGCGCCTGCTGTCGCGCTATGACCAGGTGCCCGAGCTCTACCAGCGGGTGGTGACCGAGATCCAGGCCATCGAACAGGAGCTGATGGCCCAGGGTTACGAGAACGGGGTGGTGCTGTCGTTTCGCTACATCCTCTGCACCTTCATCGACGAGGCCGTGATGGGGCGCGACTGGGGCAGCCAGAGCGAATGGTCCCAGCACTCCCTGCTGGCCCGCTTCCACAACGAGACCTGGGGCGGCGAGAAGGTGTTCGTGCTGCTGGCCCGTCTGCAGGAAGACCCGGTGCGCTACCGCGACATCTTGGAGTTCATCTACCTGTGCCTCTGCCTCGGCTTCGAGGGGCGCTACAAGGTGATGAGCCAGGGGCGGGAAGAGTTCGAACGCATCGTGCGCCAGCTGCACAAGCAGTTGGCGCCCGAGGCAGGTGGTGAGGCGCCCAGCGTGTTTCACCTCGATCTGGGGCAGCAGGCCTCCCGCTATCAGCTGCGCAAGCAGGTTTCCCTGCGCAGCCTGTTCATGGGCGGGGCGCTGATCCTGGCGCTGATCTTCGGCCTCTATCACCACCAACTCAATAACCAGACCCAGGACGTACTGCGTCAACTGGGCGAATTATTAAAATAAAATACTAAGGAGAGCACGCCTTGATTCGTATAGAGCTACCGGTACTGGTGGAAAGACTCAACCCCATCTGCCGTCACATGCTGGAGGAGGCCGCGGCCCTCTGTGTCAATCACCAGGGGGCCGAGATCCGCATCGAGCACCTGCTGCTCAAGATGCTGGAAACCCCGCTGAGCGACGTGCGCCAGATCCTGAAGGTGGCCGAGGTCGACGTTGAAGAGCTGAAGACCCTGCTGCAACCCTCGCCGGCTGACAATGGTTATGGCCAGGGTTACCCCTCCTTTTCGCCCATGCTGGTGGAGTGGCTGCAAGACAGCTGGCTGCTCGCCTCCGCCGAGCTGCAACACGCCCAGCTGCGCAGTGGTGTCATGCTGCTGGTGCTGTTGATGACCCCGCAGCGCTATCTGCCGGGCTCGGTGACCCGCCTGCTCGCCAAGGTCAATCGCGAGCTGCTGCGCCAGCAGTTTGACGAGTGGGTCAAGGAGTCCGCCGAGATGCAAGTCACCACGACCCCCGGCGGCAAGACGGCCCAGGCCGCGCTGCCGGCCGATGCCAGCCTGCTGGCCCGCTTTACCGTCAACGTGACCGAACAGGCCCGCCAGGGCAGCCTGGATCCTGTGCTCTGCCGGGATCACGAAATCGACCTGATGATCGACATCCTCTCCCGTCGTCGCAAGAACAACCCCATCGTCGTGGGGGAGGCCGGTGTCGGCAAGAGCGCCCTCATCGAGGGGCTGGCTCTGCGCATGGTGGCGGGCCAGGTGCCCGAGAAGCTGCGCGGGGTCGAGCTGATGACCCTGGATCTCGGTGCCATGCAGGCCGGCGCTTCGGTCAAGGGGGAGTTCGAGAAACGCTTCAAGGGGGTGATGCAGGAGGTCAAGGACGCCGTGCAGCCTGTCATCCTGTTCATCGACGAGGCACACACCCTGATCGGGGCCGGCAACCAGGCTGGCGGGCTGGATGTCTCCAACCTCATCAAGCCGGCGCTGGCCCGGGGCGAGCTGCGCACCATCGCCGCCACCACCTGGGGCGAATACAAAAAATACGTGGAAAAAGACGCGGCCCTGTCGCGCCGCTTCCAGCTGGTGAAGGTCGGTGAACCCGATGCCGACGAGGCCACCGTGATCCTGCGCGGCCTGCGCAGCATCTACGAGAAGGCCCACGGGGTACTGATCGATGAGGAGGCGCTGCAGGCGGCCGCCCAGCTCTCCGCCCGTTACATCTCCGGCCGTCAGTTGCCGGATAAGGCGATCGATGTGCTTGACACCGCTTGTGCCCGGGTGGCCATCAATCTCACCACGCCGCCGCGCGCGGTCAGCCACCTGCAAAACGCGCTGCGCCAGCGCGAGCTGGAGATCCGCCAGCTGGAGCGCCAGAGCCTGATCGGCCTCGGTGACAACGCAGATCGCCTGGCCGAACTGCAGGGGGCCCAGCAGGCTTGCCGTGAAGAGCTGGCCGAGCAGGAGGCCCGCTGGCAGCAACAGCAGGGGCTGGTGCACCAGATTGTCGAGCTGCGTGCGGCCCTGCTGGCCGATCAGCAGGATGAGATGCTGGCCAGAGAGGCGCTGGATCTCGCCGACGCGCCGCTCGATCCGCAAGCCGCTGCCGAGCAGCTGGCCACCCTCGAGCGCGAGCTGGCCGAGCTGCAGCAAGGAGAAGTGCTGGTCTCAGCCCACGTCGACAAGACCCAGATTGCTGCCGTCATCGCCGAGTGGACCGGGGTGCCCCTCAATCGCATCTCGCAAGGGGAGCTGGACGTGGTGACCCGATTGCCGGAGTACCTCGGCGAGCTTATCAAGGGGCAGGATGTGGCGGTGGCCCACCTGCACAAGCACCTGCTGACCGCCCGCGCCGATTTGCGTCGTCCCGGCCGCCCGCTCGGCGCCTTCCTGCTGGTAGGGCCGAGCGGCGTCGGCAAGACCGAAACCGTGCTGCAGATTGCCGAGCTGATGTTCGGTGGTCGCCAGTATCTGACCACCATCAACATGTCCGAGTATCAAGAGAAGCACACCGTTTCCCGTCTCATCGGCTCGCCGCCCGGCTACGTCGGTTTCGGCGAGGGGGGCGTGCTGACCGAGGCCATTCGGCAGAAACCTTATTCCGTGGTGCTGCTGGACGAGGTGGAGAAGGCCCACCCGGACGTGCTCAACCTCTTCTATCAGGCGTTCGACAAGGGCGAGCTGGCGGACGGGGAGGGGCGCATCATCGACTGCAAGAACGTGGTCTTCTTCCTCACCTCCAACCTCGGTTTCCAGACCATAGTCGATCATGCCGAGCAACCGGACGTGCTGCTGGATGCCCTCTATCCGGAGCTCGCCGCCTTCTTCAAGCCAGCGCTGCTGGCACGGATGGAGGTGATCCCCTATCTGCCGCTCGGTCACGATACCCTGGTGCAGATCGTCGGCGGCAAGCTCAACCGGCTGGTCAAGTTGCTCAAGGAGCGTTTCGGCGCCGAGGTGGTGCTGGACGATGAGGTGGCCGAGGAGATCCTGCTGCGGGCCAATCGCAGCGAGAACGGCGCCCGGATGCTGGAATCCGTCATCGATGGGGCCCTGCTGCCGCCGGTCTCTCTGCAACTGCTGCAGCGCCTCTCGGCCGGTGAGCCCATCAAGCGCGTCCACTTTTCCGTGGCCGATCACCAGTTCGTGGCCGAGGTGGGGGCTTGAGTATGGAGCAAGCCCTCGCATTTGCCCTGGCCCTCACCGCCCAGCGCGATGAGCCGCATCTGTGCCACTGGTGGAGCTCGACCCTCCATGCCAGCTTCCAGCCCAGGGGGCTGCTGCTCGGCATGCTGGATGTGAGCGGCCGCCAGCTCGAATGCAAAGGCTGGGTCAGGGGGAAGGAAGTGGCGCTGGGGCTGGCGGTGGACGATTTTTCCCACCCGCTGGCCTATGTGCTGCACAAGGCCCAATCCCGCACCTGGGACTCCCTCTATGGCGGTGCCCGCATCGAGCACGCCGGTTTTCGCGCACTGCTGGCCGACCTTGGCCAGCAGTGCGGCCTGCACGCCTATCCGCTGCTGGATGGCAACGGCAAGCCGTTTGCCGTGCTGGCCCTGATGGATGAGGGGGAGGTGCTGCGGGCCTGGGCCGATGGCCCCGAGCTGGCCCAGCTCTCCCAGGTCTTTTGCAACCAGCTCACCCTCATTCGCGATCTCGGCCGCAGCCGACGGGATCAGGGGGTACTGCGCGACTCCCTGCGCCAGATGAAGGGAGAGGGGGAGCGGCTACGTCAGCACGAGAAGCTGCTCGGCGATCAGCTGGTCGGCCAGTCGGCGGTGATCCGCGGGCTGCGCGAGCAGATCAATCAGGCTGGCCAGCACAAGCTGACCGTGCTGATCCAGGGTGAGACTGGCAGCGGCAAGGAGGTGGTGGCACGGCTGGTGCACCAGTGCTCCGATCGCGCCAACAAGCCCTTTGTCGCCATCAACTGCGCCGCCATCCCGGAGAACCTCATCGAGAGCGAGCTGTTCGGCTACCAGAAGGGGGCCTTCTCTGGCGCCCTTGCCAACAAGACCGGGCTGGTGGCCCAGGCCAACGGCGGTACCCTGTTTCTGGACGAGGTGGGCGACATGCCCGCCGCCATGCAGGCCAAGCTGCTGCGGGTGCTGGAAACCCGCAGTTACCGGCCGCTCGGGGCCGAGCAGGAGTATCACTCCGATTTTCGCCTCATCGCCGCCACCCACCAGCCGCTCACCCGTCATGTGGAGGAGGGGCGGTTTCGGGCCGACCTCTACCACCGTCTCTGTCAGTGCCTGCTGCTGATCGCCCCCCTGCGCGAACATATCGAGGATGTGCCGCTCTTGTGCCAGCACTTCATGGCCCAGTTTGCCGCCCAGGATGGCAAGACGCTCGCCGGCTTGCAGCGCAAATTTTTGAAACAGCTGCAGACCTATGACTTCCCCGGCAACGTGCGCGAGCTGCGCAATCTGCTGGAGGTGGCCTGCGCCCATACCCGCTCCGGGGAGGAGGTGGGGCTGGAGTCGCTGCCGCCCGAGTTGCGTGAGCGGGTCTGTGTCGAGTTGCCCGGCTACATGGACGATTACAACCACATCCGCGATCTGCGCCGGGCCATGCAGCAGTACGAGGCCTCCGTCATCGAGGCGCGCCTGCGCCACTTCCACGGCAACCGGATGTTGGTGGCCGAGAGTCTCAACATTCCCAAGCGCACCCTGGATCACAAGTGCCAGAAACTGGAGGTGAACTGATGAGCCTCATCGCCCTATTGCCTCTGCTGCTGGCCACCAGTGCGGCCGAGGCACCGCTGGACATGGCGCGCTGGCAGGCCTGCCGGCAGGAGCCCTCACCGCTGGTGCGACTCGCCTGCTACGACGCCATCGGCAATGGCGCGGCCAGTGCCACCGAAGGGGATTCCCCCAAATCGGCGGCCTGGCAGGCCATCTGGGCCCAGGAGCAGGCCCGCACGCCAGCGAGCGCCCCCTTCCTCCTGCAAAGCGATGAAACGCGTGGCAGTGAAACACTGACCCGTCCGGCGCTGCGCGGCGCGACGCTCTCCATCGGCTGCGTCGACAGCATCACCCATATCCGGCTGCGGCTGGATCAGCCCTGGAGCGGCGAGAAGGTGCAGGTCGAGCTGGATGGTCAGCCGAGTGCCGGCTCCCAGAGCTGGTTTATTCGGGATCAGGGTCTGTTGCTGGAATATGGCCGCGGTCTGCCCGCCATCGAGGAGCTCAAACGCTGGCTGGGCCATCGCGAACTGCAGGTGCGGGCCGACAACGGTGCCCTCTTGCGGGTCGACCTGAGCGGCCTGAAAGAGGCGCTGGCACCGCTGCGTCAGCAGTGCCGCTGGTAGGAGGGGCGATGAGCTATCAACACCCCTGGTGTGCACGCCTGCTCACCAGCCTGCCGGATGAACAGATCAGAGGCGCGGTGCTGGCCGACGAGCCGCGCTGGGACTATGTGGAGACCGAGCTGGTCAAGCTGGGCTCCCTCGCTCACAGCCAGGTCGATCTCAATGCGGTGGCCGAGGCCTGCCTCGGCTTGCTGGAGAGCCGCACCAAGGATATGCGGGTGCTGGCCCAGTTGCTGCGCTGCCTGCAGCACCCGGCCAAGGCGACCCCGCTGGGGGCGGCGATCAGTCTGCTGGAGGCCTGGATCCAGGCTTACTGGCTGCTGGCCTGGCCCGGCAATGCCAGCCAGAAACAGCGGCTGATGGTGCAGATCGTCAAGCGCTTCGAAGGGGGCCTGCCGCGCATCTGCGAGAGCGCCTCGGCGGCCGAGCTGGCCCAGTTGCTGGCCCAGGCCGAACAGCTGGAGCGGGTCTGGCTGGCGCAGTGTCCCGACAAGGGGGAGCTGCTCGACCCGCTGGTGATGGGACTGAAGCGGGCCCAGCGCCAGCAGGTGGCACAGGCGCAGGCTGATGCTGCTGGGCAGCCCCAGAGCAGCGGCGCGGCGGCAGCGGGCTCCCCGGCCTCGGTGGCGTCGACCGCCAGCGGTGCCGGCGCCATGGTGCTCAGCGGCGGTGGCGGCAGTGCCGGCGTCGACGTCGACAGCTCCAACGATCGCGCCTGGCGCCAGACTCAGCTCAAGGTGGCGGAGCTCCTGATCGAGCGCCAGCCGGAGGCGGCAGTGGGCTATCGACTGCGCCGTCATGCCGTCTGGGCCGGGATCACGGCGGTCCCCATGAGCGGGGCAGGCAATAAAACCCCGCTGGCGCCCATGTCGGCGGACATGGTGGACGAGTACCGCGCCGCCATGAACGCCCCTGATCAAGGGCTCTGGCAGCGCATCGAGCAGAGCCTGACCCTGGCCCCTTACTGGTTCGAGGGGCATAGGCTCTCGGCCGAGGTGGCCCAGAAACTCGGTTTTGGGGCGGTGGCCCAGGCGATCGCCGAGGAGCTCGGGACTTTTCTGCAGCGCCTGCCGGCCCTGCGGGAACTCGCCTTCAGCGACGGCACGCCGTTCCTCTCCCCCGAGTGCAGCCGCTGGCTGCAACCGGCCAAGGGCGGCAGTGTCGGCAGTGGCGAAACAGGGCTGGCCGAGGAGGTCGCCCTGCGCCATGGCGAGCAGGGGGTCGCGGCGGCGCTCGCCCTGCTCGATGAGCGGATTGCGCAGTTGAAAGAGCCAAGAGATCGCTTCCACGCCTTGCTGGTGCAGGCGGAGCTGTTGGCGCAGGAAGGCATGGAGGCGCTTGCGCGCCAGCACTATCAACACTTGTGGCAAGAGGCCAGTCGCCTCGGGTTGTCGCATTGGGAGCCCGGGTTGGTCAACCGCCTGGAGAGCCTGGCGGCGCCGTTGTCGAAATGAGTGCCGAAATGAGTCATTGAGTCGGAGTTGGATCACATTTTATGTTCAAAACCATTTTTACTTTTCTGCGGCAACAGCTGCCGAAATTGAAACCCTCCTGGCCCCTGCTCGGTGCTGTGCTCTGGGTGCTCGCCCTCATCCTGGTGTGGTGGCTCGGCCCTCGTCTCGAGGTGCGCGGCGCCAAGCCGTTCGAGCCGCTGTGGGGGCGGGTGGTGTTCACCCTGCTCTGGCTCTGGCTGCTGCTGGGAGTGGTCTCTTGGCGGGTGTGGCGCAAGATGCAGCAGCTCAAGGCCGAGCGTCAGCACGAACAGGTGCTGGAGCAGGACCCGGTCAAGGGGCTCATCGACAGGCAGGCGCTGTTCCTCGATCGCTGGTTGCAGGCGCTGAATACCCATCTGGGCAAGGGGGCGCTCTACGCCATGCCCTGGTATCTGGTGCTGGGGTTGCCCGGCAGCGGCAAGAGCAGCCTCATTCACCGTGCCAACCCGGCCAACAAGCTCAACCCGAGGCTCGACACCGAGCTGCGCGACGTGGCGCAGGATCAGCTGGTGGATTGCTGGCTGGGGGAACAGGCGGTGATGCTGGATCCGGCCGGGGTGCTGCTCTCCCAGAGCGAAGCCGAACTGGATCCCCAGGCCCGCAAGCATGAGCGGCTCTGGCTGCACCTGCTCGGCTGGCTCAATGAACACCGCCGTCGTCAGCCCCTCAATGGCCTGGTGCTGACCGTGGATCTGGCCTGGCTCTCCCACGCCAGCGTGGCCGAGCGCAAGGCTTATGCCCAGCTGATGCGCTCGCGTCTGCAGGAGGTGTCGGCCACCATGAATACCCGGTTGCCGCTCTATGTCACCTTCACCAAGCTCGATTTGCTGCGCGGCTTTGACGTGATCTACCAGCAGCTCGACAAGGAGGCCCGCGAGGCCGTGCTGGGGGTGACCTTCAAGCCGGGCGCCGACTGGCAGCAGGATCTGGCCCTGTTCTGGGATCAGTGGGTGGACAACCTCAACCAGAATCTGCCCGAGCTGATGCTGAGCCGGCTCGATGCTGCCCAGCGCAACGCGCTGTTCTCGTTCGTGCGCCAGCTGGCGGGACTCAAGGATTACGTGACCAGCCTGCTGGCCGAGACCCTGGCCATCGAGGAGAGCAAGCCGCTCTTGGTACGCGGGGTCTATGTCAGCTCCGTCTATCAGCAGGGGGTGCCGTTCGATGCGTTTGCCCAGGCGGCCTCCCGCCGCTACAACCTGCCAGAGCCCATCCACTCGGCTCTGCGTGGGGAGTCCAACACCTATTTCGTGCGCCAGCTCTTCTCCTCCATCATCTTCCCGGAGGCCCATCTGGCCGGCGAGAACCGGTTGCACACCCTCTATCGCCGTCGCCGCATGGCCATTGGCATTGGCTGCCTGTCGCTCTTCTCGGCAGCCCTCATCGGTGGCTGGCACTACTTCTACCGGGTCAACGAGGAGGCGGGCCGCAACGTACTGACCAAGGCCCAGGCTTTCATGGAGACCAACGAGGTGGCTGATGCCCACGCCTTCGGGGTGAGCCAGCTGCCGCGCCTCAACCTCATTCGCGAGGCGACCCTCTCCTTTGGCAACTACCGCGAGCGCATGCCGCTGGTGGCCGATCTCGGCCTCTACCAGGGGGACGAAATTGGTCCTTATGTGGAGGGTTCCTACCTGCAACTGCTGAGCCTGCGCTTCCTGCCGGCCCAGATGCAGGGGTTGCTGGCGGATCTCAACCAGGCACCTGCGGGGAGCGAGGAGAAGCTTGCCATCCTGCGTGTGATGCGGATGCTGGACGATGCGTCCGGTCGCAACAAGGAGCTGGTGGCGCAGTACATGGCGAGCCGCTGGCAGAAGGCCTTCCCGGGGCAGGGGGCGGTACAGGAACAACTGATGGGGCACCTGGATTATGCCCTCGATCACACCAACTGGTATGGCGCCAGGGCAGAGCGGGATCAGGCCGCCATCACCGCCTTCGTGCCCTTCAAGGAGCCGGTCTACGGTGCCCAGCGCGAGCTCGGCAAGCTGCCCATGTATCAGCGGGTCTACCAGAACCTGGTGGTGAAGGCGAACGACGTGCTGCCGCCGGATCTCAACGTGCGTGACGAGGTGGGCCCCACCTTCGACACCGTGTTTGCCTTGCGCAGCGACAACGCCGGCCAGGTGCCGCGGCTGCTGACCTGGCCCGGTTTCAACGACTTCTTCCTGAAACAAGACAAGGCCCTCATCGATCTCACCGCGATGGATGCCTGGGTGCTGGGCCAGCGCAAGCTGAGCCAGCTGAGCGAGGCGGATCGCAAGGAGATCACCCGTCAGGTCAACGACCGCTATGTCACCGATTACGTCAACCAGTGGCAAAAACTGCTGACCAATCTGGACGTGCAGACCCTGGAGAGCCCGGAGCAGGCGCTGGACGTGCTCGCTGCCATCACCGGCAACGATCAGCCGTTCCAGCGGGTACTGGCCTCGCTGGATGACAACACCCGCATTCGCAAGATCTCCGATGTGGAAGGGGACCCGGCCCAGGCCATCAGCGCTCGCATCGGTCGCCCCTTTATGGCCACTAATGGAGTATTGGCTGGACGTGGTGAGCAGGGGCCGCTCATTCAGGAGGTTAACCAGAAGCTGGTGGAGCTGCAGCACTACCTGGAGCTCATCGTCAACGCCACCGAGCCGGGCCAGTCCGCCTTGAAAGCGGTGCAGCTGCGCATGACCAACAAGTACGCCGATCCGGTGTTCGCGCTGCAGCAATATGCCCGCAGCCTGCCGGCCCCGCTCGATCGCTGGGTGGGTCAACTCTCCGAGCAGAGCTCGCGGCTGGTGATCGACCTGGCCATGTCCTCCCTCAACCAGGAGTGGCAGGACAAGGTGCTGGCGCCCTTCAACAGCCAGCTGGCCGGCCGTTATCCGTTTGATCCGAGCTCGAACAAGGACGTGCCCCTCTCCGAGATGGAGCGCTTCTTTGCGCCGGGCGGGACGCTGGACAGCTTCTATCAGGTCAACCTCAAACCCATGGTGGAGAGCGGCCTGATGGAAGGGGAGTTCAGCTCGCCCATCCAGGCCGAGCTGGTCAAGCAGCTGGACCGTGCTGCCCGCATCCGCCAGATCTTCTTCAGCCAGCAGGGCAACCTGGAGGTGCAGTTCGCCCTCGAGCCCATCGAGCTCACCGCCAACAAGCGGCGCAGCGTGCTGAACCTGGATGGCCAGCTGCTGGAATACGCCCACGGCCGTCGTACCAAGATCCCGCTGGTGTGGCCCAACACCATGCGCGACGGGGCCGAGAGCAAGATCACCCTGGTGCCGGCCGCCCGCGAGCGTTCACCGCGCAGTGAAGGCTTCGTCGGCCCCTGGGCCATGTTCCGTCTGATGGACAAGGGGGAGCTGACCCAGGTCAATGACGCCACCTTCGATGTGCGCTTCCCGGTGGATCAGGGGGCCATGACCTATCGCGTCTACACCGACAGCGCGCAAAACCCCTTCACCGGCGGCCTGTTCAGCCAGTTCAGACTGCCCGAATCCCTCTATTGATCGCGTCGGGGGCACGTTGTGCCCCCTTCCTGCGTTGGAAGTTCATATGTCACAGAATCAACAAGGTCAGCAGGCCCTGAAAGTGGGGCGCGACCCCAGGATGTTGCCGGAGTACGAGGCGCTGCGGGCCGAGATCAACAAGCTCAGCCACGCATCGCGCCCTGAGGTGGACTGGCAGCGGATCCATCAGCTCGCCAGCCTTATCTTCGAAAAACACGGGGTGGATCTGCAGACCGCCATCTATTTCACCCTGGCCCGTTCGCGCCTGCAGGGGCTGAGCGGTTTTACCGAAGGATGCGAGTTTCTCGCCAACCTCATCGTCACCCAGTGGGAGAGCTTCTGGCCGCCGGTCCATCAGGAGCGGGCCCGTATCGAGATGCTCGACTGGTTCATCGCCCGTATCAGCGACGTCATTCGCCAGTACCAGATCAGCCACGAGGACAAGCGGCTGATCTATCGCTGCGAGCGGGCGCTGCAGCTCATCAGCGAGAAGCTGCACAATGCGGATCTGAGCCGCATTCCCCGAGTTGAAAACCTGGTGCACTTCATCGAGGGGTATACCCACCTGTTCGATGAGACCGAGATCGTCATCGTCTCCGACGAGCCGGGCCTCAAGGAGGATCTGCAGATCCCGCCCATGGTGTTCTTTAAGTCCGACATGGAGAGTGATCACGGTGGCACGGTCTCGGCATCGACCCCGCACCTGCCCCAGGGCAGCATTCTGGTGGGGCGCGAGAAGGGGCAGGTCAAGCCCACCGTGCTGAAGATTGAGCAGCACCGCCGGCAGCGTCCCGCCTGGTTCTGGTTTGGCTGCGGCCTGCTCAGCTGCGCCCTGCCGGTGATGGGGTGGCTCGGCTGGCAGCAACATCAGCAGGAGAAAACCGTGGCGGCCCAGCGCCTGGTACAGCCGGCCGCCGAGCTGCCCCGAGCCCTCAGCTACGACGACATTCGCCAGGCACGCATCGTGCTGGGGGAGCAGACTCTGCAGAACATGGAGAGCGATCTGGTGGCCCGCTACCAGAACCAGTTGACCCGGCTCGAGCAGACGTCGCCGCTCTACTGGTATCGCTACGGCGAGGGACTGCGCAACTCGTTACAGATGCTCTATCCCGACTCGCTGGCGGTCAAGGCGCTGGACAAGCAGTGGCAGACGCAGCTTGGCAGTCAGCAGGGGGATGTCATCAGCGTGCCCACCTATCTGGATGCCCGCGCCGGGGTGGATGCCCTGCTTGATCAGCTGCTGGAGCTGGAGCGCCAGCGCAAGACGGTGACCATCTCCTACCTCAAATCCCAGCTCTACGAAGTGCAGAAGAACCTGATGCAGAACATCCCGTTCAGTCTGCGCCTGGATGAACTGGAGGCGAGAAAAGCCTCCCAGGAGCCCATCACGGCTGCCGAGCTCAAGAGCCTGGAAAATGATCTGAAAGCGCTCAACATCCGCCTCTATCAGCTGCAACAGGGCGCTTCTGGCAGCTGAAAATGCTGGTATGAGCAAAGAGTTGCGCAAGGCATGGTGAATTTGACTGGCAAGGCAAGGTTTGCCGGGAAACTTGCCCTGTCTTGCGCAATGGATTGCAGCAGATTGGTCAGACTCAACGAGATTGAATCGTAATTAGCTGATTTTTAATGTAATTGTTTGCGACTTTGCCATGGCACGGAGGCTGCTGGGTCGCTGTTCCAACTGTCTCTGCACCAGGCTGCGCTTGCACCATGGTTGCCCCACGGAGAATCCAGATGTGTCCTTCTATTGCATTGCTCGGTGACATCGGCACCGACCACGATGGTTTCCACCCATCTCCCGTGATTGCCGCCAGCCCCGATGTGTTCCTCGATGGCAAACCGGTGGCCCGCCAAGGCGATCCGCTGGCCCCTCACGACAAACCCAACAATCCACCCCATCCGCGCAGCATCTCGGGCGGCGTCGGCTCTGTGCTGGTCAACGGCAAGCCCATCGCCGTGACCGGTACCGCCGTCGGCTGCGGCGGCGTGGTGATTGGTTCAGGTAGCGGACAGGCAGGTTAAGGAGCGCTTCATGGCAGACAGCACAGGATTACAATTTACCGTCAAGGTGGGGGCCCTGCCCGAGAGCACCTTCGTGGTGGCCGAATTTGCGCTGGATGAGGCGTTGAACCGGCCGTTCAACCTGCGCCTGGAGCTGGCAAGTGCCCAGCCCGACATCGACTTTGGCGCCGTGTTGGACCAGCCGTGCGAGCTGCTGGTGTGGTACAACGGCGAGCTGCAACGTCGGGTGTGCGGGGTGGTCAGTGACTTCGCGCAGGGTGACAGCGGCTTTCGCCGCACCCGCTATCAGCTCATGGTGCTGCCGGCCCTGTGGCGTCTCTCTTTGCGCCAGAACTCCCGCATCTTCCAGGTGCAGAAGCCCGATGAAATCCTCTCCATCCTGCTGCAAGAGCACGGCATCACCGACTACGCCTTTGCCCTGAAAAACGAGCATGCCAAACGGGAATACTGCGTTCAGTACCGGGAAACCGACCTCGACTTCGTGAACCGACTCGCCGCCGAAGAGGGGGTGTTCTATTTCCACGAGTTTGAAGCGGGCAAGCACCGTATTGTGTTTGCCGATGACGCGGCCGCCCTGACCGCCGGCCCCGAGCTCTTCTTCAATCTCGGCAACCGTTCGCTGGAGCAGGGCCCCTATGTGCGCCAGTTCCACTACCGGGAGGCGGTGCGCCCTTCGGATGTGGAGCTCAAGGACTACAGCTTCAAGACCCCGGCCTATGGTCTTTCCCATAAGAAGGTGGGAGCTGAGCTCGAACACCAGCGCGATACCTACCAGCATTTCGACTATCCGGGTCGCTACAAAGAAGACCCGAGCGGCAAGGCCTTTGCCCAGCACAGGCTCGATGCGCTGCGCAATGACGCAGTGGCGGGCAGTGGGAAGTCCAACAGCGCGGCTCTGCTGCCGGGCCAGACTTTTTCACTCACGGAACACCCCAATGGCAGCCTCAATACCGACTGGCAAATCGTCCATATCCGCCATATCGGTGAACAGCCACAAGCGCTGGAAGAGGAGGGGGGTAGCGGCCCCACCGTCTACCACAACGAATTCGGGGTGGTGAAAGCCAGCGCCACCTGGCGGGCACTCATCGGCAGCCCGGAGGCCCCCCACAAGCCCATGGTGGATGGCCCGCAAATCGCCATGGTGGTGGGGCCCGAGGGGGAGGAGATTTACTGCGACGAGCATGGCCGGGTGAAACTGCAATTCCCGTGGGACCGCTACGGTAGCTCCAACGACCAAAGCTCCTGCTGGGTGCGGGTGAGCCAGGGTTGGGCCGGCGGCCAGTACGGCATGATGGCCATCCCGCGCATCGGCCACGAGGTTATCGTGAGTTTCCTTGAAGGGGACCCGGATCAGCCCATCGTGACCGGTCGCACTTATCACGCCACCAACCGGCCACCCTACGAGTTGCCGGCCAACAAGACCCGCACCGTGCTGCGTACCGAGACCCACCAGGGTGAAGGTTTCAACGAGCTGCGTTTCGAAGACCAGGCGGGGCAGGAAGAGATTTACATCCACGGCCAGAAAGACCTGAACGTGCTTATCGAAAATGATGCCGCCTGGCACATCAAGCACGACCAGCACACCGATATCGACAATGAGCGGGTGACCCGCATCAAGGCCAACGACCACCTGACGGTAGAGGGTGAGAAGCGCGACCAGATAAAAGCCGACTACTCGCTGACGGTGGATGCCAGCCTGCACCAGAAGCTGGGGCAGTCCCTGCTGGTGGAAGCCGGGCAGGAAGTGCATATCAAGGTGGGCGACAAGTTGGTGCTGGAGGCGGGTTCTGAAATAACCCTCAAGGGAGGCGGCAGCTTTGTCAAAGTTGACCCGAGCGGCATCAAGTTGGTGGGCCCCGCCATCAAACTCAACGCCGGTGGCAGCGCCGGATCTGGCTCTGGCTGGGGTGGCAAGGCTCCCGTTGTGCCCAAGGGGGTAGAAGTGGTCAAGGCTCCCGAGATGGTTGAACTGGTCAAGGCCATCCCCACCGAGAAGGCGATGGAGGCGCTCTTGAAAGAAGAGAAGCCCGGTGCGTTTTACCTCTTTTCTGAATAAGGAAACAGCATGAAGTTTGCATTTCCCATCCTCACAGCCAAAGGGGAAGAGTTCAAAGATGCCAAGGCACTGACGGCGCTGATCAATGGCGAGCAATCGGGTCACTATCTTCTTGGCAATCACAACAAATGGCATGGCGGCATTCATATCAGCGACAAGAGTGCTCCTTGGTGCAAGGATAAGTACCCTGTCAGAGCCATGGCCGATGGCAAGGTGGTGGCCTTCCGGATGATGAAGGATTACCTGACCTCTGAATTTCAGGGGGAGTCCTTGCGTTATTCCAACTGCTTCTGCCTGGTACAGCATGAATATTGTGAAGTGAATGCAGAGACCAAGGCGAAAAACGAGTTCACCTTCTACTCGCTTTATATGCATCTGCTGCCTTGGGATCAGTACCAAAGTACCGAGAAGCTGGTATTGAAGAAGGGGTGGAATGCACGCAATTCCGTTCCCCATGCCAATCCCGATGCCGAGCAGCAGCGTGTTGATGCCGCTTTGCCTCGTTTCACCTTGCCCAAGGATACCGAGCTGGAAATGGACAGCAGTGTGCCATCCCAAAAGGGGAATGTCGGGGGCAAGGTGTATGACTTCATCAAGGTGATCATCAAGAGTCAGCTGTCCAATACCCAGATGAAAGAGGCTGAGAAGGCCGGTGTTGTGGTCAGTCAAGGGAGTTCGGTCTGGATCGCCAATAGTCCGGCCGCTGTTGAGGTGATTAAACCCAACCTGCCTACTTGGCTATTCGATCAGATAGAGGCGGAACTGTTGACTAATATGGTTGGTCGTGCGGATCCTGTTCTCAATGGGCCTACAGGCCGTCTGATGGCGGGAGACCGAAGCGTTTCTCTGCCCGCAGGAACAAAAGTGACGTATGATGTCCACCAACTCGAATTCCATTGGGTGGGTGACAAGGCGCGCAAGATGGCAAGATGCGAATATGTGACACCGAATGCAGATGGTGCTACGGGTAATTGCGGTATGGCCTGGGTGTGCGTCGAAGATGAATTTATCAAGGTAAATGCGCGTACACCTTCTCATCTTGGCGAGCTATATGTGTTGCCATCTCCCGTGGCCATTGCCGCAGGTGAGACCATAGGCTATCTCGGCTTGGTGGAAACGCCAGGCTCTTTGATTGGAGGCAAAAAGAGCAAGTATCAAGTCCATCTTGAAGTTTTCACCCAGGATCCTCGTCTTGACGATGTGCTGGCCAACAAGGCGGGAACAAAAGGCGGTGCTACCTATGCCAAGGTCCTGGCGGGACTCGTCTTGCACGAAAAGAAAAAGCAGGAAGATAAAGATCTTTGGGTGGCAACCGGTGACAAGAGCCTGGAAGAGTTGGTTGAGTCACCAAAGTTTGAAAAAGATGCCGCCAAGCAGGAGTGGGTTTGTGTTTCGTCAGGAAAATATGTCAAGAAAGAGCAAGTCGAACTGTTAAGTCAGCATGACTGGCTGAAGATTGGTTTTAAAAAGGTCGATGGTTCAGGCTCCGATGGCTATCTGGATCCCGATGCGCCACCCAGCTTCTTTACCGAATTGGTAAAGAGTTTCGATACTGATAAGAGTGGTGAGCTTAGCAGTGAAGAAATACAGGCGGCCTTACAAAACAGCAGCAATGCAGAAAAACTTCACAAACTAATCGTCAAGCATCCCAGTGAGTGGTATGAAAAATCATCGGCCAGCAGTTATCTGTGGCTAGATAAACTGATGACCAAGATTGGCTTGCCTGATTTTGACCTCTTGGTGGGTCACGAGAAACAGCGTATCGATAAGCTGGAGTGGATGCAGAGTGCTGCCAAGCTAAAGCTTGATAAGGAGGTCTGGCATTTTAATCCATTGCTAGTATTGATTAATAAAAAAGTCAATTCATGTTATCGATTGCTTTGGGGACAGAAAGTAACAGTTTCATTAGGAAGCGAAAAAGCTTGTGAGTTCAGACGTAGAGTTGTTGATATATGTGCTGAAGTGTGGGGTGAGAATAAAAAAATTGAGTATGCAAATGTTTTAATGGCTTGTATGGCTGTTGAAACATCAAGGATATTCACTTCTTCGGTGATTCTTCTTAAACCACTTAGAGATACTAATGGTGCATATATATATAATAAAAATGGTAGGATTAAAAAATCATATCAACCTGTACCTAAAAAAGAAATTATAAATGATGTAAGTATTGCTAAAAAAAATCCGGTTGGCTTAATACAATTTACTGGACCTGCGGTCCAGCAAATTAACAAAGTTCATTCTACCAATATAACCAAACAAGATTTGGCGTTAATGGATGAACTTGAACAGTTGGATTATGTAAAGAAATACTTCACATCAAGAAAAGACCTTCTAGAAAAATTCAATGGACCGGAGGATATATATCTTTTTATTTTCTGTCCTGAAGGTGTTGGAAAAGATGATGATTATGTTCTTTATAGTAAACAAGATGATAATGAATTTGGGGTTGATTATTATAAGAGCAACAGTAGCTTAGATTCAAATCTTCATGGTAATGAAGGTAACAATGATCAGAAAATCCAAAAGAAAGAACTATTGTCAAGGTTGAGGAAATTAATGGTTGAGGGGGAGGAGTACATTAACGAGTGCTGCTGTGGTATCTCTAAAAAAGAACTCTCTCGTTTAGAATTGAGTGGCGAAAAATGGGTAAGCCGCTATCCAACAAGCAAGAGTATAGATGACCTTGAACTTGGATTTTCTAAAAATGTAAGGAAGTTTATATCTGCGATAGAGTCTGCTGGTGGGCAAGTTAGAATTTCTGCAACCTATCGGCCAGTTGAACGTGCTTACTTGATGCATTATTGTTGGCGAATTGCTAAAGAGGGGTTTGCTCCTGAAAAAGTACCAAAGATTCAAGGTGTTGATATTGATTGGGAACATAATAACGAAAATGGCATACCAGATAAGCAAGCTGCAATCATGGCAGCTAAAAAAATGGTAGCAGCATACAACATAATATATAAGCCATCTTTAACCTCTCGACATACAGAGAAAAAAGCCATAGATATGACAATCACTGGAGTTCGAGGTCTATTTATTAAAACGAATAATGGGAAGCTTATTGAGATAAAAAATAGCGATGACCTGCACCGTGTTGGAGCCAGTTATAATGTCTTTAAGTTGGTAAGTGACCCTCCGCATTGGTCCATTGATGGGAGATAATATTTTGAAATATATTTTGTTTTTCTTTATAAGCTCTATCGCGTGGGGGAGTTATGCTTCCGATTCTTATCAACCCGGAATATTTGTAAAGAATTCTAATGGTAAATATAATTTTATTGTAAGTGGTGGTATTAATAGTGGAGGTGTACTGCTGGTCGCTGATGAATGTGAAGGCTCTAAATGTTACAAGAAAGTAGACTCTTCGTATATGCTTAATAAAGGGGAGGATTTAAATTCTAGCGATGAGATTAACTTCAATAAAGTTTATAGATACGAGGTTTCAGGTATAAATATTAAAAATGAAATTACAATTGCATACTATTTTTTGAATAAAAAAAATCTATCTAGGACAAGTTTAATAAAAGAGGGGGGGCAATACGTTATTAATGTTGATGGGGATATGAATAAAGGATTTGTTTGTAAGTCTGAAGAGGGTGTTCACTTGTACACACTTTCTATAAACAAAAAAATTAATAGCCATGTATACTATTCTCTGGGATATAGTGTTAAACCAGATTGCGATAGGTTTATGTATGAATAAATTTCTTTCAGAAAAAGCAATGATTTTGATTTTTATTTTTTCTTGTGTTTTTCCAGTAGAGGCTTTTTCTAGTGTATTTAATAAAAAATTAATCCTAAATCAAAAGCAAGAGGAATTGATTGATGGTAGCGTGGCTAGTCAAACATATATATTTGATTTTGATGGTAATAAAGCCTTTCTAAAGATAAAGTCATGGCATTCTATGTATTCCTGCGATGGGAACTATGTTGCTATAAATAATAATGGTATCATATCGCTTTCATGGAATGTATCAGTCAATGGGAAAGACTATTTTTGTGACTCCCCATCACCACAGTTTAAAATCAAAGTTAAAAACAATAAATTTTATTTAAATAGTCAGTTATTAAAAGATGAAAATGAATGGTATCTGATGACTGAAAAGTAATTTTCAGTTTATAGCTAGCGTTTTCAACCGGGTGAGATCATCTGTGTGCTATGAGGGTGTTAGGTATAAGATAAAGCGAGTAGCTATTACATAACACCGGCCTAGCGCCGGTGTTGTTTTATCGTCATTGTAGTGGTCTAATCATCCCGGACACCATTTTAGGTGGTACAGTCACCACCTTGACCTGAGGTGTTCAATGACATGAGTATGTCGCTCATTTACTGCTGAATTCAAACTCGAAGCCGCATCCCTGGTGCTCGACCAGAGATATTCTGTCCCAGAAGCCAGCCGCTTACTGGATGTTGGTGAAACCGTACTTCGCCGCTGGGTTCAGCAGCTTCAATCCGAACGCTGTGGCACTACCCCAATCAGCAAAGCGCTGACTCCGGAGCAGCAGAAAATCCAGGAGCTGGAGGCCCGTATCAACCGGCTCGAACGTGAAAAGGACATTCTAAAAAAGGCTACAGCTCTCTTGATGGCGGACGAGTTCACACGTACGCGCTGATAGACCGATTAAGGGAGCAAGCCCCCATCACCTTGGTCTGCTGCGCTTTCGATGTTCCCACCTCCTGTTTTTACGATTATCTGGCTCGCAGGCGGACGATTAACCATGAGCGTATGCAGCAGCGTAGTGAGTTGCGCCGGTTGTTCAAAGCGAGCAGGGACTCGGCAGGCAGCCGGGCCTTGATGTCGATGATGCGGGAGTTGGGGTATCAGATTGGCCGATTCAAAATACGTAACTTGATGAAGGAGGCCGGGCTGGCATCCAAGCAGCCGGGCGCACACCGTTATAAGGTGGCACAGTCTGAACGACCGGACATTCCCAATCTGCTGGCCCGCAAATTTGATGTCCAGCAACCCAATCAGGTGTGGTGTGGCGATATCACCTACGTCTGGGCAGGTGGCCGTTGGCATTACTTGGCAGCGGTGCTTGGCCTGCATACCCGGCGGGTTGTGGGGTGGGCGATGTCAGATAAACCAGATGCCGAGCTGGCCGTGAAAGCACTTGAGATTGCGTATAAGCAGCGGGGTTGTCCGCCCGGCGTGCTGTTTCACTCCGACCAGGGCAGCCAATATGGCAGTCGGGCATATCGGCAACGACTGTGGCGCTATCGCATGACCCAGAGTATGAGTCGGCGTGGAAACTGCTGGGATAACGCCCCGATGGAGCGGTTGTTCAGAAGCCTGAAGTCAGAGTGGCTCCCGGCAACGGGATACATGAGCCTGCGGGAAGCGAAGCGGGATATTAGTTATTACCTGATGGATTACTACAACTGGCGGCGTCCACATCAATACAATGACGGGATACCGCCAGCAGAGGCCGAGAATCGGCTTAACTGTGTGTCCGGATTTAGTTGACCACTACACATCTTCTTCGGTACCAATTTCATAGCCTTCTTGAACATGTAATAAGGGGGACTGTCCCTCCATCATTAGGCCCTGACGAGATCACTGGTTGTTGTCGTGTTCTAGGTAGCTGTCCAGGCCTGTTTGCATCTGCTCCACCGGTTCGTCCGGGCAGCGCTCATCGAGCAGAGGTTGATGTAACCGCTCGATAAAGCTGTTGCTTTGTGGCCTATGCACCTTGGTTTTCCGGTGGCGAATCCCTTTCAGGTGCAGGAACAGATCGTAGGGATGATGGTAAGGACACTGCTAGAACTTACGAGACAGTATAAAACTGCGCCTATGGACTTCGAAGAGCAGCTGTGTGTTTCATTGAGCGCATGGACCGGGGTCACCGGCTGCTTGCAGCGGTAGCGTCGTCCTCAGGTGTGTTGGTTGTAGCAACCTATACAGCTTGCAGGTACACCTCACCAATCCCCTTGAGCGAAGGTGTCGACTGCCATCAGCTCTCCGGTGTAGTGAACCTCAATATAGTGTTCTATGAACTCGGGACTGAAGCGTTCGAGCAGGCGAATTTGCTCGTCATTGAGCACAATCGTTTGTTCTTGGTGGTTTTTCTCGAGGCGCAACAAACAGTCGTATCTGGCGTGCAGGTCGTGACGTTGTTATACGCCACTCAGACCACCCGTACCGACGTTGATGCCACTTGGAATGAGCACTAATGAAACCTATTGCAGACATCTTGCAGTGAACCACCCGGATGAAAAAAGGGGTTTATTTCTACCGGATTTAAATAGATAAGACTGGATGTCTTCTGCAAGGAGATAATGGGGTGGCTGATGGGGCTCGAACCCACGACAACCGGAATCACAATCCGGGACTCTACCAACTGAGCTACAGCCACCACTGAAGATAACCATCAATGCCTGCATTGGGGAGATGCATATCATCAATGGCGCGCCCTGCAGGATTCGAACCTGCGACCCACGGCTTAGAAGGCCGTTGCTCTATCCGACTGAGCTAAGGGCGCATTGCCTCGACAAACCTGACGGCATGTCGAAAAACCTGGTCGGTGATAAAGGATTCGAACCTTTGACCCTCTGGTCCCAAACCAGATGCGCTACCGGGCTGCGCTAATCACCGAAAATCTCGTCTCCAGCATAGCGACAGCGGCTGTACTGGGCAACGGGCCGGCATCATACCCAAGCGGGAAAGCCAGCGTCAACGAATTTTTCCACCAATGAATTCAAATGCCTACTTATTGCCCTCCATGCGAGAGCCGCTAACACCCGTGGCAAAAAAATGCGACAATGCGCGGCAGTTGAACACATGGTGAGTGAAGAACGATGTCTGCCAAAATCATTGATGGAAAACAGGTTGCGCAAACGATTCGCAATCAGGTCGCAGCGCAAGTCCAACAGCGGTTGGCACAAGGAAAACGGGCGCCGGGTCTGGCGGTGATCCTGGTCGGGGTAGATCCTGCCTCTCAGGTCTATGTCGGCAGCAAGCGGCGTGCCTGTGAAGAGGTGGGCTTTATCTCCCGCTCTTACGATCTGGATGCGACGGCAAGCCAGGAAGAGTTGTTGGCACTGATCGATAAGCTGAATGAAGACGCAGACGTTGACGGTATTCTGGTGCAGCTCCCCTTGCCGGCTCACTGCGATACGACTCAGGTATTGGAGCGTATTCGCCCCGACAAGGATGTGGATGGTTTCCACCCCTACAACGTGGGTCGGCTGGCACAGCGTATTCCGGCACTGCGTCCCTGCACGCCCAAGGGCATCATGACCTTGATTGAAACGACCGGGGTCAAGACACACGGCTTGCATGCGGTGGTGGTCGGTGCGTCCAACATCGTTGGCCGGCCGATGACGCTGGAGCTGCTGTTGGCCGGTTGCACTACCACTACCTGCCACCGTTTCACTCAGGATCTGGAAGAGCAGGTTCGCCGTGCCGACCTGCTGGTGGTCGCCGTTGGCAAACCCAATTTCATCCCGGGTGAGTGGGTCAAGCCGGGGGCACTGGTGATCGACGTGGGTATCAATCGGTTGGCGGATGGCTCTTTGGTCGGTGACGTGGAGTTTGAGACTGCCCGCAACCACGCATCCTTCATCACGCCCGTACCGGGTGGAGTAGGCCCCATGACGGTAGCCAGCCTGATGGAAAACACCCTGAGCGCCTGTCAGGACTATCACGACAACGCAAAATGATCTTTGCCTGACTGACCCGCCAGGAGAATGCACTTCTCCTCTGGCTCGCAGCAATAAAAAAACCGGCAAGCCGCAAGGTTGCCGGTTTTTTTATTTATCCAGTTCGACTCTTACATGTTCTGTGCTTCGTTTGGCACAATGACAGAGGCATGATTGCCTTTCGGCCCCTGCTGCAGCTCGAAGTTGACTGCTTGACCTGCTTTCAACGTCTTGTAGCCTTCCATTTGTATCGTGGAGTAGTGGGCGAAAATATCCTCGCCACCTCCTTCCGGACAGATAAACCCAAATCCTTTTGCGTTGTTAAACCACTTGACTGTTCCGGTTGCCATACATCTACATCCTTTTATTGATTACCTTGAAGTCGTTGAGTAACCTGCGCCAGCCCTTTATAACTAGTAACATAGCCCATAGCAGACGGGCGCCGATTAGCAAGTAACCAATCTAGTCTAACTTTTGAGCGAGTCAAGGAGTTGTTAACAACTGATGTGATCTGGTTAACAAGTCTATTGACCAATCTTGTGTTAGGCGGTAGTAATCTAGAGGTACCAAAGCGCGACTATGAGCAAGCAGAAAGAACTCTTTGCTAATGAAGAGATTGCAGAGGCAGAGAAAACCAAGCTGCAACCGCCACCCATGTACAAGGTCGTTCTGAACAACGACGACTACACACCGATGGAGTTCGTGGTGGAGGTGCTGCAAAAGTTCTTTGGTATGGATTTGGACAAGGCCACTCAGGTGATGCTGAGCGTGCATTATAGTGGTAAGGGAGTCTGTGGCACATTCACCGCCGAGATTGCCGAAACCAAAGTGGTCCAGGTCAACACCTATGCACGTAACAACGAACATCCACTGCTCTGTACCATGGAAAAGGCTTGAATCTGATGACTTGATGGCGATGACGACACCACATTGTTGCTGTACTAGGGGAGGTGCCTATGTTGAATAAAGATCTAGAAAAGACGCTGAACGAGGCTTTCAAACTGGCCCGTGACGAGCGCCACGAATTCATGACCGTCGAGCACCTGTTGTTAGCCCTGCTGGATAACAGCTCAGCCAATGAGGCGCTGAGTTCTTGTGGTGCTGACGTGGAGCAGATGCGCAAAGAGATCAGCGCATTCATCAGTCAAACAACCCCGCTTATCCCCCGTGATGATGAAGACCGCGAGACCCAGCCCACACTGGGCTTCCAGCGCGTGCTGCAACGCGCCGTGTTCCACGTTCAGTCCTCCGGCAACACCGAGGTCAGTGGAGCCAACGTGCTGGTTGCCATCTTCAGCGAGCAGGAGTCCCAGGCTGCTTACTTTCTGAAAAAGGCCGAGATCAGCCGGCTGGATGTGGTCAACTTCCTCTCCCATGGAGTACGCAAAGACAGCAAACCGGACAACAGCAGCAACAACGTCGAGTCTGACGACGAGGTCTCTGCTGCCCAGATTGAGAGCTTTGCCACCAACCTCAATCAGCTGGTACTGGAAGGGCGTATCGATCCCCTCATCGGGCGCGATCAGGAGCTCAACCGTACCATTCAGGTGCTCTGCCGCCGTCGCAAGAACAACCCCTTGCTGGTGGGCGAAGCCGGGGTGGGCAAGACAGCCATCGCGGAAGGGCTGGCCTATCGTATCGTCAAGGGTGATGTGCCCGAGGTGATTGCGGGCAGTACCATCTACTCCCTGGATATGGGGTCGCTGCTGGCGGGGACCAAATATCGCGGTGACTTCGAGAAGCGCCTCAAGGTGCTGCTCAAGCAGATCGAACGGCAGGAAGGGGCCATCCTGTTCATCGACGAGATCCACACCATCATAGGGGCGGGGGCTGCCTCCGGTGGTCAGCTGGATGCGGCCAACCTCATCAAGCCGCTGCTCTCCAATGGCTTGCTGCGTTGCGTCGGCTCTACCACCTACCAGGAATACTCCCAGATCTTTGAAAAAGACCGCGCCCTGGCGCGTCGCTTCCAGAAGATCGACATTGTCGAGCCCAGCGTGGATGACACTACCCGCATCCTGATGGGCCTCAAGAGCCGCTATGAGGCGCACCACGGGGTACGTTACACCGTCAAGGCCATCCGTGCCGCGGTGGAGCTCTCCGCCAAGTACATCAATGACCGCCATCTGCCGGACAAGGCGATCGACGTGATTGACGAGGCCGGGGCGGGTCAACGCTTGCTACCGGTGAGCAAGCGCAAGAAAGTGATCAATGTGCAGGAGATCGAAACCATCGTCGCCAAGATTGCCCGCATCCCGGAGAAATCAGTTTCCTCTTCCGACAAGGAAGTGCTGAAGAACCTGGAGCGCAATCTCAAGATGGTGGTCTTTGGCCAGGACAAGGCCATCGAGGTACTGACAGACTCCATTCGCCTCTCCCGCTCGGGGCTGGGCAATGAGCGTCGCCCTGTGGGCTGCTTCCTGTTTGCCGGCCCGACCGGGGTAGGCAAGACCGAGGTCACCCAGCAGCTCGGCAAGGCGCTTGGCGTGGAGGTGCTGCGCTTTGATATGTCCGAGTACATGGAGCGCCACACCGTCTCTCGTCTGATCGGGGCGCCTCCCGGTTATGTGGGGTTCGAGCAGGGAGGCCTGCTGACCGACTCTGTCCTCAAGCATCCGCACTCAGTGGTACTGCTGGACGAGATCGAAAAAGCGCATCCGGACGTGTTCAATCTGCTGTTGCAGGTGATGGACAACGGCACCCTGACTGACAACAACGGGCGCAAGGCGGATTTTCGCAACGTGATCCTGGTGATGACCACCAACGCGGGGGTACAGGAGACCCAGCGCAAGTCAATCGGCTTCCAGCAGCAGGATATGAGCCACGATGCCATGGCGGTGATCAACAAGACGTTCAGTCCGGAGTTTCGCAACCGGCTTGATCACATCATCTGGTTCAACCATCTGGACATGCAGATCATCCATCAGGTGGTCGACAAGTTCATCGTCGAGTTGCAGGTTCAGCTGGATGCGAAAGGGGTATCCCTTGAAGTGTCCGAGGGTGTCCGCCACTGGCTGGCCGAGAAAGGGTATGACAGGGCCATGGGGGCAAGACCCATGGGGCGGGTCATCCAGGAACACCTCAAGAAACCCCTGGCCAACGAGATCCTGTTCGGGGCGCTGGTCGATGGGGGGGTTGTGAAGGTTGAGTTGATAAACGACAGCCTCAGCTTTGACTATCAGGTCAATGTTGAAGCCGTTTCCCACTAAGCATTGAACAGTTGAAAGACCACAAAAAACCCCAACCGAAAGGTTGGGGTTTTTTGCTGAATTCCTGGCTTAGCGAGAGCGGAAAACAATACGTCCCTTGGAGAGATCGTACGGAGTCAGAGCTACCGTTACTTTGTCTCCAGTCAGGATACGGATGTAGTTTTTGCGCATCTTGCCGGAAATATGAGCGATAACCACGTGACCATTTTCCAGTTCCACACGGAACATGGTATTGGGCAGGGTTTCGAGAATAGTGCCCTGCATCTCAATACTGTCTTCTTTAGCCATTGAATCCTCTTGATAAGCCACAACAAAAATCCGCTGGATCATGCCGGATTTAAGGCTATGTGTAAAGTTTACTCGGGCTTGCTGTCGATATTTTTCCATTCTCCCTGTATCAGGCGCTCATGAGGCAGGTACTGGCTCTTGTAATTCATCTTGCGGCACTCCTCCACCAAGTAGCCCAGATACAGCCAGCTGCGGCCGGTACGCCTGGCCAGTTCCAACTGGCTCAGAATGGCAAAGGTACCGAGTGAGCGATCGGCATGGGCCGGGTCGAAGAAGGTGTACATGGCGCTGAGGGAATGGGGCAGCAGATCCGTAGTAGCGACCCCGATCAGTCGATTATCCTTGCGCATTTCCAGATAGAGGGGAGGCATCCAGTCACAGTGCAGGAAGCCCTTGTACTGGGTGCGGCTGGGGGGATACATGCTGCCATCATGATGGCGTTCGCGAATGTAGCGTTCATAGAGCTGATAGTATTCGGGCTTGTCATCGTAGCTCAGCACCAGCTCGATATCCCGGTTGAGCTGGCGGATCCGCTTTTGGCTGCGGCTGGGCACGAACCGTTCGCTGTGAATGCGTAGGGATTGGCAGGCATTGCAGGATGGGCAGTGGGGGCGATAGATGTCGTTGCCACTGCGGCGGAAGCCGGCCGTCAGCAGGCGCTCGTAACCGCTGGCGTTGAGCAGGCTGTGATCCATCAATACCAGCAGCTGTTCCTGTTCATGACCCAGATAGCTGCATTGATGCTTGGGGGTCAGTCCTACCTTGAGGATCACTTCTTCGGTCATAGTGTCATGCTCCCCGCCTGCCAGCAGCCGGCCGCCAGTGGTTGCCGGCTCAGCTGGGTCAGCGTCGTCAGGAATTTGCTTCTCGGCCACTCCTCTATTCCCATGGTGGCCAGAAAGTCGTTCTGCATCTGGCAATCGATCAGGGCCCCGTCATGCCGGGCAAAGTGCTGGCAGAGGGCTACCATGGCCAGCTTGGCGCCGTTGTCGATGCGACTGAACATGGACTCGCCACAGAACACCCGGCCGAGGGAGAGGCCGTAGAGGCCGGCCTGCAGCCGGCCATCCTGCCAGATCTCGATGGAGTGGGCATGGCCAAGGCGGTGCAGCTGTCGATAGGCGTCGATCATGGGTGTGCTTATCCAGGTTCCACTGGCACTGCGACGGGGGGCGGCGCAGGCCGCTATCACCTCATTAAAGGCGCGATCGATGGAAATATCGAATGGGGTTCGGCGGATAAATTTGCGCAGGCTGCGGCCGATGTGCAGTTGCGTCGGCTGCACTACGCCTCTGGGGTCGGGTGACCACCACAGCAGCGGCTGGTGGGGTTCGTTCCACGGGAAGATCCCCTTGTGGTAAGCTGCCAGCAAACGGGCGGGGGAGAGATCGCCACCGATCGCCAGCAGGCCGTTGGGTTCATCCAGGGCGTGCTCGGGGTCGGGAAACCAGCACAGCTCATCATCCAATTGGGTAAGATAGCGAGACATAAGGCAACGAGGTTCATAGATGAAGGCCATTATCCTGATAGTATCCAGCTTGTTCTGCTTTGTCACTGCGCCCGCCTGGGCCCAGGTCTACGAGCGCAATACCGCCAGGCCCGTGAATCAGGTGGTGTTTGGCCAGGTTGAAACTGTGCGCAACATCACCCAGCGTCAGATTCTGGAATCCGAGCGTTCAGGCTGGAAAACCCTGGGCGGCGCCGTGCTGGGTGGCCTGCTTGGCAACCAGTTCGGTGGCGGCCATGGTCGGGAAATCGCCACTGCCGTCGGGGCCCTGGCGGGCGCCGCTGCGGCGCAGCAGTATCAATCCGGCGGCACAGTGGTGGAGAACAAGCTGGTGGAACTGCTCATTCGCAACGAACAGAACGGGCTGATCAACGTCATTCAGGATTACGATCCGGCCATGGTATTCATGAACGGCGACAAGGTGCGCATCCTCTATTTCGACGATGGCGTGCGGGTCGACAAGACCTACTGAGCAGGGCTGTGACATGACGGGAGGTAACAGGAGGGGAACCCGACGTGTGCCCGGGGAGGGGCTGCGGTCGGGCGGTACTACACGACGAGCATCCGGGATGGTGCGATCAGGCCGCTGAGCCTTGAGACACTATCTTGTCACGACCGGTGTTCTTGGCCTGATAGAGCAGGCGATCCGCTTCGCTCAATGCCTCGTCCATGGAGACGCGCCCGACCTGGATCACCCCGAAACTGGCGCGAACGAACAGCCGCGTTTCCCGTGACAGCGGTTGCTGGCGCATCTGCTGGCGCAACCCTTCCAGCCGCTTGAGCAGCACGGGCACGGTGCAGTGAGGCACCATCAGGGCAAACTCCTCGCCGCCAAAGCGGGCGATCATGGCATCCGGGAAGAACTGGGTGAGCAGACGGGTGAGGTGACACAACAGCTGATCGCCGATGGCGTGACCCCAGTGATCGTTGACCTGCTTGAAGTGATCTACATCGAGCACGCACAGTGCAAGCGGCGTCTCCTGGCGCTGGTGTTCCTCGAACCATTTTTGACCCTCATTGAACCAGTAGCGCCGGTTGTAGAGCCCGGTCAGGTAGTCACGATTGGCCGACTCCTGGATGCTGTTGAACTGTTCCAGCGCCTCCAGATTGTGGCTGACCCGGCACTGCAGCTCTTCCGGCTCGAACGGCTGGTTGAGGAAGTCGTTGGCACCCTGTTTGAGGTAGCGGGCGGAGAGGCCGCGTTTGTCCGACACCGAGATCCCGATGATGGCGAGCTGCTGCTTGCTGTAGCGCTCGCGCAACATGCGTACCAGGCTGATCCCGTCAATTTCTGGCATATAGTAGTCGACCAGCACCAGCCGGATGGCCGGGTTCTGTTCGAGCTGGGCCAGCGCTTCACGGGCATGGCTCGCCTCGTGCACCTGCAGCAGTTGCTTGCGCAGCTGGGCCATGGTGCGGTGGCGGGAGGTACGGGAATCATCGACCACCAGCACTTCGATGCGCTGGTTGAGGTAGAGGCGATGGACCAGGCTGACGGCATACTGCAGGGAGTGACGTGAATCTTTCATCACGTAATCGAGCACCCCGGCCTCAAGCCAAGCTTCCCGTTTCTCCTCGCTGATGTCGGCGGTGAGGATCACCACCGGCAGGCCGCGCTCCAGCAATACCTTGACCGCTTCTCCGCTGGGGGCATCCGGCAAGGTGAGATCCACCAGGGCAACCACATACTCTTCTCCCCGACAGTGTCGGGCCCCTTCCAGGGTTTCGAACGCATCGATTTCCAGCCCGGTTTGCTGGGCAATGGCCTGGATCAGCATGCGACGAATAGTCAGACTATCCTCGACAATCAATATTTTCTGTTTCATCCGGCTCCTTAAAGCAAAAAGGCATGCCTTGCGGCATGCCTTTTATATCCCTTGTGCTTATTGCGCGTCCAGATAACGCTCTGCATCGAGGGCGGCCATACAGCCAGTGCCGGCGGAGGTGATGGCTTGACGGTAGGTGTGGTCAGCCACGTCACCGGCGGCAAAAACCCCTTCGATGCTGGTCTGGGTGGCAAAGCCGTCCAGGCCGCCACGCACCTTCAGATAGCCGTTCTGCATCTCCAGCTGGCCGTCGAAGATCTGGGTGTTGGGCTGGTGACCGATGGCGATGAAGACCCCCATCAGTGGCAGGTCGGTGGTGGTGTCGTTCTGGGTGTTGCGCAGACGCACACCGGTCACGCCCATGTCGTCACCCAGCACTTCGTCCAGGGTCTGGTGGGTGTGCAGCACGATATTGCCGCTGGCAACCTTGTCGTGCAGGCGCTTGATCAGGATCTTCTCGGCGCGGAACTCGTCGCGGCGATGGATCAGGTGCACCTTCTTGGCGATGTTGGCCAGATAGAGTGCCTCTTCCACGGCGGTGTTGCCGCCGCCGACCACGGCCACTTCCTGGTTGCGATAGAAGAAGCCGTCACAGGTGGCGCAGGCGGAGACGCCGCGGCCCTTGAAGGCCTCTTCGGAAGGCAGGCCCAGGTACTTGGCGGAGGCGCCGGTCGCGATGATCAGCGCATCACAGGTGTATTCGCCGTTGTCGCCCTTGAGGCGGAACGGACGCTGGGTCAGCTCCACTTCATTGATGTGATCGAACAGGATGCGGGTATCGAACTTCTCCGCATGCTCTTTCATGCGCTCCATCAGGGCCGGACCGGTCAGACCCTCGGGGTCACCGGGCCAGTTCTCCACTTCGGTGGTGGTAGTCAGCTGACCGCCTTGCTGCATGCCGGTGATGAGCAGCGGATTGAGGTTGGCACGGGCGGCGTAGACTGCCGCGGTGTAACCAGCCGGGCCGGAGCCCAGGATCAGCAGTTTGCTATGAGTGACTTGGCTCATGATGTGATTTCCGAGACGTGATGAGTTTGCGCGATTGTAGGTAATTCGTGATATGGGGTCAAAGGCCAGTGCGTCGATTGCATCAATCGGCCTCAAGGCCCTTCATGAAGGGGAAGCGCTCTCTTGTTACGGGTTGTTTGTCACGGGTTGTCCCTAGCAGTCGTCATGGGCCCGGGCGAGCAATGCCTGGTGGCCCCACAGCTGACAACCAGGGGGAGTGGGGCTCGTGCGTCCTGATTGCTGGCACAAGTGAACCAGACCCCGCTCACATGGAGACAAGCTCGCCAGGATTGACAGCTTCTGGCGCAATGGTGCCCGCCGTGGGTGGGGCAATTAGGCTTCGATGGGGCTCACCAAGAGGCCCGGTTGTCAGCGAGGGTCGCTTCGGCGGCGCTGCTTGGGGGAGGGGCCTGGACTCTCTTGCCGAAGAAACGCCCTCGTTATGGCACGTCGGATGCAAAACACGCTGGGGCGGTGAGGTGCATATCTATAGAAAGGAGGGAAACACGAGAGGGTGGCTGCCGGCTTGGCGGCCTTGGCTGATCGTTGTGGTGACTCTGCCCTGGCGAAAAGCTCGGCGATGCAGGACAAAATAGCAGCAGTGGCAGCGTGATAATCTGCATTGACAAACTCATTGCCGCTTCCTGCGCCGCTTTGGGCGAAAACGGTATGGTTTCGTGCTGTTAGTTAACGTACACTGGCCAGAACCATGCCTAAGCGGTATTCATGGTTTTTTATTTCTTCAGGTACACCGATAATCATGCTATCCCTCGACTATCGACTGGTGTTTTGTGTTGCGTTCGTTTTCCGCAACATTTGCGCCTAGCATATTCAGGTATTGACAGGATTTGTGACCATAATTATAAAATGACTGGTGATTCTTACCAAAAAATAGCCAAAGGATGGAATAAATGATGGAAGCTAAGAGTCGGCTAAAGGATTTGGACAGGATTGACCGCAACATTCTGAATGAGCTGCAAAAGGATGGCAGAATTTCGAACGTTGAGTTGTCCAAACGTGTTGGCCTGAGTCCCACACCGTGTCTGGAACGGGTTCGTCGCCTTGAGCGACAAGGGTATATCGAAGGATATGCCGCCATTCTGAACCCTCATTATCTGGATGCGTCTCTGCTGGTATTCGTGGAAATCACCCTCAATCGCGGTGCCCCGGATGTATTTGAACAGTTCAACAAGGCTGTTCAGGTGCTCGAAGAGATCCAGGAGTGCCATCTGGTCTCCGGCGATTTCGACTATCTGCTCAAGACCCGAGTCAGCGACATGTCGGCCTACCGCCGCCTGCTGGGGGAAACCCTGCTGCGTCTGCCCGGCGTCAACGACACCCGCACCTACGTGGTGATGGAAGAGGTCAAACAGAGCAGTCGGCTGGTGATCAGCACCCGTTGAGTTGGGTTATGCTGTGGCTTGCCAGCCTTGCGACAAGTCACGACATTCAGAAACGAGCGGCCGGTCCGCTCGTTTCTTCTTATCGTGCCGGTTGTGAATACGGTCGGCACATCGGGCACTGGCTGACAACCGGTGGGCTTTTCAGGGATACTAGGCCCCCTTATCCCCCTGCATTACATGTTTTCAGAAAGGAGCCGGAGTTTGGCCGATAAAAAGCTGTTTACTCCTTTATCAGGTACACAACGGATCTTCGAAGCCGTCTTGATCGCCATCACCCTGATGGCTGCCTATCTCTTGCTTGCCCTGTTGTCCTACCACCCCGCCGATCCCGGTTGGTCCCAGACCTCCTGGCAAGGGGAGGTGAAGAACCTCGCCGGCAGCGCGGGGGCCTGGCTCGCCGATATCACCATGTTTACCTTCGGGGCTTTCTCCTACCTGGTGCCCCCCCTGGTCGTGCTGCTTGGCTGGAGCCTGTTCTGGCGCCCGAGCCGCCTGCTCGATGTGGACTACCTCACCCTGTCGGTGCGCATCGTCGGTTTCATCCTGACCGTGCTCGGCATGTCCGCCATCGCCAGCATGAACTTCAACGATCTGCAGAATTTCTCCGCCGGCGGCCTGGTGGGGGACGTCATCTCCTCCGCCGTGGTGCCGCTGTTTGGTGGCGTAGGGGCCAACCTGCTGCTGCTCTGCTTCGTGGCCACCGGCATCACCCTGTTTACCGGCTGGTCCTGGCTCACCATCGTCGAGCGGATCGGTGCCGCCTGCACCGGTTCGGTCAGCGCCGTTTACCACTTTCCTGCCACCCTGGGCCGCTGGCTCACCGGTGGCTGGCGCCAGCCCCGTTACGAGGGGCCGGATCCCCTGCTGGAAGGGGGCGTAGGTGCCATCGAGCTGGGTGACGACGAGGAGGATGAGCCGCATACCGGCTGGACCCGTCGTCCCAAGGAGAAGGTGGCCGCCAAGGGCCAGAAGGCCAAGTCCGAGGAGTGGCTGCCCGAGCTCGACGAGGATACCTTCCAGTTCGATCCGCAGTTTGACGACGACAATGATGACGCGCCTGCGCCGGTTACCCGCACCAAGCGAGCCGCCGCGGCCGGCGCCCGTCGTCAGCCCGCGCTGGTGACGGCCGATGACGAGGACGATGATCTCGACTTGCCCTGGGCCGAAGGGGATGAGGAGGCGCCGGCACCGGCTGCCCCTACTCCTGGCAAGCCCAAGCGCCGTCTGCAACCAGGACTGCCCCCCTTACCGAGCATCGAGCTGCTGGACCGTCCGCCCGCCAAGACCCAGATGATGAGCAAGGACGAGCTGGAGCGTATGGGCCGGCTGGTGGAGGCGAAACTCGCCGACTACAACGTGCAGGCCAAGGTGGTGGGCGTCTATCCGGGCCCCGTCATCACCCGTTTCGAGCTGGATCTGGCACCCGGTATGAAGGCGAGCAAGATCACCAACCTCTCCCGCGACTTGGCCCGTTCTCTGTCGGCCAGCAGCGTGCGGGTGGTGGAGGTGATCCCGGGCAAGACTTATGTGGGGATCGAGCTGCCCAACCGGGTGCGTCAGACCGTCTACCTGCGCGAGACCCTCGACTGCGAGGCGTTCTCGGGCAGCCGTAACCCGCTCACCATGGGCCTGGGTCAGGACATCGCCGGCGAACCCGTGGTGGTGAACCTCGCCAAGATGCCCCACCTGCTGGTGGCCGGTACCACAGGTTCCGGCAAGTCGGTGGGGGTGAACACCATGATCATCTCCATGCTCTACAAGTCGACGCCGGACGATCTGCGCTTCATCATGATCGACCCCAAGATGCTGGAGCTGTCGGTCTACGAAGGGATCCCCCATCTGCTGACCGAGGTGGTGACCGACATGAAGGACGCCGCCAACGCCCTGCGCTGGTGCGTGGGCGAGATGGAGCGTCGCTACAAGCTGATGTCGGCGGTCGGGGTGCGCAACCTCAAGGGCTACAACGACAAGGTGCTGGCAGCCATCGAGGAGGGCGACCCTCTGCTGGATCCACTGTGGCGTCCGGGCGACTCCATGGATCAGATGCCGCCTGAGCTGGAAAAACTGCCCCATATCGTGGTGGTGGTGGACGAGTTTGCCGACATGATGATGATCGTCGGCAAGAAGGTGGAGGAGCTCATCGCCCGTATCGCCCAGAAGGCGCGGGCGGCCGGTATTCACCTCATTCTCGCGACCCAGCGTCCGTCGGTGGATGTCATTACCGGTCTTATCAAGGCCAACATCCCGACCCGTATCTCGTTCCAGGTGTCGAGCAAGATCGACTCCCGTACCATCATCGACCAGGGCGGTGCGGAATCCCTGCTCGGCATGGGCGACATGCTCTACATGCCGGCTGGTACCTCCAACCCGACCCGGGTGCACGGCGCCTTCGTCGATGACCACGAGGTACACAAGGTGGTGGCGGACTGGAAACTGCGCGGCGAGCCGAACTACATCGAGGAGATCCTCTCCGGTGAGTCGGGCGGCGAGGGCGGCAGCGGCGAATATGGCGGTGGTGACGACGAAGAGCTCGACCCCCTGTTCGACGAGGCGGTGGCCTTCGTGGTGGAGTCGCGCCGCGGTTCCACCTCCAGCGTGCAGCGCAAGTTCAAGATTGGTTACAACCGGGCGGCCCGTCTCATCGAGCAGATGGAAAACCAGGGCATCGTCAGCGCCCCGGGCGGCAATGGTCAGCGCGACGTGCTGGCCCCGCCGCCGGTGCGGGACTAAGGCTCACCCCTCTATCATCCTGGCCATGCCCTCTGCGGGCATGGCCTTTTATCGAGATAGCCGTTATGAAAAGCGTGATGAAAAAACAACTGTTGATGGGCACAGTGCTGCTGGTGGCCAGCAGCCAGGCGTGGGCCGATGCGGCCAGCGATCTCAAGCAGAAGCTAGCGGGGGTGAGCCTCTTCTCCGCCAAGTTTGCCCAGGTGGTCTATGACAGCAAAGGCAAGGAGCTGCAGCGTGCCGGCGGTACCCTGCTGGTGCAGCGTCCCAACCGTTTCAACTGGCATACCACCACGCCGGACGAGAGCCTGATCGTGGCCGATGGCAAGGATGTCTGGATCTACGATCCCTTCGTCGAGCAGGTGACTGCGCTCAAGCTCAAGGATGCGGTGCTCAACACCCCCTTCGTGCTGATCGCCGGCAACGACGATGCGCTCTGGAAGAACTATGACGTGACCCAGCAGGGGGACGTCTACACAGTCACCAGCCGCAGTCAGGATGAGCTGATCGCCTCCTTTCGCATCACCTTCGACCGCCAGAACAACATCAATCGCTTCGACGTGAAAGAGGCCCAGGGGCAGTGGAGCGAGTTCACCCTGAGCAACTTCAACCGCAAGCCGGCGCTCAAGGGCAACGAATTTGTTTTCAAGACGCCTGCGGGGGTCGCACTGGACGATCAACGCTGATGCGCAAGCAGGCGCTGGCTTTATTGGCAGGCCGCCCGGCAACGGCGGCCTGCACCCTTCCTGACGGTCAATGCAGATGAGCAATTTATCGCTGGATTTCTCGTCGGACTTTCGTCCGCTGGCGGCCCGGATGCGGCCGCAAACCCTCGAGCAGTACATAGGTCAACAACATATCCTCGGGCCCGACAAACCGCTGCGCAAGGCGATCCTGGCGGGCCACTGCCATTCCATGATCCTGTGGGGCCCTCCCGGCACCGGCAAGACCACGCTGGCAGAACTGGTTGCCCACTACTGCCAGGCCGAGGTGGAGCGGCTCTCGGCGGTGACCTCCGGCATCAAGGAGATCCGTGCCGCCATCGACAAGGCCAAGGAGAACAGCTGGCGCGGGGTGCGCACCATCCTGTTCGTGGACGAGGTGCACCGCTTCAACAAGAGCCAGCAGGATGTGTTCCTGCCCCACATCGAAGACGGCACCATCACCTTCATCGGTGCCACCACCGAGAACCCCTCGTTCGAACTCAACAACGCGCTGCTCTCCCGGGCCCGGGTCTATCTGCTCAAAAGGCTGGAGGAGCAGGATATCCTCGCCATGATCGATCAGGCGATGCAGGACCCCCGTGGTCTCAACGACCCGAGTCTCGCCTTCGCCCCCGGGGTGAAGGAGGCGCTGGCGAAAGCCGTGGACGGGGACGGGCGCAAGTCCCTCAACTATCTGGAGCTGCTGGCCGACATGGCCGAAACCGACAGTGCCGGGGCGCGGGTGATCGACAGCACATTGCTCGCCGCCGTGGTGGGGGAACACGTGGCCCGTTTCGACAAGGGTGGCGATCACTTCTACGACCTCATCTCGGCGGTGCACAAGTCCATTCGCGGCTCGGCGCCGGATGCGGCGCTCTACTGGTATGCCCGCATGGTGAGCGCCGGTTGCGATCCGCTCTATATCGCGCGCCGGCTGCTGGCGATAGCCTCGGAAGACGTGGGCAACGCCGATCCCCGTGCCATGCAGGTGGCGCTCTCGGCCTGGGATTGCTTCCATCGTATCGGCCCGGCGGAAGGGGAGCGGGCCATCGCCCAGGCGATCGTCTACCTCGCCTGCGCCCCCAAGAGCAATGCGGTCTATACCGCCTGGAAGGCGGCGCTTCATGATGCCAAAAACCTGCCGGACTTCGAGGTGCCGCCGCACCTGCGCAACGCGCCGACCAGGCTGATGAGCGAGCTGGGCTACGGCGCCGAGTATCGCTATGCCCACGACGAGCCGGGCGCCTATGCCGCCGGCGAGCAGTACTTCCCGCCTGAGCTGGCTGGCAAGCAGTACTATCAGCCCACCGATCGCGGCCTTGAGAAGCAGATCGGCCAGAAGCTCGACTACCTGCACGAACTGGACAAGCAGAGCCCGCGTCAGCGGGAGAAATAACCGGTCGGGGCAGGGGAGTGGCCGCGCCTCTGCCTGACCAATTCGGGCCGATTGCACGTTAATTGGTCAGCCGATTTGATCCAGGTCGTCATCCCCCGGAAAACAGGGCAAAACGGGCGCAATAGTCCCTGTTCGGGCGGGGGGGCGGTCTGATACACTGCCCCTCTGACCCCGCTTGTCTTGGCCTGGTGCCATCTTCTTGATTTCGAAGGCTTGCTCTTGTTGGCCCGATGCAAAAAGACGACAGGGGTGTGCCAACCGATGTTAACTTCCGGATCTGTTTTCCAGCCCGTCATGATGACTCAGGCCCAGATCCCATTTTAAAAAAGTAGGTAAACCATGCTGGATCCCAAATATCTGCGCAGCGACATCGACGATGCCGCCGCTCGTCTGGCGACACGTGGCTACGCTCTGGACGTAGCGGCTGTCAATGCTCTGGAAGAGAAACGCAAGGATCTGCAGTCCCGTACCCAGGAGCTGCAGGCCGAGCGCAACGCCCGCTCCAAATCCATCGGTGAGGCTGCCCGTCGCGGCGAAGATGTTGCCCCGCTCAAGGCCATCGTTTCCAAGATCAACGAAGAGCTCGAGACCAGCAAGGTCGAGCTGGATGCCCTGCTGGCCGAGCTGAAGACCATCGCTGACGCCATCCCCAACCTGCCGAGCGACACCACTCCGGTCGGTCGTGACGAGAACGACAACGTGGAAGTACGCCGCTGGGGTACCCCGCGCGAGTTCGACTTCCAGGTGCGCGATCACATCGACCTGGGTGAAGCGGCCAAGGGCGTCGACTTCAAGAACGGCGTCAAGCTCTCCGGCTCCCGTTTCGTGGTGATGAAGGGCCAGATCGCCCGCCTGCACCGTGCTCTGGCCCAGTTCATGCTGGACCTGCACACCCTGCAGCACGGTTACACCGAGTGCTACGTGCCCTACCTGGTCAACCCGGACAGCCTGTACGGCACCGGTCAGCTGCCCAAGTTCTCTCAGGATCTCTTCAATACCGGTATCGAAGGGGAAGGGGAAGAAGAGGGCAAGGTTCGCAAGTTCTCCCTGATCCCGACCTCCGAAGTGCCGCTCACCAACATGGCCCGCGACGAGATCTTCGACGAGCAGGAACTGCCCATCAAGATGACCGCCCACAGCCCCTGTTTCCGCTCCGAAGCGGGCTCCTACGGCCGTGACACCCGCGGTCTCATCCGCATGCACCAGTTCGACAAGGTCGAGATGGTACAGCTGGTGCACCCGGAAAAATCCTGGGACGCGCTGGAAGAGATGGTGGGTCACGCCGAGAAGGTACTGCAACTGCTGGAGCTGCCGTATCGCGTGATGGCACTCTCCACCGGTGACATGGGCTTCTGCGCCGCCAAGACCTACGATCTGGAAGTGTGGCTGCCGGCCCAGAACACCTATCGCGAGATCTCCTCCGTCTCCAACTGCACCGACTTCCAGGCACGCCGCATGCAGGCTCGCGTGCGCATCGATGGCAAGCCGCAGCTGCTGCACACCCTGAACGGCTCTGGCCTGGCGGTGGGTCGCACCCTAGTGGCGGTGCTGGAGAACTACCAGCAGGAAGATGGCCGCATCGCCATCCCGGCTGCGCTGCAATCCTACATGGGCGGCCTGACCCACATCGGGTAAGCGCTCATTGCAGACGACAACGCCATGGCATGCCATGGCGTTGTGCATTCTGGCGCCGGTCAACCGTTTTTATCGTGAATAAATCTGCGTTGCCGGCGTCTCTTTGAACATGTAACACAATTTTATCAAGCATTGCGCAATCGTTTTTGTTAGACTGCGCCGCAATTTCGCAGGACATCTTTTTCTATGGTCTGGATTGATTACGCCATCATCGGCATCGTCGGTTTCTCTGCTCTCATCAGCCTGGTGCGCGGCTTCGTCAAGGAGGCCATGTCTCTCGTCACCTGGTTCGTCGCCTTCTTCATTGCCAGCCATTTCTATCCCGATCTCGCCGTCTATTTCACCTCGTTCAGCGATCCCCTGGTGCGCAACGGCCTGGCCATCGCCGCCCTGTTCGTGGCGACCCTGATCCTGGGCAGCGTGGTCAACTACGTGGTGGGCCTGCTGGTGGACAAGACGGGGTTGTCCGGCACCGACCGGGTGCTCGGCATCTGTTTTGGCGCAATTCGCGGGGTACTGATCGTCAGTGCCCTGCTTTTTTTCATGGATACCTTCACCAGCCTCTCCCAGAGCGACTGGTGGGTGGCATCCAAGCTGGTGCCCGAGTTCAAGCCGGTCATCCAGTGGTTCTTCGGGTTCATGCTGAACTCATCGAGTTTTCTTAAACAGGTATAGTGACTTCGAGGTAGCAAAGACATGTGTGGTATTGTCGGTATAGTTGGCACCACCCCCGTCAATCAGGCCCTCTACGACGCCTTGACGGTGTTGCAGCACAGGGGACAGGATGCCGCCGGGATCGTGACCATTGACAGTGGAAACTTCCGGCAACGCAAGGCCAACGGCCTGGTGAAGGACGTGTTTGAAGTGCGTCACATGCAGCGCCTGAAAGGGCATATCGGCATAGGACATGTCAGATATCCCACCGCAGGCAGCTCCAGTGCCGCTGAAGCCCAGCCTTTTTACGTGAACTCTCCCTATGGCATGGTGCTGGCCCACAACGGCAACCTCACCAACGCCAAGGAGCTCAAGGAGCAGCAGTTCAAGGTGGCTCGCCGCCACATCAACACCACCTCGGATTCCGAAGTGCTGCTGAACGTGCTGGCCCACGAGCTGGATCGCTGCGACAAGATGGCCCTGCAACCGGAGGACATCTTCGCTGCGGTGCGCAAGGTGCATCAACAGATCCGCGGCGCCTATGCGGTGGTCTCCCTGGTGATCGGCCACGGTCTCATCGGCTTTCGCGATCCCAACGGCATTCGCCCGCTGATCCTGGGTCGCCGGGTCGACGAGCAGGGGCAGGTGGAGTACATGCTCGCCTCCGAGAGCGTGGCGCTCGATGCCATCGGTTTCGAGACGGTGCGCGACATCGCCCCGGGCGAGGCCATCTACATCACCGAGCAGGGCCAGCTCTTCTCCGAGCAGTGTGCGGAGAACCCGCAGATGAGTTCCTGCATCTTCGAGTACGTCTACTTCGCTCGCCCTGATTCGTGCATCGACAAGGTGTCGGTCTATGCTGCCCGCCTCAACATGGGTCGCAAGCTGGGCCAGAAGATCGCCCGCGAGTGGGAAGATCTCGACGTGGACGTGGTCATCCCCATCCCCGAGACCTCCTGCGATGTGGCGCTGGAAATCGCCCACACCCTGGATTTGCCGTACCGTCAGGGCTTCGTGAAGAACCGCTACATCGGCCGTACCTTCATCATGCCGGGCCAGACCCAGCGCAAGAAGTCGGTGCGTCGCAAGCTCAACGCCATCAGCTCCGAGTTCAAGGGCAAGAAGGTGTTGCTGGTGGATGACAGCATAGTGCGCGGCACCACCTCCGAGCAGATCATCCAGATGGCCCGTGAAGCGGGGGCCGCCAAGGTCTACTTCGCCTCGGCGGCACCGGAGATTCGTTTCCCCAACGTCTACGGCATCGACATGCCCACCGCCAACGAGCTGATCGCCCACGGCCGGGAAGTGGAAGAGGTGTGCAAGCTCATCGGCGCCGATGGCCTCATCTTCCAGGATCTGGAAGATCTGGAAGCGGCGGTGCGGGAGATCAACCCCGAGCTGCGTCACTTCGAGACCTCGGTGTTCAACGGCCACTACGTCACTTCCGACGTGGATCAATCCTACCTCGACCACCTCAATGCCATGCGCAGCGACGACAACAAGGCGGTGCGCGAGTGGCAGGAAGGCACCAGCAACCTGGAAATTTTTAACGAAGGCAGTTAAACGTTTTCCACGCTGAGGTGTTGCAACGAGATGGGGGCCAAGGCCCCCATTGTTGTTTCCGCTTGCCGAAAAGGGCCCTGTATCTGCTTGAAAAAGCAGCGTTTGTAGCCGCAGCTATGGGCAGTGGCGGCGGGATCCGCTAGCATGGGCCGCCGCTGTATCAACCCGACCAGACGAGAGTTCAGATGGATGACCTGCTAGCCCCCGTGCGCCAGTTTTTGCACTGCGAGACCCCGGATGCGTGGATCGAGATGGCGCGGGATCCCGCCCAGCTGCCGACCCTGCTCATCGATCACGCCAACTGCGAAAATAAGGCTGCGCTCACCGCCCACAGCCTGGTGCGCCGCTACTGCCTGCCCAAGGGCAAGCGACATCTGCTGCCCAAGCTGGAGTTCTATCGGGAGCTGGACGCCATTCCGGAGAAGGCCGAGATCCTCGGCAAGCGGACCATGGGAGAGACCGATCGCACCGTGTTCGAGGAGCTCTCTCGCAATCCGCTGCTGTTTCCCATGGTGCGGCTCATTCAGGAGGAGCTGCACCACTTCGAGCAGGTGCTGGAGCTGATGGCCGCCCGCGACATCCCCTACGGCCCGGTGACCGCCTCCCGCTATGCGCGCAACCTGATGCAGCACGTGCGCACCCACGAGCCCGCCACCATAGTCGACAAGCTGATCATCGGCGCTTATATCGAGGCGCGTTCCTGCGAGCGTTTTGCCAAGCTGGCACCCCATCTGGACGAGGAGCTGGGCCGCTTCTACGTCTCCCTGCTGCGCTCAGAGGCGCGCCACTATCAGGATTATCTGGCGCTGGCCGAGCAATATGCGGGAGAGGACATCAGCGAGCGGGTGGCCTTCTTCGGCCAGGTGGAGGCGGAGCTGATCCGCTCGCCGGATCCGCAGTTCAGGTTCCATAGCGGTCTTCCTGTCAGATCTGACAGTTGTTGACGCGAAGGGGGCTGCCTACCATTGCAGCGTTCCTACTACGAGCGACGCATTTACTTTTGAGCGCAATTCCCGGCCCCTGAGCCGGGATTTTTTTGTCTCATTTTCGGGGCTGCGGAAAGGCGGGAAAGGGCCGGCGGCAGGCCGCCGGGCAGGGCTCAGCGGCGGTATTCGTTGTCGTAGTTCTGGATGAGGCGGCGGGTCACCTCGTGCTGGGGATCGGCGAACACCTTGAGGGTCTTGCCGCGCTCCACCACCCGCCCTTCGTGCATCACCAGCACCTCGTCGCTGATGTGGCTCACCACCCCCAGATCGTTGGCCACCAGCACATAGCTGAGCCCCATGGTCTCCTGCATCTCCAGCAGCAGGTTGATGATCTGGGAGCGCACCGAGATATCCAGGGTAGAGAGCGCCTCGTCGGCCACCACTATCTTGGGGTTGAGGATCAGTGCCCGCGCCAGCGCCACCCGCTGCTGCTGGCCGGCGGAGAGCATCTGCGGGTAGAAGAGGGCGTGATCTGCCAGCATGCCCACCATGCGCAGGGTCTGTATCACCTTGTCGCGGCGCTCCTCCTCGGTCATCTCGGTGTTGAGGCGCAGCGGCGTCTCCAGGATCTGGCCGACCCGGATCTTGCGATTGAGGGAGGAGTTGGGGTCCTGGAAGATCATCCGCAGCAGCTTGCAGCGGGTCTGATAGTCGCCATGGATCATCGGCTGTCCCTCGATGGCGATCTCGCCACCGCTCGGCTCTATCATGCCCGCCAGAATGCGGGCCAGGGTGCTCTTGCCGGAGCCGGCCTCTCCGACGATGGCCAGGGTCTGGCCCACCTCGAGATCAAAGGATAGCGGCTTGATGGCTTCCACCGCCCGGCGTCGAAACAGGCCGGTGCGGTTCTGATAGGTCTTGCACAGGCCCCGGACCTGCAGCAGAGAGGGTTCGATCACTGTCCTGACTCCTTGGTGACAGGGCTCGCTGTCACGCACTGATACGAAATTGACGTCACTTCTTGGGCTCTTCCATGTTCAGCGGGAAGTGGCAGCTGAACTGGTGCCCCTTGATCTTGCTCATCAGCGGCGTCTGCACGCACTGCTTCTGGGCGTAGGGGCAGCGGGGGCCGAGCCGGCAACCGATGGGCAGGTGCTGCAGCGGCGGAATGACGCCGGGCAGGGTTTCCAGGCGCGACTTGTGGCGCACCAGCTTGTCAAAGTCGGGGATCGACTTGAGCAGCGCATCGGTATAAGGGTGGTGCGGGGTCTCCAGGATCTGCTCCCGGGTGCCCACCTCCACCATCTGGCCGCAATACATCACGTTGATGGTGTC
Organism: Aeromonas sp. s5; assembly: GCF_040907865.1. Lineage (NCBI taxonomy): Bacteria > Pseudomonadati > Pseudomonadota > Gammaproteobacteria > Aeromonadales > Aeromonadaceae > Aeromonas > Aeromonas sp. s5. The sequence goes on from NZ_JBFOCO010000006.1 coordinate 63,266, forward strand.
GGTCAGGTTGGCGATGGCGGCGATGTCGTTGCTGATGATGAGGATGGTGGTGTTGCCCAGCTTGTTCATCTTGTCCAGCAGCCGCAGGATCTGCGAATGGGTGGTGGATTCCATGGCGCTGGTGGGCTCGTCCGCCACCAGCAGGCGCGGCTGGTTGGCGATGGCCATGGCGATCATCACCTTCTGGCACATGCCGTCCGACAGCTCGTGAGGGTAGGCCCGCATCACCTTGCGGTGATCCTTGACGCCGACCCGGTGGAGCAAGGCGATGGCCTTCTTCTTGCGCCACTGGAAGCGCTGCCAGAACTGCCCCTCGAACGAGTCGGTGGGGATCGCCTCTTCCAGCTGGGTGCCGATCTCCTCGGAGGGGTCGAGACAGCTGATGGGGTCCTGGAAGATCATGGCGATCTCGCGGCCCATGATGCGGCGCCGCTCGCGGGGCGCCATGGTCAGCAGGTCCATGTCGTTGAAGCGCATCCGGTCGGCGCGCACCGTCCAGTTGTCCTTCTGGATGCCGACGATCACCTTGGCTACCAGGCTCTTGCCGGAGCCGGATTCCCCCACCAGGCCGCGGATCTCTCCCTCGGCCAGGGTCAGGCTCACCTTGTCCACCGCCTTGACCTTGCCCTGCGGGGTGTCGATCTCGATGGTGAGGTTGCGTATGTCGAGCAGAGGCATTAGTCATTCCCCTCTTTGAGTGCTTCGCGAATGCCCTCGCCAACCAGCGATGGGTTGACCTGCACGCCGTACAGGAATTGGCGGGGGACAAGGGTGAGCATGCCTATCTTGGGCACAGAGCATTGCATCAGTCGTTCCCCTCTTTGAGTGCTTCGCGAATGCCTTCACCAACCAGGTTGGTGACCAGCACGCTGAACAGGATGGCCATGCCCGGCAGGGTCACGGTCCAGGGGGCGAGATAGATGAGATCGCTGGAGTCCGCCAGCATGGCGCCCCACTCAGGTTGCGGTGACTGGGCGCCGAGGCCGAGAAAGCCCACCGCCGAAATGTCGAGGATGGCCGCCGACAGGGTGCGGGTGGTCTGGGCCACCAGGGTCTCGACGATGTTCGGCAAAATGGCGAGGCGCATGATCCGCAAGGGGGGCGAGCCATCGAGCCGGCTGGCGATGATGTACTCCTTCTGCATCTCGGTGTGGACCGCGTTGTAGGTGGCCCGGATGAAGGGCGGGATCAGCGCCAGGGTGATGGCGATCAGGGTATTGAACAGACCCGGCCCCAGGATGGCCACCATGATGATGGCCAGCAGCAGGGAGGGGATGGAGAGCAGGGTATCGAGCAGGTGGTGCAGCACGCTCGACTTGAGCCCCTTGCTCATGCCACCGAGGATGCCGATGGCGGTGCCCACCACCATGGCGATCACCACCACCAGCAGGGCGTTGCCAAAGGTGAGCCGCGCGCCCACCACCAGCCGGGAGAGGATGTCGCGGCCCAGATCGTCGGTGCCGAGGAAGTAGTCGATGTTGCCGCTGTTGGCCCAGGAGGGGGCCAGCAGCAGGCGGGAGCTGTGCTGCTCGTCGATGCCGTAGGGCACCACCAGCGGGCCGAGCAGGGTGATCAGCAGCAGGATCACGAAGCACCAGAGCCCTGCCATCGCCAGCGGATTGCGGCGATAGGAGGCCCAGGTCTGCTCCAGCGGCGAGAGGATCTTGAGCTCGGGGTAGAGGCTAGTCTTGTCTTGCATAGGATTCCTGGCTCCGGGTCATGCCATGAGCACGTTCAGTCTTGTTTTGCATAGAGTTCTTTGCGCCGCGCCGGGTAGATGATGGTGGTGAGCAGCTCGGTGCTGACGCTGATGAAGATGACGAAGCTGGCCACCACCAGGGTGGCACCGCGGATGGCGGCGTAGTCCTGCAGGGCGATGCTGTTGATGAGCCAGCGGCCGATGCCGTGCCACTCGAACACCACCTCGGTGATCATGGCGGAGGTGAGCACGCTGCCCAGCTGCAGGCCCAGCAGCGGCAGCACCGGCGGCAGGGCGTTCTTGAGGCCGTGGCGCCAGACGATCTGGCGGCGGGAGAGGCCGCGGCTGGCCGCTGCCTTGATGTAGTTCTGCTTCATCACGTCGATGAGGGAGCTGCGCACGTGGCGGATCACCTCGGTGGTGGGCACCACCGCCAGCACCAGCGAGGGCAGGATCAGGTGGCGCAGGGCGTCGTGCAGGGCAGCCTGGCGCCAGGGCTCGTGGCTCATCAAGACGTCGATGAGGGCGATGCCGGTGATGGAGGGCACGTCATAGAGCAGGCTGATCTGGCCGGAGGCGGGCAGCCAGCCCAGCTCCAGCGAGAAGAACATCACCACCAGCAGTGCCAGCCAGAACACCGGCACCGCGTAACCGATGAGGCCGGCGGTCATGATGGTGAGATCGAGCGGCTTGCCCTGGGAGAGGGCCGCCAGGGTGCCGAGCGGAATGCCCACCAGCAGCGAGATGGCAAAGGCCGCCCCGCAGAGGATCAGGGTGGCGGGGAAGTAGTGACGGATCTCGTCCAGCACCGGCAGGCCGGAGACGCTGGAGAGCCCCAGATCCCCATCCAGAATGCGGCGCAGGAAGTCGGGGTAGCCGCTCCAGAAGCTGGCTTGCTGGCCGATGAGACGCACGTCCAGCAGGTAGGCGACGAAGGTCAGCGCCAGCAGGGTGATGAGCAGCAGATTGATGCGACGCAGGATATAGAGAAACATGCTTACTCCCGATAGGCCTGGTTGAAGACGGTGCCGCCAAAGGGCATCAGGGAGAGCCCCTCGATGTCGCTGCGGCTGACCTGGGTACGCAGGGCATGGGCCAGCGGAATGAGCGGCATCTGTTCGTTGAGCAGGGTCTGGGCGTAATAGTAGTTGCGCAGCCGAAACGCCAGCTGGGGCGTGGTCACCGCGTCGTCCAGCAGCTGATCAAACGCCGGGCTGCACCAGCGGCTGTAGTTGTTGCCGCGCTCGACGGCGGCGCAGCTCAGCAGCTGGCGAAAGAAGTTGTCCGGGTCTGCGTTGTCGGCGATCCAGCCGCTGAGCAGACTGTCGTACTGACCCTGGGCGAGGCGGGCCTCGATGACCGGCCACTCCTGCTGCACGATTTTGAGCTTGATGCCGATCTTGGCCAGATCGCTTCGCATCAGCTGGGCGGTCTTGAGGGCATCCGGGTTGTAGGCGCGCGAGCCCGGCTGCACCAGCACCTGCATCTCGAAGCCTTGCGCCAGTCCCGCCTCCTTGAGCAGCTGGCGCGCCCGCTTGAGATCCGGCTGGCGCATCGGCAGGGAGGGGTTGTAACCCCAGGAGAGCGGCGGCAGCAGGCTGTTGGCGGGCTGGCCCGTCTCGAAATAGACCGCCTGCAGCAGGTTGTCGATGTTGATGGCGTTGGCGATGGCCTGGCGCACCTGCACCTTGTTGAACGGTGCCTTGCGGGTGTTGAGGGCGAGGAAAGCGACGTTCATGCCGGACTGCACCGCCAGGCTGAGGTCGGGATCCTTGTCGATCACCGACAGCTGGCTGGCGGAGGGGGTGCTCATCACGTCGCACTCGCCGGTCAGCAGTTTGGCCAGCCGCTTGGAGGATTTGGGGGTGATGTCGTAGATGAGCTGCTCAATCTTGGCCTCGCCGCCCCAGTAACCGGGGTGGCGCAGGTAGCGCACGTATTCGTTGTGGCGATACTCCTTGAAGCTGAACGGCCCTGTGCCCACCGGGCGGCTGTCGATGAGCCCCGGGGTGCCGGCCTTTTGCAACTGCTCGGCATACTCGGCGGAGAGCACGATGGCGTAGTCGCTGGCCAGGGTGGCGAGGAAGGAGGCATCCGGCCGGATGAGCTCGAACACGACTTTATCGGCCCCCTTCCGGTAGACCCGCTTGATCAGCTGATCCAGCCCCAGACTGTAGAAGTAGGGGTATTCGCCGCCGGACACCTCGTGATAGGGGTGCAGCTTGTTGAGCAGCCGCTGCCAGGTGAACACAACGTCGTCTGCGTTGAGGGGACGGGAGGGGTTGAACCAGGGCGTGTGGTGAAAGGTCACCCCCTGGCGCAGGGTCAGGGTATAGGAGAGACCATCCTCGCTCACCTGCCAGCGGGTGGCGAGCCCGCCTTCGAGCGCCAGGGTGTTGGGATTCACCTCCAGCAGGCGGTCATAGAGGGGGCGCGAGCTGGCATCCAAGGTCACCCCCGAGTTGGAGACCTGGGGATTGAAGGTCTGGGGCGAGCCTTCCGCACAATAGATGAGTCCCGTCTTGGACGCGTCATCCTGTTTGTGACAACCGGTGAGCAGCACCAGCACACCAAGCAGCAGGGGTTTGAGCATTCTCATTGTCGAACCATGTTTTTATACGAAGTTGCCGGCGATGGGGCCGGCAAGGGGTGGAAGCCGCTCTGGCACGGGCTGCCCGGGTTATTAATCCGCATCGTTGTCACTGTCCAGCAACTGGTATTTGCGCAGCATGCCGCGGAACTGGTGATAGCTCAGGGCCAGCAGTTGGGCGGCTTTGCGCTGATTATACTGGGATTGCTGCAACGCTTGCTTGAGTAAATTAATCTCGTAGCCCGCCACCGCCTGTTTGAGGTCCAGCGGCAGGGTGGCAGTGGCCGCAACGGGCGCCGGTTGCGCCTCGCTCGGCAGCGCCGCGGCGGTGTCGGTGCGAGCCAAGGGCCGCCAGGGGGAATCGAACGGGTTGAGCACCAGCTCGGCCAGCGGCAACTGGGGGTTGCCCTGGCGGTAGATACTGCGCTCCACCACGTTTTTCAGCTCCCGCACGTTGCCTGGCCAGGGGTAATCCAGCAGCAGCTGGGTCGCCTTGCGCGAGAAGCCGGCAAACAGTGGATAGCCGAGCTCCCGGGTCATGCCGTGGGCGAAGTGCTCCGCCAGCATCAGAATATCGTCGCGCCGCTCCCGCAAGGGGGGCAGGGTGATGACGTCGAAGGCGAGCCGGTCGAGCAGGTCGTGGCGAAATTGCCCTTTGTCGGCCAGCGCCGGCAGATCCTCGTTGGTGGCGCACACCAGCCGCACATCCACCTTGAGGGCCTTGGCGCCGCCCACCCGTTCGAACTCCCCGTACTCGATGACCCGCAGCAGTTTTTCCTGCACCCGGGCGCTGGTGGTGGCCAGCTCGTCAAGGAAGAGGGTGCCGCCATCGGCCCGCTCGAAGCGACCCTGGTGACGCTTGGCGGCACCGGTGAAGGAGCCCGCCTCGTGGCCGAACAGCTCGGTCTCCAGCAGGCTCTCGCTCAGGGTGGCGCAGTTGACGGTCACAAAGCTTTGATCCCAGCGCGCCGAGAGATAATGTAGGCGGTGGGCGATCAGCTCCTTGCCGGTACCCCGTTCGCCGATGATCAGCACGGGCTTGCGCAGCGGCGCCAGGCGGGAGGCCTGCTCAATGATCTCGAGAAATGCGTTGGATTCCCCCAACAGGCTTTCCGTGGCCGTGGTCATAGTCATCCCCGTGAGTCGGTGAAAGCTGGTCAATCTTACCAAAAGTTGGTGATTCTAATCATTACTTGTGTGGTGCCTCTTGAAATACGATCGAGCAGCCCCATATAAATCAACAAGTTAAATTCTGTTCCAGATTGGCACACAAGTTGCCATTGTCAATGGAGAAACAACGTATGCCAACCACAGGAGTACAATCATGAGTATTTTTTCCCGCCTGGCCGACATCATCAATTCCAACCTGACGGCCCTGCTCGACAAGGCAGAAGATCCCCAGAAGATGGTGCGCCTGATCATCCAGGAGATGGAAGACGAATTGGTGAAGGAGCGATCCAACCTGGCCCGCTTCCTCGCCAACCAGAAAGAGATCGGCCGCCAGGTCGCCCGCCATCAGGAGCGGGTCGCCGAGTGGCAGGGCAAGGCCGAGCTGGCCCTGAGCAAGGAGCGGGAAGACCTGGCCCGCGCTGCGCTTATCGAGAAGAAGAAGCAGGCCGAGCTGGCCGACTCCCTCTTGCGTGAGCAGCAGGCGGTGGACAGCGGCATCGAGAAGCTGGGGGAGGAGATCCGTCAGCTGGAAGCCAAGCTGGAAGATGCCCGTGCCCGCCAGAAGGCGATGGCCATTCGCACCGAAGCGGCCAGCAGCCGTCTCAATGTGCAGAGCCAGGTGGCCCGTGGCGACAGCCAGGCGGTGGTGAGCAAGTTCGAACGCATGGAGCGCCGCATCGACGAGATGGAGGCCCGCGCCGATCTGGGGCAGTCCGACAAGGCGCTGGCCCAGCAGTTTGCCGAGCTGGAAGCCGACGATCAGATAAGCAAAGAGCTGGAAGCCATGCGCCAGAAGCTGGGCCAGAGCGACACCACGCCGAAACAGGGAGAATAACAGATGGAAGATCTGCTGGGTGTGTTGATGGTTCCCATGGTGGTCTTCATGGTAGTGGTGGCCCCCATCTGGCTGGTGCTGCACTACCGCGCCAAGGGGCGCATTGGCGCCGGTCTTGCCGATGGCGAGCGTGAACAGCTGCAGGGTTTGCTGGTGCGTGCCGAGAAGATGCAGGAGCGGGTCGGCGCCCTGGAGTCGATTCTGGATGCCGAGGTTCCTGGTTGGAGAAACAAGGTATGACACAGTGGAGCAAAGAGGGGCGCAACCTCTATCGTGACCCCCAGCGCGGCAAGATAGCCGGGGTCTGTGCCGGTCTGGCAGAGTACTTCGGGGTGGAGACCTGGATCGTGCGGTTGCTGGCCATCAGCGGCCTCATCTTCGCCGGTTTCATCACCTTCACCGCCTACGTCGCCGCCTGGTTTCTGCTCGACAAGAAGCCGGTCACCCTTTACGCCCAGGAGGATGCCGACTTTGCCGAGGTGCGGATGAAGGCGCGCAGCTGGCAGGCAGGCGTCACGCCTCATCAGGCCCTTGCCCGCATCGGCCAGGAGCTGGATGCGCTGGAGCCCAGGGTGCAGCGCATCGAGAAGCTGGTGACCTCCAAGGAGTTCACCCTGCAGCGGGAGTTTCGCAACTTGTAAGGCCTGAGCGGTACGATGGCCCCGCCGGCCTGGACTTGCCTCTGATGGCAGGGGAGGCGGGCGGGGATCATGACGAGGGTGGTGCTGCCTGCCACCCGCTTCGCCGGGCAGCTACGGGAGAACAGAACAAGCCTTGATACTCAATAAACTGGAACAGCAATTCAATCGCCTGCAGCACAAGGCAAGCGACGTGGTGAACCGGGTACGGGATCGCCACATCCGGCTGGCAGTCACCGGCCTCTCTCGCAGCGGCAAGACCGCCTTCATCACGGCGCTGGTTAACCAGCTGGAACACGCGGCCATCGATGGCCGGCTGCCCCTGTGGGATGCCCTGCGCCAGGGGCGCATCCTCGGCGCTCGCCGGGTACCCCAGCAAAATGCCCACATTCCCACCTTCCCCTACGAGCGTGGCCTCGACTCTCTGTTTGGCGATCCGCCGGCCTGGCCCGAGCCGACCCGCGGGGTGGCCGAGGTACGCCTCGAAATTCGCTATCGCACCCGTCATCCGCTGCGCAAACACTTGGGGGAGATCTCCACCCTCTACGTGGATCTGGTGGACTACCCCGGGGAGTGGCTGCTCGACCTGCCGCTGCTGGAGATGAGCTACGAGCAGTGGAGCGAGCAGGTGCGCGAGCAGCTGCGCCGCCCCGAGCTGCAGACCCTGGCCGCCGGCTGGCTGGCACCCGCATGGCAGGCGGAGCAGGACTTCGAGGAGCGGCCGGTGGCCCAGCTCGCCGAGCGCTACACCGATTATCTGCACGCCTGCAAGCGTGAGCTGGGGCTGCACCTGATCCAGCCCGGCCGCTTCGTGCTGCCGGGGGAGTATGTCGGTGCCCCCATGCTGCAGTTTGTGCCCTGGGTGTGGGACAAGCCTGCCGGCGAGCCCGCCGAGGGGACCCTCTACGCCACCCTCAAGCAGCGCTTCGAGCAGTACAAGCAGCATCTGGTGCAGGGGTTTTATGAGCAGCACTTCGCCGGTTTCGATCGCCAGATCGTGCTGGTGGATTGCCTGCAGCCCCTCAACGCCGGGGCGGCCAGCTTTGGCGACATGCAGCAGGCCATCGCCCGCATCATGGAGAGCTTTGCCTACGGCAAGAGCAACTGGTGGCGGCGGCTCTTCTCGCCGCGCATCGACAAGCTGCTGTTCGTGGCGAGCAAGGCCGATCACGTCACCCCGGAGCAGCATGGCTCTATGGTCTCCCTGCTGCAGCACCTGGTGCGCAGCGGCCGCGGCCAGGCCCGTTTTGAAGGGATTGCCACCGAGTGTCTGGCGCTGGCCGCCATCAAGGCGACCGAGGTGGGCAAGGGGGTGGCCGATGGCCGCGAGTTCCCCGCCATCCGTGGCACCAGCCTGAGCGGTGAATCGCTCTTGCTGTTTCCGGGTGAGGTGCCATCCCATATCCCCCCTGCGCAGTGGTGGAACAATCAGGGCTTTGATTTTCAGGTTTTTCGCCCGCTGCCCATGAGCGCCCATCAGGCGCTGCCCCATATCCGGCTCGATGCGGCGCTGGAGTTTCTGCTCGGGGATCACCTCGAATAAGGGTGTGCGGCCGGGGTTGTTTCCGTCGCCGCACCCAGAAGACGGTTTTCAGGAGAAGCGATGAACGATCAGACAAAAGCGCAGCCGCCGCTGCAGGGCAAGGTGATCCTGGAGCCCACCTTGACGACAGCTGACGACCAGCGAGCGTCGGCACCCGCCCAGCGACTGGAGGAGGCGAGCTTCGAGCGCCTCGATGAGCTGGAAGAGCTCACCGAGGTGGAGAGCGCCCTCGTCATCAAGCCGCGCCGCCGTCATCGGCTGCTGGCCTGGGGGCTGGGGGCGGTCGGCCTGCTCTCTCTGGGCCAGTACGGCGCCTTTCTCTACGATCAGTTTCTCACCACCCCGCTCTGGGGCGGCGCCTGGCTGGCGGCCTCGGCACTGGTGGCGGCGGGTACCGCCGGGGTAGTGGGGCGCGAGTGGCTGCGCCTGCGCACCCTCAAGCGGCGCCAGGATGTGCGCTCGCGGGCCGAGGATCTGCTGACCCATCAGGGGGTCGGCCAGGGGCAGGGGTTTTGCGAAGGGCTGGCCGAGCGCAGCGGCGACAAGGGGCGCGAGGGGTATCAAACCTGGCTCGCCCAGCTCGACGAGAGCCACAACGATCGGGAGGTGTTGACCCTCTACAGCCAGCTGGTGCTCGGTGAGCGCGACAAGCTGGCCCAGGCGCGGGTGGCCAAATGGTCGGGGGAGGCCGCCGTGCTGGTGGCCCTGAGCCCGCTCGCCACCGTCGACATGATGCTGATGCTGTGGCGCAACCTGCGGATGATAGAGGACATCGCCGATGTCTACGCCATCGAGCTTGGCTACTGGAGCCGCATCCGCCTCATCCGTCAGGTGTTTCGCAACATGCTCTACGCCGGCGCCACCGAGCTGGTGACCGAGGTGGGAATGGACTTGCTGGGGGCCGAGCTCACCGCCAAGCTCTCCGCCCGTGCCGCACAAGGGGTGGGGGCCGGGCTGCTCACCGCCCGGCTCGGCCTGCGCACCATAGAGGCGTGCCGCCCGTTGCCCTGGTGCGCGGACGAGAAGCCGAGACTGGGAGAGCTGCGCAAGCGGCTGATCGGTCAGCTGGCGGGCTACCTCAACAAGGGGTGAGCACCAGGCCAGGGGCTCGATTGTGGTTGTCACAAATTATTTACAATTGTCCGCGACAGCCGACCCCTGGGTCGGCTGCTTTTTTGGGGGGCAAACCGTTACAGTGATCTCATCGCGCAATGGCGCCACACCGCCCGGATGGCGGGTTGCAACCCAGAGGATGGAGTCACCCATGGCAAGTCTCTACACCGCCCACCAGCCGGACGAAGCGGGCACGATCCACTACTCGGACGAGGAGCACGGCACCTGGCAGATCCTGATCGCACGCCAGCTGGCTGCGCTCGAAGGCAAGGCCTGTGACGAGTACCAGGCCGGGCTGGCGCGGCTCGACCTGCCCCGGGATCGGATCCCCCAGCTGGCCCAGATCAACGCCGTGCTGCAACCGGCCACCGGCTGGTCGGTGGCGGCGGTGCCGGCACTCATCTCCTTTGACCGCTTCTTTGCCCTGCTGGCCAACCGCCAGTTTCCAGTGGCCACCTTCATCCGCCGCCGGGACGAGCTCGACTACCTGCAGGAGCCCGACATCTTTCACGAGATCTTCGGCCATTGCGCCATGCTGACCAACCCCGCCTTCGCCCACTTCACCCATGTCTATGGCCAGCTCGGCCAGCGGGCCGGCAAAGAGGATCGGGTCTTTCTGGCGCGGCTCTACTGGTTCACGGTGGAGTTTGGCCTGCTGGCCACGCCGGAGGGGCTTCGCATCTACGGTGGCGGCATTCTCTCCTCCATCGGCGAGACGGCCTATGCCCTCGGCAGCCAGCCGGTATTGCAACCCTTTGATCCCATCGAGGTGCTGCGCACCCCGTATCGCATCGACATCATGCAGCCCACCTATTTCGTGCTGCCCGAGCTTGATGAGCTCTATCGTCTGGCGGAGCAGGACATCATGGCCATGGTGGCCGAGGCGCGCCGCCTGGGGCTGCGTCCACCCCGTTTTGCACCGGCCGGCGGCAAGCAGGCGAGCTGAGTCGCCCGCCGGTGTTGATCACCCCTTTTCATCGATACACAAGGAGAGTCCCATGTCCGAACTGGCCAGCCAGCAGTGTGAAGCGTGCCGCGCCGATGCCCCCAAGGTGAGCGAGCAGGAGCTGAGCGAACTGATGCGCCTCATCCCCGACTGGCAGCCGCTGGTGGTAAAGGGTGAGCTGCAGCTGCGGCGCGAATTCACCTTCCGCAATTTCAAGGAGGCGCTCGCCTTCACCAACCGGCTGGGTGAACTGGCGGAGGCGGAGTTTCATCATCCCGCCATCCTCACCGAGTGGGGCAAGGTGACCGTCAGCTGGTGGACCCACAAGATAGGTGGCTTGCACCGCAACGACTTCATCATGGCGGCGCGCACGGACGAGCTGCTGAAGTGAAGAGGCCATTCCTCATCGACAAATTGCTCAAATAAACGCCTGTAGATGACGCGGGCCTGCCCGGTGAAAACGGGGCGGGCCCGCATTTTTATGGGCTGGCGCTCGCACTGGCGGGATCGAGTCTGTATTATCCGGTCATTCATAGAGTTAGCTAGGAAGTGTGTCCCGAATGCGTCTTGAAGTCAGCTGTGAAGACCGCCTGGGCCTGACCCGGGAACTGCTCGACCGCCTGGTGGAGCACAACATCGATCTGCGCGGCATCGAAATCGATACCTCAGGCATCATCTATCTCAACTTTCCCGAGCTGGAGTTTCGTGATTTCCAGCACCTGATGCCGGAGATCCGCCGCATTCCCGGCGTCTATGACGTCAAGACCATCCCCTACATGCCCTCCGAGCGCGAGCATCACGAGATTGAGGCGCTGCTCAAGGCGCTGCCGGATCTGGTCTTCTCCCTCGATGCCAAGGGCAAGGTGACCCAGGCCAACCAGTCCGCCCTCACCACCCTGGCCCTGCCGGTGGAGGAGGTGCGCGGCGCGGCGCTCGGCTCCCTGGTCAAGGGCTTCTCCTTCAGCCGCTGGCTGGAGGCGAGCGAGATCCGCCCGCAGACCTGCAAGCTCAGCATCGGCGGTGAGGAGTATCTGGCGGATCTGATGCCGTTGTTCGTGGCCGAGGAGAAGGGCAAGCAGGCCCTGGCCGGCGCCGTGGTGGTGCTCAAGTCCGCCCGCCGGGTTGGCATGCACTTCAGCGCGCTGCACGCGGTGGAAGTGGGGGGCTTTGAACACCTGCAGGCCGAGAGCCAGAAGATGAAACAGGTGCTGGCCCAGGCGAGCAAGCTGGCGATGCAGGATGCGCCGCTGCTGATCGTCGGCGAGACCGGCACCGGCAAGGAGCTGCTGGCCCGCGCCTGCCACGGTGCCAGTCTGCGCTCCAGTCACCCCTTCATGGCGCTCAACTGCGCGGCCATGCCGGACAACGTGGCCGAGAGCGAGCTGTTTGGCTATGCCCCCGGCGCCTTTGGCAACAACACCGAGGGCAAGCGCGGGGTACTGGAGCTGGCCAGCGGCGGCACCCTGATGCTGGACGAGATCGGCGACATGTCGCCCCATCTGCAGACCAAGTTTCTGCGGGTGCTGCAGGACGGCGTGTTCCGCCGGGTTGGCGACGAGCAGGAGGTGAAGGTCAATGTGCGCTTCATCTGCACCACCCAGAAGCAGCTGCTGGATCTGGTGCACGAGGGCAAATTCCGGGAAGATCTCTACTACCGCCTCAACGTGCTGAGTCTGGCGCTGCCGCCGCTGCGCGAGCGCAAGGCGGACATCATGGCGCTGGCCCAGCAGTTCGTCTCCCGTTTTGCCAGCGAACTGCAACGTCCGCGCCCGCGCTTTACCCGCAACATGGCCGAGTACCTGACCGCCTATCGCTGGCCCGGCAACGTGCGCCAGCTGCGCAACTGCCTCTATCGTGCCATGACCTTGCTGGAAGGGGACGAGATCGGACCGGAGCACGTGGACTTGCCGGTGGCCGCCGATGCCATGCCGCTCATCGACGAGTGGTTCGAAGGGGGGCTGGACGAGGCGGTGAAACGCTTTGAGAGCCGGCTGCTGGAGCGGCTCTACCCGGCGTTCCCCTCCACCCGTCAGCTGGCCAAACGGCTGGGGGTGTCGCACACCGCCATCGCCAACAAACTGCGGGAATACGGGATCAGCAAGAAGTAACCCCATGAATGTAACTTATCGCAGGGCTCACGCCGGGGTGGGCCCTTTTCATTATTGTGACGCCAGCCCGGCCAACCCCTTGCTCTGCGGGCTGCGCCTTGTCATGCTGCTGACAAGTTCAATACTATCTCCTGCCGGCTCACCCCCTTCGGGTCTGTGCCCTGTGTGGTTGCTGAGGCGGGTGTAAGCGCAGGCATGATGCACTCTTTTTCACTGTTCAGGATCCTTGTCTGGCTGGCGCCCCTGTTTTGCTCGCTGGCCCTCTCCAGCGAGTCGCCCCCGCTCACTGCGGCCGAGCTGCGGTCCGAGCAGGTACGCCAGACCGTGCTCGACATTCTCAGCTATACCCGCTGGCCGAGTGAACCGAGCGAGCTGCGCCTGTGCGTGGCGGCGCCGACGGAGTACGCCACCGCGCTCTTTTCCATCAAGCAGCAGGCCAACGGCCGGCCGGTCAGCGTCCATCGCTACGAGATCGATGACGAGGCGATCGGCCCCCAGTGCGACGTGCTCTATCTGGGGGTGCTCTCCTCCGAGCGGCGCTTGCCGCTGTTCGAGCGGCTGCGTGGCTACCCCATCCTCAGCATCAGCGAATCCAGCTCGGAGTGCGTGGCCGACGCCGTCTTCTGCCTGCAGATCGGCAAGGAGCGGATCCGGTTCAGGGTCAATCTGGATGCCCTGGCCAGGAGCGGAGTGCGGGTGCATCCGGCGGTGCTCAAACTGGCCAAGGCCGATGAGGGGGGGTCATGATAGGTCTGTTTCGCCCCCCCTCCCAGCGCCTCACCTTGCGACAGAGTCTGGGACGCACCCACCTGGTGACGTCCCTGACCGCGGTCTGCATGGCCGGTCTGCTGCTGACCGGCATCGCCCTGCTGGCGCTGCGGCTCTATGCGGATCACAATCTGGAGCTGGTCGCCCGCGCCATCGGCTATACCAGCGAAGCGGCCGTGGTGTTCCACGACGAGGATGCGGCCCGGGAGGCGCTGGAGGCCATCCTCACGCACGAAGACGTGGCGCAGGCCAGCATCTATCTGCCGAGCGGCCAGCTGCTGGCGAGCTGGAGCCGGGCCATGAGCACCCCCTGGTCCGGCCTTGAGCAGTATCTGGCGCGGATCATCCTGCCGGGGCCGGTGGATCAACCCATGATGCGGGGGGGCATGGAGATCGCCCACATTCACCTGGTGGGGCACGGCCAGTATCTGTTGTTGTTCCTGCTGCAAACCCTGCTGGCCATGCTGCTCTGCCTGGTGCTCAGCACCCTGGGGGCCCTCTATGTGGCGCACCGGATGCAACACTCCCTCACGGCGCCGCTCAAGGAGCTGGCCCAGGTGGCCCACAGCGTGAGCCGCCAGCGGATCCTCGCCATGCGGGTGCCGGAGGCCAACATCGCCGAGCTGCACGAGCTGGGTCAGGATTTCAACTCCCTGCTCGACGAACTGGAGGCCTGGCAGGCCCACCAGCGGCGGGAGAATGCCAGCCTGTTGCACCAGGCCACCCACGATGCCTTGACCGGCTTGCCCAATCGTGCTCTGTTTGAGGCTCGTCTGGATCAGGCGGTCACCACGGGCCGGCTGCATGACGAGCGCTTCGCGCTGCTCTACCTCGATTGTGATCGCTTCAAGCAGATCAACGACACCCTGGGCCATGCCGCCGGGGATGACGTGCTGATCGCGCTGGCCAGACGGGTACAACATCAGCTGCGGCCGATGGATCTGGTATGCCGTCTGGGGGGCGACGAGTTTGCCATCCTGCTCACCCCCCTCTCCCTGGTGGAGGAGGCGGAGGATGTGGTTGCCCGCATCCAGCAGGCCATGGCGGACCCCGTGGTACTGGGGGACGGCAGCCAGCTGGTGGCGGCCGTCAGCATTGGCGTCGCGCTGTATCCGGATCAGGGGCAGAGTGCCGCCGATCTGCTGCAGCAGGCGGACCATGCCATGTACCAAGCCAAACGGCTGCGTCGGGAGCTTGCACTCCATGAGCAGCTGGAATTCGATGTCTCTGCTGAGGAAAAATAACAATGAAGATCCATGTCCTGATGAAAACCGGCTTGATCGGTCTGCTGCTGAGCGTGCTGATGGGTTGCCAGAGTGCTCCCTACGGCCTCACGGCAGAACAGATCGCCGTACTCAAGGAACAAGGCTTTCGCCTGACCGACGAGGGTTGGACTCTGGACTTCTCCAACCGTGTGCTGTTTGCCAACAACGCGGATGCCCTGACCCCCAAGACGCGCGTCGTGGTGGAAAAACTGGGGACGACGCTGCTGGAAGTGGGCTTGAACCGGGCGCGGATCGATGGTCATACCGATTCCAACGGGGCGGCGGACTATAACGATCAGCTCTCCTACAAGCGGGCGCAGTCGGTGGCCGACGTGCTGGTTTCGGTCGGCATGCCGCAGGCCAACCTGGACATCCGGGGCCGTGGCGAGCGCGATCCGATAGCCGACAACAAGACGGCTGCCGGTCGGGCCGAGAACCGCCGCGTGGCAATTGTCATCAGCAATGAATGACACGGTTGTGTAGATACAAAAAGAGCGCCATCAGGCGCTCTTTTTTGTGGCTCGCCGTTATTGCTGCTTGAACTTCTCGCGGTCGTGATGACTGCGCAGGCGGATGTTGATCATCTCCACCGTCAGCGAGAAGGCCATGGCGAAGTAGATGTAGCCCTTCGGAATGTGCAGGTCCATCCCCTCGGCCATCAGCGCAAAGCCCACCAGGGTGAGGAAGGAGAGGGCCAGCATCTTGATGGTGGGGTGGTTGTCAACGAAGTCGCCGATGGCCTTGGCGGCGAACATCATGATGAAGACGGCGATCATGATGGCCAGCACCATGACCGGCACGTGATCCGCCATGCCCACGGCGGTGATGACCGAGTCCAGGCTGAAGACGATGTCGAGAATGGCGATCTGGATCAGGGTGCTGATGAAGCCGGAGGCGGCCGTGCTCACGCTCTCGGGCTCGGCGGCCCCCTCCAGGGTAGCGTGGATCTCGTGGGCACTCTTGCCGATAAGGAACAGGCCCCCCAGCAACAGGATGAGATCGCGGCCCGAGATGGCCTCGCCCAGCACGGTGAACAGCGGCTCGGTGAGGCGCATCACCCAGGCGAGCGATAGCAGCAGCAGGATGCGGGTGCCCATGGCAAGCGCCAGCCCCAGGATCCGCGCCTTCTGGCGCTGGGCTTCCGGCAGACGGCCGACCAGGATGGAGATGAAGATGATGTTGTCGATGCCGAGTACGATCTCGAGCAGGGTCAGGGTGGCGAGCGCGACCCAGGCAGAGGGGTCCAGAACCCATTCCAGCATGATGAAACCTTGGTTGAAAAAAGTGAAGCAGCGCATTTTAGCAGGGGAGTCACGGCTTGTCCCTGCGCCTTGAAAAGATAAAATGGCGGGCGTCTGCAGGGAGGATATCATGTTTCGTTTAGGACTCATCATCAATCCGGTCGCCGGCATCGGCGGCGCGGTCGGTCTCAAGGGCAGTGACGGCATGGTGGCCGAGGCGCTGGCCCGTGGCGCCGTGCCCAAGGCTTGCGAGCGGGCTCGTCAGGCGCTGCTGCCATTGTGTGAACTGGCGGAGCGCTTCGAGTTGCTGACGGTGGCGGGGGAGATGGGGGCCGGGCTTGCCGGCGAGCTCGGTCTGCCCTGTCGCATCGTCTACCAGCCCGCCACTGTGCCCACCACGGCGGCCGATACCCGCGCGGCGGCGCTGGCGCTGCGCGAGGCCGGCGTCGATCTGCTGCTGTTTGCCGGCGGTGACGGCACGGCGCGGGACATCTGTGCGGCGGTGGGGGAGTCGTGCCATGTGCTGGGCATTCCGGCCGGCTGCAAGATCCACTCAGGGGTGTACGGGGTGACCCCCGCCGCCAGCGGCCGGGTGGCGGCCAGGATGATCGCAGGCGAACTGCTGAGTCTGGTGGATGCCGAGGTGATGGACATCGACGAGGAGGCGTTTCGCGCCGGCAAGGTGCGTGCCCGCCACTATGGCCAGCTGCAGGTGCCCGGCGATCTGCGCTACGTGCAGGCGGTCAAGCAGGGGGGACGGGAGTCCGAAGAGCTGGTGCTGGCGGACATCGCCGCCGGTGTGGTCGAGCAGATGGAGCCCGATACCCTCTATCTGATGGGCTCAGGCAGCACGGTGGCGGCCTGCATGATGGAGCTGGGTCTGGAAAATACCCTGCTCGGTGTGGATCTGGTGGAAAATGGCCAGCTTATCGGGCAGGATCTGTCCGCCGCCGAGATCCTGACCCGGATCCGCGGTCGTCGCTGCCGGCTGATCATCACCCTGATCGGCGGTCAGGGACATCTGTTCGGGCGCGGAAATCAGCAACTGAGTCCAGAGGTGATCCGGGCCGTCGGGCGGGACCAGATCCAGGTCCTGGCCACCAAAGCCAAGCTGGCAGCCCTCGATGGCCGTCCGCTGCTGGTGGATACCGATGATCCGGCGCTGAACCGGTCGTTAAGTGGTTATCTGCGGATCACCACGGGATACAAGGATCAGGTCATCTACCCGGTGGCCAACCCGGAATAGGACATCAAGGATGCGGCTGGCCTGGCGCCAGAGAGCCGCGATCAACCGGATCGCGGTTCCACTCCCCCGAATTATTTTGCCGGCAATCCCGGAAAATGAGGCTGCGTTAAATGACGATTCATGAATTTGAGCACAAGTTGTTGGGACTGATAGACAGCATGGTGGCCACGGCGACCGATGACGAGCTGTTTGCCGGGGGCTACCTGCGCGGCCACATCTCGCTGGCGGTGGCGCGGGCCGAGCTGGAAGGCAAGACCCTGGTGCGGGATGTAAAGAGCTATGTGCTGCGCAGCCTGAACGAGGCCATTTTGCAGGGTGAACTCTCGGAAGAGGATGAGAAGCTGGTGCAGGCGATGTGGATTCGTTTGCAACAACAGGCAGAAGCTTGATCGGTTACACAGTTCAAACAGAAGTTTAAGTTTATTCTTCCCTGAGGTTAGTGAAAGGTTAATAATAAGTTTCGCCTTTTGTTTCAGGGATTAAACTATGGCTTCCTCCTCGCGTATTGCCAATAAACTGCCGCTCGAAATGCTCTATCACTGGGAGCGGCAGTCTCCTGACAGAGTCTATCTGCGTCAAACCATCAACCGAGAATACGTGGACTTCACCTGGGGCGAAGTGGCCGATGAGGCCCGCCGCATGGTGACGGCACTGCGTCAACTGGGGCTGGTGGCCGGCGACAAGGTGGCACTGCTCTCCAAGAACTGCGCCCAGTGGTTCATCGCCGATCTCGCCATGCAGATGGGGCAGTACGTGAGCGTGCCCATCTACCCCACCGCCAACGTCGACACCATCGAATACGTGCTGCGCCACAGCGAGGCCAAGGCCATTTTCGTCGGCAAGCTCGATGACTGGAAGAGCCAGGAGGCGGGGGTGCCCGCCGATCTGCTGCGCATCGCTTTTCCCTATGACACCATGCCGGCGGCCCACCAGTGGGACGAACTGCTGGATCGCCACGAACCGATCCCGGACAGCCCGGTGCAGGCGCCTGACGCCCTGCTGAGCCTGGTCTACACCTCCGGCAGCACCGGCAAGCCGAAAGGGGCCATGCTGAGCGTCGAACGTTACGCCTGGTCGTGCGAGAAGCTGGTGGAGACCGTGGGTCTGACCCAGTCCGACCGCGGTTTCTCCTATCTGCCGCTCGCCCACATCACAGAGCGGGTCTACATCTACGGCGGCAGCCTCTACGGCGGCGCCACCATCGCCTTTCCCGAGTCCCTCGATACCTTCATCGAGGACGTCAAACGCTGCCGTCCCACCGTGTTCATCTCGGTGCCGCGGCTGTGGGCCATGTTCCGCATCAAGATCCTCGAGAAGCTGCCTCAGCAGAAGCTGGCGCTGCTGCTCAAGATCCCCTTCGTCTCGGGCCTCATCAAGCGCAAGCTGCAAAAGGGGCTGGGGCTGGATCAGGCGCGGGTACTTGGCTGCGGCTCGGCGCCGGTGTCGCCGGCCCTGCTTGAGTGGTACCTGAGCATCGGCCTTCAGGTGACCGAAGCCTGGGGCATGACCGAAAACCACGCCTACTCCACCATCAACTACCCGTTTAGGGCCGACAAGATAGGCACGGTCGGCAAGGCAGGGATCGGGGTCAACATCAAGATCTCAGACGAGGGGGAGATCCTCTGTCGCTGCGAGGGCATGATGCTGGGCTACTACAAGGATCCCGAGCACAGCCGCGAGGCCATCGATGAAGAGGGCTGGCTGCACACCGGCGACATGGGCAAGCTGGATCGGGAGGGCTACCTCACCATCACCGGCCGCATGAAGGACGTGTTCAAGACCGCCAAGGGCAAGTATGTGGCGCCGGTGCCCATCGAGGGGCTGCTGGGCCAGGAGCCCATCATCGAGCAGTTGTGCGTGATCGGCTACGGCATGCCGCAGCCGGTGGCGCTGGTACAGCTGGCTGAACACGCCATGAAGGGGGACCGCAATCAGGTCAATGCCCAGCTGGAGGCGGCCCGCAACCGGGTCAACGAGCAGCTGGAGTCCCATGCCAAAATTCGCGGCATCCTGGTGGTGAAGAGCCCCTGGAACATCGAGAACGGGGTGCTGACGCCCACCATGAAGATCCGCCGCCACCTGCTGGAGCAGAAGTACGCGAACCTGGGGGACGCCTGGTCCTCCTCCCAGAGCATCGTCTGGGAGTCCTGACAGGGGATCCGCTGATCACCACAAAGCAACAAGGGGAGCCACTGGCTCCCCTTGTTGTTTCAGGCCATGGCCGATCAGACCGCCTGATACTCCAGTTCGACCGAACCGAGCGCCTTGAGGGTGGCGCGGGCGGAGTCCTGCTGGCTGATCTGGCCATCCTTGCTCTCCAGCAGCACGGCGCGGCGGATGGTGGCGAGATCCTCGCCGCCCAGCACCGCATGGGCACAGGCCATCTGCATCGGTGGCAGGCTGGGGTTGAAGGCGGCGTTCTCGGCGTAGCGGCCGCAGAAGATGCGCCCGTCGGCGAACTGCAGTGCCACCGCGGCATAACCCTGGCTGTAGGGGGCGTAGCTCTGGCGGGCGGCGGCCAGCGCGGCCTGCCACAGCGGATCCTCGCTCTCAAGCTGGAGCTCGTCGTGGGACTGCGGGCTCATCAGGGCGTCCGTGATGTCCAGATCCGCCGGGCCGAACGAGTGAGGCAGGAAGGATTGCAGCGCGCTCAAGTCGTCCGGCAGGGAGACCTTGAGGGTCTTGGCGGTGCTCAGCTCGTTCATGAACTGGCGGCAGTGACCGCAGGGGGTGTAGTTGACGGTGATCTCGGAGATGCCGGTCTCGCCGCCCAGCCAGGCGTTGGAGATGGCGGACTGCTCGGCATGCACCGAGTGGAACAGTCCCTGGCCGGCGAACTCCATGTTGGCGCCGAAATACCAGTTGCCGCTCAGGCCGCAGGCGATGGCGCCGACGAAGAACTTGGAGATGGGGGCCACCGAGCAGGCGGCGGCCAGCGGCAGCAGGGCTAGGCGCAGGGCGCGATCGTCAAGACCGGTAGCGGCTTTCAGGGTCGCGACCTGATCGGCGGTGAAGCGGGCCTGGAAGTCATCGCCCAGCATGGGCAGCAGGGCTGCCTTGAGCGGAGCGGACAGGGTATCGAGTGGCTTGGCAAAACGGGGATGCATAGTGTGTCCTCAAAGGCCAATTGGGGGGCCATTGTAGGGAGCAAGCTCGGGCAAATGTGTGAGCGTGCTCACGCCCTGACGGGCAAACGGAGGAGGATGTTAATGGAAACGTTTGTCTTGTGCAAATTGTGCGGCAGGTCGCACATCGGCGGGCCCGCAGGCCCACCGCAGCGGAAAAGGGTGCGCTTCAGCTCAACCAGTGGTAAATGGCAAACAGCAGGGGCGCCACGGCGGCGGTGAGGATGCCGCATACCACCATGGCCAGCGAGGCAAAGGCGCCCTGGGTGATGCCCTGCTCGGCGGAGGTGGCGGTGCCGATGGCGTGGGCACAGGCCCCCATGGCCAGCCCCTGGGCTTCGGGGTCGGTGACCCGCATCAGCCTGAGCAGGGGGAAGCCCACCAGGGCGCCGACGATCCCGACTACCACCACCACGGCGGCGGCGATGGCAGGAATGCCGCCGAGGGACTGGCTGACGCTCATGGCGAGCGGGGTGGTGATGGATTTGGTGGCGAGCGAGGCCAGCAGTGCCGGATCGGCGCCCATGAAATGACCGACCGCCAGGGTCGTGCAGACCGAGATCAGGACCGAGCTCAGGGTACAGATCAGGATGGGTTTGAGCCTGGCCTGGATCTGGCGGGCCTGTTGATAGAGGGGCAGCGCCAGCGCCACCACCGCCGGCTCCAGCAGGGCCGTGATGGGGCGGGTGCCGCTCTCGTACTGCTCCAGCGGCAGATCGAACCAGAGCAGCAGGCCGATGATGACGGCGGTGGGCACCAGCACCGGGTTGATGATGGGCCAGGGCAGCTTGCGATAGAGGGCCCGGGTGGCGAAATAGAGCGCCAGGGTCAAGGGAATGGCCAGCCAGAAGATCATCTGTTCATCCTCTGGTAGAGACGGCCGACGGTGCCGAGGATCAGCACGATCCCGAGCACGATGCAGAGCATGATGAGACCGAAGGATTGGCGCAGCGGCTCCAGCCAGGCCACCAGCCCGACTGCCACCGGCACGAACAAGACCCCCATGTGGCGCAACAGCAGGCCGGCGCCGAGTTCTACCCAGTGCAGTTTCACCAGTTGCAGGGAGAGCAGCACGAACAGCAGCAGCATGCCGATGATGCTGCCGGGGAAGGCGAACGGCAGGATGGCTGCCAGGGTTTTGCCCGCCAGCAGGCAGGCGACGATGACCAGAAAGTCACGAAGGTACAGCAAGGCACGTTGTGCGATCACAGGAGCCCCATCTTGGTAACGGTGAAGTAAGGAATACGCCAGTCTACCAGAGAGACAGGGTCGCGGCATTAAAACAATAACAGCTGAAATCAGTTCGTTTGAGGCTGATTTCATTGAAGATTTTCAGATAGAACCCTTTTCGAACCACAAGGAGTCGCCATGACATCTCTCTTGTCCCGCCTGCGTCAGCTGGCGGACGACCACCATCTCCCCCCTTCGTTGCTGCAAACCCGCCAGTGGGAAGGCCCCCTGTGCCGGGTGCGGCTCGACAACACCGGCAGCAGCGAGGCCCGGGTCGGGCACTGGACGCTGTTTGACGGCAAACTCGGCCTCTTGCCTGCGAGCGCCATCTACGGCGAAGGCTTCCAGATGCTGGCCCAGACCATGGGCAGCTGGCAAGCGCCGCAACCGGTTGGCCGCTGCCCCGATGCCGGCGTCTATCGCATCACCGACGATCAGGGCTATCACACGGTGCACAACCTGCTGTTAGTGGAACATGACAAGGGCTGGCTGCTGCTTGCCTTTGCCAGTTGTCAGCGCTTTGGCGGGGAGTTTCGGCTCTACCCCGATGGCCGGCTGCAGATCCTGATGAATTGTGAGGGGCGTGCACTCCCTGCCGGCCAGTTCTGGCAGAGCGAGGCGTTGCTCTGCCTTGAGGGGAAAGATCGGGAGGCGCTGCTGGCCGAATTGGCGCAGCAGATCGAGGCTGAGCATGGTTCGCTGATCGGTCAGGTTGGCGAGCGCCCCAGCGGCTGGTGCTCCTGGTATCACTACTACGCGGACGTGAGCGCCGCCGACATTCGCGAGAACCTGCAGGTGCGTGCCGAGCGCTTCCCGGCGCTGCGCTACGTGCAGATTGACGACGGTTATCAGGCCAAGATGGGCGACTGGCTCACCCCGTCGGCCAAGTTCGAGCAGGGGGTGGCGTCCCTGGCCGCCGAGATCAAAGACGCTGGCTGCGAGCCGGCGCTCTGGGTGGCCCCCTTTATCGCCGAGCCCGGCTCCCAGGTGTTTCAGGATCACCCCGACTGGTTCGTGAAGGGGGAGGACGGGCTGCCGCTACCCTCCGAGCGGGTTACCTACGGCGGCTGGCGCTGTACCCCCTGGTACGTGCTGGATGGCACCCACCCCGAGGTGCAGGCTCACCTCGAGCGGGTGTTCCGCACCCTGCGCGAGCAGTGGGGCATCCACTACTTCAAGCTCGATGCCAACTTCTGGGGGGCCATCCACGGCGGTTGCTTCCACGACCCGGCTGCCACCCGGGTCGAGGCCTACCGGCGCGGCATGGCCGCCATCCTGCGCGGGGCGGGCGAGGGGGCCTTCCTGCTCGGTTGCAATGCGCCCATCTGGCCAAGCCTTGGTCTGGTGCACGGCATGCGGGTGAGCGATGACGTGGAGCGCCACGGCCAGCGTTATCGCCAGATCGCCCGCGAGGCCTTCTGCCGCGCCTGGCAAAATGACAAGCTCTGGGCCCTCGACCCCGACTGCATCTGCCTGCGGGATCTGCCGAGCCAGCAGGCGAGCCCTGCCGAGTACTGCTTTCATCTGGCGGCGCTGGTGGCAAGCGGCGGCATGATGCTGGCCGGGGACAGGCTGCAAGATCTCGACGAGGAACAGGCGGCGCAGCTGCGCAAGCTGCTCGAGCTCTGTGCGGCGCGGGCCCCTTGCGCCCGTTTCGAGTCGATGGACTTTGCCTGCGGCGAGGTGAGCCTGCCCGAGGGCGGTACCCTGCTCTGTCTCTTCAACTGGGAGGCGCAGCCTCAGGAGTTTTTGCTGCCAGCGGGTGGCGAGGATTTTTGGGAAGAGGGGGCCGTCGGTACCGCGCTCACCCTGCAGGGGGGTGAGGGGCGGGTGATCCGCTACCGCTGAGCAGGCTGGCAATCATGATTCAGGCTCCCGTGGGAGCCTGAATTTATTGTGAAAGGAGCTGCTATAGCGGAGTCAATAACGCCACTCGAAGCCGATGGCGTAGTTGGCGGCGCCATAGCCCGGGATCTCGTTGCTGGAGAGCAGGGCCTTGAAGGTGAGCTGCGCCGTGAGCGGAATGCCGAGCCCCATGCCGAGGGCCACCTCGTCGTTGGTGTTGCCCATCATGTCGGCCCGGATCATCCGATAGAGCGACATGTCCTGGCTCATGTGCACATAGCTCTGGGAGGCGCGGTTGTAGAGCTGGCCGAATACCTCCAGCTGAAAACCGGCCTGGGGCGTGATGGCCAGTGGCACGCCGACGAAGTTGTAGAGATCGGAGCGGTTGAAATAGCTGTTGGTGATCTGGGGGGTGAAATCGGTCTGCCGATAGAGGCGACTGAAGTTGCTCTCGATCAGCTCATAGGTCTGCTGCGGCAACTGCAGCAGGTAGTCGGGGATATCAAAGCGCACACCCGCCATGCTGGTCGATGGCAGCAGGGCGCAGATGAGCAAACCAAAACCGGATAATCCTGAACGCATCGGATGAGGCATCCCCAAGGGTCGATAGGCCAACCGGCCGTTAGTGCAATGTTAGCGCACAAATAATTGAAACATCAGGAGTCTTTGCTCCCCTTCCCATTATGTCGCGGGGCGGGGGAGCGTACAGTCATTTAACCGTGAGGCGGGTCACATCTCACAGATTTTCGAGGTAGTGATAGAGGCTCTTGAGGATGGCAAAGTTCCGATCGTTCCCCTGATTCTGCTCGGCCAGCGCCTCGAGGCGCGGTACATAGTCGGGCAGACGGCGGCTGAAGTAGTCGCTGCAGTGCAGTCGCCAGCGCTTTTGCTCCGCTTCGCTCAAGGTGTGCGGCCAGTTGCGGGCACGGTAGCGGAACAGCATCTCCGGCAGCCGTGGATCCGTGAAGGCAAACTCCCGCTCGCCCAGCAGGTCCGCCGGGGTGGCGCGCACCAGATCCATGGTGGACTTGTCGCCGTGACCGAAGAAGCCGGCGTAGAGCTGGGTATCCGGATCGCCGTCATTGTTGCCGGCAAACTCCTGATTGAACACCTCCACCAGTTTTTCCCGCACTTCGGGGTGGGCGCGCAGCAGATCCAGGCTCTTGCGGCACTGAGCCCGGTCGATGCCAAGCTGGTCGGCGCGCTCCGGCGTCAGGGTGGCGGCCGGCGCCAGCACAGGGCATTTGTTGATGTGCACCAGCTTCACCGGAATGCCGGCCAGGTCCCCCAGCTCCTCTTTCTTGGTGTAGAGGCGCTCGCGGATCTCCTCGCTGGTGAGTTCGATGAGCGGGGTGGGGTCGCGGGTCAGATCCACCATGATCACCGCGTTCTGGTTGCTGGGGTGCCAGGCGAGCGGCGACACCCAGCTTGCGCACCCCTGCCAGGGGGAGAACATGCCGGAGATGTGTACCAGCGGCTTCATGGTCACCACGTCGATGAGGGCCTTCACCTTGTTCTTGTTGCGAAGATCAAAGAGATAATCGAACAGCTTGGGCTGGGCCTTTTTCACCAGCCTGGCCATCTCGATGGTGGCCAGCACATCCGAGAGCGCATCGTGGGCGTTGGCGTGGGCCACGCCGTTGGCCACCGTCAGCTTCTCCAGCTTGAAGCTCGGCTTGCCCTCTTCGTCAAACGCCCACTCTATCCCCTCCGGGCGCAGGGCGTAGCAGGCCCGCAGCATGTCGAGGATGTCCCAGCGGGAGTTGCCATTCTGCCAGGCGTAGGCATAGGGGTCATAGAAGTTGCGATAGAGGGTGTAGCGGGTCACCTCGTCATCGAAGCGGATGCTGTTGTAGCCCAGTACGCAGGTGCCCGGGGTGGCGAACTGCTCGTGGATCTGACGGATGAAATCCGCCTCGCAGAGCCCGTCCTTCATCGCTTTTTGCGGCGTGATGCCGGTGATCAGGCACGCCTCCGGCTCCGGCAGATAGTCAGCGGGCGGCTTGCAATAGATGACCAGCGGCTCGCCGATGAGGTTGAAATCCGCATCGGTACGAATGCCGGCAAACTGCGCCGGTCTGTCCTTGGCCGGGCTGATGCCGAAAGTCTCGTAGTCGTGGAAGTAGAAGGTCGGCTCGCTGCCGGCGTGTGCTGTTTTGCTCATGTTGCTCGAGAGGGATATCCGATGACGGCGGCGCCTGGCGCCTGGGTGGGGGTGCCATGCACCTCGGTTGCCTGCATGGTAAACCATAGCGCAGGCAGAGCGAAGGGCAGTCGTCGTGGTTGGCTGTTTATTGGCCGCGGCAGGTTGGCCAGCCCGGTGAGATGAGCAACGCCATGATCTTCTAAGACAAAGGCATGTCTCAACGGTTTCTTCTGGCCGCGCCCGCCAGTGTGCCGGACATCGAGGATGGATGCCCGGCCTGGTGATCGCGGCCGGGCATGGCAGGTTACTCCTCATCGATGGCGGCGAATCGAGCCACCAGATAGTCGATCAGCGCCCGTACAGAGGGGAGCAGGCCGCGCCGGGAGGGGAACACGGCGTGGATGAGTTCGGGCTTTGGCTCCCAGGCGGGCACCACCTTGATCAGGGTGCCGGCATCGAGCTGCTCCCGCACCATCAACAGCGGCAACTGCACCACGCCGATACCGGCCAGCGCGGCACTGCGCAGGGCCACCATGTCGGTGGTGACGAAACGGGGTTGGTGGGCGAGCTCGACATGGGCCCCCTGCGGCCCGAACAGCGACCAGACATAGTGCAGCCGTGGCGCCCCCAGCCCCATGCTGGGCCAGCCGTACAGATCCGCCGGCGCGGCAGGCAAGCCCCGTTGTGCTATCAGTGCCGGGCTGGCCACCAGGCACTGGCGACGCTGCGCCAGTGTCCGGATCACCAGTTCGCTGTCCTGCAGCGGTGGCGGTCTGACCCGGATCGCCACATCGACTCCTTCGGCGATGGGGTCGACCCGCCGATTGGTCCCTTCCAGCTCGACTCTGATCTGCGGGTGACGGGCCATGAAATCCGCCAGCATGGGGCCGATATGGGTATGCAGCAAGGCGATGGGGCAGCTTATGCGGATGAGACCACAGGGCTCGGTTCGGGTCATCTCGATGGCAGCCTGCGCCGCCTCGGCCTCCACCAGCATCCCCTTGCAGTGTTCGTAATAGGTACGGCCCAGCTCGGTCACCGCAAACTGGCGGGTCGAGCGCTGGATCAGCCGCACGCCGAGCCGCTCTTCGAGCTGTGCTATCCGGCGGCTGAGGCGGGATTTGGGCATGCCGATGGCGCGGCCAGCGGGGGCAAAACCGCCGTGATCCACCACCTGGACGAAGTAGTAGAGATCATTCAGATCCTGCATAGGGTACTCTCATCGTTCCAAAAATAGGACGCTGATGCCTAATTTAGCAGTCTATCCACCTGTTCGTTTCGAAACTATGCTGTCTCCAGTGTTCAATTCCACCGAATATGTCAGGAGCGACAGATGAAAAAGATCCTCGGCGTTTACAGCGCCCCCCGTCCTCACTGGGTGGGCGACGGCTTTCCCGTCCGCTCCCTCTTCTCCTACAGCAGCCACGGCAAGCAGTTGAGCCCATTTCTGCTGCTCGACTATGCCGGCCCGGCCAACTTCACGCCGAGCAGTCGGCCGCGCGGAGTGGGTGAACATCCCCATCGCGGTTTCGAGACGGTAACCATCGTCTACAAGGGCGAAGTGGCGCACCGGGATTCGACCGGTCGGGGCGGCGTGATAGGCCCGGGTGACGTGCAGTGGATGACCGCCGGCGCGGGTATCTTGCACGAGGAGTTTCACGCCCCGGCCTTCAGCGCGTCGGGCGGTGAGCTCGAGATGGTGCAGTTGTGGGTGAATCTGCCGAGCCGGCACAAGATGACGCTGCCCGGTTACCAGCCCATCCTGGCGCGCGACATTCCGACGGTGGCACTGGCCAACGACGCAGGGTTGGTACGGGTCATCGCTGGCGAGTTTGAGGGGGTCCGTGGCCCGGCCCATACCTTCAGCCCGCTGCATGTCTGGGATCTGCGGCTGGTGCAGGGTAGCGTCAGTACACTCGAGTTGCCCGAAGGCTGGACCGGCGCGCTTATCGTGTTGAAGGGGTCGGTGCAGGTCAACGGCAGTGCCATCGCCCGGGAGGCACAGATGGTGGTGTTGGAGAGAACGGGGCAGCAGGTGCTGATCGAGGCAAACAGCGACGCCACTGTATTGCTGCTGAGCGGTGAGCCCATCGAGGAGCCCATCGTGGGGCACGGCCCCTTCGTGATGAACAGCCATGAGGAGATAGTGCAGGCCATCGATGACTTCAACAGCGGCAGATTCGGCGTGATGCCGGAGTGATAAACAAGGCCCTCGCAGAAGGGCCTTGTTTTTATTGTGCCGCGGATCAGCGCTGACGGGCCTTGAACCTGGGGTTGCTCTTGCAGATCACGAACAGCTTGCCGCGGCGGCGGACGATCTGGCAATCGGGGTGGCGCGACTTGGCTGATTTGAGGGAGGAGAGGACTTTCATGACTGGGCTTTTCCTTTGTTGAAGAACTGACCGAAACGCTGGCCGAAGCGGGCGACCTGACCCTCCTTGCTGACCTGCTTCTGCTTGCCGGTATAGAAGGGGTGTGACGCACTGGAAACATCCAGTGTTACATAGGGGTAGGTATTGCCGTCTTCCCACAGCTTGGTGCGATCGGTCTTGAGGGTGGAACCCACCAGAAAATAGGTGTTGGCGGTCAGGTCGTGGAACAGAACCTGACGGTACTCGGGGTGAATGTCTGGACGCATGATGGTTCGCTCTGTGTGATTTAATGTTATGTTATAACAATAAAATCATGCCTCCGTTGAGAATCAATATCAACAACTTTTTGCACGGCATCAGGGTTGAGCGAGGAGAATGAAGTTGCCGCGTTGCGCCGTTTGCTCGGTTGACCGCTTGAATAGACAGCCAATTGCATCAGGGGAGAAGGTCTTGCAGGAAAGAGTTTTTGGTCAGCCGCTGGCGCCCTCTTTACTTTTGATTTTTACTGTATAAAAATACAGTAAAAATCATGGAGAAGTATCCTATGCGTCTGGAAATCATCATCGACAAGAAACATCAGGTGCCCACCTCGACCATGGAGGCGCTGCGCCAGGAGCTGCTCAAGCAGCTGGGCGAGAAGTTCCCCGACCTGCATGTTCGCGTCGCCCCTGGCAGTGCCATGGCGTTGACCGTCAGCCGGGCCAGCAAGGAGGATAAGGAGCTGGCGGAAGCCATGGTGCAGGAGGTGTGGGAGAACGCCGATAGCTGGATGCCGGAGAGTGCAGCCTCCTGAGCCAGGCGTCGAGCATATGAAAATTGGATAGACAGAAAAAACGCAGCCATGGCTGCGTTTTTTGTTTTCGCGGGATGGAGCCCGTGCTTGTCGTGCTCTCTGCCCTTAATCCTTAATCCTCAAAACTCAAAACTCAAAACTCAAAACTCAAAACTCAAAACTCAAAACTCAAAACTCAAAACTCAAAACTCAAAACTCAAAACTCAGAACTCAGAACTGGCAGCAAGTGTTAGAGCCCGGCCCAGCGTTTGAGGCTGTTGACCTGTACCCGCTGATCGGCCTGGGCAATGTCACCGCTGGTCCGCAGTGCCTTGAGGGCGATGGGCAGGGCGGCGCGCACTTCGCTGGCCGTCATGCCGGCCTGCAGGGCCGGGTGATAGGCGAGCTTGAGCAGCACGTAATCGAGCCCGGTCGGAAAACTGTCGATACTGTTGTCGTTGAAGATGGAGGGAAACACCTTGTCCGAATCGTTGGGCAGCCCCATCACCTGAGTGAGCTCCTCCACCACGCAGTCGAGGAAGCGCCCCTTGGCCCGGCTGTAATCCACCGGAATGATGATGGTGGCGCGGGCCATCTCGCGGCGGGTATTGGTGGTGAAGTTGGCCATGCAGAGCCCCTCCTTGAGCGCCGTCTTGACGGAGGCATCCTGCCCCATGGTGCGCTGGGCCCAGCTCGCCATCTTGGCGCGCTCGGTCATGATCAGGGTGATGTTGGGTCGCTCGCTGACCAGGGCGATGGGGCGGCCTATGATGCCGGCCAGATGCTGGCTCTGCACCCTGACCACCTCGCTTTGCAGCGCCTTGTCGCCAAACTCGTTGACCAGCTTGAGCCGGATGGGCTGCTCCCAGCGCGAGAAGCGCACGTTCTGTTCGTGGCCATACTCCCGCTTCATGGCGATCTCAAAGAAGCTTGCGGTGAGATAGGCATCGCTCTGCCAGCGTTCGGCCGCCGAGAGGGAAGGGCTCAGCAAGAGTGCCGCCATCAACCAGCGGGCAAGTGGTCGGCGCAACGGGATCATGTCTCCTCCTTGAAACCTGCGATGGGTCAGCGTGCGGCACGCTCGAGATCGCGCCAGGTGAGCCAGAGCCTCAGATCAAACTCCAGTTGATGATAGTCCGGCTCCATATGCTGACAGAGCTGATAGAAGCTCTTGTTGTGATCCTTCTCTTTCAGGTGGGCCAGCTCGTGCACCACGATCATCTTCAGGAAGGCCGGGTGGGCCTCCTTGAACAGGGCGGCGATGCGGATCTCGTTCTTGGCCTTGAGCTTGCTGCCTTGCACCCGGCTCACATAGGTGTGCAGACCGAGGGCATCCTTGATCACGTTGATCTTGCCGTCGAAGATCACCTTGGAAAGCGGCGCCGAGCTTTTCAGGTAGCGGTTTTTCAGCTCCATGGTGTAGGCGAGCAGCGCCTTGTCGCTCTGGATGAGGTGGGTCTCAGGATAGCGCCTGGCCAGCACCTCCCCGAGCTTGCCCGCCGCGATCAGCTGTTGCACCTGGGCCTTGAGGGGCTCGGGGTAGCCACCGAGATAGGTCAGTTCCGCCATGTCTGCATTACTCAATACATCAAAAGAGCGCCATTGTAGTCAGCGCGTCGCCGCTTGCCTACCGTTTCGGGCCGGGCCTGCCTCACCGCAATGAAAAGGGCCGTCATCGCGGGATGACGGCCCTGTTAGCTCAAGGGGGGGCTCAGCGTCTGCGATAGAGACCCGGATCCACCTCTTCATACTGGCTCACCAGATATTGATAGAAGGCGAGACTGGAGGGGGAGCTCGGCTTCTTGAGCTCATCGGCCACCCGATCCGGCTTGGCGATGATGAACTTGGGGCTCTGGCGTTTGAGGTCGGCCAGCACCCGCTCACGCACGTCATAGGGCGGGTTGACGTTGGCGAAGAAGAGGTAGGCGGAGGCCGGCTGGCGATCGGTCCAGAGGTAATATTGCGGCTGGATGCCATCCACCCAGATCTTGTCGGCAGGGGTGGTCTCGGCCAGGATCCGGTCGACCCGTACCTGGGCCGGCGGGTTGAAGGGCCGGCCTTTCTGGCTGCCTTCCCAGGCGTTGTTGAGCAGCAGGGCCAGCATGGCCAGCGAAGCGAGCCAGGGGGTGGCACTGCGCACATCCCAGGCGCGCCACAGGGGCACCAGAATGAGCACCGGCAGTGCCCACAGCAGGCTGTTGCCGAGCACTTCACGTACCCGTTCCAGTGACCACTCCTTGGTGCTCCAGCCGTAGCCCAGCTGCTGGGCCAGCAGCCAGCTGGCGGTCAGCACCACCAGCGAGATGCAGAGCAGACCGAGGGCATCGGCTTGCTGCTCGCTGCGATCCAGCAGGCAGGCCAGCGGCAGCAGGGCCAGCTGCAGATAGAGCACGTCGTAGTGATCGAACACGTGGCCGGAGACCGAGTTGGCGATCAGGGTGAAGATGACCCCAAACAGGGTGGCGCACAGCACCGGCAGGTACCACTCCTGACGCCGGCTCATCATCAGCACGATGAAGGCGGGCAGCAGCATGATGAGGCCGGTACGCAGCAGGCCGACGCTGCCCACATCCGGCGAGAAGCCGTTGCCGTAGCTCCCCTCGAAGAAGATGTCGAAGGCGTAGTATTTGAATTCGGCCAGCAGGTTGTGGTGCTGGAAATAGGCCAGCAGCGGACCGCCGACGAGCGCCAGCCCCAGCAGGCTGGAGCAGAGCAGGGAGAGGGCGCAGCGCCACTGCTCGCGCAGGCACCAGTGGCAGAACAGCACCAGATACCAGGCACCCCAGAAGGCGCCGTTGTTGGTGCGCATCCAGGCGACGATGGCAAAGGTGAGCGCGGCCACCAGCGCCGGTCCCCAGCTGCAGCGCTTGTCCAGCAGCATGGTGATGAAGGCCCACTGGGCGATGAGGGCGAGATGGAAGGTCCAGTCCTCGGTCATGTTGCCGTAGTAGTAGCGGGTGCCGTAGAGCGCCAGTACCGCCAGCATGCTGCCGAGCCGGGCCCGCAATGAGAGGCCGAGCTGGCCGAAGGCCTGCCAGCTGGCCATCAGCCCCAGCCAGCAGAGCGCCCATTCCAGCAACCAGATCCCGAAGAAGCCGCCGAGGCCGTAGCCGAAGGCGTCGAGGGCGAAGATCATGGGGCCCTTGATGTCGATCATGTCCCGATAGAGCACGCCCCCCTCGCTCCACATCTTGCCCATCACGGCAAACAGCGAGGCGTCGAAGCCCGGCGCCATGCCGTGGAACAGCGGGTTGCGCAGGGAGAACAGCAAGGCCAGCAAACCGGTGAGCAGGATCACCAGCGGCCGCAGGCCCGGATTGACGCGAGGAGGAGTAAAACGGATGGCATGATTCATGGGTGACCTGTTCCTGCTGGGAAGTCTCGAAAGCGGGCCTATCTTGCCGAGCCTGACCACACGATGCAATGGGCCAGGGGAATGTGCTTGAAATAATTTGCAAAAGTGCCGCTTTACGACAAGAAAGCGGCACGTTTTATGGCGTACGGGGACAAAGGGCGAAGCCGAGTCCGGCTTTCGCCCCGGCTGGCGGGGGATCAGCCGGCGGTCGGCCCCTGATACTCCACCCGCGCCGGCATGGCGGTGAGCGCCGGCAGATAGCGGGCCCAGCGGATGAAGGCATCCGCCAGGGTGATGCCGAGCTCCTGATTGTGCTGGGTCAGGGTGCGGGCCAGCGCTGTGTAGCCCTCCTTGCCGGAGGCGGTGTAGGCGCTGGAGACCCCCCGATAGATGGCGTCGGCGTCGACCGCTTGCCACTCATCAGGCGCACGCTCCCACTCCAGCCGGGTGATCCGGCGCCCCTTGGGCTGATCCGCCTGATAACAGAAGCGCACTCCGGCGGTGTAGGGGAAGCTGCCGCTGCCATTGCCCGTCACGCCGTTGTTGGTGGCGTTGTCGATGGCCCCCTCCAGTGCTTCGGCCAATTCATGACCGTGCACCCGATAGAGGGTGAGCGGAATGGCGAAGGGCAGCAGGCGACCGGCGATGTCCGCTTCGCTGAGCGGCCCGGGTTCGAGGGAGCAGCGCACCCCGCCGGCGTTGTGCAGGGCAAAGTCCACCTGACCGACCTGCTCGCGGGCGCTGGCCAGCATGGCGCTCGCCACCAGGGGGGCGACCTGGCTGCCGGTCGGCAGGTTGGCATCGGGCAGCCGCTGGTGGTGCAGCGGCTCGTCAAGGCGGGTCACGATGCGCTGGGTCATGGTCTCCAGCTCGGGCCGGTAGCGCCTGGCCAGATGCTGTTCCAGTTCGGGATCGGGGTCGCAGAAGGTGAGCCCGGCCGGCGGATTGCCGGCAAAGGGCCAGGGCTGCCAGGGCAGCCACTCCAGCTGGCCGCGGCTGCGCGCTACCCGGCCGCGCTCGTCAAAGGTCAGCTCGCACACCCCGAGGCAGAGGGCGCTGTGGGCGGCGTGCAGGACGGCCACCCCGTTCACCATCAGCGGGTAGCTGCCTTCGCTGTCGAGCCCGAGCGGTGCCAGCTCCCCCAGCAGGCTGTGGGTGTGGCCACCGATGATGAGGCTGAGCTCGGGGAAACGCTCGGCCAGCCGTTTGTCCTGCTCGAGCCCCAGGTGGCTGAGCAGGATGATGTGCTGGATGCCGGCGGCCTTGATCTCTGCCAGCGCGGTTTGCAGGGTCTGCTCGATGCCGTGAAAGTGGGTGTGGCCATCCGGGTTGGCGATGGTGGCCATCTGCGGCAAGGTGATGCCGAGCAGGGCGAAGGGCACGCCGCCGAGCTGGCGCCGCTGCCAGGGGCGGCTGGCATCGTGCAGATTGGGCAGGCCGCGCAAGGGGAGTGGGGTATCGGCCGGCTCCTGGCTGCTGTCGAGGTTGGCGGCCAGCACCGGAAAATCGAGCTGGCGCAAAAACTCCACCAGAGGACCGTTGCCCAGATCGAATTCGTGATTGCCGATCACCATGGCGTCCGGTCGCAGCAGGCTCAGCAGATCGGCGTTGGCCCGCCCCTTGAAGCGGTTGAAATAGAGCGAACCCTGGAAGGTGTCGCCACCGTGCAGAAACAGGCAGGGCTGGCCCGCCTCGTCCGCCTGCCGTCGCAGGGCGTTGAGCCGGGTCAGGATACGGGCATAGCCGCCGCACTGGGTGCGCCACTCGGACTCGCCTGCGGGGGCGAAGCGCATGGGGGCGCCGTCGAAATGGGAGTGGCAGTCACTGAAATGGGCAAGTTGAACCGTAATACTCATCTCGGTCCTCCTTAGAGAAAAAAGAGCACCGAGTCTACTCCAATGGCGGGGGAAGATACCAGCCCGGCGGCAGGCCGGGCTGGTAGAGCGGGGAGAGGCGGGGCATCCGCTCAGGGAGCCCCGACCACGTCAGGCGGGCACCATGATCTGGGTGGCGAGGATCACCACCAGCAGGCCGACGGCCACCGGCAGCGAGGTACGTTTAACCACCTCGAACGGAGAGAGATTGCCCATCCCCGCACAGGCGACCACCACCCCGGAGACCGGCGAGATGGTGCGGCCGAGGTTGGAGGCCTGCAGCATGGGGATCACCAGATAGGCCGGGTTGACGCCGAGGCTGGTGGCCAGATGGGGAATGAGCTCCACGAAGGCGTAGAAGGGGGCGTTGCCGGAGCCCGTGGTAAAGGCAGCCAGGGTGGTGATGACCACCAGCACCAGCATGATGACGATGCCGCCGGTGCCAAAGCTCTGGGCCAGATCCAGTAGGTTGGCGATGAAGCCGAGCCCCATCAGCCCCTGGGCAAACACCCCGGCTCCCACCAGCAGCATCACCACGCCGGCGAAGGCATCGGCCATGCTGCGCCAGCACACCTGCAGCCCGTCCAGCAGCTCTTTGCCGTTGCGCTTGCGTACCAGCTCCAGCAGGGCGGCCAGCACCAGGCAGATGACGATGATGGTGACGATGTCGAGCTTGGGCCCCAGTTTGCCGTCAAACAGCAGCACCCCGATGATGGGGGTGAAGGGCAGGATGGCGTAGAAGCTGGGCGCGTCGGTGATGAGATCGCTCGGGGCGACGGCGGCGTTGTGCTCGCCGGCCTTCTGATCCAGATAGCGTTGCCAGAAGAAGTGGGTCACCGCCATGGCGGCGATGGCCACCAGCGAGATAGGCAGGGTCAGCTTGAAGGCAAACTCGATGAGCTCCATGTTGGCGGCCTGGGCGGCCATCACCACGTCCCCCGAGGTGGGGGCCAGGATGATGGCGGCCGGCGAGGCGCACACCGCCGCCGCGGCGCCGCGGGAGATCCCCATGTTGACCATCAGCGGGAACAGGGTGGCCATCAAGAGCACGCCAAGGCCGGTGGCGGAGCTTACCGCCAGCGACATGGCGCAGGCCACCAGGTAGGCGGCTACCAGCAGGATATAGGGGGACTTGATGACGCCGAGCGGCTTGCTCGCAAGCTTCACCAAAATGGTGTTGGCCCCTATGTGGCTCATGTAGCCGGCGAAGCCGCACAGCACCATGATCAGCATGCCAAGGCCGCCGCCCCGGTCCACCAGCAGGAAGCGCACGTATTCGAACACGTCGGTGGCCACGTGCCCGGTGGAGGTGACGCTGGCGGGCAGCACCGCCTTGCCCATCAGGGCGGTGATCGCCAGCAGCAGCAGGCCGCCGCTGAGCAGCACCCCGGTGGCCGAGTAGCCCTTGAAGATGTAGCGGCCCACGGCAAGAGTGACCAGGGTACCAATAAGGAGTTCCATCATAGAGTGAGTTCCTGAGTACGAATGGGAGTGGATGCATTATTGGCGTCAACTTGGAGGTTAATCTGGCCAATCCCGAAATGCATCGACATAAAACTCGGCGATTATTATCCAATAAGGGGTAACCCACCATGATGTAGCGCATCACTTGTGATCTCGCTTGCAAATCAATACGGGCGCGGGGTTGCGACTTGTCAAGCTGACACTTAGGCTTTGTGACGGGAGTAGGTGACAGTCGCGGGGATCGCGGTTAATCTCCTGCTTTGAATATTAATGCGTTGATTATTAATTAAAATAACAACCCCGCCAGCAACGAGGTCAAGGCAGCAGAGATGGGAATGGTCAGCAAACTTTTCATGGTGGCACTGATGTTGTTCGCCGCCACAGCAGGGGCCGAGAGTTCCCATTACACCGGCATCAAGGCGGTGCCTGACATCAAGGTAGACTTCCAGTTTTATCGGGTTTCCGGGCCGGATGTGGCGAGCCTGGCCCGCCAGATGACCAATGCGGGCACAGCCCGGGCCAATGGCCACATCGGCATGGCCAGTTACCAACTCTCCTGGCAGTTGCAGACCAGCCCCGGGGTACAGCGCTGCGAGCTGGAGCAGGTCAAAGTCACCACCCGCATCAAGGTGATGGTGCCGAACTGGATGGACAAGGCCAAGGCCTCTGTTGCCGAGCGCCAGAAGTGGGACAAGCTGGTGGCCGCCATGTTCGATTACGAGAGCCGCCACAAGGACATCTTGCTGGAGAGCGTGAGCCAGCTTGGCATCCAGCTGGCCCAGCTGCCGGTGGAGCGTGACTGCGCCGCCCTGCAGTATCAGGCCTGGCAGCGCGGGCAGGGTGGACTGGCCAGCTTGCGCCAGCGTTTTGCCCAGTTGCAGCAGCAGACCGACCATGGCCGCAAGCTGGGGCTTAACTGGCCTAAGGGCATCTGACGCCACATACCATCCATGAAAAACGGGCTCCCTTGGGGAGCCCGTTTTGTTGTTGCGCCTTGCCGAGCACTTGAGCTGAGCATCTGAGGCTTACTGCAACGGCTTGCCCTTGAGCAGCTTGCGTACCCAGTAGCGGGCCGGATGGAGCGCCTCCAGCAGATCGGCGGCCAGCGGCAGCGGATCGCCGCAGATCTCGCTGGCGAGCAGCTCGCCGCAAAGGGGGGCCGAGCACAGACCCCGTGAGCCGAGCGCCCCCAGCACATAGAGACCGGGGTAGAGGGGCAATGGACTCTGCTGATCAACGGGCGCCTTCAGATTGTGATCCGCCAGCGCCGCCAGTCTGGCGACCGGCCCCGCCACCGGCAGATGATCCCGGCTGGCACTGCGCACGCCTACCCGGGCCTGGTTGCCGCTCACGTCCACCTCGGCAGGCCAGCGCTGTTGCGGCAGGCAGGCCTGCAGTCGCGCCTGGTTCTGGGCCTGCTCGTCGGCGCGAAACGCGAGGTCGGTCTGGTTGCGGCCATAGCTGGCGCCGATGCAGTGGTGATCGTGGTGGGCCGGTGTGAGGTAGCCATCGTAGCAGAGCACGGTATTGAGCTGGCTCAGGCTGGCGGAGGTGGGCACATGGCTCACCTGGCCGCGCACCGGATAGAGCGGCAACTCGGCAAAGGGGATGAGCGCCGGCAACTGGTGTCCGGCGGCCACCACCAGGGTGGGGCTCTGCCAGCGGCGACCGTCACAGCTTTCAACTTGCCAGCCATCCGCCTGTTCGGTCACGGTAGCGACCCGGGTATTGAAGAGTACCTCAAGCAGTCCGCCGGCCTGCGCCTCCCGGATGGCGGCGCGGGTGAGATCGGCCGGGCAGAGCCAGCCCCCCTGCGGATAGCTGACGCCGCCGTGGCCGCAAGGGAGGCCGACCACCTGCTCGACCTCTGGCTCGGAAAGCACCTGCATCAGTTCGGGCGGGAAGGGGCCTTGCGCCATCTTGGTCAGCTTAGCGGCGGACTTGTCGTCATAACCGAGCTGGGTGACGCCACATAGGGAAAAGGCGACGGGGTGGCGCTCGGCCAGGGCCAGCAGTCGGCTTCTGGCAAAGCCGAAGGCCAGCGAATAGAAGCGCGACAGGGCATCGTGCTCACCGTTGAGCAGTGGATAGAGCGC
The DNA here is from genome assembly GCF_040907865.1 of Aeromonas sp. s5. Lineage (NCBI taxonomy): Bacteria > Pseudomonadati > Pseudomonadota > Gammaproteobacteria > Aeromonadales > Aeromonadaceae > Aeromonas > Aeromonas sp. s5. Next base: position 100,707 of record NZ_JBFOCO010000006.1, read on the forward strand.
TCCCTGGCGATTGCCGGAGGCGCCGCCGGCCGGCTCGTCATCCTGGCACAAGAGGGTGACCTTGCGGCCCCGCTCCACCAGCGAGAGCGCCGTCATGGCCGAGGCGATGCCACCGCCAATGATCAGCACTTCTCCCGCCCGCCCGGCCGGACGGGCATAGCAGGGGGCTATGGTCTGCTGCGGCAGCTTGTCTGCGCGCTCGCCCGCCAGCATCTCCCGCTTGCTGCCGTGGCCCTTCACTTTCTGCATGGCAAAGCCGGCGGCAATCAGGCCGCGGCGCACGAAGCCGGCGCAGGTAAAGGTGGCGATGGTCGCCTGGGGGCGGGCGAGACGGGCCAGTCCGTCGAACAGATCCTGGGTCCACATCTCGGGGTTCTTGGCCGGCGAGAAGCCATCCAGATACCAGGCATCCACCAGCCCCGTTGCCGGGTGGGGCACCTGGGGCAGCATCTCCTTGATGTCGCCAAGCCAGAGATCGAGCCGGATGCGGCCGCCGGCAAAGATGAGGCGATGGCAGCCGCAGACCGGCAGCGGCCACTGGGCAATCAGATCCTGGCTCAGGTGGGCAAGCTCGGGCCAGGCCGCCAGCGCCTTGCGCAGATCGGCCTGAGTTAGCGGGTACTTTTCGAAACTGATGAAGTGCAGTCGGGAACCGTTGCCGGTTTGGGGCGCCTGTTCCAGAAAGGCGGCCATTGTCGCCAGAAAGTTAAGACCTGTGCCGAAACCTGTCTCACCTATCACGAAAATGTCACTATCGTGGTGCGAAAATCGCGCTGGCAGCCGATTTTGCTGCAAAAAGACGTAGCGGGTTTCACTTAGACCGTTATCATTGGAAAAGTACACATCCCCGAACTCACTGGAGACTGGAGTTCCCGCTTCATTCCAGTCCAATCGGGCATGATGTAAGGATGTTTGACTCACGTTTTCCTCGGCTCGCGTCACAAAATCGCGGGCATTCTACGTGAAAGCAGACCAGTTTGGCAGCCGAAAGCGGGTAGACTCGGTGCCAGTTTTTCCAGACGAGATGAATTAATGAGAAGAGCAGTGATCACCGGTATCGGCGTCATCTCCAGTATCGGCAACAACAAGGAAGAAGTGCTGGCCTCCCTGAAAGCAGGCAAATCTGGCATCACCTATTCCGAGCAGTTCGAGCAGCACAACCTGCGCAGCCGTGTCTGGGGTAACATCAAACTCGATCCGTCTGAACTGATCGACCGTAAAGTCATGCGTTTCATGGGTGACGCCGCGGCCTACGCCTACCTCTCCATGCAGCAGGCCATTGAAGATGCCGGCCTGGCGGAAGACCAGGTCTCCAACGAGCGTACCGGCCTGGTGGTCGGTTCGGGTGGTGCTTCCGGCAAGAACACCTCGGAATCTGTGGACATCGCTCGCGAGAAAGGGGTCAAGCGTGTGGGTCCCTACATGGTGCCGCGCACCATGTCCTCCACCACCTCTGCTTGCCTGGCGACCCCGTTCCAGATCAAGGGCGTGAACTACTCCATCAGCTCCGCCTGCGCGACCTCCGCTCACTGCATCGGTCACGCCATGGAGCTGATCCAGCTTGGCAAACAGGATGTGGTCTTCGCTGGTGGCGGTGAAGAGCTGGACTGGTCTTCTACCATCCAGTTTGACGCCATGGGCGCGCTGTCTACCAAATACAACGACACGCCGGAAAAGGCGTCCCGTACCTATGATGCGAACCGCGATGGTTTCGTCATCTCCGGTGGCGGCGGCATTCTGGTGATCGAAGAGCTGGAGCACGCGCTGGCTCGTGGTGCTCACATCTATGCCGAACTGACCGGCTATGGCGCCACTTCCGACGGTTACGACATGGTCGCCCCGAGCGGTGAAGGCGCGGTGCGCTGCATGAAGATGGCGATGCAAGGTGTTGGCAAGGTTGACTACATCAACACCCACGGCACCTCCACCCCGGTCGGTGATACCAAAGAGCTGGAAGCTATCCAGACCCTGTTTGGTGCCAACGGTCCCAAGATCTCTGCCACCAAGGCGATGACCGGCCATGCGCTGGGCGCCGCCGGCGTGCACGAGGCTGTCTACTCCCTGCTGATGATGGAACACGGCTTCATCGCCCCCAGCATCAACATCGAGACCCTGGACGAGAAGGCTGAAGGTCTGCCCATCGTGCGCGAGTACGAAGAGGCCGAGCTCAACACCGTCATGTCCAACAGCTTCGGCTTTGGCGGTACCAACGCCTCCCTGGTGTTCAGCAAGTACAAGGCTTGATGAGCCCGTCATGAGTTGCAAAAAAGGCGCCGCAAGGCGCCTTTTTTATTGGGTGTTCGTCAAGCCCGCGCCTGCAGCGGCAGTCGCATGTAGGTGGCGCCCTCGCCATATTTGGCCAGGGATTTCTGGGTGCTGGCAGGCTTGAACCCCTGCTTGCGCCAGAAGGCTGGCGCATCCTGTACCGCCACCAGACCGGCGTGCTCGAACCCTTCGTCGGTGGCAAACGCGAGGGCGGTGGCGAGCAGCCGCTGGCCGATCCCCTTGCCGCGAGCCTGTCTGGAGACGGCAAGATCGTGCAGATAGAACTCGTCGTTGCCGGCCAGGCGCTGCATGGACACGGAGAGGGGCGGTGGCTGGTGGGCGCGCCAGGGGTGGCAGAGCAGGTAACCCAGTACTTGGCCCTGATATTCGGCGACCCAGCAGCAGTCGGGCGCCAGTTCGGCCTTGTTGCTCATGACGTCGATGGGTTCAGGATCCAGCTGGTGATAACACTCGTCCTGAATGGCCATGATGGCGGGCCAGTCGTTGGCCCGGGTCGTGCGGATCTTGATCATAATGACAGGGCATGGCTGCCCGAAAACGCTGATTAAATAGTGAATGCGTCAGCCAGCCTACCAGAAGCGGGTCACCAACTGAACAGGCATCTTCAAATGATGCCTTTTTTGATCAGCGCGCCGCCTGTTTGCTGACGACCTTGATGAGCTGGTAGCGCAGGGAAGGGGCATCTGCCGGCACATCGGTGAGCTGCTCCTTGCTGACGCTCAGCTGGTAGCGGTAGCCGGGCTCAAACTGGAAGCCTTCGATCTGCTGATAAAACAGGGTCCAGGGCTGCTGCTCGTCGCTGCGCACCTGCATGCACTGCATGGGGCCGACACCGACGCAGTGCACCAGCTGACTGTTGACGTAGAGGGTCTCGCCGGCGGTCGGGGCAGGGGCGCTCTGGCAGGCGCTGAGCAGCAGGGCGGCGCCGGCGCTGATGAATAATGGTCTCATGATGGACTCCTTGGCTAAAAGGGGGGCATTAGAGCGGCAAATGAAAAGGCGGTCAATGACCGCCTTTGTAACAAAATATCCGAAACCCGTGACTCAACGCTGGTCGAGCGGGGTGAACTCGCGCTGCGGCTGACCGGTGTAGAGCTGGCGCGGACGGCCAATCTTCTGATCCGGATCCGAGTGCATTTCGTTCCAGTGGGCAATCCAGCCGATGGTACGAGAGATGGCGAAGATCACGGTGAACATGGACATGGGGATGCCAATGGCCTTCATGATGATGCCGGAGTAGAAGTCCACGTTCGGGTAGAGCTTCTTCTCGATGAAGTAGGGGTCGGACAGCGCGATGCGTTCCAGCTCCATGGCCACGTCCAGCAGCGGATCCTTGATCTGCAGCTCGGTCAGTACCTCGTGACAGGTTTCGCGCATCACGGTGGCACGGGGGTCGTGGTTCTTGTAGACCCGGTGACCGAAGCCCATCAGACGGAACGGATCGTTCTTGTCCTTGGCCTTGGCGATGTACTCGGGGATACGATCCACTGAGCCGATCTCCTCGAGCATCTTGAGGCAGGCTTCGTTGGCACCGCCGTGGGCCGGTCCCCACAGGGAGGCGATCCCCGCGGCGATACAGGCGAACGGGTTGGCACCGGAGGAGCCGGCCAGACGCACGGTGGAGGTGGAGGCATTCTGCTCGTGATCCGCATGCAGGGTAAAGATGCGGTCCATGGCGCGTTCGACGATGGGGTTGACCTTGTACTCTTCGGTCGGCACGCCAAACATCATGTGCAGGAAGTTGCCGGCATAGGAGAGGGCGTTGCGCGGCTGCATGAACGGCTGGCCGATGGAGTACTTGTAGCACATGGCGGCCAGGGTCGGCATCTTGGAGAGCAGACGGAAGGCGCAGATCTCGCGGTGCTCTTCGTTGTTGATGTCGAGGGCATCGTGATAGAAGGCGGAAAGCGCGCTGACCACGCCGCACATGACGGCCATGGGGTGAGCGTCGCGGCGGAAGCCGCGGAAGAAGAAGGCGATCTGCTCATGCACCATGGTGTGGCGGGTGACCAGACGTTCGAATTCCGTGTATTGCGCCTTGGTGGGCGCCTCGCCGTACAGCAGGATATAGCAGACTTCGAGGTAGCTGGCCTGGGTGGCCAACTGGGCGATGGGGTAACCACGGTGCAGCAAGACACCCTGATCGCCATCTATGTAAGTGATGGATGATTTGCAAGAACCGGTGGCCATAAAGCCGGGGTCGAAGGTGAAGTACCCTTGCGCGCCCAGCTTTCTGACATCGATCACGTCAGGTCCGACAGTTCCTGACAGGATCGGGAGTTCTACCGGGTCTTTGCCGGGCAGATGTAGGGTGGCTATCTTATCAGCCATAGCACGTCTCCTTTGCTCTTTTATAATTTGATTCCAGCTCTACTTTATTACGAGTTTGATGACGCTGGCAAAGGTTCTGACCCGTACCAGGGCGGCTGGAGCGCCTTATTTGAAACAGAGTTCAGGTCTGTTGTCAATTTTGCTGGATGATCATTAATGTTTTGTTAAATCAGTTGTGGGATCTGGTTTACGGTTTTGGGTTTTCTTTGTAGCTAATTGATTGTCATTGGTTAAGCCCGCCGATATACTGCGCCTCGTGGGTGATGGCTGTCGGTGTTTGAAACGCTTTCGCAAAGCCAGATGTGATATTGAAAATGTCGTTTTTGGCTTTCCCGAGTTGTTTTGGTAACAAAAACCTAACAAATGCCACTCCATGCCCTCATAAGCGTGAAAAAACAATAACTAACGTGCTCAATGGAGCTGAGTGGGCAAAGCCGTGAAAAATAAACAGAGACCTGTAAACCTCGACCTACAGACGATCAGCTTTCCTGTCACCGCCATCGCTTCCATCTTGCATCGTGTCTCAGGGGTCATCACCTTTGTGGCGCTCTCAATCTTGCTGTGGATGCTTGGTACTTCACTCGCCTCTCCCGAAGGATTTGAGACCGTGGTGTCCATCATGGACAACTTCCTGGTCAAATTCGTGCTGTGGGGGATCCTGACCGCGCTGGCTTACCACATTGTGGGCGGGTTGCGTCATCTGGTCATGGACATGGGCTATTGGGAAGAGCTGGAATCCGGTAATCAGAGTGCCCGTGTGGCCTTCGTGATCACTGCGATTTTGGCGGTATTGGCGGGGGTTCTGGTATGGTAACCAATTCTGCAACATTCGGGCGCAGCGGTGTTCACGATTACATCCTGATCCGCGCCACCGCCCTCATCATGACCTGCTATGTCCTCTATCTGGTGGGTTTCGTTGCGTGCAACGACATCACCTACGAGGTGTGGACCGGTTTCTTCGCGAAAACCTTCACCAAGGTGTTCACCCTGTTGGCGCTGCTGTGTGTGCTGATCCATGCCTGGATCGGTCTGTGGCAGGTGCTGACCGACTATATCAAGCCGGTCGGGCTGCGCGGTGCGCTGCAGTTTGCACTGGTGGTGGTGCTGTTTGTCTATCTGATGACGGGTTTCGTCGTGCTGTGGGGTGTGTAAGGTGACTATTCCAACTCGTGAATTTGATGCGGTCGTGATCGGCGCCGGCGGTGCCGGCATGCGCGCCGCGCTGCAGATTGCCCAATCCGGCAAGAGCTGCGCACTGCTTTCCAAGGTTTTCCCGACTCGTTCCCACACGGTTTCCGCCCAGGGCGGCATCACGGTTGCGCTGGGCAACGCCCACGACGACAACTGGCAGTGGCACATGTATGACACCGTGAAAGGTTCCGATTACATCGGTGATCAGGAAGCCATCGAGTACATGTGCAAGACAGGCCCCGAGGCCGTCTATGAGCTGGAGAACATGGGTCTGCCCTTCTCCCGCTTCGACAACGGCCGCGTCTACCAGCGTCCGTTTGGTGGTCAGTCCAAGAACTTCGGTGGCGAGCAGGCTGCCCGTACCGCGGCGGCTGCCGACCGTACCGGCCACGCCCTGCTGCACACCCTGTATCAGCAAAACGTCAAGAACAAGACCACTGTCTTCTCCGAGTGGTATGCGCTGGATCTGGTGAAGAACCAGGATGGCCACATCGTCGGCTGTACCGCCATCGACATGGAGAGCGGTGAAGTCGTCTACTTCAAGGCCAAGGCCACCGTACTCGCCACTGGCGGCGCCGGTCGCATCTACCAGTCCACCACCAACGCCCACATCAACACCGGTGACGGTGTCGGCATGGCGCTGCGTGCCGGGGTCGGCGTGCAAGACATGGAGTTCTGGCAGTTCCACCCCACCGGCATCGCCGGGGCAGGGGTACTGGTGACCGAAGGTTGCCGCGGTGAAGGCGGCTACCTGCTGAACAAAGACGGCGAGCGCTTCATGGAGCGTTATGCGCCGAACGCCAAGGATCTGGCCGGTCGCGACGTGGTGGCCCGTTCCATCATGATCGAGATTCGCGAAGGCCGTGGCTGCGACGGTCCCTGGGGCCCGCACATCAAGCTCAAGCTGGATCACCTCGGCAAAGAGGTACTGGAATCCCGTCTGCCGGGCATCTGCGAGCTCTCTCGCACCTTCGCCCACGTGGATCCGGTCAAGGAACCCATCCCCATCATCCCGACCTGCCACTACATGATGGGCGGTGTGCCGACCAGCGTGAACGGCCAGTGTCTGACTCAGGACAAGGATGGCAACGACGTGCCGGTGGTCGGTCTGTTCGCGGTGGGCGAGATCGCCTGCGTCTCCGTGCACGGCGCCAACCGTCTGGGCGGCAACTCCCTGCTGGATCTGGTGGTGTTCGGTCGTGCCGCCGGCATGCACCTGGTGGAGACCCTGGGCTCGATGGAGCACGGTGTGGAAGCTACCGAAGCCGACATCGCCAAGGCGCTCGAGCGCCTCAACCGCTGGGAAAGCAACCGTAACGGGGAAGACCCGGCCCAGATCCGCAAGGATCTGCAGCGCTGCATGCAGAACAACTTCTCCGTGTTCCGCGAAGGGGATGCCATGGCGGAAGGGCTGGCCGAGCTGAAACTCATCCGCGAGCGCCTCAAGAACGCCCGTCTGGACGACACCTCCAGGGAGTTCAACACCCAGCGCATTGAGTGCCTGGAGCTGGACAACCTGATGGAGACCGCCTATGCCACCGCGGTGGCCGCCAACTTCCGTACCGAGAGCCGGGGCGCCCACAGCCGCTTCGATTTCCCGGAGCGTGACGATGAGAGCTGGCTGTGCCACAGCCTCTATCATCCGGACACCGAGTCCATGACCCGTCGCGCTGTCAACATGTCACCCAAGACCCGTGAGGCGTTCCCGCCCAAGGTCCGGACTTACTGATTGCGGAGCCAAGCACAATGAACGTCACATTCTCTGTCTACAGATACAATCCGGATGTTGATAACGTCCCCCATATGAAGGAATATCGTCTTGATATTCCTGAAGGTTCCGACATGATGGTGCTCGACGCACTGATCCAGTTGAAAGAGCTGGATCCCACGCTCGCCTTCCGCCGCTCCTGCCGCGAAGGGGTCTGTGGATCAGACGGTCTCAACATGAATGGCAAGAACGGTCTTGCCTGCATCACCCCGCTCTCCGATCTGCTGAAGAAGGGCAATAACGTCGTTATCCGCCCCTTGCCAGGCCTGCCGGTGATCCGTGATCTGGTGATCGACATGACCCAGTTCTACACCCAGTGGGAGAAGGTCAAACCCTTCCTCATCAACGACGAAAAATTGCCGCCCGTGCGTGAGCACCTGCAATCCCCCGAAGAGCGCGCCAAGCTGGATGGCCTGTACGAGTGCATACTCTGTGCCTGCTGCTCCACCTCTTGCCCCTCCTTCTGGTGGAACCCGGACAAGTTCATCGGCCCGGCCGGGCTGCTCGCCGCCTATCGCTGGCTGGCGGACAGCCGCGACACCGCCGCGACCGAGCGACTGGGTAATCTGGATGACGCCTTCAGTGTGTTCCGTTGCCACGGCATCATGAACTGCGTGAACGTCTGTCCCAAGGGATTGAACCCGACCAAGGCCATCGGCCACATCAAGTCGATGCTGCTCAACCGGGCTGTTTGATATCAGGGCCAGGGCGTCACGCGCCAGGCCCGACCTCTGGATAGCCATCCAGCCTGGATGGCTATTTGACCCCTACAAGCTGCGCTGCAGTGAACAAGATGTACAAGGGATAGAAATGCATAACGGCGTGATGAAGGCCTGGTTGGAGTCATCTCACCTGGCTGGTGCGAATGCAAGCTATATCGAGGATTTGTACGAATCCTTCCTGGAAGACCCCGAATCCGTAGCCGAAGAGTGGCGCAGCCTGTTTAGCTCGCTGCCTCAGGTCAATGGCCATGCGATAGAACAACCCCATTCCCGGGTCCGCGATTATTTCCGTCGCCTGGCCAAGGAGCCCTCCCGTTACAGTGCCCCCGTCTCCGATCCGCAAGTGGATGCCAAGCAGGTGCGGGTACTGCAGCTGATCAACGCCTTCCGCTTCCGCGGCCATCAAAACGCCAATCTGGATCCGCTCGGCCTGTGGGCGCGTGAAACCGTTGCCGAACTGGACCCTGCGTTTCACAACCTGCAAGGCGCGGACATGGAGGCCACCTTCAACGTGGGCTCCTACGCCATCGGTCGCGAGACCATGGTGCTCTCCTATCTGTATGCCTCGCTGAAGAAGACCTACTGCGGCAGCATCGGCGCCGACTACATGCACCTCACCTCCACCGAGGAGAAGCGCTGGCTGCAAGACAGGCTCGAATCCATCGAAGGGAAGGGGACCTATACCCTCGAAGAGAAGACCCGCTTCCTCGAGAGCCTGACCGCCGCCGAAGGGCTGGAAAAATACCTGGGTGCCAAGTTCCCGGGGGCCAAGCGTTTCTCCCTGGAAGGGGGCGATGCCATGGTACCCATGCTGAAAGAATTGATCCGTCGCGCCGGTGAGCAGGGCTGCAAAGAGGCTGTCATCGGCATGGCTCACCGCGGTCGCCTCAACGTGCTGATCAACGTGCTGGGCAAGCGCGCCCAGGACCTGTTCGACGAGTTTGCCGGCAAGCACGGCGAATCCTGGGGCACGGGTGACGTGAAGTACCACATGGGCTTCTCGTCCGACTTCGCCACTCCGGGCGGCAACGTCCACCTGGCGCTCGCCTTCAACCCGTCTCACCTCGAGATCGTCAACCCCGTGGTCATCGGCTCCGTGCGTGCCCGCATGGACCGCCGCGGTGACAAGGACGGCTCGACCGTACTGCCCATCACCATCCACGGTGACTCCGCCATGGCCGGTCAGGGCGTGGTGGCCGAGACCTTCAACATGTCCCAGACCCGAGCCTATGGCGTCGGCGGGACGGTGCGCATCGTCATCAACAACCAGGTGGGCTTCACCACCTCCTATATTCGTGACCTGCGCTCCACCGAATATTGCACCGACATCGCCAAGGCGGTGCAGGCCCCCGTACTGCACGTCAACGGTGACGATCCGGAAGCCGTGGTGCTGGTGACCCAGATTGCCCTGGATTACCGCAACACCTTCAAGCGCGACGTGGTGATCGAGCTGGTCTGCTACCGTCGTCACGGCCACAACGAGGCCGATGAGCCGAGTGCCACCCAGCCCTTGATGTACCAGAAGATCAAGCAGCACCCGACCCCGCGCAAGATCTACGCCGATCAGCTGGTGGCCGATGGCGTCATCAGCCAGGAGCTGGCCACCACCCTGGTCAACGAGTATCGCGACACCCTGGATCGCGGTGAGCGGGTGAGCAAGGAGTGGCGTCCGATGGAGCTGCACTCCGTCGACTGGACGCCCTACCTGGGTCACGACTGGGCCATGCCCTATGACAGCACTGTGCCCATGGATCACCTGAAGGCCCTCGGCGAGCGGGTGAGCCAGTATCCGGCCACCCATGTGCTGCAGCGCCAGGTCGAGAAGATCTACGAAGACCGCCGCCTGATGGCCGCCGGCGAGAAGCTGGTGGACTGGGGCTTTGCCGAGACCCTGGCCTACGCCACCCTGGTGGACAAGGGTTCCCGCATCCGCTTCACCGGAGAAGACTCCGGCCGCGGCACCTTCTTCCACCGCCACGCTGTGCTGCACAACCAGACCGATGCCAGCACCTACACCCCGCTGTGCAACCTGCACGACGAGCAAGGCCCGTTCGAGGTGTACGACTCCGTGCTGACCGAGAACGCGGTACTGGCGTTTGAATATGGCTACGCCAGCGCCGAGCCGGCCGGCCTCACCATCTGGGAAGCCCAGTTCGGCGACTTCGCCAACTGCGCCCAGGTGGTGGTGGATCAGTTCCTCTCCTCCGGCGAGCAGAAGTGGGGCCGGATGTGCGGCCTGACCATGTTGCTGCCGCACGGTTACGAGGGACAGGGTCCGGAACACTCCTCCGCCCGTCTGGAGCGCTATCTGCAGATGTGCGCCCAGCACAACATGCAGGTGTGCGTACCGTCCAACCCGGCCCAGGTATTCCACATGCTGCGCCGTCAGGTGGTGCGTCCGATGCGCCGTCCGCTCATCGTGATGACGCCCAAATCCCTGCTGCGCCACCCACTGGCGGTGAGCAAGCTCGAAGAGCTGGCCGAAGGCACCTTCCAGAACGCCATCGGCGAGATCGATGCGCTGGATCCGAAGGGCGTCAAGCGCGTGGTGTTCTGCTCCGGCAAGGTCTACTACGACCTGCTCGATGCCCGTCGCAAGGCCGAGCAGCAAGATGTGGCCCTGGTGCGGATCGAGCAGCTCTACCCCTTCCCGGAAGAGGAAGTGCGCGCCATCCTGGCCGACTACAGCCATGTCACCGACTTCGTCTGGTGTCAGGAAGAGCCGCAGAACCAGGGCGCCTGGTACTGCACCCGTCATCACTACGACAGCGTGCTGCCAAGCCATGCCCGTCTGCGTTATGCCGGTCGCCCGGCCTCGGCCTCGCCGGCCGTCGGTTACATGTCCGTCCACGCCAAGCAGCAAAAAGCCCTGGTGGAAGACGCACTTACCCTGGAATAACGAGTTGTGAAGGAGAGGGCGCTCCCCGGGAGCGTCCTCTTCGACCAAGAACAAGCCCGCTGGCCAAGAAGTAAACAAGGAACTGATTAGATGACTATCGAGATCAAAGTACCGGACCTGCCGGAATCAGTGGCGGATGCCACCATCGCGACCTGGCACAAGAAGCCGGGTGATCTGGTTGCCCGTGACGAAGTGCTGGTTGACATCGAGACCGACAAGGTCGTGCTGGAAGTGCCGGCGCCGGAAGCCGGCGTGCTGGGCGACATCCTGCAAAGCGAAGGGGCCACCGTGCTCTCCCGCCAGCTGATCGCCATGCTCAAGCCTGCCCCGGTGGCCGGTGAAGAGACCAAGGATAAGCCGGTGGAAGCGGTAGCCGATGACGCCGCCGATGGCCTGAGCCCCTCCGTGCGCCGCCTGGTGGCCGAGCATGACATCGATGTTGCCAAGCTGACCGGTACCGGCAAAGGCGGTCGCGTCACCAAGGAAGACGTGGAAGCCTTCATCAAGGGTGGCAACAAGCCTGCCGCCGCGCCGGTTGCCGCTGCAGCCCCGGCTGCACCGGTCGCCCCGCTGGCCGGTCGCACTGAAAAACGCGTGCCCATGACCCGTCTGCGCAAGCGTATCGCCGAGCGTCTGCTGGAGGCCAAGAACACCACCGCCATGCTGACCACCTTCAACGAGATCAACATGGCGCCCATCATGAAGCTGCGCAAGCAGTACGGCGAGATCTTCGAGAAGAAGCACGGCATCAAGCTCGGTTTCATGTCCTTCTACGTGAAGGCGGTAGTGGAATCCCTCAAGCGCTACCCGGAAGTGAATGCGGCGCTGGACGGTGACGACATCGTCTACCACAACTACTTCGACGTCAGCATCGCCGTCTCCACCCCCCGTGGTCTGGTGACTCCGGTGCTGCGTGACTGCGACAGCATGAGCCTGGCCGACATCGAGAAGGCCATCAAGGATCTGGCCGGCAAGGGCCGTGACGGCAAGCTGACCGTGGACGAACTGACCGGCGGCAACTTCACCATCACCAACGGTGGCGTGTTCGGCTCCCTGATGTCCACCCCGATCATCAACCCGCCCCAGAGCGCCATTCTGGGCATGCACAAGATCCAGGACCGCCCCATGGCCGTCGACGGCAAGGTCGAGATCCTGCCGATGATGTACCTGGCGCTCTCCTACGATCACCGCATCATCGACGGCCGCGAGTCGGTGGGCTTCCTGGTCTCCATCAAGGAGCTGCTGGAAGATCCGACCCGTCTGCTGCTGGACGTCTAAGCAAATCGGCCGGATCGACAAGCCCTCTGGCTTGACGGTCTGCGCCACAAGCTTGCCGCCGGACTTCCCGTTCGGCGGCAAGCGGGGGCCCTCGCGGCCCTGACGGAACGTCTGAGTGAAAGTGAAATTAGAAAGATAACGAGGGGCCACCCTGGCCTCTTTCACAGGGGATTGAGAAACACGAGCCCCGGACGGAAATACCTACAACACGGATAGAGCATCTATGAATCTGCATGAATATCAGGCAAAACAGCTGTTTGCCGAGTATGGCCTGCCGGTCTCCGAAGGTTATGCCTGTGCCACCCCGCAGGAAGCGGCCGAAGCGGCCGACAAGATTGGCGGCAACACCTGGGTCGTCAAGTGCCAGGTCCACGCCGGTGGCCGCGGTAAAGCGGGCGGCGTCAAGCTGGCCAAGAGCAAGGACGAGATCCGTGCCTTCGCCCAGAACTGGCTCGGCAAGAACCTGGTGACCTATCAGACTGACGCCAACGGTCAGCCGGTCACCAAGATCCTGGTGGAATCTTGCACCGACATCGCCAAGGAGCTCTACCTGGGCGCCGTGGTTGACCGTGGCAGCCGTCGCGTGGTCTTCATGGCCTCTACCGAAGGTGGCGTGGAGATCGAGAAAGTCGCCCACGAAACCCCGGAACTCATTCACAAAGCCGCCATCGATCCGCTGGTAGGCCCGCAGCCTTATCAAGCCCGCGAGCTGGCCTTCAAACTGGGTCTGGTCGGCGATCAGATCAAGCAGTTCACCAAGATCTTCATGGGTCTGGGCCAGATGTTCCTGGACTGCGACTTCGCCCTGCTGGAAATCAACCCGCTGGTCATCACCGACAAGGGCAACCTGCACTGCCTGGACGGCAAGATCAACATCGACGCCAACGCCCTGTACCGTCAGCCGAAGCTGCGCGAGATGCACGACCCGTCCCAGGATGACCCCCGTGAAGCGCACGCCGCCCAGTGGGAGCTGAACTACGTGGCGCTGGATGGCAACATCGGCTGCATGGTCAACGGCGCGGGTCTGGCCATGGGTACCATGGACATCGTCAACCTGCACGGCGGCTCACCGGCCAACTTCCTGGACGTCGGCGGCGGCGCTACCAAGGAGCGGGTGACCGAGGCCTTCAAGATCATCCTCTCCGACAGCAAGGTACAAGCCGTGCTGGTCAACATCTTCGGTGGCATCGTGCGCTGCGACATGATCGCGGAAGGCATCATCGGTGCCGTGAAGGAAGTCGGGGTGAAAGTGCCCGTGGTGGTGCGCCTGGAAGGCAACAACGCCGAACTGGGTGCCCGTAAACTGGCCGACAGCGGCCTCAATATCATCGCCGCAACGAGTCTGACTGACGCAGCTCAGCAAGTGGTAAAAGCAGCGGAGGCCAAATAATGAGCGTTCTGATCAACAAAGACACCAAGGTGATCTGCCAGGGCTTTACCGGCGGTCAGGGTACCTTCCACTCCGAACAGGCCATTGCCTACGGTACCCAGATGGTCGGCGGCGTCTCCCCGGGCAAGGGCGGCACCACCCACCTGGGCCTGCCGGTGTTCAACACCGTTCGTGACGCCGTGGAAGCCACCGGCGCCACCGCCTCCGTCATCTATGTACCGGCCCCGTTCTGCAAGGACGCCATCCTGGAAGCCATCGATGCCGGCATCAAGCTCATCGTCACCATCACCGAAGGCATCCCGACCCTGGACATGCTGGACGTCAAGGTGAAGCTGCAGGAAACCGGCGTGCGCATGATCGGGCCCAACTGCCCGGGCGTCATCACCCCGGGTGAGTGCAAGATCGGCATCATGCCGGGTCACATCCACAAGCCGGGCAAGGTGGGCATCGTCTCCCGCTCCGGCACCCTGACCTATGAAGCGGTCAAGCAGACCACGGACGAGGGCTTCGGCCAGTCCACCTGCGTCGGTATCGGTGGCGACCCCATCCCGGGTTCCAACTTCATCGATATTCTGGAGATGTTCCAGAATGACCCGCAGACCGAAGCCATCGTGATGATCGGCGAGATCGGCGGCAACGCCGAGGAAGACGCGGCGGCCTACATCAAGGCCCACGTCACCAAGCCGGTGGTCTCCTACATTGCGGGTGTCACCGCTCCGGCTGGCAAGCGCATGGGTCATGCGGGCGCCATCATCGCCGGTGGTAAAGGCACCGCGGCCGAGAAATTTGCAGCCCTGGAAGATGCCGGCGTGAAAACCGTGCGCTCCCTGGCCGATATCGGCAAGGCCCTGCGCGAAGTGACCGGCTGGTAAGTTAGCCTGTTATCTCAGATAGCAAAATGCCGCCCTTTGGGGCGGCATTTTTATTTCTAATGATTTGGCATCATTATTCATTCTCGCGAATCTAAAAATATTTTGTATCTTGTCACGGGGGATATATGGAAATTTCATTGCTTGCGGATCATCCGCATGATGTATCGACGATAGTTGGCTGGTATTTCGATGAGTGGGTCTCTCAGGTGCCCGGCGTTACGAAAGAGATGGTACGTAAAAAGGTTGAAGTAAAAGCCTTGAATAGAAACATCCCATTTAGCCTGGTCGCGCATGACGATAGCGAACTGGTTGGAACATTGGAACTGAAAATCCAGGAAAATAAAAACTACCCTGAATATGAGTTCTGGATTGGTGGTATCTATGTTCCAGCGCCGCACCGCAGAAAAGGCATCGCCAAAAAAAATGATTAATGTCGCCAAGGATATGGCTGTTTCCCGTGGTGTTGCGACACTCTACTTGCAGTGTGAAACACATAACGTTGATTTCTATCGTCAGCAAGGCTTCAACGCAATACATAAATCAACCCACGGTCACTGGGAAACGACCATCATGGTATGGCACGCGGTTGTATAAACATGGTTGAAAAGGTAGGTCGCTGGATGGGTGACATTTGGCCTACCTGATTGAGAGAGTTTGCCGTGATTGGTTATTCGTATTGAATGGTTATTAGGCTACAAGCCTGCGCGCGATAGCGTATTGTTCGAGTCGATACTGTGATTCACCACGGAAGTTTACCTGTTTCCAGGCAAATAAAATCCCGTGAATTAACATCATCACGTTCGAGCATGTCAACCAGTCTGCTTGCGGATTGCTCCGGTGTCAGCATCGCATCGGCAGGGGCCATTTTGGTGAGCAGTGCCCCGGGGTGGACCGAGATCACTTTAATACCCATGCTCTCCAAATCATCCGCCATGCAGAGTGACAACATATTCTGGGCCGCCTTCGCAATGCGATAAGAGAAAGAGCACTTGATTCCCTTGGTTGCGCCTGTTGCTTGCATGTTCAATGATCCTCTCCTTGAGCTGATATTGACGATCAAGGATGGTTGCATTCTATTTTCATGGTTCAGCAGGGCTTTGACGGTAGAAAGAGCGCCGACACAGTGCGTTTTAAATTCATAAGTGAGCTGGTCGCTTGTACTGCGCTTGGTATCTATACCCGGGGTGCCGGCGGAACCCGCATTATTTATGACAATATCTATCTTTGTTTGCTCGATAAACCCGGAAAGCTGAGACTCGTAGTTTTCATGAGTTACATCAGCAACAAGTACAGAGACTCCAGGGTACATAGACGTCAGCATGTCATAGGCATTGGCGGTTCTGACGACTGCATAAATCTGATACTTGTGTTCATAAAAAGTCTGGACGAGTGCCAGCCCCAATCCTCTGCTTGCCCCCGTTATCAATACTGTCTTCATCACACTACCCATTAATCCATATGGTCAGTTCATGTTCACCCGCAGGTTCGAATAGCAGATCATATTCTAACCTGCGGGGGAGGCTAGTATGCCACAGCTATTTCCTCCCACCAGCGGGTAGAAATGACAACCGTTAGATGGAGATCTGCCAGTCTGATTATCTGGATGGGATCACATGAATCGCCGGTAGTGACATTACCCTCGCACGACAGGCAAAACCGCCACCAACCTTGAAAAATCGGACATAGCACGTATAACCACGCGCTTGTCAGTGTATTGAGTGAGCATTTCTTCATGCAGCAAACAGACCCCGTGCAGAGCGCCCCCTTCTGGCAGGAAAAAGCCTGCAATAGATGACCACGGCCGAGTGGGAATCCCTGTGCGACGGCTGCGGCAAGTGCTGCCTGAACAAGCAGGTCGACGAGGACACCAGTGCTCCGACTAAGGCAACCGCTTTAAAAAGAGCCGGGCTGTCCTTTCAGATTTCAGTGCTGAGCATTATTATCATTGACTTCTCTTGTTGCCCTGTAATTAATCATGCAACAAATTATGCTGAACCAAACTACTATAAGCAGGCAGGGCAGGAAAACTGTCTGGAGTTCTAATCTATTCATCCCCCTCAACAAATGGATACATAGTTCATAACAAGCGAAGCTATGGGTAAGATGGCCAATCTTGATATTCTAAAAGGGTTGGTGTTAGTGTTGCAGGCCATATACATTAGCCATTTTTTCAATGCACATCAGCCAAGACAGACCTGTTGAAGAGTGGATGCACACAGCTTTGGGGAACATATGACGGCTAAATTATCGATTCGCTCATATACTTTTGTGTCACATACCCACGCACATGACCATCACCAATTGGTGTTTCCTTTAATCGGTGCGGTTGACATGCATACAGGCCGGCATGCAGGAAGAGGGGTTCCTGGGCAATGTATCATAACTCTTGCTAGGGATGAGCACACATTTGTACCAGAAAAAGGGTCATATTTTCTGGTTGCAGATTTAAGTGAACTTCCTGCAAATATAGAGAAGCTACAAGAGTCTTTTGTGAAAATCTCCGAACCTGTTCAAGCCTTCTGCTTCTTTGTTCAAAAGCAACTTGAGTACCGAACCAGTCCGACACTGGAAAGTAGTATGGGGAATTGGTTTTTTCAGCTTCTGAGCGAACAACCATTTTTGCTGAATACAGATAAAAGGATCTCCCGAGCAATAGAACACTTGGAAAATGATATCCGAATGTCGCCTTCACTGGATGAATTAGCTTCTGTCGCTTGCCTGAGCATAAGTCAATTCAAAACACTATTTAAAAATGAAACAGGGAAAACACCAGGACAATATCTGCTGCATTTAAGGATGGAAAAAGCAAGGGCATTGCTGGTCAATACTGACTACCCTGTCAACGTCATAGCGGGCGAGGTCGGGTATCAGGATTCATCTGCATTCAGCTCTAGATTTAGTCATTACTACGGCTATCAACCTAGAAAGCTACGAGCGAGATAATGCACGAATCAGCTTTTGGCAATACTAAATCGGCTTTTGAACAAACTGTAAGTGAGAGTTTAATGGTAACTTTCAGGGACAAGATAAATAACCAAAGGTAATTGTCCGTGATTGACTCGACACTCTTTATTTTCATCACTACATCATTGTTGATCGTCTTGGCTCCAGGGCAAGATATGGTGTTGGTACTATCCAGTTCTATAGCAAGAGGCCCGAAAGCTGGAGTGATTACAGCGTCTGGGGTCGCGACTGGATTGTTGGGCCATACATTTCTGGTAGCTTTAGGCTTAGGTGCCTTGTTACAAGCATCAGAGTTAGCCTTTGATATAATGAAGTATGTTGGTGCGGCTTACCTTTTTTATCTTGGAGTAAAATTATTTAAAGCGTCAGCTATTGGCTTTGAAAATGTGGGAGGCGTCGATGGGAGTATGAGTTCCTTCTTCTTTAAAGGAATGATCTCTAACATAAGCAATCCAAAAATAGCAGTGTTTTATTTTGCCTATCTACCTCAGTTTGTCAGTGTTGATAGTGCGTCATCGACACAAGCATTATTGTTTTTAGGGGCATCTTTTGCGTTCCTTACCTTTTTAGTAAAATTACCAATAGGTTACTTGGCTGGAGTGTTATCTCCTTGGATACAGTCTAAACCTGCTGTTCAGATTGGATTAAACCGTTCTTGCAGTGTTATCTTGATAGGTATGGCTGTAAATCTATTATTCTTAAGTCAACTGTGAGCTGATAGAATAGGTGACAATTGATATTTAGTTGATTTTTTATAGATGTAATGTCCTTGTTTTTTAATGGAGGAGGCCTTGAATCATCCTCTGTTACACCGAGATACCTCCTGTACCTCTTCTCCTGTTGGCAGCATCCATTTGGTCGTCATGTCAAAGCTGCCAACCTTGAAAAATCGGTCCATAGCGCGTATAACCACGCGCTTGTCAGTGTATTGAGTGAGCCTATCTTCATGCAGCAGAACGCGCAGCAAACAGAACCCGTGCAGAACGCCCCATTTTGGCAGGCGAAGAGCCTGCAGCAGATGACCATGACGGAGTGGGAGTCTCTGTGCGACGGCTGCGGCAAGTGCTGCCTGAACAAGCTGATCGACGAGGACACCGAGGAGCTGGTGTTCACCAACGTGGCCTGCAACCTGCTCAATACCAAGACCTGCCAGTGCTCCGACTACGGCAACCGCTTTAAGAAAGAGCCGGACTGCCTGCAGATCACCCACGACAAGATTGCCGAATATGACTGGCTGCCGTCGACCTGTGCTTACCGCCTGCTGGCGGAGGGGCAGAGCCTGCCTGAGTGGCATCCGCTTATCACCGGCAGCCGCAGCGCCATGCACCAGGCCGGTCAGTCGGTGCGTGGCAAGGTGGTGCACGAGGTGGATGCCGGCGACTGGATCGATCATATCATTACCTGGGCCAGCTAACGCCAGCCTGTCTATCCGGCCAGCCGCAAGCCGTACCAACTGCGAAGGGGCAGGGGAGTCATCACTCTCCTGCCCCTTCGGTTTTCTGGCTTTTTCCAAAGCGCTGGGTGAAGGCGCCTATTTGTCCGCCTTGCCCGCCGCATCGGCAAGTTTGGCCAGCTGTTTGTCGTACCAGGCCACCGGGCGGTTCTCATCCTCTGCCCGCTCCTTGCGCCGGATGGCGTTGCGCACCGCCATGGCCCCCAGCCAGCGAAACGGCTCGGGCGGAAAATAGCCGCGCGGACCGCTTACCAGCGCGCATTCGCGCCACGGCTTGTCCTCCTCTCGCACCTCGTCTCTCACCAACGCCGCCAGGATCTGGCCGCCCATCCAGCTCTGGGCCACTCCGTTGCCGGAATAGCCGAGGCCATAGACAACGTTGGGCTGCCCTCGCCAGTGGCCGAAGAAGGGGAGGCCATCCACCGAGCGATCGGAGGCGCCGCACCAGCTGGCGGCGATGGGTACCTCTTTGAGCGCCGGAAAGAAGCGGCGCAGGGTGCGAGTGAGGGGGGCAAGATAACGACTCGGCGCATCGAACCCGGCCAGATGG
Organism: Aeromonas sp. s5; assembly: GCF_040907865.1. Classification (NCBI taxonomy): domain Bacteria; kingdom Pseudomonadati; phylum Pseudomonadota; class Gammaproteobacteria; order Aeromonadales; family Aeromonadaceae; genus Aeromonas; species Aeromonas sp. s5. The sequence continues at coordinate 120,411 of NZ_JBFOCO010000006.1, forward strand.
CGGTTGGCAAAGGCGAAGGTGTTGCCCCCCTTGCCGAGCATCAGCCGCCCTTGCGGAGTGGATCGGTAGTAATGCACAAAGGTGCGGCCATCCACCACGGTGCGGCCGTGCGCAAGCTGCTGGGCGGCCAGTGCACCCGGCGCGGGCTCGGTTATCACCATGTCGGAGGAGACCAGCACGATACTGCGGCGAAACTCGCGAAAGTGCTGCGCCATGGCGCTGTTGAGGGCCAGCACCACCTTGCGGGCACGCACCTCGCCCTGCGGCGTTTGCACCCGTGCAGGCTGGCCCCCTTCGAGGCGCTGCATGGGGGAGTGCTCATAGACCTCAATGCCCAATTCCCGTGCCACCCGCAGCAGGCCGCGCACCAAGAGCGCCGGTTGCACCGAACCGGCGTGGGGGCTGTAGAGCCCCTCCAGATGAACGTGGGAGCCGCTCTGGCTCGCCAGTTCATCCTCTTCAATCACTTGCCACTGGTTAAGGCCGGCCTGCTTCAGCGCCTGCAATACCGGCTCCATCAGCCCGCGCTGCGCCTCGCTGGTGGCGGTGTAGCAGGTGCCCTCGACCCTCAGCTGTGCCTCTATGTTGTGCTTTTCGCAGAAATGGGCGATCTCGTGCACCGCCTGCTCGGATCTTTGCACCTGCCAGGCGGCCTGCTCTTCGCCAAAAAGGCGCGTTAAGGTCAGGTACTTGGCCGACCAGGTGAGCAGGCAGCCGCCGTTGCGCCCGGAGGCGCCGCTGCCGCAGCGATCTTTTTCCAGCACCATGATGCGCAAGTGTGGCTCGGCCTGTTTAAGGGCGATGGCGCTCCACAGCCCGGTAAAGCCGCCGCCGACGATACAGACATCGGCCTCGTGGTGGCCGACGAGGGGCGTGGGGGGCGCGGGTTGTTCGGCGGCGAGCGCTTCGGCCAGCCAGAAGGGGAGAGTGGGCATGATGACTCCTCGACAAGGTTATGGGTGGCGCCAGCGCTGGGTGCGATCCAGCAGGGTGCGGCTCAAAAAGAGCTGGAGCAGCTTGACGGTGGCGGTGGCCAGCAGGATCAGGGTAGCCATGGCGGCGGCCGCGGCGGTGTCGCCGGAGTCCTCCATATTGAGCACGGCGATGGAGGCGAGCACGCTGTCGCTCGAATAGAGGAAGATCACCGCCGAGGTGGTGGTCATGGCGTTGACGAACAGATAGATGAAGATCTCCAGCAGTGCGGGCAGGGAGGCGGGCAGGGTGACTCGCCAGAACGCTTTCCAGAGCGGAATGCGCAATGAGATGGCCACCAGCTCCAGCTCCTTGGGCAGTTGTTTCAGGCTGGTCAGCGCCGTCATATGACCCACCGTGTAGTAGTGGATGACGCAGGAGAGCACCATCAGCGGCAGAGTGCCATAGAGAGTGCCAAAGAGCGGATTGCCGTTGAAAAAGAAGATGTAACCCAGCCCCAGCACCATGCCGGGCACCGCCAGCGACAGCATGGCTAGCAGATGCAGCAACTGACGCAGCCATGTAAAGTGGCGCCCCTTCTCCTGCGCCCAGGCCAGCACCATCACCAGCACGGTGCCGATAAGCGCGGTATAGAGGCCCAGCTGCAGGGTGTTGGTAAAGGGCTGCCAGCCGTAGACGCTGTTGCTGTCAAAGGCGTAGTGATCCAGCGTCAGCCCGAGGTTGTAGGGCCAGAACTGCACCAGCGAGCCGTAAACGGCCATCCCCACCAGCGCCAGAAACAGCAGGGCCCAGAGGGTGCACCAGCCGAGGGCCAGCAGATCCCGCAGCCGATTGGGTTTGGGCTGATAGGGCACCGCCTTGGTGCTGCTCTGCTCCTGCATCTTGCTGCGCACCCTGTGCTCCAGGGCAAAGCTGAGCAGCGCCGGCAGCAGCAGGGTGACGCTGGCGACGGCCCCCAGCGAGAAGTTCTGCATCCCGATCACCTGCCGGTAGATGTCGGTGGCCAGCACGCTGTACTGGCCGCCAATCACCTTGGCCACCCCGAAGTCGCAGATGGTGAGGGTAAAGACGGCGATGGCGGCGCTCAAAAGGCCATAGCGGGAGGTGGGCAGGGTGACGGTGACAAAGGTGCGCCAGCCGCTGCTGCCCAGCACCCGGGAGGCTTCATAGAGGCGGGCGTCGCTCTGACCGAGCGCCGTGATGAGGATCATCAGGGCGTGGGGGAAGCACCAGAAGCCCAGACCAATGATGATACCGATGGGGCCGTAGATGCTCTCGCCGCCGAGCAGCCCCTTGGCGATCCCCTGATTGCCAAACCAGTAGACCAGACTGATGGCGGGCAGCAGGGAGGGCATCAAGAGCGGGATAAGGCCGATGAGGCGAAACAGCCCCTTGCCCGGCATGCAGGTGCGGGTGAGGGCATAGGCGTAGCCAAAGGCGATGGTCACCACCAGCGCGGTGATTAAAATCCCGAGCCAGAGGGTGTTGCCGATGGTGCGCCCCAGATGAGGGGAGTCGAAATAGGCGCTGAAGTTGGCAAGGCCCACCCAGAGGCCGTTCTCATCCTGCAGGCTCTTTTGCAGCATGGTGAGCAGCGGCATCAGCAGACCGCCGGTGAGCAGGGCGATGCCGAGCACCAGCAGGATCAGTTGCAGCAGCTGATCCCGGCTCCAGCCGCGACAAAGCCGCTGCCAGCGGATGTTTTGTCGGGCTGTCGCTGGCGGCAACAGGGAGGAGGTCGTGAAGGGGGCTGTCATGGGCACTCTCCTTCAAACAGTTGCATCGCCCCGGCGGGCCAGTGCAGCGAGCAGCGCATGCCGCTGCGCCAGCCACCCTGTTCGTGGCGGGGCAGCTCGTGGGTCGGGCGCTCCACCAGGATCTGCTGCGGGCCCAGATAGGTGTCGGCGGTGCAGATAAGGCGCTGGGCGGCGCCGAGAAACTCTACCTGATCAATCTGAGCGTCGATGCCGTGCTGCCCAAGACAGGGTTCGCTGGGCGCACTCAGGGTGATTGCCTCGGGGCGGATCGCCACCTGCAATTTGCTGCCGGCCGCGGCCCGGTTGGCGAGTGTCAGCGGCTGCTCGTTAAGGCGCACCTGAGTGGGGCTTAGCACCAGGGTGTCGAGGAAGTTCATGGTGCCGACAAAGCTTGCCACGAAGCGGCTGGCTGGCTGGTGGTAGATCGCCTGCGGGGTGCCCACCTGCACGATGCGGCCGCCCTCCATCACCACGATGCGATCGGCCATGGTCAGCGCCTCTTCCTGGTCGTGGGTCACCATGATGGTGGTAATGCCAAGGCGCTGCTGCAGGGCGCGGATCTCGCTGCGAAGGTGGGTGCGTACCAGTGCATCCAGCGCGCTGAGCGGTTCGTCCAGCAGCAGCAGGCCGGGGGAGAGGGCCAAGGCCCGGGCCAGCGCCACCCGCTGCTGCTGGCCGCCGGAGATCTGGCTCGGGTATTTGTGGGACTGGGCTGTGAGATCCACCAGCCCCAGCCAGTGATCGACCCGCTCCTTGATGAGATCCTGTGCCAGCCCCTGATTCTCAAGGCCGAAGGCGATGTTCTGGGCCACCGTCAGGTTGGGGAAGAGGGCATAGGACTGAAACACGATGCCAAAGTCGCGCTGCTGGGGCGGCAGCTGGGAGATATTGCGCCCCCCTTGCCAGATCTCGCCGCTGTCCGGCAGATCCAGCCCGGCGATGGCTCTGAGCAAGGTGGTCTTACCGCAGCCGGAGGGGCCAAGAAAGCAGATAAACTCCCCCGGCTCAATGGTCAGGGAGATCCCCTTGAGGGCCTGAAAAGTCCCAAACTGCTTGTTGAGATGTTGAATGTCCAGATAGGGCTGGGTCATGGTGCGACTCACTACTGATTTGGTATATACCAGTTTGCGGGTGAAGTGTGACGGTCAGGTGATCTAAGGATGACGGCTTGATGACAGTTAGATGACGATGGGTAGCCAGCAGCTAGCTTGGCCGCTTGTGGATGGGGGCGCCACCCATTGAGGACGACACAAACAGGGGAGGCGATGCCAAAAAACGAAGGCCAACCTGGGTTGGCCTTCGGCAATGGATCTGTCGACGGCGATTTGCTGCCATTGCACAAACCTGTCCTCAACGGGATTACTGCTTGGCTTCGGTCTTGCCGTCGAAGCTGGCGCTCCACTGGGCCAGGATGGCATTGCGCTCGCGGGCGGCCCAGCCAAAGTCGTTGTCGATCATCTGGCTGTTGATGTCCACCGGATAGCCGGCTCTAGGCTTGGCCATCTCCGGGATGGCGACCACGGCGAACGACTTGTTGTAGAGAGCGTTGGCCTGTTCGGTGGCGGCAAAGTCGAGCAGCTGTTTGGCGGCCTCCAGCTTGGGGGTGCCCTTGATGATGGCGGCGGCTTCCATGTCCCAGCCCGAACCCTCTTTCGGGAACACCACCTCGATGGGGGCACCCTTGGCCTTGAGGCTGGTGGCCGGGAAGTCAAAGGAGATACCGATCACCGTCTCGCCGCTGGCGGCCAGCTTGCAGGGGGCCGAACCCGAGTGGGTGTAGCGGTCGATGTTCTGGTGCAGACCGTTCATAAATTGCCAGCCCTGCTGCTCGCCCATGGTCTGCAGCCAGCCGGCGACGCTCAGGTAGCCGGTGCCGGAGGAGCTGGGGTTGGGCATGATCACCTTGCCCTTGTAGACGGGCTTGGTGAGATCGGCCCAGCTAGTCGGCGCCGGGATCCCCTGTTTCTCCGCCTCTACCTTGTTGAAGCAAATGGCGCTGAAGAAAGCGTCCAGACCGATCCAGTGGGGCTCGGCCTTGCTGTCGCGAAAGCGGCTGTCGAGCCTCTCCAGCCCTTTGGGAGCGTAACCGGTCAACATCTGCTGCTGATCGAGCTGCATCAGGCTGGTGGCTGCCAGCCCCCACACCACATCTGCCTTGGGCTGGGCTTTTTCCGCCAGCAAGCGGGCGGTGACCACGCCGGTGGAGTCGCGCACCCACTTGATGTTGATGTCCGGATGCTGGCGCTCGAACGCGGTTTTCAGCTCGCCGAGCTGCTCCGGTTCGAAGGCGGTGTAGACGGTGAGATCGGTGGCGGCCAGTGCCGGGGCTGTCATGGCGGTCAGCACGGCGGCGGCCAGCAGATGGGTTCCCTGTTTCATCCTCTTCTCCATGTCGGTTGGATTGGTATAAACCAGATTGGTCGAGAGAGAGGCTAGGGGAGCTTTATTACGATCCTGTGACGGCCCCGTGACGTTTTGCCTACGTCACTCCTGGGTATCCACCTCGATCTCCAGGCTGTCGTGGCGCCAGTACTCCAGATCGAAGTCGAGTACCCGGCCGTGTTGATCGAAGTTGAGTCGCTCCAGGCGCAGGGCGGGCAGACCCGCGGTGGCCCCCAGTGCCTTGGCCACCTCGTCCGGCAGGGCGGTGGGGAAGAAGCGCACCTGCATGCGGGCGTAAAGAAGATCGTAATGGGCCTGGTAGGTCTCGGTCAGGCTGCCGTTGAGATCCAGCTCCAGCAGGCCGGGCACCCGCTCTGGCAGGCAATGGTTCTCGCAGTAGCAGATGGCGCGCCCGTTGGCATAGCGCAGCCGCTTGAGCAGAAACAGGCTGTCGAACGGCTTGAGCTGCAGCCGCGCCATCAGCGCCGGGGGCACCGCCTGGCGGCTTTTTTCCAGCAGCTCGGTGCGCGGCTCCCCCCCTTGCTCCCGCACTATCTGGTGAAAGTTGGAGGTGCGTCTGGGATTGAGGCGAAAGCGCGGCGGAGTGACGAACCAGCCGCGGCGATCCTCCCGATAGATAAGGCCATTGGCCTCCAGCTGTACCAGCGCCTCGCGGATGGTGACTCTTGTGGTGCCGTAGAGTTCCCCCAGCAGCCGCTCGGAGGGGAGCTTGTCGTTGGGGGCCAGGCCCCCCGCCAGGATCTGGTTGGCGAGGGCATCCTTGATCTGCAGGTATTGGGGTTTGCTCATGAAAGTCCCTGGTTGTGCAATGGGTTGGGCACAGGTCTGGTCGTCGATCCGGTCGCTAAACAGAGGTGTCAAAGTACATTGGTAAAGACCTGTGTTGCCCCTGTGGTTCTGGCTTCCTAGATTATCGCGATCCCGGCGCCGAAAATGAATTTTTTGTTGCACGTAAGGGCACCCCTTTGACCTTGGCGGGGCTGTTACCCACAATGCGCTCATTCTGGTATATACCAAAAGGAGCGAAGTCATGACCCATATTCCTGCGGCCCCCGCCGCCGCCGATTACCTGCTGCTGACCCCGGGCCCCCTCTCGACCACCGCGACTGTGCGTGCCGCCATGCTGCAAGACAGTTGCACCTGGGATGCGGACTACAACCAGGGTGTGGTGGAGCCCATTCGCCGCGAGCTGGTGCGCCTCGCCACCGGCCCTGAATATGAAAGCGACTACAGCGCCGTATTGCTGCAGGGGAGCGGCAGCTATGTGGTGGAGAGCGTGCTGGGCTCGGCCATCGGCGCCGATGAGTGCCTGCTGATCATCAACAACGGTGCCTACGGCGCCCGCATGGGGGAGATGGCCCGCTGTCTTGGCCTGCGCCACCACGAGCTGGACTGCGGCGAGACAACCCGCCCGGAACCCGCAGCCATCGAGGCGATACTGGTGCGCCACCCCGAGATCACCCACTTGGCCATGGTGCACTGCGAGACCACCACCGGCATGCTCAACCCCCTTGAGGAGGTGGCTGCGCTCTGCCAGCGCCGCGGCATCCGCCTGATCGTCGATGCCATGAGCAGCTTTGGTGGCATCCCCATCGATATGGGCCGCCTTGGCATCGAGTTTCTCATCAGCTCCGCCAACAAGTGCATTCAGGGGGTGCCGGGCTTTGGCTTCGTCATCGCCCGCCGCGCCGCGCTCACGGCCTGCGCCGGTCGTGCCCGCTCGGTCTCCCTCGACCTGCATGCCCAGTGGCAGACCATGGAGCAGCAGGGGGGCAAGTGGCGCTTTACCTCGCCCACCCATACCGTGCTGGCCTTTGCTCAGGCTCTGCGCGAGCTGGAAGAGGAGGGGGGCATCGTCGCCCGCCATCAGCGTTACAGCGAGAATCAGCGCACGCTAGTGGATGGCATGGCCGCCCTCGGCTTTGAACCGCTGCTGCCAGAAAAATGGCAATCCCCCATCATCACCGCCTTCTACTCTCCGGTCCATCCTGACTACCGCTTCGCCGACTTCTACCAGCGGCTCAAGGGGCAGGGTTTTGTCATCTATCCGGGCAAGGTCTCCCAGGCCGACTGTTTCCGTATCGGCAATATCGGCGATGTGACTCCGGCGCGGGTGCGCTGCTTGCTCGCCGCCATGGCCAGCGCCTGCTACTGGCAAGGGGACGCGCGATGACCAGCCTGCTGGCCCTGGGTCGTGATCTGCATGACGAGAAGCTGCACGGCAGCGGCCGCGCCGACAGCGAAGGGGATATCAACCTTGGCGTGGGTCGGGCGCGCTGGTGGGCAGGTCAGAGCGAAGATGTACAGGCCGGATTGGCGGAGGATAGCCGCTACTTTCTCCATCAGGCCCTCTCCACCCCTTGTCTCGATTTGATTGAGGGGGCGCAGGGGAGCTGGCTGACCAGCGTATCGGGCAAGCAGTACCTGGATTTTCACGGCAACAGCGTTCATCAGCTGGGCCACGGTCACCCCAAGGTGGTGGCCGCGGTGCAGCAGCAACTCGCCGACTTGCCGTTCGCTCCCCGCCGCTACACCCATAGGGTCGCCATCGACTGCGCCCGCACCCTGGCCGAACTGGCCCCTGGCGATCTCAACCGGGTGCTGTTCGCCCCCGGCGGCAGCGAGGTGGTGGGGATTGCCCTGAAGCTTGCCCGTTTCATCACCGGCAACAGCAAGGTGGTGTCCCTGTGGGATGCCTTTCACGGCGCCTCCCTCGATGCCATCTCGGTCGGTGGCGAGGCCTGCTTTCGCGCCGGTATGGGCCCCTTGATGGCCGGAGTGGAGCGCATCCCGCCCCCCACCCGCTATCGCGGTGTCTGGTATCGCGGAGAGGGGGATGACCTGCACTACGCCGATTATCTGGAGTACGTCATCGAGAAGGAGGGGGGAATAGGCGCCTTTATCGCCGAGCCCATTCGCAACACCGATGTGCAGGTGCCCTCAAGGGCATATTGGCAGCGGGTGCGGGAGATCTGCGATCGCCACCAGGTGCTGCTGATCGTCGACGAGATCCCCAATGCCCTGGGTCGCACCGGCCACTGGTTCAGCTTCGAAGAGTTCGGCATCGAGCCTGACATCATCTGCCTTGGCAAGGGGCTGGGGGGCGGGGTGGTGCCCTTTGCCGCGCTTATCACCCGGGATCGCTTCAATCAGGCGGCGGCTATTTCGCTCGGTCACTACACCCACGAGAAGAGCCCCGTCGGCTGTGCGGCGGCCCTCGCCACCATCACCACCATCCGTGAAGAGGGACTGCTGGAAAAAGCGCGGGAGGATGGCCGCTTTATGGCGCGCGAACTGGCAGCGCTTGCTGAGCTCCACCCTCTTATCGGCCAGGTGCGCGGTATCGGTTTGCTCTGGGCGCTGGATCTGGTGGTCGATCACCAGAGTCGTACCCGCAATCGCCAGGCTGCCGAGCGGCTGCTCTACCGCTGTCTGGAACTGGGGCTCAGCTTCAAGGTCTCCCAGGGCAACGTCATCCAGCTCTCGCCACCGCTCAATATCGCCCGCGCCGATCTGGTGCGCGCCATCGCCATTCTCGATCGCGCCCTTGGCGAGATTGCACTTTCCCCGAAACAGGAAGATCACCATGACTGACTTGCAGACTGCCATCGACCCGACCACAGACATAGAGGCGCTGATCCTCGACTGGGCCGGCACCGTCGTCGATTTCGGCTCCTTCGCCCCCACCTCCATCTTCGTCGAGGCCTTCGCCCGCGCCTATGACTTTGCTGTGACCCTGGATGAGGCGCGCCAGCCCATGGGGCTGGGCAAATGGGATCATATCGCGGCGCTCGGCCGGCTGCCCTCGGTGGATGCCCGCTGGCAGGCTCGCTTCGGCCACCCCATGAGCCACGCCGAGGTGGACCACCTCTATCACACCTTTATGCCGCTGCAGATTGCCGCCGTGACCCGCTTCGCCACCCCCATCCCGGGTGTGCTGCCGGTGCTGGAGGCTCTGCGAGCTCAAGGGCTGCGGATCGGCTCCTGCTCCGGTTACCCCCGTCCGGTGATGGAGGCGCTGGTACCGGCGGCGGCTGAGCATGGCTATCGGCCGGATCACTGGGTCGCCACCGATGACCTCAAGGCGGGCGGCCGCCCCGGCCCCTGGATGGCGCTGGCCAACGTGATTGAGCTGGGAATAAGCGCCGTGCATCGCTGCATCAAGGTGGATGATGCCGTGCCAGGCATCAGCGAAGGGTTGAACGCGGGCATGTGGACCGTGGGATTGTCGGTTTCCGGCAACGAATTTGGCGTTACCTGGGAGGAGTTTGCCGCCATGAGCGAGGCGGAGATCGCCGCCCGGCGCGCGCCGGCCGAGGCCAAGCTGCGGGCGGCGGGGGCCCACTACATCATCGACACCCTGGCGGATATCGCCCCGGTTATCGCCGACATCAACCGCCGTCTGGCGGCAGGCGAGCGGCCCTGAACAAGGCGGGATGAGAGGAGGGGAGAGCCGGCCTTGCCTGCAGGTTTTCAGGCCATGCTCCCTGACTATCAGGCATAAAAAAACCGGCGCCTGGGCGCCGGTTTTTGCTCACCGAGACTCTATTACAGAGAGGCGGTGAAGGTACGGGTGATGACGTCTTGCTGTTGCTCCTTGGTCAAGGAGTTGAAGCGAACGGCATAACCGGATACGCGGATGGTCAACTGCGGATATTTCTCCGGGTTTTCCATGGCGTCCAGCAGCATCTCACGGTTCATCACGTTGACGTTCAGGTGCTGACCACCTTCCAGGTTGGCTTCATGGTGGAAGTAACCATCCATCAGGCCGGCCAGGTTGGCTTTCTGGGCTTCCATGTCTTTGCCCAGGGCATTCGGCACGATGGAGAAGGTATAGGAGATACCATCTTTGGCGTAGGCGAACGGCAGCTTGGCGACGGAAGTCAGGGAAGCAACGGCACCCTTCTGGTCACGACCGTGCATCGGGTTGGCACCCGGGCCGAACGGCGCACCGGCGCGACGGCCATCCGGGGTGTTACCGGTCTTCTTGCCGTACACCACGTTGGAAGTGATGGTCAGCACGGACTGGGTAGCCACGGCGCCGCGGTAGGTGTTGAGCTTCTGAATCTTCTTCATGAAGCGCTCGACCAGGTCGCAGGCGATGTCATCGACGCGAGCGTCGTTGTTGCCGAACTGCGGGTACTCGCCTTCGATTTCGAAGTCGATGGAGACGCCATCGGCATCACGTACCGGCTTGACCTTGGCGTACTTGATGGCAGACAGGGAGTCAGCGGCTACGGACAGACCGGCGATACCGCAAGCCATGGTGCGATAGACGTCACGGTCGTGCAGCGCCATCAGGGAGGCTTCGTAGCTGTACTTGTCGTGCATGTAGTGGATGATGTTCAGGGCGGCGACGTACTGCTTGGCCAGCCAGTCCATGAAGTGATCCAGTCTGTCCATCACGTCGTTGTAGTCGAGGTACTCGGAGGTGACCATTTCGGTTTTCGGACCGACCTGGATCTTGAGCTTCTCGTCCATACCGCCGTTGATGGCGTACAGCATGGTCTTGGCCAGGTTGGCACGGGCACCGAAGAACTGCATCTGTTTGCCGACGATCATCGGGGACACACAGCAAGCGATGGCGTAGTCATCGTTGTTGAAGTCCGGACGCATCAGGTCGTCGTTCTCGTACTGAACGGAAGAGGTCTCGATGGATACCTTGGCACAGTACTTCTTGAAACCGACCGGCAGCTTCTCGGACCACAGGATGGTCAGGTTCGGCTCGGGGGACGGGCCCATGGTGTACAGGGTGTTCAGCATACGGAAGCTGTTCTTGGTGACCAGGGTACGGCCGTCAACGCCCATACCAGCCAGGGTCTCGGTGGCCCACATCGGGTCGCCGGAGAACAGTGAATCGTATTCCGGGGTACGCAGGAAGCGAACCATGCGCAGCTTCATGACCATGTGGTCCATCAGCTCCTGGGCTTCTTGCTCGGTGATCAGGCCTTTTTGCAGGTCACGCTCGATGTAGATGTCCAGGAAGCTGGAGGTACGACCGAAGGACATGGCCGCGCCGTTCTGGGACTTGACTGCCGCCAGGTAGGCGAAGTAGGTCCACTGTACGGCTTCTTTGGCGGTCTTGGCCGGAACGGAGATGTCGCAACCATATTTGGCAGCCATCACCTTCATCTGGGCCAGGGCACGGTGCTGCTCGGAGATCTCTTCGCGCAGACGGATGGTAGCTTCCAGGTTGACACCGTTTTCCAGGTCAGCCTGCAGGGACTTGAACTGGGCCAGTTTGTCGGCCATCAGGAAGTCGATACCGTACAGGGCAACACGACGGTAGTCACCGATGATACGGCCACGGCCGTAGGCATCCGGCAGACCGGTGATGACGCCGGACTTGCGGCAGTTCAGGATGTCTTTGGTGTAGACGTCGAACACGCCCTGGTTGTGAGTCTTGCGGTACTCGGTGAAGATCTTCTCGACCATCGGGTCCAGCTGACGACCGTACACTTCGCAAGAGGTCTTGACCATCTTGATACCGCCGTTGGCGATGATGGCGCGCTTGAGCGGTTTGTCGGTCTGCAGACCGACGATTTGCTCCAGGCCCTGATCGATATAGCCGGCATCGTGAGCGGTAATGGTGGAGGGCAGGTCGGTATCAAAATCGACCGGCGCGTGAGTGCGGTTCTCGATCTTGATGCCTTCCATGACCTTGTCCCACAGCTTGGTGGTAGCTTCGGTCGCGCCAGCCAGGAAGGACTCGTCACCTTCATACGGGGTGTAGTTCTTCTGGATGAAGTCACGGGTGTTGACAGAGGTCTGCCATTCACCGGCTGCGAAGCCTTCCCATGCTTGTTGGAACTGTTCGTTAAGTTCTGCCATTTTCATTACCTCTCAAGGTATTTATGTGTCTGCCGCCATCCTTAATGATGGCGACGGAAGATAAACCAGTAAGTCAGTCCTACCATGACGCCACCACCAATGATATTGCCAATGGTGACAGGGATCAGGTTGTGCAAGACGAAATTGGATACGGTCAGGTCGGCAAAGGTCGCCGGGTCCTGGCCGATGGCCAGCCAGAATTCCGGGCCCGCGACGCTGTGAATGGCGATACCGACCGGGATCATAAACATGTTTGCGATGCTGTGCTCGAAGCCGGAGGCGACGAACATGGCGACGGGGAGCAGCATCACCATCACCTTGTCGGTGGCACTGCGGGCGCCGAAGGCCATCCACACGGCGAGACACACCATGAGGTTACAGAGGATGCCAAGCGCCACGGCTTCGAAGAAGGTATGGTGGATCTTGTGCTGGGCCACTTTCATGGCGTTCAGCCCCCACTGACCATCCGCCGCCATGTACTCGGCCGACATGATGATGAGGCCGACGATGATGAGCCCGCCGATGAGGTTGCCGAAGTAGACGAGTCCCCAGTTCTTGAGCAGCTGGGCCCAGCTGATGCGATTGGCCGCCTTGGCCACCAGGGTCAGGGTGGTGGAGGTGAACAGCTCGGCGCCGAGCAGCACACAGAGGATGAGGCCGAGGGAGAAGCAGAGACCACCGACCAGCTTGGCCATGCCCCAGGACATGCCGCTCGAGCCGGTAGTGACGGTGATGTAGAAGACGAAGGCGATGGCGATGAAGGCGCCTGCCGTGATGGCCAGAGGGATAGTCTTGTATGCGGGCTTGGTGGCCTTGGCATAGGTAATGTCTTCGGCCAGTGCGGCGATGGCTTCGGGCTTCAGACAATCAAAGGGAGATTCTGCTTTCAATTCTCGTTACCTGCATATTTTGCCTGTGGAAATCATAACAAAGGGGCAGATCCCCAAAATTGACACCGATCAAGAATTACAGATTGTGAATGTAATTTTACTACAAATATTTGAGTCCCCCGGCAGCGATTCTTTACACCAGGTTTCAGCTGAAACAGAAACGTGGTTTTTTTAATGTTATGATTTTAAACAATTTATTTTTCATCCCTGAAAAAGTGTACCGGCAAGGCATCTTTGCATCTCCCCAGCACTCGCTACTCCTTGTTGGCAACCCCCTAAGAGGTATTTTTTGTTTTTTATTTCATCTTTGAATAACAAATGGCCACTTGGCTGACCATAAAAGAGAAGGGGCCATCAGGGCCCCTTCGGAATGTTACCACATCAACCCCATGAATGGGCTCGTTTGGCCTTCTGCAGCTTCTCGTAGGCAGCCAGCAGCTTCTGATGCAGCGGGAACTGGCTGAGGGAGAGATCGGCGGCAGCCAGTCCGTGGAAGCGCGCTTCACCGCTGGCGTGGGCCCAAGCCTGCGCCAGCGTCTCTTCGCCATACATGCGGGCAAACACGGCGCGGTACTGCTCGGGGTCACGATCCTCGTCCAGGAACAGCTCGACGCAGGCGCGCAGGGCACGATAGTAGTTGGCGCGATCGGCCGGGAACACCGACTGGTTGAACTCCATGGTCCAGTCGATGAGATCGAGCGCTGTGTCGAGTTCTCCGGCGGCCAGCGCCAGCATGGCTTTGAGCTCGCCCACCCGCAGGGTGTGCAGGGCGGTGCCCTTGGCGGCGGCGATGCCGAGCAGCTCGCGCACCCGGGTGCGCTCGTCGTGACCCTCTTCATCCAGCTGGTCAAACAGCGCCATGTATTGCTCCGCGTCCCACTCCAGCGCCGGCAGCGCCAGGATGGTTTCCCGCAGGTGGGCACCCATGGTGTTGTTGGCCAGCAGCAGATCTTCGGCCGGATAGATGTCGGACATGCCTGGCACCAGGATGCGGCAGGCGTAGACGCCCAGGTGCTCGTAGTCGGCGATGTAGACCGGCTGCTCCAGCTCGTGGAAGATGCCGATCAGGTGGTCGAACTCCTCCTGCGAGGTGCCGCGGAAGTCCCAGTCGGCAAACTCGAAGTCCGCATCCTGCTTGAACAGGTCCCAGCTGATGAGGCCTGAGGAGTCGATGAAGTGGGTCTCCAGGTTGTGGTGATCCGCCACCTGCTCGTTGTCAAACGAGGGTGGTACGAACACATCCAGATCCTTGAGGCTGCGGCCCTGCAGCAGCTCGGTGACGGTGCGCTCGAAGGCCACTTCGAAGCGCGGGTGGGCGCCGAAGGAGGCAAAGCAGGTGCCGTTGCTCGGGTTGAGCAGCACCACGCAGATGACCGGGTAGCGACCGCCGAGCGACGCATCGAAGCTGTAGATGGGGAAGCCTTCGGCTTCCAGCGCCTCGATGGAGGCCTTGATGCCGGGGTAACGGGCAATGACCTCGGCCGGGATCTCCGGCAGGCTCAGCGCTTCTGCGATGATCTTGTTTTTGACGTGGCGCTCGAACACCTCGGACAAGCCCTGGGTGCGGGCCTCGGTCTTGGTGTTGCCGGCGCTCATGCCGTTGGAGACGTAGAGGTTGCCGATGATGTTCATCGGGATGTAGACGGTCTGGTGATCGGACTGGCGCTCGAAGGGCAGGGCGACGATGCCGCGCTCCTCGTTGCCGGATTGCAGATCCACCAGCATGTCGGCGGTCACTTCACCGTCCGGGTTGTAGAACTTGCGGGTGAAGCTGTCGAGCAGACCGGCGGGCAGCTGATCCCCCTCGATGGGGAACCACTTCTCGTTCGGGTAGTGCACGAAGTCGCCATTGGCAACCTGCTCGCCCAGATAGAAGTCGGCGAAGAAGTAGTTGGTGGAGAGACGCTCGAAATATTCGCCGAGGGCGGAGGCGAGCGCCGCCTTCTTGCTGGCACCCTTGCCGTTGGTGAAACAGAGGGAGCACTCCTTGTCCCGGATGTGCACGGACCAGACGTTGGGCACGGGGTTGAGCCAGGAGGCCTCTTCGATATCAAACCCCAGGGCTTGCAGCTTGGTCTGGAAACGTTCGATGGAGTCTTCCAGCGCCGCGTCCTTGCCGGGAATAAAAGTGTGGTCGGTCATCACGATATCCTGATTTTTATTGGCTCATGTTTGGCCGCAGATAATAGCAGGGGTCGGCGCGTTTGGCAGGCAAAAAACGGGGCCCATGCCCCGTTTTGCTCTCCTTTCAACCGCCTTGGGGCGTGCCTCAGCCGATGAATTTCAGACCCAGGATCCCGCCGATGATCAGCAGCAGGCAGAGCACCCGGGCGAGGGTGGCCGGTTCGTTGAACAGCCAGATCCCCATCAGCACGGTGCCGACTGCGCCGATGCCGGTCCAGACCGCGTAGGCGGTGCCAAGGGGCAGCTGTTTGACCGCCATGGCGAGCAGCAGCACGCTCACCCCCATGGCGAGCAGGGTCAGCAGGGTGGGCAGGGGACGGCTTAAGCCATCGGTATATTTGAGACCGATGGCCCAGGCGACCTCGAACAGGCCGGCCAACAGCAGGAGCAACCAGGACATAAGGAAGATTCCGCAGGAAGCAGGGCCGTCCCTGCGCATCAGGAGGCCTCGGGGTCGTCCCCGAGGGGCAGCGGGGCTGCCGGTCGGTCTCAATGATGCCCCAAGTCGTGACGGGATGCCAACCGGCTGGCCGCAGGTCGGCCAGGCTGACGGATATTGCAGCGAACGGCACAGAATATTGCGCAATTCGACTTGCGCCCGCCGTCACAATCCGTAATGTGGACAGACGCATTTTTCGCAACCCATATTTTGTGAACCGCTTGTAAACGGCCCGCGCCGGACAAGGGATCACGGGTATCACACTCGGTTTCTATAAGCAGCTATCCAGGGTAGGACATTATGAAAAAAGTAGGTTTGGTCGGTTGGCGTGGCATGGTGGGTTCGGTGTTGATGAGCCGGATGCAGGAAGAGAAGGATTTTTCCCGCATTCAGCCCACCTTCTTCACCACCTCCCAGGCCGGTGAGGCCGCCCCCAATTTCGGCGTCGATGCCGGCACCCTGCAGGATGCCTTCGACATCGAGGCGCTGGCCGCACAGGACGTCATCATCACCGCCCAGGGCGGCGACTACACCAAGGATGTCTATCCGCGCCTGAAAGCCGCCGGCTGGCAGGGCTACTGGATTGATGCCGCCTCCTCCCTGCGCATGGAGAAGGATGCGGTCATCATCCTGGATCCGGTCAACGGCGACGTCATCGAACATGCCCTGAACAACGGCATCAAGACCTTCGTCGGCGGCAACTGCACCGTCAGCCTGATGCTGCTGGCCCTGGGTGGCCTGTTCAAGGCCGATCTGGTTGAGTGGGTGAGCGTGGCCACCTATCAGGCTGCCTCCGGCGGCGGTGCGCGCCACATGCGTGAGCTGGTCACCCAGATGGGGCTGCTGCGTGATGAAGTGGCGGTGGAACTGGCGGATCCCGCCTCCGCCATCCTCGACATCGAGCGCAAGATCACCGAGAAGACCCGCTCCGGCACCCTGCCGGTGGACAACTTCGGCGTGCCGCTGGCCGGTGGCCTCATCCCCTGGATCGACACCAAGCTCGACAACGGCCAGAGCCGCGAAGAGTGGAAGGGCCAGGCCGAGACCAACAAGATCCTGGGCATCGAGAACGCCGCCATTCCGGTGGATGGTCTGTGCGTGCGCATCGGCGCCCTGCGCTGCCACAGCCAGGCCTTCACCATCAAGCTGAAAAAGGATGTGCCGCTGGCCGAGATCGAAGCCCTGCTGGCCGCCCACAACGACTGGGTGAAAGTGATCCCCAACGATCGCGACATCACCGCCCGCGAGCTGACCCCGGCCGCCGTCACCGGCACTCTCAGCATCCCGGTCGGTCGTCTGCGCAAGCTCAACATGGGTCCGGAGTACCTGGCCGCCTTTACCGTGGGCGATCAGCTGCTGTGGGGCGCCGCCGAGCCGCTGCGCCGCATGCTCAACATCCTGCTGGACCGCGGGTGATGGCAATCGGGAACGACGACAGGGGGCTCAGGCCCCCTGTTTTTTTGGCAGGAACAGGGCAGGCTCGATGCCATTGACGCTGCAAGGCATGGGGTCTTGGTTTTGTAATGCAGTGGTACTGTTATTAACTAAATAGATATTAACAGTGGCCATCGATTATTTCCTGACTGTTCAATCAGTGCCGGAAATATATTCCCGCCGCCGCACTGGTAGCCGACTCGCTCTATTCCATCTGTACCACAAAATAGGGGGAGGTGGGCTCGCGGGATGGGCGGGATATATGCCTTGTTACAAATGAATATCCATTCAAGATATCCACTGCGAGCCTGATTGATTACACTGACCGCCTGGCCAGGCCGATACCACGAGGCCGCGGCAGCAGGTGATCCGACGCGGCGTGGCGGCCGGCTCGCGGCAACCCTGTGGGGGGCGAAAATAATATTTATATGCTCAATAGTGCGCGTTACGCCCATGGCGTGCCGTCGCCGTTTTCCCCTTGCTGCGAGACCAATGAAGGGCAGCAGCGGTGACCCATAATAATGTTCAGGTTCGAGAATTGGGAAATTACATGAGAGTCGTGTGGAGTTTGCTCTATTTCTTCAGTGTCTTGGCCTTGGCCGGCCCGGTGCTGGTCAAGGAGCAGAAAAGAGTGGCCGATCCACTGATCGTGCCCTATCAGCAATATCGGCTCGACAATGGCCTGACGGTGATCCTGACCCAGGATCACTCCGATCCCCTGGTGCACGTGGCGGTCCACTACCGGGTGGGGCTGGAAGAAGAGGCTCCGGGCCAGTCCGGGCTGGCCCACCTGTTCGAGCACATGATGTTTCAGGGCTCGGCTCACGTGGGGGAGGAGGGCCATAACCGCCTGCTGCAACAGATGGGATCAAAGGATGTGAACGGCTGGACCCAGGAGGATCAGACCCGCTATTTCCAGACGCTGCCGGCCAATCAGCTGGAGAAGGTGCTCTGGCTGGAGGCGGATCGCATGGGGTTTCTGCTCGATACTCTCTATCAGCAGAAGCTGGACGTGCAGCGCGACATCATCAAGAACGAGCGCGCCAACCTGGTCGAAGATCAACCCTATGGGCGCTTCTATGAGGCGCTGAATCGCACGCTTTACCCGCCCAATCACCCCTACTTCAACACGCCGTTTGGCCGGGCTGCGGATCTGGATCGCCTCACCCTGGAGGATGTGCGCCAATTCTTCCTGCGCTGGTATGGGCCCAACAACGCCACCTTGGTGATCGGCGGTGACATTCAACCGGCCCAGACCCTGGCCTGGGTCGAGCGCTATTTCGGGGCCTTGCCCGCCACACCGGCCCAGACTCGGCCGCTGGTGCGTCCGGTGACGCTGAAGAAGAGCCGCTATCGCACCCTGACCGATCGGGTGGCCGAACCCCTGCTGGTGCTGGCCTATCCGACCGTCTCTGCCAGTGATCCCGGGGTCGAGGCTCTCGATCTGCTGGCGGATCAGCTGGGGGGCTCGGCCAGCGGCCTTCTGCAGCGAGAGCTGCAGCAAAGCGGCAGGCTGGTCTCCGTCTTTGCCAGCCATGAATGCAATGTGCTGGCATGCAAGTTGATGATCCATGCCATTCCTAATCTGGCCAAAGGGGCCGAGCTTGGCCCCATCAAGGCGGAGATCGATCGGGTCATCGGCCAGCTCGCCAGCGACGGGGTCACCCGCGAGCAGCTGGCCCACTCGGTCAATGCCCTGCGCGCCAAACGGATTTGGCCGCTGGACAGCGTGGCCGGCAAGGTGGAGCAGCTGGGCACAGGTTATACCCTGTTTCAGGATCCCAACTTCCAGTACCGCAACCTCAAGCGCCTTGCCCGGGTGACGCCGGCCGATCTGCAGCGGGCATTGACGCGCTATGTGTTGAACAAGCCCAGGGTGGTGCTGAGCGTGGTGCCGGCCGAGCATCCCGAGTGGCAGGCGGGCAACCCCAACTTCGTCGAGCCGCCCCCCTTGCCGCTGGCCCGGCCGCTGCAGACGCTGGCTCCCAGGCAGATCAAGGAGACCCTGGATCGACGCCAGGAGCCGGCCAGTGGTGGTGCCTTGCCGGTGCCCATGCCGACCCTGTGGCATGCCAAGCTGGGTGAGCGGGTCTCTCTGCTCGGCCACTACAGCGATGAAGTGCCGGCCTTTGCCATGAGCATCAACTGGCCGGGCGGTGAGCGGGCCGAGCCGCAGGGCAAGGGCGGGGTCGCCACCCTGACCGATGCCATGCTCTCCCTTGGCAGCGAACAGCTGCAGGAGGCGAGCATCGAGGAGCGGGCGCGCCAGCTGGGAGCCAGCATCAGATTCGAACATGGTGAGGAGCGCAGCTCCATCGAGGTCCAGGGGCTCACCTCCCATTTCGAGGAGGTGCTGGCGCTGGTACGGGAATTGGTGCTGCAGCCCGCCATGCGCAGCGCCGATTTCGAGCGCAGCCAGTTTGACTACAGCCAGTGGCTGCAACAGCTGGCTCGCGATCCCCAGTGGCAGGCGGACTGGCAGTTCGGTGCCCTGCTCAAGGGGAGCAAGCCGCTGGATCCCGTGGCCAGCCTGCGGGCGCTGACCCTGGACGATGTGCGCCATTTTTATCAGTCGGTCCATCGCAGCGGGGAAGCCCAGGTGGTGGTGAGCGGGGATCTGGCCCAGGAGCGGGTGATGAAAGCCCTCGGCTTTCTGGTCGAGCCAGCGGGTCAGCCGGCGGCCCTGCGCTCTCTGGAGTGGCGTGGGCAGCAGGCCAAACGGGCCATCTATCTGCTGGACAATCCCGGGGCTGCGCTCAGCCAGATCCGGGTGGGGCGGCGCGCCATGGCAGAGGATGCCTTCGGCGAGCAGTACCTGACCCGGCTGATGAATGTCTCCCTCGCCGAGCGGTTGAACATCCGGCTGCGTGAGGAGCTGGGTTACACCTACTTTATCGGCGCCACCTTCGAGGGCAACGTCGATGCGGGTTATTTCCTGCTGCAAAGCAGCGTACGCAGCGCAGTGACCGGGGCGGCGCTGCGGCAGATCCTGCAGGAGCTCGACAAGTATCAGCGGCTGGGGCCGACCCGGCTGGAGGTGCGTACCCTGCGGGATCGGGTGCTTAATGGCCAGGCGCTCGACTACGAGACGCTGCCGCAGGAGGTGGCCTACATGCAACCCATCCTGCTCAAAGGGTGGCCGCAGGATTATGTGGAGCAGCAGGTGAAGCAGGTGAGCCAGCTTTCCCCCTTTACCCTGCGCGAGCTGGCCCGCCGCTGGCTCGATCCCGACGACATGGTGATCCTGGTTGTGGGGGATGCCAAGACGCTGGCTCCCGAGCTGGCCGCGTTGGGCTGGCCGGTGCAGCGCCTCTCCGTCACACCCTAGCGGGTTGCCCCTATTGGGCGACGGCCGCAAGCAAAACAGCCCGCCCCCTGGCAGGGGGCGGGCTGTTTTTTTGCGTTCAAAAGCGGCTGACAGTCAGATCAGGGCCAGGGCGGCGGCCAGATCGGCGATCAGATCGTCGGCATCTTCCACCCCGATGCTGAAGCGGATGAGATCGTCATTGACCCCGGCGGCGAGGCGGCTCGCCTCGTCCATGGCGGCGTGAGTGGTGCTGGCCGGATGGCAGGCGAGGCTCTCGAGATCCCCCAAACTCACCGCCTGCACGAACAGCTGCAGGTTGTCGAGCAGGGTGGCGCAACGGGCAAACCCACCTTCCAGCTCGATGCTCACCATGCCGCCAAAACCGCTGGCGAAGGCGCCGAGGGCATCGTGGCCCGGATGGTTGGCAAGCCCCGGGTAGATCACCTTCTTCACCGCCGGATGGGCGGCCAGGAAGTCGGCCACCTTCTGGGCGTTGTGCAGGTGGGCATCCATGCGCAGGGGCAGGGTCTTGACCCCGCGCTGCAGCAGGTAGGCCTCCTGCGGGCCTATGGGGGAGCCGATGTGCTTGAGGGCCACGGTACGGATCGACTTCATCAGCGTGTGAGAGCCCGCCACCACCCCGGCGATGATGTCGCCGTGACCGCCCAGGTATTTGGTGCCGCTGTGCATCACCAGATCGACCCCGAGCTCCAGGGGGCGCAGCAGATAGGGGGTGAGGAAGGTGTTGTCACACACCGTAATGGCGCCCACCTTGCGGGCCGCTTCCACTACCACCCGCGGATCTACCACCTTGAGGGTGGGGTTGGTCAGGGTTTCGAACAGTACCACCTTGGTGGCGGGGCGGATGTCGGTCAGCAGATCCTGATCGCTCTCGTAGGCGGTGACCTTGATGCCGGCGCGGCTGAAGGTCTGCTTGAGAAACGCATCGGTGCCGCCGTAGAGCGGGCCGATATAGGCCACTTCATCGCCGCTGTCGGCCAGGGCATACATGATGGCGCTCACCGCCGCCATGCCGCTCGCCACCACCAGCGCCTCGTCGGCCCCTTCCAGCGCCGCCAGCTTCTGCTCCAGCTCGGCGGTGGTGGGGTTGCCAAAGCGGCTGTAGATGAAGCCGGGGGCTTGACCTGCGAAGCGCTCCTTGCCCGCCTGGGCGTTGAAGTAGCTGAAGGTGCTGCTCTGGTAGAGCGGGGTGGTGAGGGCACCGGTCTGGGGATCGATCCGCTGGCCGCTGTGCACGCTCATGGTTTTGAATTTCATTGTATTGCTCCGTCATTGCCAGGCTGTGGCCCAACTGCTTGTGTCGTCTGAAGGGGGCGTCGCGGCGCCCCCGTCTATTAGGTATGGCAGCGTCAGGCGAGTTGTGGCTCGCGCCGATCGCGCTTTGTAGTTTGCCCGTTTGTCATCTGCGGATTGGCCGACGGCGGGGCGACGCCATAGTGGCGGACCGCCACATCCGGGTGGGAGCGCAGCCTCCCTTTGAGTACGTTCTCCCCCACCTGATAAAAGAGCGGGTTGGTCGGGTCGCTCTCGGGCCCCAGCGCCTGGGCTGCCAGCGCGGGGGAGAGGCTGAGCAGCGGCACGGTGGCATCCAGCCGCGCCGCCATGAAGAAGGCACAGGAGAGGCGAGATACTCCGGGCGGCGGGCTTGCCACCCGGTGCAGCGTAGCCTTGAGGTAGCCGTTGGAGGCGAGTTCCAGCAGTTCGCCGATGTTGACCACCAAGGCGCCCGGCAGGGGCGGCGCCGAGATCCAGCCATTCGCTGTCTCCACCTCGAGTCCGGAGTGATGATCCTGCATCACCAGGGTCAGGTAGCCGGGATCCTTGTGGGCACCCACCCCCTGACCGCTGCCACCCTCGGCTTGCCCCGGGTAGTGAATGAGTTTCATGTGCTGATAGGGGGCGCCGCGAATACTGTCGTCAAACACCCCGGCCGGTTGTTCCAGCACCTCGGCGAAGGCGGCCAGCAGGGTGAGGCTGATGGCGCTCAACTTCTCCTGCCACGCCAGCAGCTGCGCCTGCATGTCGGGCAGGGCGGCAGGCCACTGATTGGGGCCGATCAGCCGCTGCCAGGGTTCACGGATCTGCGCTGAAGGCAGGGCCTGCGCCTCGTTCATGATATCGAACTGCTCGCGCAGATCCGGCCGCGCCCGGGTGAGCTCGGCCCCCACCTGGTTGTAGCCGCGAAAGTGGGGGGAGTGCACCATCTGCACCGCCAGCTTCTCCTGCTGCGGCAGGGCGAAGAAGCGGGCCGCCAGCGCCAGGGTTTCCTGCTGCTCTTGCTCGCTCAGGCCATGGCCGACCAGATAGAAAAAGCCCACCTCGCGGGCCGCCCGGCCAAGGGTGGCCAGCATCTGGCGACGGGTCTCGGGGGCGCCATCGAGGGCGGCGAGATCGATGATCGGCAGTGGTGAATGTTCCATGTGCACCTCCTCACTGACCAGGGGCGGGATGTTACCCGCACACCTGACATGAAAACGACGACGCCCTGACCGATAAACCGGCCGCGTCCCTGTTGCCAGGGATGGCGCCATTTGGATTGAGGGAGATGCTACTGTTCGGAGTTATAAGACGGAAACAACAAATTATTCTTAGTTATATACAAAAATCGAAATAGAATTCGCCACCCATCCGGGTGGCTGCGGATTGAGCGGCGATAATGGCAATATACCGGCGCACTTGGCACCCATGTTGGCCTGACCCGACATGCACCGGCTTGTGTGCAATGTGAGCGCGACTTGAGCCAAAAAGAGGCGAGCATCGCTGGCAGCACAGAGATGCGCAAATACAGAGATGCAAAAAGGGAGGCTGATGCCTCCCTTTTTGTGACGGGCGCTGCGGCCCGGTATTGTGCCTGGCTCAGGTTCAGTAACCCAGGGTGAAACGCTGGCGCAGGTGGGCCGGTTTTTCCGCTTCGTTGAGCACGCCATCGGCCAGGTCGCCGACCGTGATCCCGGCCGGTTGTTCACCGCTGAACAGCACCTGATCGGCACCGAGCCGGTAGCCGCCGCGCTTCTCGCCGGGTTCCAGGAACACGGGCGGGGAGACGAAACGCCAGTCGAGGGCAGTTTCACGGCGCAGGGCGGTGAGGCCGTCGCGGGCAGCCAGGGCCCCCTGTTTCCACTCGGCCGGGAATTCCGGGGTATCCACCAGTTGCACGCCCGGGGCAATTTCCAGACTGCCGGCACCGCCGACCACCAGCAGCCAGCTGTTGGCCGCGACGGCGGCGGCCACGATGGCGCTGGCCCCCTTGAGGTACTGGTCGTAGATGTCCGGGGTGGTCCAGCCCGGGTTGTAGGCGCTGATCACCCGATCGTGCCCCTTGAGCACCTTGGCCAGCGCCTGGCTGTCCTGGGCATCCACCGCCACGGCGGTGACCTGCGGGTGAGCGGCGACCTTGCTCACGTCACGCACGATGGCGGTGACGTGATGGCCGCGGCTGACGGCTTCGTTGAGGATGGCTGTACCGACAAAACCGCTGGCACCGATCAGGGCAATTTTCATGGGAGATTCTCCTTCACTGTTGGAATGGGGCTATCCTACGCCCCCGAATGTGATTTAATAATCCGTTGTAAATTGCATTCACTTATAAGCTGGATTTAATAATGGAACAGCTCAAGCGTTACGCCATCTTCGCCGCCGTGGTCGAGGCGGGCAGCATGACCGGCGCCGCCAAGGCCCTCGGCATGACCCCCTCCGCCGTCAGTCAGCATATCAGCCAGCTGGAGAGCCTGCTCGGCCTCACCCTGCTGCACCGCTCCACCCGCCGCCTCAACCTGACCGAGGCGGGGGAGGTGGTGTGGCAGGGGTGCCAGTCTCTGCAGCAGACCCTCAACCAGACCGAGCTGCGCCTCTCTGAGGTACGCGACAGCCTGCTGGGGGAGGTGCGGATCACCGCCCCGGTGGGGATGGCCGGCCAGCCGCTGGCGCGGGCACTGTCGCCGTTGCTGCAGGCCCACCCCGGCCTGTGCATCCAGATCATCGCCGACGACGAGAAGCGGGATCTCATCAAGGAGCGCATCGACGTGGCGCTGCGGGTCGGCACGCTCTCGGACTCCACCTTGGTGGCGCGCAAGCTGGGCCAGACCCGGATGCTGCTGTGCGCCTCGCCCGCCTATCTGGCGCGCAAGGGCACCCCGCGCAGCCCGGAGGCGCTGCTGGAACACGACTGGCTGGCCGCCGACATGCTGAGCGGCGGCCTGACCTTCTTCGACGAGAAGGGGCAGGGGCACAGGGTCAAGCCCAAGCCGCGGGTGGTGTGCAACAACGTGCTGCCGCTGCGCCAGTTCACCCTGGCGGGGCAGGGGGTGTCGCTGCAGCCGGAGGGGGAGATCGCCGAAGATCTCGCCTCGGGTCGCCTGCTGGAATTGCTGCCGGGCTTTCGGGTGCCGCCCATGGAGATCCACGCCATCACCCCGCAGCGGGAGATCCCGGAGAAGGTGCGCCGGGTGATCGCCGCCCTGCGCAGCCACTTCGCCGAGCCGGTGGGGGCCGCGACGACACGTCCGTAGTCCGGGCAAGGAAGAAGGCCGTCCCGGTTGGCCGGAGCAAACCAGGATCAAACAAAGAGGGCAGCCCGCGGGCTGCCCTCTGTCGATGCGCTATGTCGATTAGATAAGGCCGATGAGACAAGGCCAGGCCTCACTTCATGTAGAGGCCGCCGTTGATGGCCAGGGTCTCGCCGGTGATATAGGCACCCGCCTCGCTGGCAAGAAACACCACTGCGGCGGCGATCTCTTCCGGCTTGGCCAGCCGGCGCATGGGGATGTCGGCCTTGATGCTGTCGAGGATGTCGGTGCGGATCGCCTCCACCATGGGGGTGGCGGTGTAGCCGGGGGCGATGGCGTTGACCGTCACCCCGAAGCGGGCCCCTTCCGCCGCCAGCGCCTTGGTGAAGCCCAGCATGCCCGCCTTGGCCGCCGAGTAGTTGACCTGGCCGAACTGCCCCTTCTGGCCATTGACCGAGGAGATGTTGATGATGCGGGCATCGCGCTGCTCGCACATGGCGTCAAACAGCGGCTGGGTGACGTTGTAGAGGCTGCACAGGTTGGTGTGGATCACCTCGAACCACTGCTCCGGGGTCATCCGCTTGAAGGCCCCGTCCCGGGTGATGCCGGCATTGTTGACCAGCACGTCCACCCGTCCTTCATCCTGCAGCAAGCGGCCCAGGGCCTCGCGGCACATGGCGGTGTCGGCCACGTCCAGCGCCAGCAGCCGCACCTGATCCGGCCGAAAACCCTGCTCTGCATACCAGTCGTGCGCCGCCGCCCCGTTGGCGCTGGAGTGGGTGGCGATGATGCGATACCCCTGGGCCAGCAAGGCGGTGGTGATGGCGGATCCGATGCCGCCACGGGCTCCGGTGATCAAGGCAACTTTCTTCATCTAGGCTCTCCCTGCATAAAAGATTCGAACGAGGACTTTATGGGCTTTTTTTGGTAATTGATATATTTGTTTTCAAACAATCTGACAGGGAAACGCGTCACTTTTGTGACAACCTGCCAAGCTGGCTTGACGGACCAGCACTCGAGCCACCTGGCAAGAGGGCGGACGTGACCATATCGCCCAGCTCTTGCCGCCAAGGTGGCGGCCATGTTTAATGGGGTCCTTGCGCGCAGCGCCTTGCCGACAGCCAGATCCGATCTCGTCATGACCAGCTTGCCCACCATCCCCGACGCCGTGCCTCAGCCGCACAGCCAGCTGACCCGCATTGAGCGGGTGCTCGACTATATCCACGCCAACCTGGATCAGCCGCTGGCGCTGGCCGAACTGGCGGAGCAGAGCTGCTGGTCGCGCTGGCAGTTGCAGCGGGTGTTCCTCCATGAGACGGGGCTGACGGTGGCCCACTATGTGCGCGAACTCAAGTTGAGCCAGGCGGCAGAGGCGCTGCTGTCTGGTCGCCAGCGGGTGCTGGATCTGGCGCTCTGTTACGGTTTTGGCTCCGAGGTGAGCTTCAGCCGCGCCTTCAAGCAGCAGTTCGGTTGCTCGCCGCTGGCCTATCGCAAGCGGGGCCTGCGGCTGGGGCTGCGTACCCCTCTGGTGCGGGCTACCCTGCCGCAGCCCATGCCTGCCAGGCTGGTACAGGTGCGGATCGAGAGCCAGTCGGGCTTTATCCTGCACGGGGTGAAGGGGCTGATCCACGGGCTGTTTGCCGCTGCCCCCGACTTTCAGCAGACGGTGCCCGCTATCTGGCGCGCCCTGCGCGCGGCGGGTGGTTTGCCACCCGGGCAGGAGCGGGTGGGGGTGGTGGATGTTTCTGGTGCCGGCGAGTCGCTCCCCTACTGGGCGGGTAGCGTGATGGAGGAGGGGGGCAGCCTGCCAGACGGTCTGGCACGCCTCCCGGTGCCGGCCCAGACCTACGCGGTGCTGAGTCACGTGGGCCCGGTCAGTCAGCTGGGGCAGACCCTCAACTGGTTCATCCTGCACTGGCTGCCGAGCTCCGGCTATCGCGGGCTGGACGGTTTCGAGCTGGAGCGTTACGCCCCCGATTTTGACGGCAACCAGCCGGATGCCCGCATGGAGTACTGGCTGCCCGTCGCCCCTCTCTGAGCTGGCCGCCTCTTGCCCGGCGGATGCCGGGTGCGGCTATTCCCTCCTTCCCTTTTGACTGCGCCAGGCTTTGCTATCCATTCGACATCATCTGCGTTGCTGCCGTCAGTTGAGGTTGCCGGATGGGGCCAAACTGACCACAGTTTCTCCCTCTTCAGCGCCAACATGCCCCAAATTGTTAATTCAAGGGCAAAATGACCCAATAAAATGCAAATGAGATTTGTTACTATTCAATCATTGCATTCGAGGATCAGATGTACGCCACTCACCCCCCTTTGACCCTGGTCGCCGCGACTCTCTCCGCCCTGTTGGCAAGCCCTGTGCAGGCAGCCGCCACCGAGCACCCGACACAGACCCGGGCCGACGAGACCCTAACCGTGCTCGGCGAGACCTATCGCAACACCGCGACCAAGACCCGGCTCGCCCCCCTGGAGACGCCCCAGACCATCTCGGTGGTGGAGGGTGACATCCTGGAACAGCGCGGCATCAGCTCGGTGAGCGAGGCGCTGCGCTACGTGCCTGGCGTCAACACCGAGCTGCGGGGCGGGGCGGTCAACCGGCTGGATCTGTTCAACATCCGCGGCTTTGACAACTACCAGAACTTCTACGACGGCCTGCTGCTGCAGTACAACGACTGGAACCTGCAGCCCCAGATCGATCCGGTGGCCATCGAGCAGCTGGAGGTGTTCAAGGGGCCCACCTCCGTGCTCTACGGCAGCATGCCCCCAGGCGGCATGGTCAACCTCATCGCCAAGCGCCCCCAGCGGGAGAGCAGGCACAGCGTCAGCGTGGCGAGCGGGACGGGCACCCTCAAGGAGCTGACCCTCGACAGCACCGGCGCCCTCAACGACCAGTTTGCCTATCGGCTGGTGGGGCTGGCTCGCCAGAAAGAGGGCCAGGCGGTGACCTCAGAGGAGGAGCGCTACGTGCTGGCACCCTCTCTCGACTGGCAGTTGAGTGACCGCACCCTGCTGAACCTCAACCTCTATTACCAGAAAGACCCGCAAGCCGGCATCTACACCACTGTGCCGGCCAGCGGCTCGGTCAAATCCAACCCGCTGGGCCAGCTGGGCAGCGACACCTTCCTTGGCGATGAAAACTGGAACCACTACAGCCGGGAGGTGACCCTGCTCGGCTACAAGCTGAGCCACGACTTCAACGCCAACTGGCAGCTGCTGCAAAACGCCCGCTACATGGATGCCTCGGCCAACCAGCAGAACACCTACAACGCGGCGCTGGCGGCCGACCACCGCACCCTGGCCCGCAACGCCTACCTGACCGATGAAGACTCTCGCGGCTTTGTCATCGACAACCAGCTGGCGGGCAAGGTGCAGACCGGCAAGGCCCAGCACAACCTGCTGCTGGGGGTGGATTACCAGTATCTGGATGCGCGCATTCTCTACCGGGATACCCTCGACTATGCGGCCCCTGCCATCGACATCTTCAACCCGAACCACCAGCAGATAGTGCCGGCAGACCTGGTCTTCAACTATCAGGACAACCGAACCATCCGCCAGTACCAGAGCGGCCTCTACCTGCAGGATCAGGTGCGCCTCGATCGGCTGGTGGCCATCGGCGGCGCCCGCTACGACCGCTACCGGATGGACACCGACAGCCGGACCCTCTATCAGGGGGCGGCGAGCAACAGCCTGGCCCAGATTGATCAGGACAACCTCTCGCTGCGCCTCGGCGCCCTCTACGAGCTGGATCACGGTCTCTCGCCCTATGTGAGCTATGCCGAGAGTTTCGAGCCGGTGGCGGGGGCGGACAAGCAAGGCCAGGCGTTCAAACCGGCCACCGGCCGGCAGTGGGAGGGGGGGCTCAAGTTCCTCTCCGAGGACATGAGCAAGACGGCCACTCTCTCGGCGTTTCACATCACCAAGCAAAATGCTCTGGTGACGGATCCGGCCAACGTCTACGGGCCCAAGCTGCAGACCGGCGAGATGGTCTCCAAGGGGGTCGAGCTGGAGGGGAGACTCGATCTCACCAGCCGCTGGGATCTGGCGCTGAGCTATACCCGTCAGGATATGGAGATCACCCGCGACACCACCAGCCTGCAGGGCAAGACGCCGGTCTGGGTACCCAAGCAAATGGCTTCGCTCTGGAGCAACTACCTGCCGGCCGGCCCGCTGGAAGGGGCGCGCCTGGGGGCTGGCCTGCGCTACGTGGGAGAGGCCCAGCTTGATGCCGCCAACACCGACACAGTGCCGGATTACCTGCTGATGGACATGGCTGCCTCCTACGATCTGGCCCGGCTCAGCCAGCGTCTGCAAGGGGTGGAGGTGTCACTCAGCGCCAGCAACCTGTTCAACAAGACCTACTACTCCTGCTACGACCAGAACAACTGCTGGTTCGGCGCAGAGCGCAGCGTGGAGGCGCGACTCAAATACGTATTCTGACTCTGCGTCCCGGGCCGCGCCCGGGACTCTCCCACCCCATGAGCGGTGCCGGCCGTCGTGTCCGCAGCCCGGGGACGCGGCGCGAGCCGGATCTGCAGTCACTGGCGGATCACGGTGCCCTGTTTGCGGCCGCCGCCGGACTTATCCCGTCCCTCAAGGGGCGGCTGGTGGCTGCCGGCGAGGGCGCGGCGCTGTTGATGGCGACCAAGCAGGCCACGCCAGCCGAGGTGGCGGCTACGCTGCACGAGTATTGGCGGCTGGCCCATCCGGAGGCAGGCCCCGCCTACTGGCTCACCCGCAGCTGGGGCATGCTCTGCTGGCAATCCATCTATCTGGCCATGGTGGCCGTCTACCGGCTGCGGGCCGTGCCAGCGCTGGAGAGGCTGGGCCAGGGTTGTCAGGATGGGTTGGTATCGGGCTTTACCTTGCCGGCTGAGCCCATGATCAAGGGGGAGCTGGAGGTGTTGATCAAGACGGCGGGTGAGCGGCTGCAGGCCCATTGGCAGGCGCTGTTCACTGCGTTCGGGCAGGTGCAGCGGCTGCGGCCCGGTTTCGTGCGCCCGCTCTTGGCGGACGATCTGCTGGCGGCACTGGTGCGGGTGCCCGCGTTCTTTGACGAGATAAGCCCCGCCGAGGTGGCGGCCCATGCGCCGCACTGGCTTGCCGCCTGCGGCCTGCCGGCCGAGCATCTGGCGGGCTGGCAGCCGGCGCCCTGGCCGCCAGCGGCCGGCTTGGTCGGTTACGTGCGCCAGCGCTGCTGTCTGCACTACAAGCGCCGCGATGGTGAGCTCTGCGCCAACTGCCCGCGGCGGCGGGGGGCGGCGAGCTGTGAAGAGGGTGCTTGAATAAGAAGCCCTGCGTGATGACAAGCCGCTCCAAGGCGGCTTTTTACTGCGCCTTGCCGTATGGATGACTGCGCTTTTACATCGCCCATGTTTGATTCGAATGAGCCCAAACAGGCTCTGCTGTCTGCAGGTAAGCCGGCGCCGCGTCCCTTCTCTTGCAAGTTACTGCGCTTTTACGTCGCCCATCTTGCTGCGAATGCGCTCGAACAGGCTCTGCAGACAGGCTTGATCCCGGTCGGCGGCGCGCACCGCGCCATACATGTGGCGGCGCACCCCCTCGGCGAGCGGGCGCGCCTCGAGCAGCCCCTGGCGCACGAACTCCTCGCAGGCCCAGCGCGGCAGGGCGGCGACGCCAAGGCCGGCGGCGGCCATCTGCAGCATCACGGAGGTGTTGTCCACCGGCTTGCAGCGGGCGGGCTCGATGCCGGCCGGCTGCAGGAAGCGGCTGAACACGTCCATCCGCGCCCGCTCCACCGGGTAGACCAGCAGCACCTCGGGGCGCAGATCCTCAGGCTTGATGGTCTGCTGGCCACAGAGGGGGTGGTCCGGCGCCATCACCAGCACCAGCTCGAAGGCGAACAGCGGCTCGAAGTGGAGATCGCCGCGGGCCTGCACGTCCGAGGTGAGCAGCAGGTCGAGCTGGCCGCCGAGCAGGGCGCTGATGGCATCAAAGCCCGGCACCGACTCCACTTCCAGGTCAACCCCCGGCCACTGACGGCGAAAATCTGGCAACAGCGGCAGCAGCCACTGGATGCAGCTGTGGCAATCGAGCGCCAGGTGAAGGCGACCGGCGTCGCCGCTGTGCAGGGCCTGCAGCTGTTTCTCGGTCTGCGCCAGCGCCGGCAGCACCTGACGGGCCAGCCCCAGCAGCTGGTTGCCGGCCGCAGTCAGCACCAGCGGGCGGCTCTTGCGCAGATAGAGCTCCAGATTGAGGCGGGTCTCCAGCTCCTTGAGCTGGTGGGAGAGGGCGGACTGGGTGAGGTTGAGGGTCAGCGCCGCACCGGCCAGCGAGCCCTGCTCGGCCAGCGCGCTCACCGTTTTCAGGTGCTTGATGTCGATCCCCGGGTTGCTTGACACCGCC
The DNA here is from genome assembly GCF_040907865.1 of Aeromonas sp. s5. Taxonomy (NCBI): domain Bacteria; kingdom Pseudomonadati; phylum Pseudomonadota; class Gammaproteobacteria; order Aeromonadales; family Aeromonadaceae; genus Aeromonas; species Aeromonas sp. s5. The sequence continues at coordinate 151,478 of NZ_JBFOCO010000006.1, forward strand.
ATGGTATCCCTCCTTGTTGTGCCTGGGCGGCGGCTTGTTGCCCGCCTTGAGAATTTCTTGAGAGCCAGTTGAAAAGGATTCAATAGCCAACGCCACCTTATCTTGTCATTTTGGATGTGTAAACATCTGGATGGCTAAATCATCCAGTTCACCATCAGATGAATGAGCATAAGGAATGGAACCTATGACCTGCGCACACACCCTGGGCTTTCCCCGTATTGGCGCCAAGCGCGAGCTGAAATTTGCCCTCGAATCTTACTGGCGCGGCGAAACCAGCCAGGCGGAACTCATCGCCACCGGCAAGAGCCTGCGTGAGCGTCACTGGCAGGCCCAGCAACAGGCCGGCGTAACCCTGCTGCCGGTGGGTGACTTCGCCTGGTACGATCAGGTGCTCGGCACCAGCCTGCTGGTGGATGCCATCCCCGCCCGTCACCGCCATGGCGACACCGATCTCGATACCCTGTTCCGGGTCGCCCGTGGCCGTGCGCCGACCGGTCCGGCCGCCGCCGCCGCCGAGATGACCAAGTGGTTCAACACCAACTACCACTACCTGGTGCCCGAGTTCAGCCGCGACCAGCGTTTCAAACTGGGCTGGAGCCAGCTGTTTGACGAAGTGGAGGAGGCCAAGGCGCTGGGGCTGCCGGTCAAGGCGGTGCTGCTGGGCCCGGTCTCCTACCTGTGGCTCGGCAAGGAGAAAGAGAGCGGCTTCTCCCGCCTCGAGCTGCTCGACCGCCTGCTCATCGTCTACCAGGAGATCCTGGCAAAACTGGCCGCCCAGGGGGTGGAGTGGGTGCAGATCGACGAGCCGGCGCTGGCGCTGGACCTGCCGGACGAGTGGCGCCTCGCCTACCTCAACGCCTATGAGCGTCTGGCCGGTCCCTGCAAGCTGCTGCTGACTACCTATTTCGGTTCGGTTGCCCATCAGCGCGACATCATCACCAGCCTGAAGGTGGATGGCCTGCACCTGGATCTGGTGGCGGCCCCCGAGCAGCTGGAGACCCTGGTCCCGCACCTGCCGGCCCAGTGGGTCATCTCGGCCGGGGTCATCAACGGTCGCAACGTCTGGCGTGCCAATCTGGCCAAGCTGGTGCCGACCCTGAAAGCACTGAAAGCCAAGCTTGGCGAGCGGCTTTGGGTCGGCTCCTCCTGCTCCTTGCTGCACAGCCCGGTAGACTTGACCCTGGAGCACGAGCTGGATCCCCAGACCCGCAGCTGGTTCGCCTTTGCCCTGCAAAAATGCTACGAGCTGGGCCTGCTGGCTGACCATCTCAATGGCGGGGAGCTGGACAAGATCACCGCTTACAGCCAGCCCATCGTGGATCGGGAGTCTGACAGCCGGGTGCACAAGAAGGCGGTGCAGTCACGCCTCGCCAGCCTCACCAACAGCGATTTCGAACGCCACAGCGCCTACCCGGTGCGGGCCGAGGCACAGCGCGCGGATCTCAAGTTGCCGCTGCTGCCGACCACCACCATCGGCTCCTTCCCGCAGACCTCGGAAATTCGGGTACTGCGCCAGGATTGGCGAGCCGGTCGTATCGACGGCAGTGCCTACGAGGCGGGCATTCAGGCCCAGATCAAGGATGCCATCGAGCGTCAGGAGGCCATCGGGCTGGACGTGCTGGTGCACGGCGAAGCCGAGCGCAACGACATGGTGGAGTACTTCGGTGAGCTGCTGGATGGCTTTGCCATCACCCGCTTCGGCTGGGTACAGAGCTATGGCTCCCGCTGCGTCAAGCCGCCGGTGATCACCCGCGACATCGACCGACCCACACCCATGACCCTGGCGTGGACCCAGTTTGCCCAGAGCCTGACCGACAAGCCGGTCAAGGGTATGCTGACTGGCCCTGTGACCATCCTCTGCTGGTCCTTCCCCCGCGAAGACGTGAGCCGCGAACAGTCTGCCCTGCAAATTGGCCTGGCCATTCGCGACGAGGTGGCAGACCTGGAAGCTGCCGGCATCAAGATCATCCAGATCGACGAGCCGGCGATCCGCGAAGGGCTGCCCCTGCGCAAGCAGGATCATCAGGCTTATCTCGACTGGGCGGTGCGCGCCTTCCGTCTGAGCGCGAGCCCGGTGGTGGACAGCACCCAGATCCACACCCACATGTGCTACAGCGACTTCAACCTCATTATCGAGGCGGTGGCGGCGCTCGATGCGGACGTGATCACCATCGAGACCAGCCGTAGCCAGATGCAGCTGCTTGGAGCGTTCGAGCGCTTCAACTACCCCAACGAAATCGGCCCGGGCGTCTATGACATCCACTCGCCGAACGTGCCGAGCCAGGGCTGGATTGAGGATCTGATCCGCAAGGCCGCCAAGCAGATCCCGGCAGAGCGGCTCTGGGTCAACCCGGACTGCGGCCTCAAGACCCGCGGCTGGGAAGAGACAGAGGCCGCCCTCAAGGTGATGGTCGATGCCACCAAGGCGCTGCGTGCCGAGCTGGCCTGAAGAACATCTGCAAACAACAAGAGAGTACGGGCATAACGAAGAGGGAAGGCGCAAGCCTTCCCTCTCTCTTTTTATGCCGGATCAGCCGTTGATGTTGGCCGGGGGAGGGTCTGTAGCAATGACGGCGCGGGCAGGCCGGGTGGCACGTCGGTCCCGGAACACTGGACGCCCCCCCATAACCCCCGCCATGTTCCCCCTGCTTTGCAAGGCTGGCTCCCCGACCAGCAAGCGTGGCCGCTTGACGATATCACCCCGCCTGCGCCGGCGAGGTCTCGCCCATTTTTTCATTCGATGCGCTTGCGCTAGGCTCAGGGCAGGGTGATGACGGTGGGGCTGACATGATGAAAGCGGGTCTCTGGTTCGGGTGTTTATGGGGGCTGCTGTTGGCGGCATCTTCCCAGGCGGTTGCCGTCTCTTCGCTCAACATGGTCTATTTCGATGATTTTGCCCCCTACTCATGGCGTGACGAGGAGGGCAAGATGCGCGGCCTCATGGTGGATGTGATGGACAGGGTCGGGCTCGAGCTTGGGGTTCAGGTGCATCATGAGGGATATCCCTGGTTGCGGGCGCAGAAACTGGTTCGTGCCGGTCAAGCCGACGGCTTCGTCACCGTGCCGACCCGGGAGCGGCGAGCCTATACCCGGGTGGTCGAAGCCCCGGTGGCCTTCTCCCCCTTGACCCTGTTCACGCAAACCGGGCATCCGGCTCTGGCCCGTCTCAACCAGGCCCGCGCCTTGAGCGATCTCAAGGCGTTCACCATTCTCGACTACATCGGCAATGGCTGGGGCAAGGAGAACCTGGTCGGTTTCAAGGTCCATCTCACCAGCAATGTGGACAATGTCTTCAAGTTGCTGGCGGCCGGTCGGGGGGATCTGATGATCACGGATCCTCTGGTGGCGCGCTTCAAGCTGGCTCAGCTGGGATTGGCGGGGACGATCACGGAAGTCCCCCTGCAACTGGAGCTGACGCCGCTCCACCTCTGTATTGCCAACTCATCCCCCTTCGCCGCCAGGGTGGACGAGTTGACTCGCATCTTGGCGCGATTGCGGCAAAGTGGCGAGTTGGCCAGGATGGAGGCTCGCTATCGTTGACGCTGATGATGAAAAGAGGAGTGGACCGGCAGGACGAGCTGAATCGCCCTGCCGGTGTGGGCGCTGGCTGGATCAGCCCGCAGCAGGGAGCGGCAAGGGCGCACCTGGCAAGCAAGGGGCCGGGGTTGGCGCAGGTAACCTCTCCTGATTGAGCGGGGTGCGTGCCATGACCCCGGCCAGCCAGTGGTGATCGAGGAGGATGGCATTGCGATCGCCGATCACCAGATTGAGGTGCTGGGCACCGAGGCAGCCGTAGCGGGCGGGATCGGTCTGGGTAAAGAGGCCGAGGCAGGGCACGCCGCTGGCGGCGGCCAGGTGCAATGGCCCGGTGTCACCGCTGACGAAGAGGGAGAGGCCGCCGGCAAAGCGGGCCAGCTCGCTCAGGCTGGAGAGGGCAACCTGCACGTCGCCGAGCTGGGGCTGGGGATCGGCGGGATCCTCGAGCTGGATCAGCAGGGCGGCGGGATAGTGGCGGCGCAGATCCCCGAGCAGTCGTTGCCACTGGGGCAGGGAGAGCCCCTTGCCCTTGCGGGCACCGGTGAAAAAGCCGATGAGCGGCCGTTCCGGGTAGTCCTGCCTGAGCGCCAGCAGCCGCGGGCTGGCGCTGTGCAACAAGCTGCCGAGTTCAATCTGATCGGCGAGATGACCGTGCATGCCGAGCAGTTGCAGCGGCTGGTGGGCGTAGTGACAGTGGTCGTTGGGAGTGAGGGGCTGGGGGAACAGGGCATCCCCCTTGGCATCGTCAAAGCCCAGCTTCTCGCGGGCCTTTACCCAGCCGGCGATGAGGTGATCGGTGCTGGAGGCAAAGGGCACATAGACCCGATCGTAATGCTGACGGCGCAGTTGCCACAGCACCGACAGGGAGGCCAGCAGCCGCTTGCCCTGCAACCTGACCGGGTGAATGCGCTGCAGCTGCAGATCGGCCAGGAAGGGGAGCAGCTGGCCGCCGATGCACACCAGCTCTATCTCGGCATGGGGGTGGGCACTGCGTACCTTTTGCAGGAAGGGCAGCAGAAACAGGTTGTTGCCGATGCGGCAGGTGCTGCGAATGACCAGGATCCGCTGGGGAGGCTGGCTGCCGGCCGGCAGTCGGCCTTGACGCGCGAGCCAGGCGAGGGCGGCCCGCTCCAGCCCGGCGGTCCAGCAGCGGCGCTGACCGTCGAAGCGGCGCAGGGCATCTCTGATAGTGCTCATAAGTAGTGGCTCCGTGCATGAATATGGCCTCAAGGTGACACGACATTTCTTAAGCCGAGGTTAAGAAAAGAGAAAAATGAGGGGGGTACGCCATTTTTTGTAAGAATTTGTTGCTGAGTCACAGTTTCAGAGTGCTCGGATGGAACAGGGGTGTTTCCGTATGATTCCTGTTTTCCTGGGGCGGGATGGCTGAGCGGAGTAGATCGCACCTCCTGGTGGTATTTGCCAGCGGTATGTCGTTAAAATCGCGCATTTGAAATGAATGTTATCCTCGCAGGAGCCCCATGCAGTTCAGGGATTTCTTTCCGGTATCCACCAATACCAGTCTCAAAGAGAGTTGTTACGGTGCCCTTGGCGCCTTCGTCGGGCTGTTGGGAACCGCCCTCTTGTGCCGTTGGGGACTGGGGCTTGAGGCCCATTGGCTGATCGCCCCCATGGGGGCCTCTGCCGTGCTGCTGTTTGCCGCGCCTGCCAGCCCGCTGGCCCAACCCTGGTCCATCCTGGTGGGCAACGGGGTCTCGGCGTTGATGGGGGTGCTGAGTGCCAGCCTGGTGGCGGATCCGGCGCAGGCCGCCGCCCTTGCCGTGATGCTGGCCATCGCCGCCATGTTGCTCACCCGCAGCCTGCATCCGCCCGGCGGCGCCGTGGCCTTGACCGCGGTCATCGGCGGCGAGGGGATCCGCCAGCTCGGGGTCGGCTATGTGCTGTTGCCGGTGCTGCTCAACTCGCTGCTGTTGCTGCTATTGGCGCTCTGCTACAACCGGCTGCTGGGGCGTCGTTATCCCAACAGCGGTCAGGCCCGGCCCAACCGCCATCAGACCGCCGATCCCCAGCCGAGCGAGCGGGTGGCGACCCAGGCGGAGGACATCGACTTTGCGCTGGAAAAGCACGGCGAGCTGCTCGACATCAGCCGCCAGGATCTGCAGGCGCTGCTGCAGGAGGCCCAGCTGCATGCGCTGCGGGCCAGGGTGGGCACGGTGCGGGTGCAGGAGGTGATGTCGCGGGATCTGATCCTGATAGCGGCGCCGCAGCCGGCCATGGCGGCCTGGCAACTGCTCTCCCACCATCAGGTCAAAGCGCTGCCGGTGGTGGACGAGGCCGGCCGGCTGACCGGCATCATCACCCTGCACGACCTGATGATCGACCGGGTACTGCAACAGCCGCGAGGCGCGGCAGAGCTGGCTGAGTTGCGGGTCGCAGATCTGATGACCCGCAAGGTGTCGACCGCCCGCCACGATCAGCCGCTCTACGATCTGGTGGGGGCCTTCTCCGATGGCGGCCTGCACCACATGCCGGTGTTAGATGGCGAGCAACTGGTGGGGATCCTGACCCAGTCGGACATGGTAGCAGCACTGTTCAACCTGGCGCTGCACCCGGCGCAGGGTGAAACCGGCGCGCCGGTCAGCCCATAAGAAAGGCCCCTCGCGGGGCCTTTTTGTTGTCTGTGCCTTGGCATTGTATGGCTGGACAAACCGAACAAGGTCAAAACAAGAGGGAGTGCCAGGCACTCCCTCGTTGGGATAAGAGAGACGAAGGACAAGGCTCAGCCGTAGCGGGCCAGGGTGAGCCCTTCATCGCTGATGGCGGTGTCACTGCCACTGATGAGATCGCACAGCAGCTGGCCCGAGCCCGCCGCCATGGTCCAGCCCAGGGTGCCGTGGCCGGTGTTGAGCCAGAGGCCGGGGATGGGGCTTGGGCCCACCAGCGGGGTGCCGTCCGGCGTCATGGGGCGCAGCCCGGTCCAGAAGTCGGCGCGGCTGATGTCGCCCCCCTCGGGGAAGAGATCACCGACCACCATGGCCAGGGTGTCGTGCCGTTTCGGGTTGAGGGCCAGGTTGTAGCCCGACAGCTCCGCCATGCCGCCGACCCGGATCCGCTCATCGAAACGGGTGATGGCCACCTTGTAGGTTTCGTCCAGCACAGTGCTGCGCGGCGCGGCCTCGGCGTTGATCATCGGCAGGGTGAGGGAGTAGCCCTTGACCGGGTAGACCGGCAGATCGAGCCCGAGCGGGCGCAGGAAGCCGGTGGCATAGCTGCCGAGGGCACAGACGATGGCGTCGGCCTTGAAGCGCTGCTCGCCGGCCCGCACCGCCACGGCGCGTCCCTGCGCCAGCTCGATCTCATCGATGGCGCAGTTGAACACGAACCTGACCCCCAGTCGCTGCGCTTCCGCTGCCATGGCCTTGGTGAAGCGGAAGCAGTCGCCGGTCTCGTCCCCCGGCAGGCGCAGACCGCCCACTATCTTGCCGCGTACCCGGGCCAGTGCCGGTTCTGCCCCTTCACAGCCATCGGCATCAAGGGACTGATAGGGCACGCCGTACTCTTCCAGCACCTCGATATCGCGTTTGCTGGCATCGAGCTGGGCCTGACTGCGGAACAGCTGCAGGGTGCCGAGCTGGCGCCCCTCGTAGTCCAGCGCCAGCTCGTCGCGCAGCAGCTTCATGCAGTCGCGGCTGTATTCGGCCAGACGCACCATGCGCCCCTTGTTGACCGCATAGGCTGCCGGGGTGCAGTTGGCAAACATCTTCAACATCCAGCGCAGCTGGAAGGGATCCGAGGTCGGCCGCACCGTGAAGGGGGCGTGTTTTTGCAGCAGCCACTTGGCGGCCTTGAGGGGAATGCCGGGGGCCGCCCAGGGGGCCGCGTAACCGGGGGAGATCTGGCCGGCATTGGCGTGGCTGGTTTCAAGGGCCACCCCGTCACGCCGCTCCAGCAGGGTCACCTTGTGACCCGCCTTGGCCAGATACCAGGCGCTGGTCACGCCGACCACGCCACCACCGAGTACCACTATGTCCATCTTGTCTCTCCTTGACTGGGGCCCTCACATTAATCAGCCGCCACAGGATATTCAACTGGTGTAGATATAATTGGGATATATATCTATTTACAATTATTTAACTGGTTTTCAATGTTGAAATTTGTGGACTTGTTGGCATTAGCTGTGGCAGTCAGAGCTGCTCCAACCGGATCAGGTACTGCTCCGCCGTCGCCAGGATGGCGTGCTGCTGTTCGGCGGCCTGGCCATCCCAGTTGGCATAGGGCAGGGCGAGGCGAGGATTGCTGCCAAGTTTGTCCCGGTTGCGCCATAAAAAATGCCAGTAGAGGCTGTTGAAGGGGCAACTCCCGTCGCCGCTGCGGGCCTTCACCTGATAGTGGCACCCCTTGCAGTAGTGGCCCATCCGCTCGAGATAGGCGCCGCTGCTGGCGTAGGGCTTGCTGCCCATCAGGCCGCCATCGGCAAACTGGCTCATGCCGCGGGTGTTGGGCAGCTCCACCCACTCGATGGCATCCACATAGATGCCGAGATACCAGGCATCCACCTCGTCAGGATGGATCCCCGCCAGCAGGGCAAAGTTGCCGGTCACCATCAGCCGCTGGATATGGTGGGCATAGGCGTGCTCCAGAGACTGGCGGATGGCGTGACGCACGCAGGCCATCTTGGTTTCGCCGCTCCAGAAAAAGCCGGGTAGCGGCCGCTCGGCCCCGAGAAAATTGCTGCGCCGATAGGCGGGCATCTTCTCCCAGTAGAGGGCGCGCACGAACTCGCGCCAGCCGAGGATCTGGCGGATAAAGCCCTCCACTTGCGCCAGGGTGATGGTGGCCTGATTGGCCTGCCAGTGGGCCTCGGCTGCGCGGATCACCTCGAGGGGGTGGAGCATCTTGCTGTTGAGGGAAAACGACAGGCGGCTGTGAAACAGGCTCCAGCCCCGCTCGCTCAGGGCATCCTGATAGCGGCCAAAGTGGGGCAGGCAGTGCGCCAGAAAATGGGCCAGCAACTCGCGGCTCTGACGCCGGTTGATGGGCCACGGCAGTCTGCTGGCATCTGCCTCGCCGATGGTGCTGACCCCGTGGCGGGTCAGCATGGCGTCGATGTCGCTCACCTCGTTGGCAAAGGTGAGCGGTGCCGGGAGCGGCTGACGCTCCGGCAGTTTGGCGCGGTTCTCGTCATCAAAATTCCAGCGCCCGCCAAGGGGCTGGCCGTGCTCATCGAGCAGCACCCTGTATTGCTTTCGCAGGGCGCGGTAGAAGAACTCCATTCTGCTGTGGGGGTAGCGCTGCCAGCCATCGCGGGGGGTGAGAAAATGTTCGCTCTCCACCTCGGTGGCAGGGATGGCAAGGCCAGCCGCCCAGCTTTTTAGCTGGCTGGCGAGGCGCCACTCGTCCGGGCTCTGCCAGGCAACGCTGTCGGCCTGATGTGCTTCGAGCTGGGCTGCCAGCAGACTGGGCAAGTCGGGCCAGCGGGCGCTCTCATCGAGAGTCAGGTAACAGACGCGGTGGCCAGCTTTTTTGAGAGCCGCCGCGAAGGCGCGCATGGCGGCAAAGAAGGCCAGCACCTTCTGGCGATGGTGGCGGCAGTAATCGGTCTCCTGACGCAGCTCCGCCATCAGATAGCAGACCGGATCCGGCGTGCGAAACCAGCTGTGACTGGCATTCAGCTGATCGCCGAGCACCAGGCGCAGCTCCATCAGACATGCTCCCCATTATGTTGATGACTGTGGTGACGATCGCGGCGACAGCGCTCGCTGCAGTAGCGCACTGCCTCCCAGCAATTTGCCCACTTGCGCCGCCAGCTGAAGGGACGCTGGCAGACGGGGCAGATCTTCTCGGGCAGATGGGGTTTGCGATGCATGGGACTTCCGATGGTTGGCAAGGGGCGGCGTGAACAGGGTCAAGTCACCGGGATAACAGCTTAACGAAGCGGGGTGCTGGGGGGATCACTGTCGCCTGTATCGAGTCCGCTGAATGGGCGCTTTGTGAGCAGACGCACAACCCGTTGACACTCAGATTGTTTGCATGGCAACCAGTTGTTAACTTGGGGAGGCTGCCTGCTGGCAGCACCCATCAATGGATCTTATTGGCCACCGACTGGTTACAACCGACATGGAGGGGAGTGATGCCAATCGTGACAGCTACGCCCCGGGCAGCTTGCCTGCTCGCCCACTGGTACACCCGGGATCCCATTCTGACCCTCGACTTTCCTCACCGCTGATTGGCGGTACCCGCCGTTTGAATTTGTCAGCCGGACGACCCTGATCGCCCCGGCCTCTTTGCCAATTCCAATTTCAAACACACTGGCGTTGCGCCGGTGAGGAGTCTTTTATGCGTCGTATACCCGAACCGTTTCGTATCAAGATGGTCGAGCCCATCAAACAGACCACTGGCGCCGGGCGCCGCGCCGCCCTCGAGGCCGCTGGCTGGAACCCCTTCCTGCTGCTGGCCGAGGATGTCTACATCGATCTGCTGACCGACAGTGGCACAGGTGCCATGTCCGATCGTCAGTGGGCGGGCATCATGATGGGGGATGAGGCCTATGCGGGCAGCCGCAACTTCGTCGAGCTGGAGCGCACGGTGCGCGAGATCTTTGGTTACCAGCATGTGATGCCCACCCACCAGGGGCGCGGGGCCGAGCAGATCCTCTTCCCCGAACTGGTCAAGCGCTGCCGGGGCAAGGCGCCGGTCTTCATCTCCAACTACCACTTCGACACCACCAAGGCCCACGTGGAGTTGGCCGGCGCGCGGGCCATCAACCTGCTCACCCCGAAAGCCCTCGACACCACGGCCCCCTACGCCTGGAAGGGGGATTTTGATCTCCCTCGCCTGAGCGACACCATCGAGACGCTGGGGGCCGACAACGTGGCCGGCATCATCATCACGGTCACCTGCAACAGCGCAGGCGGCCAGCCGGTTTCCATGGCCAATATGGAGGCGGTTGCCGAGCTGGCCCATCGCCACCATATTCCGGTGGTGATCGACGCCGCTCGCTTCGCCGAGAACGCCTGGTTTATCAAGGCGCGGGACCCGGCCTATGCCAAGTGCAGCATCAAGGAGATAGTGCGCCAGATGTTTGCGCTGGGGGACATCTTCACCATGTCGGCCAAGAAGGACGGGTTGGTCAATATCGGCGGGCTCTGCTGTTTCAAAGAGGATCTCGAGCTGTCTCGCGCGGTGCAGGTGCGCTGCGTGGCGATGGAGGGGTTTGTCACCTATGGCGGCCTTGCCGGGCGGGACATGGCGGCGCTCGCCATCGGCCTGCGCGAGGGGATGGATGAGGAGTATCTCACCTACCGCATCAGTCAGGTGGCTTATCTCGGCGAGCGGCTGGCCGAGGCCGGTATCCCCATCCAGACCCCCACTGGCGGCCATGCGGTGTTTGTGGATGCCAAGAAGCTGCTGCCCCATATCCCGGCCGAGCAGTTCCCGGCCCATGCGCTCGCCTGCGAGCTCTATCTGGAAGGGGGCGTGCGCGGGGTGGAGATAGGCTCCCTGCTGCTGGGGCGCGATCCCGCCACCGGCAAGCAGGAGGCGGCGGACTTCGAGCTGTTGCGTCTGACCATTCCGCGCCGGGTCTACACCCGGGATCACATGGACTATGTGGCCGATTGCCTGATCGCGGTGAAGGCGCGGGCCAGCGACATTCGCGGGCTCACCTTCGACTACGAGCCGCCGCTGCTGCGTCACTTCACCGCACGGCTCAAGCCGCTCTGATCGCCAGCACTTCGGCGCCGTAGCCAGCAGGCTTGGCCACAAGGCTCAACAAAAAAAGCCCCCGCACCTGGATGCGGGGGCTTTTTTGGCGATGATCGCCGGGAGCCTACTGGCTGCTGAACAGCTTGGTCCGGGGGCTGGACTGGGCGGTCAGGCTCATGCGACCGGAAGTCTCCAGCCAGGATTTGATCCGTTTGGCATCGGCCACCCGGGCGTTGGGGGTGTCGGCGTTGAGCAGCACCATGATCACCGGCTCGCGGTTGATCTGGGTGGCCATCACCAGGCAGCGACCCGCCTCACGGATGTAGCCGGTCTTGGAGAGGGAGATGGGCCAGCTCCCTTCGCGCACCAGCCGGTTGGAGTTGAGGTAGTGCAGCTGACGCTTGCCGTTGCGCACCATGCGCTCCTCGGTGGAGGAGTACTGGCGAATGAGCGGATAGGTGGATGCCGCCGCCACCAGCTTGGCGAGATCGTGGGCGCTGGAGACGTTGCGAGGGGTGAGCCCGGTACTGTCGGAGAACTGGGTGCTCCACATGCCTAGCATGCGGGCCTTGGCATTCATCGCTTCGATGAAGGCGCGCTGGCCACCGGGGTAGTTCCTGGCCAGCGCTGAGGCGGCGCGGTTTTCCGACGACATCAGGGCGATGTGCAACATGTCGGCCCGGCTCAGGCGCGAGCCCACCGCCAGTCGCGACCCGGTGCCTTTGAGTCTGTCCACGTCGGCCATGGTAACGGTCAGCATCTCGGAGAGACGCTGGTTGGCATCGAGCACCACCAGTGCCGTCATCAGCTTGGTGATGGAGGCTATCGGCATCACCCGGTTGGCGTTGCGCTCCGACAGCACTTCACCGGTGCGCGGGTTGGCCACCACGAAGGCGGCGGAGCTCAGCGCCAGATCGTTGCGCTGCTCCAGAAAGCTGTTGGGGGAGTGGGACTGGGCTGAAAACGGATTGGCCTGGGCGCTCTCCATGCTGACGGGAACGAGGAAGGCACCGAGCAACAGGGTAAGAAAAGGGCGAGTAATCATGATTTGACGCTACCGTACGGCTGACAGGGATATTTGGCTAAGTTATATGACGGTAATTGACGCTTCACAACGTCTAATGGCCCGATATTTCAATTTTATGGGATGGCGCACCTTGAAATAACGGTAATGAGCGCTATGGGCGGCTTCATACGAGTAATGATGGGGCTGGTCGGCGTGAGAAACATGGCTGCGGTGTGCGGCTGGTGGCGCCCTCTTGCCGTCAGATGATCGATCTTTTAGCGGTCTCTATTGCCAGCATCCCTATCTTCACTCATTCCTGGTGATAATCTCTGTTGAAAACGGCCTGTTCAGGGGGGCAACATGTGCTGATGGCGGCCATGGCCGGCAGCGGATCACCACAGGATCAAGAAGATAACGAGAGGGCTCCTGGCATTCACGCGCTATGGCGTCATGGCTACCCGCATCAGCGCCGAGGGGCTGTTTTCGACAAAGTAGTGCCAGAGATGGTCATAGAGTGCCTGCTGGCCGGGGAAACTCACCAGTGCCTTGGCCTCGGCCAAGGTGCACCAGCGATATTCGGTATGCTCATCATTGAGGGTGACCACCTGATTGGGCGGGCAATAGACCACAAAGACCGGCACTACCTCCACCGTATTTGAAGCGCTTTCGTAAAATTGTTCCAGATAATGGGCTGTGTATAATTCGCAAACCCTGATACCCGTCTCTTCGCCAAACTCGCGAATAATGGTCTGCCAGCCAGTTTCCCCCGCCTCGACCGTGCCCGCCACATGGCACCAGAAACCACCCTTTACGCGTTTCATCACCAGCAGCTTTGTTTCACCATCAATCGTTGAGAGGGCGACACCGGAGACGGTTTTACAGCGAATGGGGATCATGGGAGTGGCTCCAAAATAAGGTTCAATGGACGCCTATTGTTCGGCCGCCGACGGGAGGTTGGCAAGTTATTTCCCTGCCGGCGGCGTTTGTGCGGGCCCAACGTGACAGGGGCATTCAGCCCCTGTCACGCGTGCGGTTAGCCTCCCATCATACGGGCGGTCTGGATCGCCTCGATCAGCGCGGCCCGGTTGATGCGGGGGCGCTCCTCGTCCAGCAACTGCTGCCAGAGGGCGATGGCCCGGGAGTAGCGACCGTGCAGGAAGTGATCGGAGGCGAGCAGCATCAGGGCACTCACCTCACCCTTGTCCTGTTTGAGCGCACTACCCAGCAGGCGCTGCGCCTCCGGGGTCAGCTGTTGACCCGCCTGGTAGTAGAGCACGGTGGCTTGGGCGGCCTGGGTCGCCGCGCTGGCGCCCCCCTCCAGCAGGGCGAGGCGTTGGTAGGCGAGCAGGGCGTTGGCGTACTCGTCCCGATAGAGATACAACTGGCCGAGCGCCGCCCAGCCATCGAGATCGGCGGGGTTGGCTTGCAGGCGCTGGTGCAGGGCGCCCAGCTCCTTGTCCTGCAGATCCCGCGGGCTCAATCCCGCCAGCGGATCGGGGCGCAACTGATAAGCTTGCCACGCCTGATAGCGGCCGGTGCCGGCATAAATGCCGGCCATCAGCGCCAGCAGCAGGGTCCCAAGCAGTATCCAGGAGCGCAGCCAGGACAGCGGACGGGCGGTGCGGTCCTTGGCTAGCAGATCGTGCAGGGCCTGTTCGGCAGGTGGGGTGGCGTTGGCGAGGCGAGCCAGCTCCAGCTCCCGGTAGAGGCGGCTGTGGGGGGCAAGCCCCGCCTGCTGCTCGGCCATGATCAGCCGGTTCAGCTCGGCCCTGGGGTCGTGGGCGAGCATCCCCTCTGCTCTGTCGCCGATAAGCGGCATCCGCGCCGGTTGCCGGCGATGCAGGCTCCTGCGCAGGCGATTGAGCGCCAGCAACAGCAAGAGGGCGGGGCCGCCCCACAGCAGCGCCGTGCTGCGCTTGAAGGGGGGATCGTAGCGCACGAAGTCACCGAAGCGCGCCGTCATGCGGGCGATCACCTGCTCATCAGACTGTCCCTCGTCCACCCAGCGGTAGACCTCGAGCCGCAGATCCCGGGCGATGGGGGAGTTGGACTCCACCAGGTTCTGGTTCTGGCACTGGGGGCAGCGCAGGGCGCGAGCCAGCTCCTGAGCGCGGGTCTGCCGCTCGGGGTGGCGAAACTCATAGGTGTCGACCCCGCTGGCAATGGCCCCGAGGCTCAAGGTCAGCAAGAGCGGCGCGATCAGGGCGTGGCCGAGACGGCTCATGGCTTGCTCTCCTGCACTTCTCTCTCCACTTGTATCTCCACTTCTCTCTCCACTTCGGGCTGGCTGGCGGTGTTGCTGCGGGCCTTTGCCAGCAGGGGGGCAAACTGGCGTTGCCAGATCTCCCGGGTGAGCAGGCCGGTATGGCGGGTCAGCAGGGTGCCGTCGCCGGCGAAGAGATAGGTCTCCGGTGTGCCGTAGACGCCGAGCTCCAGCGCGAGTCGGCCGTCGGGGTCGGCCAGCACGGCGCGATAGGGGTTGCCCGCCTCGGTGAGCCAGGCGCGAGCAGCGTCTCCCTTGTCCCGGTAGCTGAGGCCATAGAGGGGCACGGTACTGGCCAGCTCGCCCAGCAGCGGATGCTCGGCACGGCAGTTGGGGCACCAGCTGGCCCAGACGTTGAGCACGAAGGGTTCCCCCTTGAGCGCCGCAGTGTGGATGGAGGGGCCACCAAGCAGATCGTCACTCTGCCAGGCAGGCAGGGTGCGCCCAGCGACTGCCTCATCCTGGCTGTAGGGGTTGTTGCCAAGGCCGAGCCAGAGCAGGGCACCGAGCCCCAGGGTGAGCACGAGTGGCCCGAACAGGCGCAGACGGGCGTTCATAAGGTCTCCTGTTCAAGCCGAGGGCTGGGGGCGGCAGCTGGCGCAGGATGGTTAGCCAGCAGCGGCCGGCGGGCAAGCAGGCGCAGGGCACCGCCCGCCATCATCAACAGGCCGCCGAGCCAGATCCAGCGCACCAGCGGCTTGTAGTGCAGCCGCATGGCATAGGCGCCGGGCCCCATCTTCTCGCCAAGCACCACGTAGAGATCGCCGAGCATTCCCCACGCAATGCCGGGCTCGTTCATGTTCATGGTGCGCACGCTGTAGTGGCGCCGCTCTGGGGTGAGCCTGGCTACCTCCTGGCCCTCCCGATGCACGCTCAAGGTGATGCGCTCGGCGGTGTAGTTGGGGCCGATGATCGGCTCGCTCCCCTCATAGCGAAACTCAAAGGCGCCGAGCCGATAGAGCTTGTCGGCGGCGAGTACGGCGCCCCCCTCCTGGCTGTGGTGACTCACCTGCGCGATGCCGAGGGCGCACACCGCCACCCCGAGGTGGGCCAGCAGGCTGCCGAACCGATTGAGGGTGATCTCGCGCAGCGACGTCGGTTGCAAGAGCGGGAGCAGCAGGCTGGCCATCAGCCAGAGGCTCAGCACGTTGGCCGCGAGCCCCAGCCAGCTTGCCCGCAGCGGCTCGGGATAGGCGAGGCTCAGCAAGGCGCCCCCCAGCAGGCCGAGCAGGCATGGAAGCAGCACCTTGATGCGGCGCTGGGCTGCCAGATGCTGCCAGCGCAGGCGCGGCAGCTGGGTCATCAGCGCCATCAGGCAGAGGGCCAGCGGCACGAAGATGGTATTGAAATAGGGGGCGCCTACCGAGAGCGAGCCCAGATGGAGCGACTGGAACACCATGGGGTAGAAGGTGCCGAGCAACACGCTGGCGCAGGCCACGCAAAGCAGCAGGATGGCGGCGCCGAGCAGCCCCTCTTTTGACCAGAAACCGAAGCGGGCATAGGGGGCGCGAATATCCGCCCGCAGGGCAAACAGGGTGAGGGCGCAGGTCAATAGCAAGCCGAGCAGCAACAGCAGGGTGAGGCCACGGCTGGGGTCGACCGCAAAGGCGTGCACCGAGGTGAGCACCCCGGAGCGCACCACGAAGGTGCCGAGCAGGCTCAGCGAAAAGGTAAAGATGGAGAGCAGCAGCACGGCGTGGCCGTAAGCGCCGCGCTTCTCGCACACCACCAGGGCGTGCAGCAGGGCGGTGCCAAGCAGCCAGGGCAAGAGAGAGGCATTTTCCACCGGATCCCAGAACCACCAGCCGCCCCAGCCGAGCTCGTAATAAGCCCACCAGGAGCCCAGCACGATGCCGGCGGTGAGAAACACCCAGGAGCCGAGCGCCCAGGGGCGGCTCCAGTGGGCCACGGCGCCATCAAGCCGACCCGAGTGCAGCGCCGCCATGGCGAAGGCGAAGTTGACTGCAAAGCCGACATAGCCGAGATAGAGCAGGGGCGGGTGAATGATGAGGCCGATATCCTGCAGCATGGGGTTGAGATCGCGCCCCTCCAGCGGCCCCGGGAACTGGCGGTCAAACGGGCTGGAGAAGATCAGGGTATAGAGGCCGAACAGCCCGACGATCAGCCCCATGATGGCCAATACCCGGGTTGTAATCAGCGGATCGACCCGCCTGGAGCAAAGGGCCACCAGGGCGCCCCACAGCCCCAGCGCAAAGACGAAGAACAGCATGGAGCCCTCGTGGCCGCCCCACACGGCCGCCAGCTTGAAGCCAAGGGGCAGGGCGCTGTTGGCGTGCTGGGCCACATAGACCAGGGTAAAGTCATCCTGGCCAAAACAGCTGGCGAGCAGCAGCAGGGCGGCCAACAGCAGGAGTGCGACCAGGAGGGCCAGCGGTGTTGCGCAGCCGAGCAACGGGCGTGAGGCGAGCCGCAGCCCCAGCCAGGGCAGCAGCCCTTGCAGCAGGGCGAGCCCGGTCGCCAGCAACAGTGAGAGATAGCCGAGCTCCGCCAGCACACAACCTCCAGTCAATCTTTGATGTCATTCATGTCATGCCACACACGCCGCGTCGTCTCCCTTTGGGGGAAAACATTGCCAAGCAACGGGTGTGGCATCACCAGAAATTCATTGGGCCAGCAACAAACCAGCGCCAGTCACCCGAGGGTGGCTGGCGCTGGTGATCATACCGTTATACGACAGTCATTTGACCGGCGTATAGCACGAAGTAGCGCAGCAGCAGGATCCCCACCAGGGTCAGGCTGCAGACCAGCACCAGATAGCCGTTTTTGGCCCGCAGCGGTGCGGGGGCCAGCAGGGCCAGCAACTGGGGCAGTAGCATGCCGATGCCCACCACCCCGAGCCAGAATACCTGAGCCCAGAAGCCGCTGCCGATGGCAGCCCACATGGCTGCCTCCTTCTGGCCGCCACCGAAGTAGAGGCCGGTAAAGAAGCAGACCAGCAGCAACACCTCCACCGCCAGCACCGGCCGCTCAAAGCGGTGGACGAAGCTCACCCCCTGGCTGTGATGGTTCTCCTTGAACAGGGTGACCGCCAGCAAGATGGTGGCGGCGATGCCAGAGCTGACGCCGGAGATGAGGAACAGCACCGGCAGTACCGGGTTGTTCAACAGCGGATAGGTCTTGAGCGCCGACAACAGAAAGCCGGTGTAGGCGCCGAGCAGCACGGCGAGCAGCAGCAAGAGCGGCGCCAGCAGCCGCTCGATGCGGGCAAGCCAAGCGATGAGATCATCCACAAAGGCGAACTTCTCTTGCAGCAGGTGACTGCGCAAGGTCTCGATCTCGGTTCGAAACACCACCGCCAGCCAGGCAAACAGCACCGCCATGTAGATCTGGAACAGCATGACCCCCATCGACATCACGGAGTCGAACTGGTAGTGGAACATTAGCTTCCAGAAGGTCCAGGGGCGGGCCAGGTGGAAGATGAGGATCAGTAACCCCAGCACCACGCTCACCGGCGCCAGAATGGCGGTCGCCTTGATGATGCCGCTCTCGCTGCCGGCCCCCTTGCGGCGCAACAGCACCGAGAGGGTAGTGGCGCCGGCGGAGATGCCGAGCAGAAAGAGATAGATGGCTATGGGCCAGTCCCACACGAGGGAAGGGAAGTGAAATGCGTCATGCCACATGGTCATTCCCTCCATCGGTTATTGCCGTGGTAGATGGCGATGGGGCAAATCCCCACACCAGCGAGGGGAAGTGAAACGCCGCTTGCATGGTCATGACTTTATCTCCCCTTTGGGCACGCGGTACATCTTGGGCGAGGTGCCGAGTGCCTGCTTGTAGCGATAGGTGGTCTCCTTAACCAGCCGTTTGGCGATGGGACTGTCCGGGTCATCCAGATTGCCGAACACCAGCGCCTTGGTGGGGCAGGACTCCACGCAGGCCGGCTCCTTGCCCGCCGCCAGGTTGGTCTTGCGGCAAAAGTCGCACTTGTCGGCAACCTTGGTCACAGGGTTGATAAAGCGCACCTGATAGGGGCAGGCGGCCAGACAGTACATGCAGCCGACGCAGAGATCCGGGTTGACGTCGACGATGCCATCCTCCTTGCGGATATGGGAGGCACCGGTCGGGCAGACGTGCACGCAGGGGGCGTTGTCGCAGTGCTGGCAGGACTTGCGAAAGAAGTGGTACTCGGCATCGGGAAATTCACCGATGGGGCCGGAGCGGATGATCTCGAGGCGCGAGACCCCCTCTGGCACCTGATTCACCTCCCGGCAGGCATCCATGCAGGCGGTACAGCCGATGCAGGCCGTCTCGTCGTGGATCATGCCAAAGCGGACCCCGTCGATGGTCTGGCTGTGGGCGAGGGTGGTGGCACGAGCAGCCCCCGTCATCATGATGAGGGCCCCCGCGCTCATCCCCGCCATGAATTGACGGCGAGAACAGCTCATTGTGCCTCCTTGCCCGAGGTGGTGTTCGCCTTGGCCGCCTTGACGGCCTCATGCTGCTTGCTGTGGCAGTCGACGCAGAGCTTGATGCGGGACTTCTCCGGAATTGCCACCATGGGCTCCTTGGCCGGGTGCAGCTGGTGGCAGCTGGTGCAGGTGAGCTTGGTGGCGTGCACGTCGTGGGCCCAGAGCGCCTCGCGCAGCACTTTGGGCTCGTGACAGCTCATGCAGACCCCGTTCTGCTCGACGATGGGGTAGCTCTCGGTGCTCTGTTTGTTGTTGAAGCTGTCGCTAAAGCGCATCACGTCCTTGACCCCTTCCCGGTGCTGGGGGGAGGGTTGACCATGGCAGTTGGTGCAGGTGACCGGCGCTAGGTTGTTGGGGTTGGTCGCCTGGCCATGCTTGCCGTGCATGCCGTACTCCTGCTCCTTGTGGCAGTCGGTACAGGCCTTGTCGGCACTGCGCAGAAATTCCACTTCATGTGTAGTCGGTGCCGGGGCGGCTGCCGCATCGGCGGCCTGGCCCTGCAGGCTGGTCAGCAGCATGGCTGCCATCAGCATCAGTCGTAAGAAATCCATCGTTAAATCACCCATAGGAAGCCTCCATCCGGCGGCGGGCCCGACACTGCGGGCCCGCCTGCCTCGTCATTGTGCGAGCCGTCCGGCCGCTTTGGCCTCGGCATCCCAGGCGGGGACTGTGGTCTTGAGGAACTGGGCCTTGTCGCTGTTCATCTGCTGCATGTCCATGCCAAGCGCGGCCTGGGCCTTCTCCTTGCTGGAGATGTCAGGAATGGCGATCTCCTGGCTGATCCCCTTGGCGGCCAGCAGGCGAGCCAGCTTGGTGCGGGCATCGGCGGCCTTGTCCAGGGCGGTCCCCAGCATGCGCAGCGCCACTTCCGGGGCGTGCATCTGCACCCCGTGGGAGGCGATGGAGAAGTCCCAGCGCCACTGGGCGTGACGGATGTCCTGCAGAATGTCCTTCATCTCGGCCTCGGTGGCGCCGGCATCCCAGGCGGCCTTGGCTTCAAAGTGGGCGTGCACCAGCTGCTTCTCGACTCTGAGCTTGAGATCGTGAATGGCATCCTTGCGCTGCTTGACCACCCCTTGCAGCATCTCCTTGCTCTGGGTGTGGCAGTTGCGGCAGGTCTGGTCGAAGCGATCGAAGGGGTTGCCCACCTTGTGATCCGTGTAGACCTTGCCCTGTTCGTTCTGCACCTTGGGCATGTGGCAGTCGACGCAGGCGACGTTGTTCTGGCCGTGAATGCCGGCGCGCCAGGTCTCGTACTCGGGGTGCTGGGCTTTGAGCATGGGGGTCTTGGAGAGGGCGTGGGTCCAGTCGGCGAAGCCTATCTCGTCGTAATACTGCTCCATCTGCTCCACCGTGGTGCCCTTGTCCCAGGGGAATTTCACCGCCTTGGTGGGGCCGGTGAAGTAGTACTCCACGTGGCACTGGCCACACACCTGGGACTGCTGATCGAAGCGCCCCTGCTCCTTGAACGGCTTGCCGATGGCGGTCATGGCCCGGTCGGCATAGGGACGGGAGAGGTGCAGGGCGGGTTTGCCCTCCTTGAACTCTTTCGAGGCGGTGTCGTGGCAGTCGGCGCAGCCGATGGTGTTGACGATCTCGGGTCCGCCTTTTGCCCACATCCCCTTGAAGTAGCCATCCTCACCCTTCTCGTCGATGACGCGGGCCACGTCCGGGCCTTTGCAACTCCAGCAGGCCATGGGCAGCGGACCGTCTTCGGCGCTCTTGGGGGCGCCGGTGCGCAGGGTTTCCCGCACGTCGGTCAGCGCATAGAAGTGACCGCGCGGCTTGTTGTAATCCTTGGCGAAGGCGTAGCCGGCCCAGAGCACCACCATGTTGGGGTCCTCGGCCAGGGCATCGGTGCGCTCGCGGCTCTCGCCGGTCGCCTTCCAGCTGCTGAACTGATCGGCGTGATCCTTGGCGAACAGCTCGCTGCGCGCCTCTACCTTGCCCTTGATTTGCGCCTCATCGGCTGCCTGTGCCCAGCCGCTGGTGCCAAGGCAGGTGGTAAGCAGCAGGGCGGTGAGGCCCAGTCTGGTCTGTCTGTTGTGTGAACTCACGATCATCACTCCCAAATCGATCTCATTGCCAAGCCTGACCGTTCCATCCTGGAGCTGGGCATCAGCCCCCGCGCAAGGCAGGAGCAGGCAGGCCGATTAATTGTTATTAGTGAATAAAACCCATGTATTTATGCGATTGCTCGAGCTGGATATTACCAAATGGGTAAAACGAATGATGATTTATCGGGAGCGGGATTGCGCTAGATCAATTGGCGGAGCCGGCAACAAGCGGAAATGAGATCCCGGTTAAATTATGAGGAAACTCAACTTATTGCACCATTGTTAACGCCGCTACCTGGCGACAGTGGGCACAGTTGCCCGCCAGCCCATGTCCGGCAAGGAAATGTGCGTCAAATGGCGCGAGCTTTATTCATTTAGGGATAGAAAATTTATAATGAATATATATGCATTATTGAATTCAGGGGAGGGAGTCATGATGCTCCCCTGATTACCGGATTCAATCAGAGGACTGTCCATGGATACCATGGCTTATTCGAACGATGATCCAGTAAAAAGAGCCGGCGCTTGCCGGCTCTTTTTCTATCTGGTGTTTGCTTGTCGGCCTCTTTGCCGAGCGTTGCAAGGGGATCAAGCCAGAGCCTGGGCCAGCAGGTGGATGGGGTGTTCGCAGCGGAACGCCGTGCTCATCTCGATCTGCCATTTGCAGGTTTCGCAGTCGGTGATGACCAGGTCGGGCTTGAGCCGGTTTATCTGATCAAACAGCCCCTCGCCGATGGCCTGACTGGTCTGGTAGTTCTCCGACTTGAAGCCGTAGGTGCCGGCGATGCCGCAGCACTGGGAGTCCAGCACGGTCACCTTGACGCCGGGGATGGCGCGCAGCAGCTCCAGGGTATAGATGACGCCCCCCATCTTCTCCATGTGGCAGGGGGTGTGGTAGGCGATGTGCAGATTGAGCGGCTTCATCGCCGGCTTGTTGCCCTGGTAGAACTCGTTCCACAGGAAGCGGGTCACCAGCGAGATGCGATCGCGCACCTTGTGGTTGTCCTGCTCCAGCAGGTGGGGATATTCGTCGCGCAGGGTGAAGCCGCAGGTGGAGGAGGTGGCCAGTAGCGGCATCTCGTTGCCGAGCAGGGTGTTCTCCAGCTGCTGGATGTTGAAAGCCGCCTGCTGCTTGGCCTTGTCCATGAAGCCGTTGGCAATCAACGGCACGCCGCAGCACTTCTCCCGCTCCAGCAACTGGACGCCGATGTTCATGGCGTTGAGCACCTGCACCAGCTCCTTGCCGAGCTGCGGGTGGTTGTAGTTGACGTAGCAGCCGTGGAAGTAGGCGATTTGACGCGCAAAGCGGGCCTGAGTCGCTTTCTGCTTTTTGTACCAGCCGCGGAAGGTGCCCTGGGAGTATTTGGGCAGGTCGCGGTGGGAGGAGACCCCCAGCGCCTTGTCCAGCACCAGTTTCATCGGCTTGAGGCCGGTGGTGAAGTTGACCACCGGGGCCATCAGGGTGGACATGCTGCCCATCAGGTCGGTGTGGGAGAGCACGAACTCGCGGATCCCCGGCTTGAAGCCGCTGTACTGGTGCTTGGCCTTGGCGATGATGTCGCCGATGCGCACTCCGCTCGGGCAGGCCACCTCGCAGCGCTTGCAGTTGGTGCAGTACTTGAGGGCGCTGTCAAAGAGCTCCGGGCTCTTGATGCGCAGCCGCTCCCCATCCGGGCCTGCCTGCTTGGGGCCTGGGTAGGCCGGGTTGGCCTTGGCCACCGGGCAGTAGGCGGTACAGACGGTGCATTTGATGCACTGATCGAAGGTTTGGTTGGCATGATCCAGTAGCATGTCAGTTCTCCTCCCGTTGGGTGTGAAGGCACGGGATATGGGTCGAAATCATCATTGGGCTGAACTCAAAATATGACCGGCAGCCTGCCAGCCGGTGGCAACCGCGACACCTGAGCCTGACCCTTCTTTTATGGGGTCATAGTGCGCCAGCACGCTACCGGCGCCGTAGAGGTTGGTGAGTGGCTTGCCGCCACGCAGCACCCTGAGCTTGTCGTCGGTCTTGACCCCGAAGCCCATGAAGGGGTGGTGGTCAAACAGGCGGCGGCCGGCCCAGGCGTCGCGCTCCGGCAGGCTCAGCACATCGGCGTTGAAGATGGGCTCGCGAATACCGCGCAGGCGCGACTCCAGCCCGCGGCTGAAGAAGCTGCCGGAGGCGAGTACAAAGTTATCCGCTTCAAAGAGTTGATCGTCGCCATTCTGGCTGTGCACGCCGATGACCCGATCGCCGTCGTAGCGGGCGCCCAGCACCCGCTCGCTGGTGAGGAAGGTGCCGCCAAGGGCCATGAAGCGGCGCTTGAGGGCTTCCTGCATCCGCATGCCGATGAGTGACGGCGGCATGGTGGCCACCTCCTTGATGATGCAGCCGGTGCGCTGCTCCAGCTCCGTCAGGCGCGGGCCGACCAGCCCCAGTGACAGGCAGGCGGGCAGCACCAGGTGGCGGCATCGCGGCTCGCCGCTCTCTTGCACCATGCGGCTGATCTCGCGGGCCAGATCCGTCAGCAGGTCATGCTGGCCATTGCCCTGCTTGTCAAACAGGCGGGCGATGTCGGCGGAGCGAAACTCGTGGGGATTGCGGCTGAACTCGGCCAGCTGGGGCAGCCGAATTTCCCCGGTCAGGATGCGGCAGTGGGCGAAGCGCGCGTGGGTCGCAAGATTCGCCGCCGCGAGCTCGGGGTGAAAGTCGCGAAATCCCTCCAGGGTGGCCAGCAGGATGGCGTCGGGGGCCGGTGCATCGGTCACGCAGGCGCAGGTGTCGGGGGAGAGCCAGGTGGCTTTGAGGGTGCCGATGGGGGTCAGCCGCTGGTGGTTGCACTCCTGGCGAAACAGCGGCAAGCCCTGGGCGGCACAGTGACGTTGCAGATCATCGAGGCTGGCCGCGATATGGGTCAGCCCTACCTTGCTGTAGGGGTGCTCGGGGTTGGCGGCCATAAAGGCGGGCAGGGCGGCGCGGGGATCTCCCTCGCTCTCCAGTAGATCCACCGAGCCGGAGGAGAAGTGCAGGGCGCTCTGGCCGGAGGCCATCAGCAGGGTCTTCTGGCCGGCCTCGGCTAGGCGCAGGGCCGCGGAGAGGCCCGCCATGCCGCCGCCGATAACGATGCTGTCAAATTTCATGGCTGCGCTCCTTGGTGGGATTGGCGGTGCTGGCGTCCTGCGGGAGGGACGGCTCGGCCACCAGGTGGGGGGCCGTCCACTCGCCAAGGCCGAACAGCCCCTCGTAGATCCAGTAGGTAAATTCGGCTTCGCGCAGGGCATCGCCCCACAGCACGGGGCGGGTGCCCTTGTAGCGCTCCTCCAGGAACTGGCGCAGCATGACGCAGGCCTGGCGGCCGTCGGCCTTGCCGTACTCCTGCATCAGGCCGGCGGCGCGATAGGCGCACAGCTCCCCCTGACAGGGGCCCATGCCCAGACGAGTGCGGCGGCGCAGATCCACCAGGTTGTCCACGTCGAGCTCGCGCAGGGCGTATTCGATTTCACCCGCGGTCACCATCTCGCACTCGCAGATGAGGGCGTTGGCCTTGGGATTGTCGCGGAAAAAGGCGATGACCCGCTCGCCGTGACGGTACTGGGCCGAGCCTTCGGCCGGCACCGAGAGACCGGGGGCGGAGACCTTCTCCGGATCCCGCGAGCCGGGCAGGCTCAGTTCGGCGGTGCGGCAAGGTTTGCTGTTGCCAAGCTTCTTGGCCAGCAGATCGGTGGCCCATTCGGCCATCAGCCGGTAGGTCATCAGCTTGCCGCCGGTGATGGTGTTGAATCCCTGCAGGCCGTCCCGCTCGGCGTGATCCAGCAGCACTATGCCACGGCTGATGTTGCGGCCCGACTCGTCGCCATCCACCGCCACCAGCGGGCGCACCCCGGCATAGGCGCGCAGCAGACGGGTGCGGGCCATGATGGGGGCCAGTTTTATCCCTTCGCGCAGCAGCACCTCCACCTCTTCGGGCTCGACGGTGAGCTGGTCAATCTTGTGGTAATCGATGCGGCTCGAGGTGGTGCCGATGAGGGAGATGGTATCGCCCGGCACCAGGATGTCCGCATCTGCCGGTTTGCGGCAGCGGTTGAGCACCAGCTGGTTGATACGGTAATCCATGATGAGCAGGGAGCCCTTGGCCGGGAACATGCGGATGCCGAGATCGGCGTACTCGCAGATCTGCTGGCCCCAGATACCGGCGGCGTTGATCACCTCCTGGCACTCCACCTCGAACGCTTCACCGGTGCGGGTGTTGATGGCCTTGACCCCGTGCACTCTGTCTTGGGTGCGCAAGAGCCCAAGCACCTTGCTGTGGGTGAAGATGCGGGCGCCGTGCTCCTTGGCATCCAGCACGTTGGCGGCGGCCAGGCGGAAGGGGTCCACCGTGCCGTCCGGCACCTGGATGGCACCGATCAGCGCCGGGTTGACGTTGGGTTCGAGGCGCAGCGCATCGGCGGGATCCAGCTGGCGGGCGTCGATGCCTGCCAGGGCGCAAGCGTCCATGAAGGTATTTTGAAAATGGATGTCATCTTCCGGCAGGGTAATGAAGAGGCCGCCGGTGTCCTCGACGCAGTGGCTGGCGATCCGCTTGAGGATGCGGTTTTCCTGAATGCACTCGCGGGCGGACTCCTGATCCGTCACCGCGTAGCGGGCGCCGGAGTGAAGCAGGCCATGGTTGCGGCCGGTGGTGCCGGCGGCGATGTCGTCCCGCTCAAGCAGGATGCAGTCGATGCCGCGCAGTGCGCAATCGCGCATGATGCCGGCTCCGGTGGCGCCACCCCCTATGATGACGACTTGTGTGGTTATTCTTTTCATTCTTGCCCGTCTCATCTCTTCCAGATGGTGCCAGTGTGGCCTGTCTCTGGGCAGAAATGTTTGATATGGGCCAAGTTAATGTTCGCAAACGCTCATTGAAAGGGGTGTTAATGAGCAAATCGTGATTGTTGTCACACTCTCATAACAGCAGAGGGGGCCACCGGGGCCCCCTCTGTCGACACGGCGCTCAGCCGCAGCACTTCTTGAACTTCTTGCCGCTGCCACAGGGACAGGGGTCGTTGCGCCCCACCCGCAGCGGTGCCGGATCCTGTTCGCCATCGGTATAGACCCAGCGCCCCTGATGGCGCACGAAACGGGATCGCTCATGGAGGCAGTGGCGTTCTTCACCCTCCATGAACCAGGCCTTGAACTCCACCATGCCAAGGGTGTCAGCGGGGCCGCCCTGGCTGGTGATGATCTCGAGCCCGTCCCATTGGGTGTCGGTCCGGGAGAGCTGCTCCGCGGTCAGCCCGTTCAGATAGTCAGGGTGCCAGCTGTGTACCAGATACTCCCCCAGTCCCAGCACGAAGGCGCTGTAGCGCGAGCGCATCAGCTGCTCCGGGGTTTGGGGGGCGGCGCCCCGATGCAGTGATCCACAGCACAAATCGAGAGAAAGAGTTGAACCGCAAGGGCATTTGTTCATGTGACTGGCCATCTGAGTCGATAGAGATAGAGGGCGGGGATTGTAGCGAAAGCGGGTCCCCGTCGACCAGCATCCTATACTGGTCTGGTAGGAACGGAACACTCATAAAAACAGCTGCAAGGATGTAAAAGATGACGCTAAAGCAGAAAATCCTGTTGTTGGGAGCCGTCCCCGTGCTCCTGATGGCCCTGGTGGTCAATCTCAGCAACTACATGATTGCAAAGAGTGATCTGGAAGCCGATCTGGTGGTGGCGCGGGAGAATGCGATCAAGGATCGCAAAGAACTGCTCAGCAGCTATCTGATGCTGGCCAAGACGGCCATCGATGCCGTCTACAGCCAGCCGGACACTCCGGCGGTGCGCAAGCAGGTGATCGAGATGCTGCGTCCACTGCGCTACAGCAGCGACGGCTACTTCTTCGTCTACGACTTTCAGGGCACGGCGATACTCTTGCCGCCCCGTCCCGAGATGGAGGGCAAGAACCGCTGGCAGGACAAGGATGCCAAGGGCAAGCTGCTGATCCAGGAGATCGTCAAGGCGGCGCGCCAGGGGGATGGTTTCTCCGAATACTGGACAGCCAAGCCCTCCATCGGTCGGGACGCCCCCAAACTCTCCTTCAACCTGGTACTCGACAAGTACCAGTGGATCATCGGCACCGGTTTTTATATCGACGACATCGACAACGAGCTGGCGGCGCTGCGCACCGTACGCGAGAGCAACATGCGTGACTCGCTGCAGAGCAGCGTGCTGCTCATCCTGGTCATTCTGGGGGTGACCCTGGCCGCCACCGTGGTGATCGGCAACCGGGTCACCCGGCCGCTGGCGGACGCGGTATCGGCCCTCAACGACATCGCTGACGGGGAGGGGGATCTGACCCAGCGCCTCAAGGTGCAGAGCCATGACGAGATCGGTCAGCTGGCCACCGCCTTCAACCGTTTCGTGGCACGGATCCAGTCGGTGGTGAGCCAGGTGGGGGAGACCAGCAACCACCTGTTCAGCGCGGTGGAGAAGCTGCACCACCTGAGCGAGCACTATGACCATCAGATGCACGGCCACAGCCGGGAGACGGATCAGGTGGTCACCGCGGTGACCGAGATGAGCTCCACCGCCCAGGAAGTGGCGGCCAGCGCCTCCAACGCCGCCACCGCTACCAGCGATGCAGCGCGCGAATCCGATGCCGCCCGCGGCGTGGTGGGCACCGCCATCAACAGCATCAACCGGCTGGTGGGCGAGGTGCACACCGCCTCCGGCGTCATCGAGCAGCTGGCGCAGGAGACCGCCAAGATAGGATCCGTGGTGGAGGTCATTCGCGGCATTGCCGAGCAGACCAACCTGCTGGCGCTCAACGCCGCCATCGAGGCGGCCCGGGCCGGCGAGCAGGGGCGCGGCTTTGCAGTGGTAGCGGATGAAGTCCGTTCGCTGGCCGGCCGCACTCAGCAGAGCACCAAGGAGATCAACGAGATGCTGCAGCGTCTGCAGGGCGGGGTGAAACAGGCGGTTGACGTGATGCAGGCCAGCGAGGATCGCAGCCAGGAGACGGTACAGGAGGCGAGCCACATCGCCACCTCCCTCGACAGCATGGTGATGGCGGTCAGCACCATCAACGACATGAACATCCAGATCGCCACCGCCGCCGAGGAGCAGCATGCTGTCTCCGAGGAGATCAACAAGAACCTGGTGGCCATTCAGCAGATCGTCAGCGAGCTGACTGACGCGGCGGTCGAATCCAACAGCACCACCCGCGATCTCGCCAGCACCGGTGACAAGCTGCGCAAGCTGGTCTCCCAGTTCCGCTACTGATGGGGTGACAAGAGGGGATATCCCTCACAAGATGCGGCCTGGCCCCCGGTTCAGGCCGCACTTTATTTGGGGATTGATCAATAATGTGTGAAAATTGTCGCCCTCTGTGTCAGCTGTTGCCCCTTACCCTATGAATGAGATCGTGAAAGGCAGTATCGATTTGATCCGTCAGCTCAACTATGGCCTGGTCTACGCCAGCCTGGAGGAGCACAAGGAGCTGTCCCGTACCGATCTCTCCCGCCTGACTGGTCTCTCGCCTGCCAGCATCACCAAGATCACCCGCGAGCTGCTCGACGGCGGTCTGGTGGTCACCTGCGGCGAGAGCTCGGTGGGGCGCGGTCGCCGCCAGACCCTGCTGCGCATCAACGAGCGCCGCTTCCAGTTTCTCTCCATGCGCCTGGGTCGCGGTTATGTGGACATGGCATTGTTCGACCTGGCAGGCCGCTCCCTCGCCCGCCATCGTCACGTGTTCAGCGAAGGGGAGCGCGCCGACCTGCTGGCCAGCCTGGTGAGGGCCATCGAGGGCTTCTTGCCTAAAAAAGCGCTGCGTCTGGCCTGCATCGCCCTCTGTTTGCCGGGGCAGGTGGAGCGCCACTCCGGCATGGTCAAGCACTTCCCCTTCTACGATCTGCGCAACTGGCCGCTCGGCCCGACCCTGCAGGAGGCCTTCGCAGTGCCGGTGCTGGTGAGCGGCGACGTGCGCACCTGGATCCAGGCCGAGCGTGAGTGGGGAGCCGCCAAGAACTGCGCCGATGCGGTGCTGGTGTTCGTACACAACGACATCGGGGTCGGCATGGTGGTCAACGGCCAGCTCATTGAGAGCGAGAACGCGCTGCTCGGCGATCTCAGCCATCTGCAGCTCGAACCCTACGGTCAGCGCTGCTACTGCGGCGGCTTCGGCTGTGCCTGCACCCTGGTGACCAATCAGGCGCTCGAAGCCCAGTATCGGGATCTGCGCGAGCGGATGCAGGAGCACGATCTGCCCGAGAGCGTCACCATTCGCGAGCTGTGCGAGCTGGCGCTGGCGGGCAACAGCCTCTGTCAGGACATTCTCCATCAGGCGGCTGGGCGGCTCTCCCGGGTGCTCTCCAACCTCATCTGCTTGCTCAATCCGGGCAAGTTGCTGCTGGGGGGGGAGATCACCCGCGCCGATCGGCTGCTGTTCCCCATGCTGCACCAGTCGCTGGCCAGCCAACTGCCGGCCGAGTACCTGGTACGGTTGCAGATCGAGTCCACCCACTTCTACGAAGATCCCACCAAACCCACCTCGGTGCAGGTGCACAAGGCCCTGCGCGACGGCAGCCTGCTGCTCGACTTGTTGCGAGGCGACAAGGAGGCATGAGGCTGGGGTTGCAAGGACGCATCCTGCTCATGCTCTGTCTGGTCAGTCTGCTGCAGCTGGTGCTGCTGAGCGGGGCCAGTTACTACTATGTGTCCGAGCAGCGCTACCGCGAAGTAGGGGATCAGGCCCTCGACGTGGCGCGACTGGTGGCGCGAGAGTCCGGTGTCATCGCCGGGGTGAAACGGGCCGACACCGCCCGCCTCAACGTGCTGGTGGAGCGGATCCGCGCCGAGGTGGGGGCGAGCTACATCGTCGTCGGCGATAAGGAGGCGCGCCGACTGGTGCACCCCAATGCGGATCGCATCGGCCAGCCCATGATGGGGGATGACCCGCAACGGGCCTTGCAGGGGGAGTCCTACATCTCCCGTGCTCAAGGATCCCTCGGGGTCTCGGTGCGTGGCAAGAGCCCCATCCGCGATGAGCTCGGTCAGATCATCGGGGTGGTCTCGGTCGGTTATCTGGTGCGGGACATCGAGGCCGATCTGCAGGGTTTTCTGCATTTCGGTCTCGCCATGACCTTGCTCATCGTGCTGCTCAACAGCCTGGCTGCCACCTGGCTGGCACGCCGTTACAAACGGGCGCTGCTCGGCTTCGAGCCCGAGCAGATGGGGCGTCTCTACACCGAACTCGACTGCACCCTGCGCACCGTGCGTGAGGGGATCCTCACCATCGACGAGCAGGGGCGGCTCACCTCCCTCAACCCCAATGGCATCCGCTTGCTGCGTCTGGACGAGGCCGCCGCCCGGGCCGCCATCGGCCAGCCGGTTACCCGGCTGCTGCCGGAGAGCCGCATGCTCTCCCTCATTCAGGATCCGCGCCCCCAGTTTGACGAGGAGATAGTGCTCAACGGCCAGTCCCTCATCGTCAACCGGTTGCCGCTGGTGCGCGAGGGCAAGCTGATCGGCGCGGTGTCGAGCTTTCGGCGCAAGGACGAGCTGGCCGAGCTCAGTGCCCAGCTCTCCCAGGTGCAGGCCTACAGCGATCTGCTGCGGGTGCAGACCCACGAGCACCACAACCAGCTCGGCACCATCGCCGGGCTCATCGAGTTGGGTGCCACCGGCGAGGCGCTCGCCTTCATCGGGCGGGAGGCGGCCACCGAGCAGAGCCTGCTCAACTTCCTGATGACCGCCATCGCCAAACCCAAGGTGGCCGGCCTGCTGCTCGGCAAGTACCACAGGGCCCACGAGCTGGGGCTGGTGCTGGAGGTGGACCCGGATTCTCGCCTGCACGACATTCCCCTTCGCGTCAGCGGCTCCCAGCTGGTGACGGTACTGGGCAACCTCATCGACAATGCCTTCGAGGCGACCCGCCGCCACGGCGCCCCCTACCAGCCGGTGCGGGTGGCCCTGAGCGATCTCGGCCAGGATCTCATTCTGGAGGTGGAAGACGGGGCCGGTGGCATCGATCCTGCGCTGGCAGATCGGCTGTTTGAGCGGGGGGTGAGCAGCAAGGCGGAGCCGGATCACGGCATCGGCCTCTCTCTGGTGCGCAAGACCCTGGATGCCCTGCAGGGGCAGATCACCATCGAAGCCACGGCGCAGGGAAGTTGCGTTGTCTGTTACATTCCCAAGGAGGTGTGAGTGATCAAGATCCTGATCGTCGAGGACGATCCGGCTATCGCCGAGATCCACCGCCGCTTCGTGCAGCGGCTGGCAGGTTTCGAAGTATTGGGAGTGGCGCTCACCCTGTTTGATGCCAGGGAGCAGATCGCCATCCTCAAGCCCGATCTGGTGCTGCTGGATGTCTGGCTGCCCGATGGCGAGGGGTTTGCCCTGTTGCGCGAGCTGCGCCAGGCCGGGGCCAGTCTGGACGTCATCCTGCTCACCGCGGCGCGGGAGGCCGCAGCCCTGCAGGAGGCGATGCGGCTCGGGGTGGTGGATTTCATTTTGAAGCCCGTGGTATTCGAGCGGCTGCGCGACACCCTCGACAAATATTGCCAGAGTCGCGCCGCCCTGGCGGCCCTGGCGGACATCGATCAGCAGGCGGTGGACGCCCTGTTTGGCACGCCGTTGCAGCAGGTGGCGGCGGGTGGCCTGCCCAAGGGGATCGACGGCCTCACCCTGCAGCGGGTGCTGGCTGCCTTGACCCAGCAAGGAGCCAGCGCCGAGGAGATCGGCGGCCGGGTCGGGGTGAGCCGCACCACGGCGCGCCGCTATCTGGAGTTTCTGGTGGGCCAGCAACTGGCGAGTCCGGAGCTGGAGTACGGCACCGTTGGCCGGCCGGAGCGGCGTTATCGCCAGCCCTGACTGGCGTAACTCCCCATCCACTTTTGCCAATAAAAAGAGCGCCTGTCGGCGCTCTTTTGCTGTGTGGGATCCGCCAACTCAGCTTGGCTCGGATTGCAGTGTGGCGGCCGGTGCGCGGCGCGCCTGCCACCACTGCCACAGCGGCAACAGCAGCATGGTCAGGGTGATCACCGTGAAGGCCAGGGTGATGGGGCGCTCCCACAGGAAGCTCAGGGAGCCGTCGTTGATCACCAGGGCCCGGCGCAGGTTGTCCTCCAGCATGCCCCCCAGGATAAAGCCGAGCAGCATGGGGGCCATGGGGAAGGTGAGCAGGCGCAGGCCGATGGCGATCAGTGCCACCAGGGTCATCACGTGGATGTCCATGGTGTTGAAGGAGACCAGATAGACCCCGGTCAGGGAGAACAGCAGCACCATGGGGATCAGCACGGGGCGCGGCACCGCCAGTACCTTGGCCAGATAGGGGATGAGGGGGAGGTTCAGGATCAACAGCACCACGTTGCCCAGGTACATGGAGATGATCACCGACCAGAAGACGTCCGGATGCTCCATGAAGAGGCGCGGGCCCGGCTGGATGCCGTAGGCCACCAGGGCGCCCAGGATGAGGGCCGTGGTGCCGGATCCCGGGATCCCCAGGGTCAGCAGGGGCACGAAGGAGCCGGTGGAGGCGGCATTGTTGGCCGCTTCCGGCGCGGCCAGACCGCGCAGGCTGCCCTGGCCGAATTGCTCCTGGCGCTGCTTGCCGGCGATGTTGCGCTCGGCGCCGTAGGCCATGAAGGCGGCGATGGTGGCGCCGGCCCCCGGCAGCACGCCGATGAGAAAGCCCAGCACCGAGGAGCGGGCGATGGGGGGCGCTATCTCCCTGACCTCTTCCTTGCTCAGCTTGAGGCTGCCGAGCTGCTGCATCTGCCTGGCTTCTTCCTCGCTGTTGTCCTTGCCGGGGCGCAGCACCGCCATCAGGATCTCCGCCAGAGCAAAGGTGGCCATGGCCAGCAGCAGGAAGGAGAAGCCGTCGCGCAGGTCCGGCAGACCGAAGGTGAACCTGTCCACCCCGACGCTGCGGTCGATGCCGATGGTGGAGATCATGATGCCGAACAGCGCCATGATCAGCGCCTTGAGCACCTGCCCCTTGCCGGCAAAGGCCGCCACGGCGGAGAGCCCCAGCACCATGAGGGCGAAGTAGTCCGCCGACTGGAAGGAGAGGGAGACCTTGGCCAGCAGCGGCGCCGCCACCATCAGCATGATGGCGGAGAGGGTACCGCCGGTGAAGGAGGCGTAGGCGGCGATGGCCAGCGCCTTGCCCGCCTGTCCCTTGCAGGCCAGTGGATAGCCGTCGAAGGCGGTGACCACGGTGGCGGAGCAGCCGGGGGCGTT
Organism: Aeromonas sp. s5; assembly: GCF_040907865.1. Classification (NCBI taxonomy): domain Bacteria; kingdom Pseudomonadati; phylum Pseudomonadota; class Gammaproteobacteria; order Aeromonadales; family Aeromonadaceae; genus Aeromonas; species Aeromonas sp. s5. The sequence continues at coordinate 184,629 of NZ_JBFOCO010000006.1, forward strand.
GATCAGGATGGAGGAGGTGGAGCCCCCGAAGATGGCGCCGTAATAGACGCCGGCCATCAGGATGATGCCGGAGGAGGGATCCAGGCCATAGGTGATGGGGATCATCAGGGCGATGGCGGTGACGGGGCCAAGGCCCGGCAGCATGCCGATAAAGGTGCCGATGAAGCAGCCAAGCACCACCATCATCAGGTTGACCGGCAGCAGTGCGGTGCCGAGTCCTTGCAAGATTCCGTCTAACATGGTGACTCCTTAGAAACCGAGCAGGGTGAACAGGCGACCCGGCTCCAGATAGACGTTGAGCCCCTTGGTGAGCAGGGCCCAGAAACCGATGGAGAAGGGGACGCTGATCATCAGGCCGTAGCGCAGGCTGGGCTCACCCAGTACCCGGATGCCCACGCTCAGGAAGGCGATGGTCGAGAGCACGAAGCCAAACCAGGTGAGCCCCAGTCCGTAAATGACCATGAGCCCGAGCAGGATAAAGACCCGGCGCCAATCCCCCTCTTCCCGGCGCAGGGGCTCACCCCCGGGAAAGAGCACCAGCAGCAGGGAGAGCAGCGCCCCGATCCCGGCCAGGGCATAGGGCAGGGTACTGGCGGTGAAGGGTTCGTATTCGTCGCCGGGGTAGCCCGGTATCTCGGTGGCGTAATAGCCATAGGCGAGGGAGAGCAGCAGAAACAGCAGGCCCCCCAGTCGCTCCTTGGTGATGTTCATCTCTTGACTCCAACATGAGCGGCGGGCCTGCGCCCGCCTGCGATGTGACAACGAGGGTTACTTGATGAAGCCGAGCTCGCGCATCAGGCCGCCGATCTGCTGTTCCTGGCCGTCGAGGAAGGCGGTGAACTCGGGACCGGACTTGTAGAGGTTGGTCCAGCTGTTGCGGCTGCGGACCACTTCCCACTCCGGCTTGTCGTACATCTGCTTGAGCAGGGCGGCAAACTCGGCGGACTTTTCCGGGCTGATGGTGGGGGAGGCGAAGTAACCGCGCCAGTTGGCGAAGACGGTGGGGTTGTTCTGCTCGCTGAAGGTGGGGATCTGCTCCGCCCCTGGCAGGCGCTTGTCGGAAGTGACCCCGAGGATCCGCATCTGGCCCGACTTGACCGCTTCCATCGCCTCGCCAAAGCCGGTGGAGATGGCCTGGGTCTCCCCGGCCAGCACGGCGGCCATGGCGCTGCCGCCGGCATCGTAGGCGACGTAGCGCAGCTTGCTGGCGTCGGCACCGGCGTTCTTGAAGGTCAGGGCGGCGACCAGGTGATCCAGGCTGCCACGGGCCGAGCCACCGGCGATCTTCACCTTGGCCGGGTTCTCCTCGTAGGCGGCCAGCAGCTGGGCCCAGTTCTGATAAGGGGAGTCCGCCTTGACCGCCAGCGCCTGGTAGTCGGCGATGATGGCGGCCACCGGGGTCAGATCACGGAAGGACTGGGGCAGCTCCTTGGAGAGGGATTTGACGATGATGGGGGTGGAGTTGACCATCAGAGTCTTGTCGGACTGGGCCGAGGTCTCGATGAGGTGGGCGATGGCCTTGGCGCCGCCACCGGCGGACATGTTCTGATAGGAGACGGTCTTGACCAGACCGGACTTGGCCAGCACTTCACCGGTGCCGCGGGCCGTGGTATCCCAGCCGCCGCCGGCGCCACCCGGGATCAGGAAGTGGACTTCGTTGATCTGGGCGTGGGCGCCGAAGCTCAGTGCGAGCAGGCTACCGATCAGGGTGCGCTTGAAGGTTCCTTGCAACATGGTGCTCTCCTTGTGATTGTTGCAGGAAGGTTAATTAATCATGTCTGGCTGGAAAACAATCTGACCGTAATGGCTATTAAGGCTGTTGTGGCCATTTTGTTCATTCTGGTCACGACAGGGAGTACTGCTCGCTCATGGCAGGCCGGAAGGGGGCAGGTTGCACTGCGCCTCCGGCTGAAAAGGCGCGAGGTTCCCCGTCAGAAGGGGAGCCTCGCGAAAGAGGGGGCTGACTTATCCCTGTGATGCGGGGGCGGCGGAGACCTGGTCGCCGCTGGCTCCCTGCTGCTTGAGGGCTTCGCTCGCCTGCTGCTTGCGCTGCATCTGCTCCACCACCAGCTTGTAGGCGATGTAGTACTTGTAGATGTTGCCCACGTAGGTCACGGTCTCGGGCCCTATCTTCTCCGCCGCCACGTACTCGACGTTGTGAAACCAGACGTTGGGATCCAGCCCCCGTTTCTTGGCCTCGGTGCGCAGCCGCGCCACCCGGGCGGGGCCGGCATTGTAGGAGGCGAACGAGAAGAGCGCCTTGTCGAGGGCGGTCATGGGCTCGTCCGCATAGTAGTGGTCGATCATCCAGCGCATGTATTTGACGCCGCCATGGATGTTGGGCTCGAGCTGGCGGATGTCGCCCACCTTCAGGCCCTTGCCGGTGGCGGGCATGATCTGCATGATGCCGATGGCGCCGACGTGGCTGCGCGCCTGATGGTTGAGGGCCGACTCCTGATAACCCTGGGCAGCCATCAGCAGCCAGTCCACCTCGTATTTCTCGCCATACGCGCGAAACAGATCCACCACCTGCAGAAACTTCTTGCGCTCGGCCTCGGCGGCGGCGCTCTTGACGAACTTGTTCTGCTTGAGATAACGGGCGAGGAGCTCGTCCCCGGTCGCCTTGCCGCGCAGCGCCTTGATCTGTTTGTTGAGCATGGCCAGCAGTTGCGGGCTCTCTTTGCGCACCGCCCAGGCGATGACACCCCCTTGCCGGAACACCGGCTGTTCATGGATCCGGATGGCGGGAAAGATTTTCCGCCAGAAGCGCGCCTTGTGCTCGTCCATGACGATGAAAGGGAGCAGGCCGGCGTTGACCATCTCCACCAGATCTTCGTCCTCCAGTGCCTCGGGGGCCGGCTGAATGTCGATGAGCGGCTCTCCCGCCGCCTTGAGTGCCTGGTTGTAGGCCATGAGGCTCTCGAAGTAGCTGGAGGAGGGGCGCACGTAGATGCGCTGACCGGCCAGGTCGGCGGCACTTTCCACCTTGGGGGAGAGGGGGCCGGAGATGAGCAGCTCCCGCACGTTGTCGAGCAGGGGGGCGGTGAATGCCACGCCCTGCTCCTTGCGCTTGTCCGTGATGGTGAGGTTGGCGGCGGCGATGTCACCCTTGCCCGCGATGAGGGCATCCAGCAGGGCTTCGCGCGCCACCGGGATGAAGATCAGGTGCAGCTTGAGATGGCGCTTGAGGTTCTTTTGCTTGCGCAACTGCTCGTTGAGCCGCTTCTCCAGCAACATGAAGGCGTCGTAGGTGACGCCCCGCTGTATCCCCTTGTCGATGAAGTAACCTGTCTTGTTGTAGGTGGTGAGCACCCGGATGGAGCGCCGTGCCAGCATGGCATCGAGATCGCCAAGCTGGGGCTGGGCCAGCTGGTCGCTGTTGAACGTCAGTGCGGCCGGTTCAGCGTCGGCCTGCGTTGGCGTTGCGGCCTGCAGCGGGCCGCACAGCAGTCCGCACAGGAGGAGGATCCATAACCGCGTCATGATACTGCCCTCGTCTGTTTCATTGAGTGTAAGCGGCATGGGGCGGGCGCTTTAGCTCATTGGGTTTGCTCGGCGGGGGGTGGATAGCACCATAGGCCCTATCCGATGAGAGGGCAGGCAGCGGGGAAGTGGGGAACAGAGCAGAGAATAAAAAGGGGAGCCTCAGTGGCTCCCCTTTGAGGGTACTTGGTCGGCGCTAGAACCAGAAGCCGATGATGAAGGAGCCTGCCAGGGTCAGCATGACGTTGGCCACCGCATAGGTGCCGGCATAGCCGAGCGCCGGGATGGAGCTGTTGGCCGCCTCGTTCACCACGTCCATGGCCGGGGCGCAGGTACGGGCCCCGGTGATGGCGCCGAGCAACAGGGCCGGGTTCATCTTCAGCACCCAGACGCCGAACAGGTAGCCCACCAGCACCGGCAAGGTAGTCACCAGCATGCCGGAGAAGAGCACCACCATCCCCACTTCGCTCAGGTGATCCAGGATGCCGCCCCCCGCCTTGAGGCCGGTGCTCACCATGAAGACGGCAAGGCCGAGATCCTTGGCCAGTCGCAGGGCGCCCGGCGGCACATAGCCGACCGTGGGGTGGTTGGCGCGCAGGTAGCCCATCAGGATCCCCGCCAGCAGCAGGCCGACGGCGTTGCCGAGGCCAAACTCCAGCTGGCCGAACACCAGGGAGACGGAGCCAATCAGCAGGCCCAGCACGAAGAAGGTGGTGAAGGCCACCAGATCCGTGGTCTGGCTGTGAATGCTGATGAAGCCGATCTTGTTGGCCAGCAGCTTGACCCGCTGCTTCTCGCCACTGATCTGCAGCACGTCGCCCTTTTGCAGCATGATGTTGCGATCGAACGGCATCTCGATCTGGGAGCGCACCACCCGGTTGAGGAAGCAGCCCTTCTCGGTGAGGTTGAGCTCCACCAGATGGCGACCCACCACGGCGTCGTTCTTCACCACGATCTCTTCGGTGACGATCTGCAGGTCAAGCAGGTTGCGGTCGAACACCTCCTTGCCGTTGCGGTAGTTGACGTCGAGCTTCTCGTGACTCTCTGGGTAGCCCACCAGGGCGATCTCGTCCCCTTCCTGAATGACGGCGTCACCATCCGGACTCGCCAGGATGCCGTTGCGGCGGATCCGCTCCACGTAGCAGCCGGTGTGAGGATAGATACCGGTCTCGCGCAGGGTGCGACCACCGATCCAGGCCGCCAGTTCGGGGCCGACCCGGTAGGCGCGGATGATGGGCAGGTAGGTCTTGCGGCTCTCGTTGTCGGAGAGACCGCGCTCGCGGGCGATCTTCTGCGCCTCGGTGTTGAGGTCGAGCCGTGCCAGCGAGGGGAGGTAGCGCACCACCATCATCAGGCCCACCAGTCCCACCAGATAAGTCAGGGCATAGCCGATGCCCATGTTGTCGAGCACCGACTGCATGTCGGTTTGATGGGGGAGATTGAGCAGGCCGCTGCGCAGGGCATCCTGAGCCCCCACCAGCGCCGGGGTCGAGGTGAGCGAACCGGCCAGGATGCCGGCGGCCATGCCCGGCCCCAGGTTGAAGAACTTGGCCAGTCCCACGGTAAGGAAGAGGGCGGTCAGCAGGATCACCAGGGTCAGGGTGATGTAGTGGATGCCGTCGCGCAGGAAGACGCTGAAGAAGTGCGGCCCCGCTTCGATCCCCACGCAGAAGATGAACAGCATGAAGCCGACGTTCTCCGTGGTGGTGCTGAATTCGAAGCCCATCTGGCCGAACAGCAGGGCGGTAAACAGCACGCCTATGGTGTTGCCGATCTGGAAGTTGCCGAACCTGACTTTACCGAGCAGCAGGCCGAAGGCCAGTACCACGAACAGCAGCAGGGAGTCGCTTTGATGTAGCAGTGTCACGAAATCTATGGTCATGCCCGGAAAAACCGAGGAAAAAAGTGGGGCCGACATTGTGCCGGATCCCTCACCAATAAAGAAGCGTCAAAGGCGCATTAATCGGTACTAACCCGCCACCGCCATGGGGGTCATGAGGGAAACTGCGGGGCACCTGCGGCAATGACCTCTATTTCCCTCTGTCAGCCCCGTTGTCAATTAGTGATTCCTGCTATCTGTGATCCTCGTCTTTGGGGGCCGCTTGAAATTTTACGCTCTGCTGTTTGGTCGGCTGATTTGGCTCTCTGGCAGCATTTTTGACTGATGGGAATGGGATGAGTCTGGCGGTTGGTCGCGGCCCGCCCGTGCAGGGTGACCCATCCGTGGCGGGATGGCGAAAAGATATCTGTAAAAAGCATCTGATGGGGGCACTGGCGACCCATTCGGGGGGCGCGGCAAAAACAGCAGAAAATGAGGTTGGCGAGTCAAACGTGCCGGCCTTGCCGGCAATGGCCTGCCAGCCTAGGCCGTCATTGGCTTTGGCCTACTTACCCACAGAAACTGTGGATAACCCTGTTCATGAAACTTGGTGATCAGGCTGTAGCCCGCGCCAATACTGGGCTGCAAGGGCTGTTCAAAAAATACCAGATAAAGATTGTTTCTATAAAAATCAAATAGTTACGCGCAGCAGAACAAAACGCTGTCGAGGCGGATGGGGGAGAAAAAGGGAGAGGTCACCGCAGGGTGCGGCTTGTGCATTAAAATTGGTAGAGGAAAGCACTAAAGTGGATAACTTGCACCGAGATGGTGAGGAATTGGCTCCCCCGACTGGACTTGAACCAGTGACATACGGATTAACAGTCCGCCGTTCTACCGACTGAACTACGGGGGAACATCAGGCAAGGAGGAGCATCATACAGAGGTCGCATTTCGAGGTCAATAGCCGCTTCTGCTGCCAGAGTGGATACCCAGGCCACCCCATCTCGGAGTACACTTCTGCTCTTGCGTATTTTTTGCCGGGAGTCGTCATGAGCAAGTTATTCAAGCTGGCCAGCCAGTTTCAACCCGCCGGGGATCAGCCGAGGGCCATCGCCCAGCTGCTCGACGGCATCGAGTCTGGCCTCGCCCATCAGACCCTGCTCGGGGTGACCGGCTCGGGCAAGACCTTCACCATGGCCAACGTCATCGCGACCCTCAATCGTCCCACCATGATCCTGGCTCCCAACAAGACCCTGGCGGCCCAGCTCTATGGCGAGATGAAGGAGTTCTTCCCCGACAACGCGGTGGAGTATTTCGTCTCTTATTACGACTACTACCAGCCCGAGGCCTATGTGCCGACCACCGACACCTTCATCGAGAAGGATGCCTCCATCAACGATCACATCGAGCAGATGCGGCTGTCGGCCACCAAGGCGCTGCTGGAGCGGCGCGACGTGGTGATCGTCGCCTCGGTGTCGGCCATCTACGGCCTGGGGGATCCGCAGGCCTACCTCAGCATGATGCTGCACCTCAAAGTGGGGGACGTCATCAACCAGCGGGACATATTGCGCCGCCTCGCCGAGCTGCAGTACACCCGCAACGACATGGCCTTCCAGCGCGGCACCTTCCGGGTGCGGGGGGAGGTGATGGACATCTACCCCGCCGAGTCGGACAAGCTGGCCCTGCGGGTGGAGCTGTTTGACGAAGAGGTGGAGCGGCTCTCCCTGTTCGATCCGCTGACCGGTGCCATCGAGCAGACGGTGGTGCGCTACACCATCTACCCCAAGACCCACTACGCCACCCCGCGCGAGACCATCCTGGGGGCCATCGAGCACATCAAGGAGGAGCTCAAGGGGCGGCGCGAGCAGTTGTTGTCCCTCAACAAGCTGGTGGAAGAGCAGCGCATCAGCCAGCGCACCCAGTTCGACATGGAGATGATGCAGGAGCTGGGTTACTGCTCCGGCATCGAGAACTACAGCCGCTACCTCTCCGGCCGCGCGCCGGGGGAACCGCCGCCCACCCTGTTCGACTACCTGCCGGGGGATGGCCTGCTCATCATCGACGAATCCCACGTCACCGTGCCGCAGATCGGCGCCATGTTCAAAGGGGACAGATCCCGCAAGGAGACCCTGGTGGAGTACGGCTTCCGGCTGCCGTCGGCGCTGGACAACCGGCCGCTCAAGTTCGACGAGTTCGAGGCGCTGATGCCGCAGACGGTGTTCGTCTCGGCGACCCCGGGCCCCTACGAGCTGGACAAATCCGGCGGCGATGTGGTGCAGCAGGTGGTGCGCCCCACCGGTCTGCTTGACCCCGAGGTGGAAGTGCGGCCGGTCAGCACCCAGGTGGACGATCTGCTCTCCGAGATCCGCAAGCGGGTGGCGGTGGAGGAGCGGGTGCTGGTCACCACCCTCACCAAGCGGATGGCGGAGGACTTGACCGAATACCTGGCGGATCACGAGGTGCGGGTGCGCTATCTGCACTCCGACATCGATACCGTGGAGCGGGTGGAGATCATCCGCGACCTGCGCCTTGGCAAATTCGACGTGCTGGTGGGCATCAACCTGCTGCGCGAAGGCCTCGACATGCCGGAGGTCTCCCTGGTGGCCATCCTGGATGCTGATAAAGAGGGCTTCCTGCGCTCCACCCGTTCGCTTATCCAGACCATAGGTCGGGCGGCGCGCAACCTCAACGGCAAGGTGATCCTCTACGGGGATACTATCACCAACTCCATGAAGGTCGCCATTGAAGAGACCGAGCGGCGCCGCGCCCTGCAGCACGCCCATAACCTGGAGCACGGCATCACGCCGAAGGGGCTCAACAAGTCCGTCGGCGATGTGATGGACATGGGGGGCAGCCGCACCGCGGGCAAGGCCGGCAAGGGGAGCCGCAAGGCCGCCGAGCCGCAAGGGGAGTACCACGCCCGCTCCGCCAGCGAGATCGCCAAGGAGATCAAACGAATGGAGGAGCAGATGTTCCAGCATGCGCGAGATCTGGAGTTCGAGCAGGCGGCGGCGCTGCGGGATCAGATCCAGCGGCTGCGCGGCGAGCTGATCGAGTCATGAGCGCCCGACGCTGGCTCATCTGGCGGCGCTTGCGTCGCCTCTATCAGGGCTTTCGCCATCCTGCCACCCCCTGGTGGGCCAGGGGGTTGGTGATCCTGGTGCTGCTCTACGGCATCAGCCCGGTGGATCTGGTGCCCGACCTGGTGCCGCTGGTCGGCTGGCTCGATGATGCCACCCTGCTGTTGCTCCTCCTGTGGGGCTGGGAGCGCTGTCTGCCGGCGCCGGTGCGCAAGGATCTGGAGAGCGCCTCCTGAGCGGTCAGGGCACGACAGGTTTGCGATATCGGGGGGAGGCTGAGGCGGGATAAAGGGTTTCATTCGAGCGACGCCTGGCGGCGAGCACAGGAGGCACTCCACAGCGATTGTGGCCTGCCTGGCATTGGCGTAGACTCCACGCCGTTCACATTATGAGTATGGAAAAATGGATCTGATCCTCTTTGCAATCGACTTTATCCTGCACGTTGACGTGCATCTGAAAGAGCTGTTTGAAAACTACGGTATCTGGGTTTACGCCATCCTGTTTCTCATCATCTTCTGCGAGACCGGACTGGTGGTCACCCCCTTCCTGCCGGGTGACTCCCTGCTGTTTGCCGCCGGTGCCCTCACCGTGGGCAGCGTGCTGGACGTGCACACCCTGGCGGCCGTGTTGATCATCGCTGCCGTGCTCGGCAACGTGGTGAACTACACCATAGGTCACTTCTTCGGCGAGCAGCTGTTTCGCAACCCGGACTCCAAGATCTTCCGGCGGGACTATCTGGACAAGACCCACGCCTTCTACGCCAGACACGGCGGCAAGACCATCATCATCACCCGCTTCCTGCCCATAGTGCGCACCTTCGCCCCCTTCGTGGCGGGCATGGGGGCCATGACCTATCCGCGCTTCCTGGCGTTCAATCTGGTGGGAGGGCTCTTGTGGGTGATCTCCTTTGTCTACGCCGGCCACTTTTTCGGCAACCTGCCGGTGGTGCGTCAGAACTTTACCCTGCTCATCTTCGGCATCATCGGTATCTCGCTGCTGCCCATGGTGATCGGCATGGTGAAAGCCAAGCTCAACGCCGGCAAGGTGGCTTCCTGAGTCAGCCTTGTTGGCCGTGTCATGAGAGGGAGCCGCAGGCTCCCTTTTTTGTTTGAGCATGGTGCTGATTACTGATTTCTCACTGATGAGCCTGGAGGAAAGGCCAATCGGCGAGCAAGCAGGCAGTCACCAGGATGGCTGGCAGGGGAGCGAGACGTTGAAGAGCGATATCAGAGCTCAAGACGCCGCCCGCAGTCTTCATGAAAAAGGGAGCCACTGGCTCCCTTTTCGCGACGGATGATGTTGATCCGACCTAGTTGCAGCAGCGCCCCTTGACCAGGTTGCCGATGGCCACCACAACGAACACCAGCAAGTAGGCGGCGAAGATGGCCACCAGCCACTGGGGCATGGAGAAGCTCAGGAACTGCCAGCTGACCTCGCTGCAGTCGCCATCCGGGAAGAACATCCAGGGGATCCACTGATCCAGCGGTGCCCAGCTCGGGAAGTCGACAAACCCTTCGCAGACATTGAAGGGAGAGGGGTTCACCTGATAGTCCACATGCTTGAGCGCCAGCTTCAGGCCCCAGAAGGCACTGGCGCCCCACATCAGCAGGGCGCTCCAGCGCACATACCATTTCTGCGGAGCCACCATGCCGAGCAGCGCCGCCATGAGGACCCCGAGAGTGGCGAGCCGCTCATAGATGCACATGACGCAGGGATGCAGACCCAGCACGTGCTGGAAGAAGAGGGCGCTCAACTCGAGGAACAGGGCGGAGGCTGCAAGCAGGCCCCATGCCAGGCGATGGGCGGCTATACGGCGCAGAAACTCAATCATCTGGTTGATCTCACAGAAAAAACAGTGGCTGAATTAGAGCAGAGCAGGGGCCAAAAAGAAAGGGCCCAGGCGGGCCCTCATGGCACTCAGTAGAGTGCGGACAGTACCGCAGGCGCGGCGTTGTCGAGCGTCAGCCAGCCGGCCTGATAGTACCAGTCGGTAAGCGGGCCGAGCAGAAACTCCACCGAGAAGAAACCCACCAGACCCAGCACCAGGGTATAGGGCAGCGCCATCCACACCATCCGGCCGTAGGAGAGGCGCAGCAGCGGCGCCAGTGCCGACGTCAGCATGAACAGGAAGGCGGCCTGGCCGTTGGGGGTGGCTACCGACGGCAGGTTGGTACCGGTGTTGATGGCCACCGCCAGCAGCTCAAACTGCTCGCGGCTGATGGCATTGTTGAGCAGGGCGGTCTTCACCTCGTTGATGTAGACGGTGCCGACGAAGACGTTGTCACTGACCATGGAGAGCAGGCCGTTGGCCAGGTAGAAGAGCGCGAGCTGGGCGTCGGGTTCGGCCGCCAGCACCCACTGGATCACCGGCTTGAACAGCTGCTGATCGATGATGACGGCGACCACGCTGAAGAAGACGGCCAGCAGGGCGGTAAAGGGCAGTGCCTCCTGGAATGCCTTGCCGAGGGAGTGCTCTTCGGTGATGCCGGTGAGGGAGGTGGCCAGCACGATGACTGACAGGCCGATGAGGCCCACCGCCGCCAGGTGCAGAGCAAGCCCCAGAATGAGCCAGAGGGCGATCACCGCCTGCACGATCAGCTTGGCCTTGTCCTGAGCGGTGCGCTCGGCCTCTTCATAACGGTTGTAATCCTCCATGATGCGACGTACCGCGTCCGGCAATTTGGCGCCATAGCCAAACCAGCGACACTTTTCGACCAGGACGCAGGTCAGCAGACCGCAGATAAACACCGGAACCGTGACCGGAGACATGCGAATGGCGAATTCGACGAAGTTCCAGCCGGCCTGTTCACCGATGATCAGGTTCTGCGGCTCTCCCACCAGGGTGCAGACACCACCGAGGGCAGTACCGATGGCGGCATGCATCATCAGGCTGCGCAGGAAGGCGCGAAAGTCATCCAGGTGCTGACGATTGAGCTCGTTGACGGTGCCATCATCGGTGTAATCGTGGGAGTGGCCAAACTCCTTGCCGGAGGAGACCTTGTGATAGATGGCGTAGAAGCCGGTGGCGACGCTGATCACCACGGCAATCACGGTGAGGGCATCGAGGAAGGCTGACAGGAAGGCGGAGACCAGACAAAACGCCAGGGATAGCATCGTTTTGGAGCGGATCCGGATCAGCAGCTTGGTGAACACGTAGAGCAACAGCTGCTTCATGAAGTAGATGCCGGCCACCATGAACACCAGCAGCAGCAGCACTTCGATATTGGCGACCAGTTCGTGTTTGACCTGCTGTGCCGAGGTCATGCCGATCAGCACTGCCTCGATGGCCAGCAGGCCGCCGGGTTGCAGCGGATAGCACTTGAGGGCCATGGCCAGGGTGAAAATGAACTCGACGACCAGCAGCCAGCCGGCCATGAAGGGATCGAGATAAAAGGCGATCGGGTTGATCAGCAGGAATAGAAGAATAGCGGCCTTGTACCACTGGGGGGCGTTGCCTAGAAAGTTCCTGGCAAAGGCTTGCCCTAAGCTGATTGGCATAATAATGGGTCTCTGTTTTGTGGTTGGTATCTGCGTCTATGCAGTCAAGACAGGCTCGACCAGAACATCCGGATGTTGTCCCTTATCAGATTGATTCCTCATGATTTTAATCAAAAAGAGCATTAACTATAAATAACATAGTCGCCCTTGCCCATGAGTATGGTGGTTTTATGGACAACACAGGGGTTGGCTGGCACCTATTGCCGGCTGAAATACATTTTTTTAACAAAATCCCCCGCCGATGTGAGCAGAGGACTGACCTTCTGCTTGCCAGCCCTCCCTGCTTTGCTATTATTCGTGAGCCTTTTTTACGTACTACAACAGAGTCACTACATGGTCATAAAAGCGCAGAGCCCCGCAGGGTTTGCCGAGGAATACATCATCGAGTCCATCTGGAACAATCGCTTTCCTCCAGGATCCATCTTGCCGGCCGAGCGCGAGCTGTCCGAGCTGATTGGCGTGACCCGAACCACCTTGCGTGAAGTGCTGCAGCGTCTGGCCCGCGATGGCTGGCTCACCATCCAGCATGGCAAACCGACCAAGGTGAACAACTTCTGGGAGACCTCGGGACTCAACATTCTGGAGACCCTGGCTCGCCTCGATCAGGACAAGGTACCGGATCTGGTGGCTCAGCTGCTGTCGGCGCGTACCAACATCTGCACCATCTTCATTCGTGGCGCGATCCGCAACAACCCGGAGCAGGCCGCCGAGATCCTGCGCGGCGCTGCCGAGGTGGAGAACAGCGCCGAAGCCTATGCGGACTTCGACTACCGGTTGCACCATCAGCTGTCGTTCGCCTCCGGCAACCCCATCTACGCCTTGATCCTGAACGGTTTCAAAGGGCTGTACAGCCGGGTTGGCCGCTACTACTTCTCCGACAAGCAGGCGCGTGAAACCGCGGATGCCTACTACAAGACCCTGCTTGACCTGGCCGAGACCAAGAATCACGAGGCCGTGTTCATGACGGTGCGCCAATACGGCATCGAGTCCGGCAAACTCTGGACCCGCCTGCGCCAGGACATGCCGAGCAATCTCTGCGACAACTGAGCCTGTTCTGATGCAAGAAAAACGCGCCGATTGGCGCGTTTTTTTATGGCTGCAAGGCGAGGGGATTAGACCGGCTTCTTCTCCGGACAGCGCCCTATGATGTCGGGAGGCAGTTCGCCATTGTCCTGCTCCAGTATCACGTCGAAACCCCACAGCTGGTGCAGATGCTTGAGCACCTCGTGACGGGAGTCCCCCAGCGGGATCCGGTTGTGTGGCACATAGCGCAGGGTGAGGGAGCGATCCCCCTTCACCGCCACGTTGTAGACTTGGATGTTGGGCTCCAGATTGCTCAGGTTGTACTGGGCTGACAGGGTGTTGCGCACCTGACGATAGCCTTCGTCATTGTGGATGGCCGAGACCTTCAGGTAGTTCTTCAGATCGTCGTCATCGATGGCGAACAGCTTCATGTCGCGCATCACCTTGGGACTCAAAAACTGGCTGATGAAGCTCTCGTCCTTGAAGTTCTGCATGGCGAAATGCAGCGTCTCCACCCAGTTGCTGCCGGCGTAGTCGGGGAACCAGTATCTGTCCTCCTCGGTCGGGTGCTCGCAGATGCGGCGCAGATCGGTGAACATGGCAAAACCGAGGGCGTAGGGGTTGATCCCCGAGTAGTAGCGACTGTTGTAGGGGGGCTGATAGACCACGTTGGTGTGGCTGTGCAGCACCTCGATCATGAAGCGATCGCTTATCTTGCCCTCGTCATAGAGGTGGTTGAGGATGGTGTAGTGCCAGAAGGTGGCCCACCCTTCGTTCATCACCTGGGTCTGTTTCTGCGGGTAGAAGTACTGGCTGATCTTGCGCACAATGCGCACTATCTCGCGCTGCCAGGGCTCCAGCAGGGGGGCATTCTTCTCGATGAAATAGAGAATGTTCTCCTGTGGCTCGGCCGGATAGCGCCTGTCTTCTACCCCGGAGGCCTTGTGCTGTTTGGGCAGGGTGCGCCACAGCTCGTTGACCTGGGTTTGCAGATAGTCTTCCCGTGCCTTCTGGCGTCGCTTCTCTTCGGCCATGGAGATCTTCTGAGGCCGCTTGTAACGATCCACCCCGAAGTTCATCAGCGCATGGCAGGAGTCGAGCAATTTCTCCACCGCGTCGATGCCGTGCTTCTCTTCGCATTCGGTGATGTAGTTCTTGGCAAACAGCAGATAGTCGATGATGGAAGAGGCATCGGTCCAGGCCTTGAACAGATAGTTGTTCTTGAAGAAGGAGTTGTGGCCGTAGCAGGCGTGGGCCATCACCAGGGCCTGCATCGGCATGGTGTTCTCCTCCATCAGATAGGCGATGCAGGGATCCGAGTTGATGACGATCTCGTAGGCCAGCCCCATCTGGCCACGCTTGTAGTTGCGCTCGGTATGGATGAAGCGCTTGCCGAATGACCAGTGCTGATAACCGATGGGCATGCCGACGCTGGAGTAGGCATCCATCATCTGCTCCGCCGTGATCACCTCTATCTGGTTGGGGTAGGTGTCCAGTCGATAGAATTTGGCGACCCGGGCTATTTCTTGATGGTAAATGTCCAGCAGGTCGAAGTTCCAGTCCGGGCCATCGTCCAGCGGCGCTACTTTTCTTGCGGTTTCTACCATATGACCTCCCTCAAGCCGCTTGCTTCTTGAACAGCTCCCGGAATACCGGATAGATATCCTCGACCTTGCGAATATGCTCCATCGCGAAGTGGGGGAACTGGCTGGCGACCGATTCATACTCGTGCCACAGGGTCTGGTGGGCACGGGTGGTGATCTCGATGTAGGAGTAGTACCGCACCCGCGGCATGATGTCCCGCACCAGGATCTCCCGGCACTGCGGCGAGTCGTCGGCCCAGTTGTCACCATCTGACGCCTGTGCCGCGTAGATGTTCCACTGGTTGGCGGGGTAACGTTCGTTGATGATGTCGTTCATCATCTTGAGCGCACTGGAGACGATGGTGCCGCCCGTCTCCTGGGAGTAGAAAAATTCGTGCTCGTCCACTTCCTTGGCCTGGGTGTGGTGACGGATGTAGACCACTTCGACGTTCTTGTAGGTCCGGCTCAGGAACAGATAGAGCAGGATATAGAAACGCTTGGCCATCTCCTTGGTGGCCTGATCCATGGAGCCTGACACGTCCATCAGGCAGAACATCACCGCCTGGCTGGAAGGCACGGGCCGCTTGACGAAGTTGTTGAACTTGAGATCGAAGGTGTCGATAAAGGGCACCGCATCGATCCGTCTCTTCAGCTCACGGATCTCTTTTTCGAGCTGGGCCATCTCCGCAAAGTGTTCGGTGGGATCGGCGGCCAACAGAGCAAGACGATCCTCCAGTTCGTGCAATTGGCGTTTCTTGCCCGCCTGCAGCGCCATGCGGCGGGCCAGCGAGTTTTGCAGTGAACGCACCACGTTGATGTTGGCGGGCACCCCGTTGGAGGTGTAACCCGCCCGGTAGGTTTTGACTTCCATCAGCTGATTGAGCTGGGTTTTCTGCAGCCTCGGCAGCTCCAGATCTTCAAACAGCAGGTCCAGATACTCATCCTTGGAGATTTGGAAGACGAAGTCGTCCGCTCCCTCTCCCTGATTGGATGCCTGCCCCTCACCGGAGCCCTGACCGCCACCTCCCCCCTTGGGGCGGTCAATCTTGTCGCCGGAGACGAATTGGTCGTTGCCGGGGTGCACCATCTCCCGTTTACCGCCTTGCCCCTGATGGAAATGGGGCTCGCCGATGTCCTTGGTCGGGATGCTGATGCTTTCGCCGGTATCCACGTCCTGAATGCTGCGCTTGGAGACAGCATCAGAGACCGCTTGTTTGATCTGCTTCTTGTAGCGGCGAATGAAGCGCTGCCGATTGACAGCGCTTTTGTTTTTGCCGTTGAGCCTGCGGTCGATAAAATGCGCCATAACTCCCCCTTGAACAGTCAGGGTCAGGATGACTTGCGTACCCTGAGATACCATTCGGAGAGCAGACGCACCTGTTTGCGGGTGTAGCCTTTCTCCATCATCCGTTCGACAAAGTTATCGTGCTTCTTCTGCTCCTCGGCCGAGGTTTTGCTGTTGAAGGAGATAACCGGCAGCAGCTCTTCCGTGTTGGAGAACATCTTCTTCTCGATCACGGTGCGCAGCTTCTCGTAACTGGTCCAGTTGGGGTTACGGCCTGCATTGTTGGCGCGGGCACGCAGCACGAAGTTGACGATTTCGTTGCGGAAATCCTTCGGATTGCTGATCCCGGCGGGTTTTTCAATTTTCTCCAGCTCGCTGTTGAGGGAGGCGCGGTCAAACAGTTGGCCGGTCTCGGGGTCACGGTACTCCTGATCCTGGATCCAGAAATCGGCGTAGGTGACGTAGCGATCGAAGATGTTCTGACCGTACTCGGAGTAGGACTCGAGGTAGGCGGTCTGGATCTCTTTGCCGATGAACTCCACGTAGCGCGGGGTCAGATAGCCCTTGATGAATTCAAGGTAGCGGTCATGCAGCTCCTGCGGGAACTGCTCGCGCTCGATCTGCTGCTCCAGCACATAGAAGAGGTGTACCGGGTTGGCCGCCACTTCCGCGTGGTCGAAGTTGAAGACGCGGGAGAGGATCTTGAACGCAAAGCGGGTGGAGAGGCCATTCATCCCCTCGTCGACACCGGCGTAATCGCGGTACTCCTGATAACTCTTCGCCTTGGGATCGGTGTCTTTGAGGCTCTCGCCGTCATAGACCCGCATCTTGGAGTAGATGCTGGAGTTTTCCGGCTCCTTGAGGCGCGACAGCACGGAGAACTGACCCAGCAGCTCCAGGGTTCCCGGGGCGCACTTGGCATCGGTCAGCTCACTGTTGACCAGCAGCTTCTCGTAGATCTTCACCTCTTCCGACACCCGCAGGCAGTAAGGCACCTTGACGATGTAGACCCGGTCGAGGAAGGCCTCGTTGTTCTTGTTGTTGCGGAACTGCTGCCACTCGGATTCGTTGGAGTGAGCCAGCAGGATGCCGTCGAAGGGGAGGGCGGAGAGCCCCTCGGTACCGTTGTAGTTGCCCTCCTGGGTGGCGGTCAGCAGCGGGTGTAGCACCTTGATGGGCGCCTTGAACATCTCGACGAACTCCATGATCCCCTGGTTCGCCTTGCACAGCGCGCCCGAGTAGGAGTAAGCGTCGGCGTCATCCTGGGCGAAGTGCTCCAGCATGCGGATGTCCACCTTGCCGACCAGAGAGGAGATGTCCTGGTTGTTGTCATCGCCCGGTTCTGTCTTGGCAATGGCAATCTGGTCGAGGATGGAGGGGTTGACCTTCTCCACCTTGAACTTGGTGATGTCGCCACCAAACTCGTGCAGCCGCTTGGCGACCCAGGGGGACATGATAGGGCGCAGGTAGCGGCGCGGGATGCCGTACTCTTTTTCCAGCAGCTCGCCATCTTCTTCAATGTCGAACAGGCAGAAGGGGTGATCGTTGACCGGTGACCCCTTGATGCGATAGATAGGCACCTTCTGCATCAGGGATTTGAGTTTTTCTGCCAGCGAGGATTTACCACCGCCGACCGGGCCCAGCAGATAGAGGATCTGTTTCTTCTCTTCCAGCCCCTGGGCGGAGTGTTTGAGATAGGAGACGATCTGTTCGATGGCCTCTTCCATGCCGTAGAAGTCTTTGAAGGCGGGATAGCGTGCCACGACGCGGTTGGAAAAAAGACGACTGAGTCTGGGATTGGCAGAGGTGTCGACCATCTCAGGCTCACCGATGGCGGTCAGCAGACGTTCGGCGGCGGAGGCGTAGCAGGACTTGTCCTGCTTACACATATCCAGGAACTCCTGGATGCTGTATTCCTCTTCCCTGGCTTTCTCATATCGCTGTTGATAATGCTCGAAGATGCCCATAACTTTGCCCTCGTTATAGTCGCTTACCCTGAAAAGAGTGGATCACTACTTTTGTTCTGTTTACCTCATTAAGCCTAGTCAACAGCCCCCAGTAATCCATCACCAACTATTGGTTTAAATTTGCAAGGGTACTTCCCGACCCGATGCGGGAAGGCGCAATCAGTGACACACCTATGTTACTGACTGTTAAATTATTTTTGCCATGATAGTGAGGCAAATGTCAAAGACATAAAAAATAAATGTTTGTCAAAAAATGGAAACTGCACCGCATTGTTCCTGGCCGGCTGTCGCAAGCGCAGTCAGGGCAAGGGGGAGCGCGCCACGCAGCAGAAATGGCATTACGTTTACGTGCACGTAAGGTTAATTGTTTGGTGTTTTAGCTCTAATTTTTACATTGACGCTACATTGCGACTGCTCTAGATTGGCCCTGTGTCGGGCAGTCAGCGCTTTAGCAAGAGAGTGGCTGGTTGCCGATACAAAGCTCTGTTTAAGCACGTTTCCGTTGGCTTGACCCTCGCAAATGCGAGGGTCTTATTTTTTCAGCGCAATCGACGCTGTCTGGTGAGCTAGTGATCGTGGTGGAGCGGATAAATGCGGGAAACCGCCGCCAGGACGTCGGCGAAGGGGTGGGATGCCAGCTGGCCAAATCCGGCCAGGCTTTTCGCCTTGACCCGGGTGGTGAGTGGCGTGGCGATACCGCACAGAAAGCGGGTCAGGATGCGCGGATGCCGGGTGTGACACAGGGCCACCAGGGGATCGCACCAGGCTTTTAGTCCCTGTTCATTGGGCAGTGTCCGGCCGGGCAAGGGAGGGAGCTCTGCCACTTCGCCCCGACAGACCGAGCAGTGCCCGCAATGAGTGGGCGCGGCCTGATCGGCAAAGTAGCGTGCCAGTTCATGGCTCAGGCAACTGCTTGAGGTGAAGAAACCCAGCAATGCCTGCAGACGGGCCAGCTCGCTGTGTTCTTTCTTTTCAAACAAGCTGTGCAGCTGATCGGTCAGGGTAGTTACGTCAATCTCCTGGCGCAGCACCCGGTAAACCTCGGTCATCTGCTTGCTTTCCAGTTCGATCCAGCCCTGCTGCTGCAGGTAGTCCAAGGCCGCCGCCGCGCGGTGCCGCTCCCCCTGATAGCCTTGCCAGAGCGCATCGAAGTCCATGGTGCACCAGCTGCGGGCCTGCGGGGCGCAGGCGAACAGCTGCTCCAGGAACAGGCGTCGCTCCGGATTGAAGCGGGCCAGGATCTCCGCTTTCTCCAGCACGAACTTGAAACGGTACTCGGCAAAGTAGCTGTAGGCCGGGGCTATGATGCCCGCCATCTCCAGATAGACCAGCAGGGTCTTGAGAGGCAGTTGGCGGATGTTGGTCTCATTGGATAGACGCAGCAGGCTGAATTCCCACTCGCTGCCGCTTTGCAGCAGGATCTCGAGCAGTGCGACGATGGCCGAGCGATCCGGAGTGTCGCCATAGACGAAATTCTCCAGCACCGGCAACTGGCTGCGATTGGCCAGCACGATGCAGCGGGAAGGCTGGCCGTCGCGACCGGCACGGCCTATCTCCTGGCTGTAGTTTTCGATGGACTTGGGCAGATCGTAATGGATCACCCGGCGAATATCGGCCTTGTCGATGCCCATGCCAAAGGCGATGGTGGCCACGATGCAATCCAGCTTGCCGGTCATGAAGTCGTGCTGGATCTGGCTGCGCAAGGTGGCGTCGAGCCCGGCATGATAGGCTCGGGCCCTGATCCCGCGCTGCTGCAACTGGGCGGCACAGGCTTCGGCGGTGTGCTGCAGGGTGACGTAGATGATGGTGGGGGCGGCGGGATCGCGCGCCAGTTCCCCATGCAGCCAGCCATCGCGCGCCTCGGCGGGCAGGGGGACGACGGCCAGGTCCAGGTTGGCGCGATAAAAGCCGGTGACGATGAGCCCGTCATCCTCGATGTCGAATTTGGCCTGCATGTCGGCCATCACGGCCGGGGTGGCGGTGGCTGTCAGCAGCAGCACCTGGGGAATGGCCAGCTCGCGGCGATAGTCAGGCAGCTTGAGGTAGTCGGGGCGAAAGTTGTGGCCCCATTCCGAAATGCAGTGAGCCTCGTCCACCACCAGCATTGACAGCGGCACCTGCTGGATGAAGCGGCGAAAGCGCTCGTTCTTGAGGCGCTCCACCGAGATCATCAGGATTTTGAGCTGGCCGTCGTTGGCCTGCTGCATCACCCGGCGGCTCTCCTCCGCTGTCAAGCTGGAGTCGAGGGTGGCGGCGGCAATCCCCTTGCTGCGCAAAAAGGCGAGCTGATCGTGCATCAGTGCGATCAGGGGGGAGATCACCAGGGTCAGGTGGGGCAGGGCCAGTGCCGGCAACTGATAGCAGAGGGATTTGCCTGAACCGGTGGGGAAGATGGCGGCGGCGTTCTTGCCCGCCAGCAGCCGGCTGATCACCTCTTCCTGTCCTGGCCTCAACCGATCGAAGCCAAAGTGACGGGTCAACAGGGATGAGATCATGGCAAAGGCTCCGCGGCAAAACCGTCATGATACCACCGCCGGGTGGAGGCTGGCGGCCAATCGGGAGGGAAAATGGCATCCATTTGAGCGTTGTTGATATTGTGTTATCTCGGTGTTGTAGATTTTTTGTGAGGCGAAGCGGATATTTTTCAGTGATTCTGTGGAAAAAAGCGGCTGCAGATGGGATATTCCTTGTCCGCAACCCCGTGTGTTTCCGGACAGGCTCGACAGAAGGCTTGCCGGGGCAGACGACGCCAGCCCGTGACATGGGTGTCGCCTGGTGTAGCGGTTGCCAACAGGACTAATGATTCACGCACTTAGGTGCTCAGGGACTATTTGATGACACAACAACACCCCCTCATAAGACTGGTCAACAGCACCAGCCTGGTTAGCCAGATCCTGGTCGGTCTGGTCTTCGGTATCCTCCTTGCCATGTTCATGCCGGAATGGGCCAAAGCGGCGGGTCTGCTCGGCAGCCTGTTCGTCGGCGCCTTGAAGGCGGTGGCGCCGCTGCTGGTCTTCGTACTGGTGATGGCGGCGATCATCGGCCACAAGCAGGGTCAAAAAACCAACATGAAGCCGATCCTGCTGCTCTATCTGCTGGGAACTTTCCTGGCGGCTGCGGTGGCCGTGGTTGCAAGCTTCCTGTTCCCCACCAACCTGCACCTGGTGGCCAACAGTGCCGAGATCACCCCGCCCGGCGGCATCACCGAGGTGCTGCAGACCCTGCTGTTCAACGTGGTGACCAACCCGGTCAAGGCGTTGCTGGACGCCAACTATATCGGCATTCTGGCCTGGGCCATCGGCCTTGGCATCGCCATGCGCCACGCCAGCGAGGGGACCAAGGCGGTGATCACCGACCTGTCCCACGGTGTCTCCACCATTGTGAAAGCGGTGATCCGCTGCGCGCCGCTCGGCATTCTGGGTCTGGTAGCCTCCACCCTGGCGGAAACCGGTTTTGAGGCCCTGTTTGGCTATGCCCAACTGCTGGTGGTGCTGATCGGCTGCATGCTGTTCATCGCCTTCGTGGTCAACCCGCTCATCGTGTTCTGGAAGATCCGCCGCAATCCCTATCCGCTGGTGCTGACCTGCCTGAAAGAGAGCGGCGTCACCGCCTTCTTCACCCGCAGCTCCGCCGCCAACATCCCGGTCAACATGACGCTGTGCGAAAAACTGCGTCTGCCGGAGGATACCTACGCGGTCTCCATCCCGCTGGGCGCCACCATCAACATGGCCGGTGCGGCCATCACCATTACCGTGCTCTCCATGGCGGCGGTCCACACCCTGGGGATGGACGTGGATCCGGCGACAGCCATTCTGCTCTCCGTGGTTGCGACCGTCAGTGCCTGCGGCGCCTCCGGTGTGGCCGGCGGCTCCCTGCTGCTGATCCCGTTGGCATGCAGCCTGTTTGGCATCAGCAACGACATCGCCATGCAGGTGGTGGCGGTCGGCTTTATCATCGGCGTGCTGCAGGACTCCGCAGAGACGGCCCTCAACAGCTCCACCGACGTGCTGTTCACCGCCGCGGCCTGCATGGCCGAAGATGAGACCCTGCTGGACATCTCGCCGGTGCCCAACAGCGAAGCCTGATAGCCGTATCTTTCTATCACAACGACAACGCCCTCATTCGAGGGCGTTTTTTATTGCCGCCTGGATGGGGCGGGTAGCTGTCGTGACTCCTGGCAACCCTCCCGGCAAACAGAGAAGAAGGCTTCACGACCTGAAACCTGGCAGATATCACTGAGTCGGGATGAAGGGGGTGTGCGAGCGTGGAAGAGGGATGGCTTTGCCGTCTCGGATGATGCGGCAGGAGTGATCGACTTGACGGTGGCTCGATACACCAGCCCGAGCAGGGTGGGTCGTCAGAGCGAAAACGTGAGCAGGCATGGCCGGTTTGTTGTGGCTTGCCAGCCAACTCGCGCTCAAGGGGCCCTCTCTTTTTGCCTGGTGAAGATCTGCAATCAGCCCTGCACCATAAAAAAATGCCAGCCGGTTACCCGGCTGGCATTGTTGCTGGTCTCTGTCAGCGTCAGCCGATCAGCTGGTAGAGAATGGCGGAGATGGCAGTCATCCCCATCAGGGCCACGAAGGCGTTGCTGATGTGGCCCTGATACTTCGCCATGGCCGGCACGCGTTTGATGGCGTACATCGGCATGATGAACAGGATGGTGGCGATGATGGGGCCGCCCATCGACTCGATCATGCCGAGGATGGAGGGGTTGATCACCGCGGTGCCCCACAGGGTCAGGATGAAGAAGGCGATGATGAAGATCTCGACCTTCTTGTGGTTCGGCTCCTTGCCGGACTTGCGCAGGTTCTGGACGATCATCCCCTTCAGGCCTTCACGGGCACCCAGGTAGTGGCCGAAGAAGGAGGAGACGATGGCCACGAACGCCACCAGCGGACCGAAGTAGGAGATGATGGGGCTTGAGTGCTGGTTGGCCAGGTAGGAGAGCACGGCAATGTTCTGGGACTTGGCCTCGGCCAGCTGTGCCGGGGTCAGGCTCATCACGCAGGAGAAGACGAAGAACATCACGAAACCGAGCAGGATGGTCGCGGTGCGCTTGAGGATGGCGTCAGACTTCTCGACCGCCTGCTCGCCATGATCGCGGCGCTGGGCCAGGGAGAAGCTGGAGATCGCCGGGCTGTGGTTGAAGGAGAACACCAGCACCGGGATGGTCAGCCACAGGGTGATGGCAAAGTCCTTGCCGGACGGCACCTGGGAGAGGGCGGCACCGGTCCAGTCCGGGATCAGGTAGAAGGAGATCCCCACCAGGATGGCGATGAGCGGGTAGACCAGAAACTCGGTCACTTTGAGCATCAGCTTCTCGCCAGCCAGCATCACCGACATCATGCCCATGATCAGCACGATGGAGAGGATCCAGCGCGGCGGCGCCGTCATCTGCAGCTGGTTGACCATGAAGCTTTCCACGGTATTGGTGATGCCCACCCCGTAGATCAGCACGATGGGGTAGATGGCGAAGAAGTAGAGCAGGGTGATTAATTTGCCGGCACCCACGCCGAAGTGCTCTTCCACCACTTCCGTGATGTCTGCATTGGGTTTGCTTGACGAGAGCACGAAGCGGGCGAGGCCGCGGTGTGCCAGATAGGTCATGGGGCCGACCAGCAGCGCCATGACCACCAGCGGCCAGAAGCCGCCCATGCCGGCGTTGATGGGCAGGAACAGGATGCCGGCGCCGACGGCGGTGCCGAACAGGCTGATTACCCAGCGAGTGTCTTGTTTGGTCCAACCACGCGATTGGACTGAGCGGGTTCCTTGCTCCTGTGAGGTCGCAACATCCTGTGCGCCGGTGACAGTATTAGACATGTGTCTCACCCCTGAATTGTGGTTTTTATAGAATCGGCGCAAGGATACGGGTTTTTTAATCAAAAATGTTGATCAAATTCACCTTTATGGGACTGAAAACCGCACTCTTTTATGGAAATGTGATCGAAAGAAGAATTAATCAATTATTTTTTATAAAATACCACGTTATTTTAGTGTTAACGCATGAATATTGCACAGCCATTTGTTGGCAATATGTTATCTGGAGAGTTGCCGTGACAGCTGGCGGATCATGCTGGCGGTTGCGCCCCAGATAAAATGGTCCTGCCAGGGGATCCAGTAGATGGTATGCAGGTGATCGGCTCTGGGAATGGTCAGGGCGATATGGTGGCGCGGATCCAGCAGGTGGTTGAGCGGCACTTCGAAGGCCTGGTCGACCTCGTCTCGGCTCAGGGTGAGCTGATAGTCGGCCGCCACCAGTCCCAGCACCGGCAGCACGTCATATTGCGAGACGGTGTTGAGGGGAGCGAGGGTGCCAAGCACCTCTATCTGGGCCGGGACTATGCCGAGCTCTTCCTGGGTTTCCCGCAGCGCCGTGTGGATCAGATCCCGGTCGTCGGGATCCTGCCTGCCACCGGGGAAGCTTATCTGTCCCGCATGGTGGCGCAGGTGCGGGCTGCGCCGGGTCAGCAGCAATTGCAGGCCGTCGGCCCGTTCAACCAGCGGCAGCAGCACGGCGGCGGGCTTGAGCCCGGCCACCGTCAGCCGGTGAGAGGGGGCGGGGCGTTGCAACAAAAAGCGGGTCAGCAGTTCTGCTCGTTCCATCTCGATTCTTCTTCACTCCTTCAAGTCGCTGAGATCATTTTGTCAGGTTTTCAACGCAGTGCGTCCAGCAGCGGCAGGATGCGAGCCACCTTGTCATAGGTTTCCTGATATTCGTCGTCCACGTCGGAGTCGGCGATGACGCCGCCGCCAGCCCAGCAGTGGAGCTGGCCCTGTGCGGCGATCAGGGTGCGGATGCAGATGCTGGTGTCCATTCGGCCGTGCTGGCTGAGGTAGCCGATGCTGCCGCAGTAGGCGTTGCGCCGCTGGGGCTCCAGCTCCTCGATGATCTCCATGGCCCGGATCTTGGGGGCGCCTGTGATGGAGCCACCGGGGAAGCAGGCGCGCAGCAGATCCACGCCCTGCCAGCGGGCATCCAGTTCGCCGTGAATGGTGGAAACCAGGTGGTGCACCGCCGGAAAGGATTCCACCGCAAACAGGCTGGGCACGCTGACCGAACCGGGCCGGCTAACTCGGCCGATGTCGTTGCGCAGCAGATCCACGATCATCAGATTTTCCGATCTGTCCTTGTCGGCCTCCGCCAGCTCGCGGGCACTGGCTTGATCCAGCGCAGGGTCGGCCAGCCGCGGGCGAGTGCCCTTGATGGGCTTGGTCTCGATGTGGCGCTGGTCGAGCAGCAGGAAACGCTCGGGGGAGAGGCTCAGGATGGCCCCTTGCGGCAAGCGCAGGAAGGCCGAGAAGGGGGCGCGGTTGGCCCGTGACAACGCCTGGTAAGCCTGCCACTCGTCACCTCGATAGGGGGCGCTGAAACGCTGGGTCAGGTTGATTTGATAGCAATCCCCTGCCGCCAGATAGGCCTGCACCCGGGCAAATTTGTCGCCATATTCGGCGCGGCTCATGTTGCTGCGCCAAGCGCCTGCAAGTGCGAAGGGGTCTGCGGCAAGCTCGTGCTGCGCCTCCAGCCACTGCAGCCGGCGGGCAAGGCCGGCCTCGTCGCCCCAGTGCACCAGATGCCATTTGCCCGTTGCCACCTCCCGCAGCAGGGCCCAGTCATAGATGCCGACCGCCATGTCAGGGATGGTGACGTCGCGGGCGGCCAGGTTCGGCAGACGCTCGAAGCGGCGGCCCAGATCATAGCCAAACAGGCCGAGCGCCCCGCCGATGAAGGGCAGGGGGGTCGCTTGAGTGGTGATCTCTCCCAGCAGGTCGCGCTGGCACCGGGCCAGCAAGGTCAGCGGATCATCTTCACTGGACTCGTGTTGCTCTCCCTGCTCGATGCGGGTCAGCGCCCCGTCGGTCTGCAGGGTGGCCAGCGGATCGGCGGTGATGATGTCAAAGCGGTTGTCCGCACCCAGCGGGCCAGCGGATCCCAGCAACATGGCCCAGGGCAGGTGGTGAAGGCGGGCGAACAGCGCATGGAGCGCCATCTGGTGTTCAAAATGGTGGATATGCAGCGTTGGTTTCATTTTTTGTTACACAGGCAACAGTTTGCAGCCTGCTCCCTAGCCGGTACGGGGTGGCAAGCGTATCATAGGCGCCGGAATTTTTAGAAAAAACGCGCCGTTGTCTTATCGGGCAGACAGGCAGACCGCCTGGCACCACCCCACCGAAGCACGGCTCATATGGAAGCCCTTGCTCCAACCAACACGGGAGACAAGGACCAGTGAGGATGATATGAGCATCATTAAAAAACAGGATTTTATCGATTCCATCGCCGACGCCCTGCAGTACATCTCCTACTACCACCCCCTCGATTTCGTGCATGCCGCCAAGGCCGCCTATGACCGGGAGATCAACCCGGCCGCCAAGGATGCCCTGGCCCAGATCCTGATCAACTCCCGCATGTCCGCCGAAGGTCATCGTCCGCTCTGCCAGGATACCGGCATCGTCACCTGCTTCGTCAAGATCGGCATGCAGGTGCAGTGGGATAGTGACATGACGGTGCAGGAGATGGTGGATGAAGGGACGCGCCGCGCCTACACCAATCCGGACAACCCGCTGCGCGCCTCCGTGCTGGCCGACCCCGCCGGCAGCCGCAAGAACACCAAAGACAACGCCCCAGCCGTGGTGCACATCGACATGATCCCGGGCAACAAGGTGGAAGTGAGTATCGCGGCCAAGGGCGGCGGCTCCGAGAACAAATCCAAGATGGTGATGCTCAACCCCTCCGACGACGTCGTCGAGTGGGTGCTGAAAACCGTGCCGACCATGGGGGCCGGCTGGTGTCCGCCCGGCATGCTGGGCATCGGCATCGGCGGTACTGCCGAGAAGGCGGCCGTGCTGGCCAAGGAAGCGCTGATGGAGCACATCGACATTCAGGAGCTGATCGCTCGTGGCCCCGAGACCACAGAGGAGAAGCTGCGAGTTGAGCTCTACGACAAGGTCAACAAGCTCGGCATCGGTGCCCAGGGCCTCGGTGGCCTCACGACCGTGCTGGACGTGAAGGTGAAGTCCGCCCCGACCCATGCCGCCTCCAAGCCGGTGGTGATGATCCCCAACTGCGCGGCCACCCGCCATGTCCACTTCGAGCTGGATGGTTCCGGCCCGGCCGAACTGACCCCGCCGAAACTGGAAGATTGGCCGGAGATCACCCGCTCGGCTGGCGGCAACGTGCGCCGGGTCAATGTCGACGGCATCACCAAGGCAGAGCTCGCCAGCTGGAAGAGCGGGGATACCGTGCTGCTCTCCGGCAAGATCCTCACCGGTCGTGATGCCGCTCACAAGCGCATTGCCGACATGCTGAAAAAAGGTGAGGGGCTGCCGGAAGGGGTCGATTTCACCAACCGCTTCATCTATTACGTGGGCCCGGTCGATGCCGTGCGTGACGAGGTGGTCGGCCCGGCCGGCCCGACCACCTCCACCCGGATGGACAAGTTTACCGACATGATGCTGGGGGAAACCGGCCTCATCGGCATGATCGGCAAGTCCGAGCGGGGCCCCAAGACGGTCGAGAGCATCAAACAGCACCAGGCCGTCTATCTGATGGCCGTCGGTGGTGCCGCCTATCTGGTGGCGAAGGCCATCAAGAAGGCGCGGGTGGTGGCCTTCGCCGATCTGGGCATGGAAGCCATCTATGAGTTCGAAGTCGAGGACATGCCGGTGACCGTGGCGGTCGACTCCCAGGGCAACAATATCCACGAGACTGGGCCGGCCTACTGGTCTGCCAAGATTGCCGAGCTCGATGGCAAGCTGGCGTGAGTTGAAGATGCCTGAGGGCTGTTCACCTACGGTATGGAGCCGGGTCATTATGCCCTGAGTGCATGGGCGCGATGCGCGACTGCCATGGATGTGGCCGTCATGCAGCCTCAGCCATAACAAACAAAACGAAGGCGACCCCAGGGTCGCCTTTTCTTTTCGTCTGCGTGTCTGTCGTGCGAATTTTAACTGCCAACTGCCAACTGCCAACTGCCAACTGCCAACTGCCAACTGCCAACTGCCAACTGCCAACTGCCAACTGCCAACTGCCAACTGCCAACTGCCGCTCTCTGTGCGTGGTGCACAAGGCTGTCAACGCTGGATCCCACGTCCGTCAGTCGGCTGGCGTCTCTTCACCCTTGCCACGGTTGTCTGGCGGCAAGGGCTCTTTTTACTCTGTGATTGGCAAACGATTCATCACCCAATTAAAAAGTCATCATCAATCTAGTTGAACAACCCATCTCCACACTCGGTTGGGGGTCAGTGATTGAGATAGACATCCTGTCCGCCATAGACCAGCGAGCCACCATGAGCGGGAGAGGAGGCGACTGGCTCGAAGAAACGGGTCAATACGCCACAGCGTTGCCCCAGCTTGCTCAGCTTGGCCCGATCCAGCGTGACCTGTTCCGGCAGCCAGGTCAGCACGGCGGCGCAGCGGCCGTTGCCCAGACTCTGCTCCAGCGTGGATTGCCAATTCTTGATCTTGGGGCTGTGTACCACCAGTACCCGAGCCGGATTGATCCCCTGTGCCTGCAACTGCTTGGCCACGGGCAGACCGGGTGGCGCAATGAGCAGGATCCAGCCCGTGTCACCCTGGCTCAAGCGCACCAGCTCATCGAGCAGCGGCGGCTCCCGGGTGAGGCTCGCAGAGTGGCGATATTCGTCCTGCTTGCCCTGATGGCGGGTGGGCCAGGGGCTGCTCATGCTGGCGACGGAGACAAGGGTGTGGCTCATGGGCTGGCTCATATGCTTTCCTGTATGAATAACCATGCTGTATGCACATACAGTAGTTGTTGTTCGCAGCAGTGACAAGCCGTTTGTGGCCAAAAATGTGATCTGAACGGTAATGAAAGAAGTTAACTAATTGATTTTAAAATATATAAACTTCAATCTTGAGGTGGGTGTTTTCAGGCTATGGACAAAGCGGGCAGGGGCGCCCATGGTTATACAGTATGTCCTGTACAGAGGAGAGATGAGGATGGACGTCAGCACCTTGCAACGACTGGATGCCAATATCCTGCTCGGGATCATCAATGAGAAGCTGCGCCTGGAGTGCGACGGGCTGGAGGAATTGCTGGCCTATTACGACATGACGGAAGACCAGCTTGCCACCCGCCTGTTGCAGATTGGCTACCACTACGATCCCATGAGCAACCAGTTCAAGGCTCACGGTTGAGCGGCGAACAATCCCCGAATGGCACTGTTATATTTTTTCATGAATGGCGCACATTGAAATCGTTTTCAATGTGCGCTGAATTTTCAGCTATTTTCATGGATTTTCAGCGCTTGGCAATCATTGAAAACCTATTCATGAATTTATATTTGCAACACAATATTAAGGTTCTGATTTTAAAGGAAATGATGGGTTTGTATTTGCAGGTTTCAGGAAAGGGTTTTCAAACTTGAACTGTCATTTTTATACGTTAAAGTGTGACTTGCGTTAACTTTTCAAGCTGCGGCTTTAGCTAGTATGCCCACGCCGGAACATATTCTCAGATAACAATAGCACCGGTCCCTGATGGGATAACAATTTATTATTCTGTAACGAAGGAAATGGTTTATGGCTACCAAGAAGAAGACAGACCAGGATCTCCAACTGGATAAAGATCAGCTCAAGGCGAGTATCGTGCGTCACCTGCGTTCTACCTTGGGTACAAGCGAACAGAAAGCCTCGCCAGAAGCGTGGTGGAAAGCGACCTCAGCCGCCGTCAACGAACAGGTGTACGAGCGCCTGACCCGCACTCAGCAGACTCACTTCAAGAAAGATACTCGTGCAATTCACTATCTCTCTGCTGAATTCCTGATGGGGCGCCTGACCTCCAACAACCTGCACAACCTCTCCCTGTACAAGATTTGCGAAGAGGCGTTGGGCGAACTCGGTCTGGAACTGACCGATCTGTGTGAACAAGAGCCTGACATGGCACTCGGCAACGGCGGCCTGGGCCGTCTGGCCGCCTGCTTCATCGATTCGCTGGCGACCCTGAACTACCCGGCGGTCGGCTATGGCATCCACTACGAGCACGGTCTGTTCCGTCAGGAAATTCAGGATGGCCGTCAGATTGAGCGTCCGGACTCCTGGCGCGAATATGGCAACCCTTGGGAGATCTGCCGCCCGGAATCGGTGCAGGAGATCCCGCTCTACGGTTACGTGGAGACCGTCTTTGGTGACAACGGCGGCCTCAAGAAGGTGTGGCACGCCGGTCGCAAGATCAAAGGGGTGCCCTGGGATATTCCGGTAGTCGGTTTTGGCGGTCATACCGTCAACATCCTGCGCCTGTGGGAGTCTCGCGCCTCCGAGTTTTTTGACTGGGACGTGTTCAACGCCGGTGGTTATATCGACTCCCAGGCGGAAAAAGCCCAGGCCGAGACCATCTCCAAGGTGCTCTATCCGAATGACGAGACCGATGCGGGCAAAGAGCTGCGCCTGATCCAGCAGTACTTCTTCTGTGCCTGCTCCATCAAGGACATCATGCGTCGCTACAAGCGGGTGCATGGCGCCGATTTCAGCAACTTTGCCGCCCAGATCGCCATTCAGCTCAACGATACCCACCCCACCGTCGCCATTCCCGAACTGATGCGGGTGCTGGTGGATGAAGAGGGTCTGACTTGGGAAGCGGCCTGGGCCATCAGCTACCAGGTGTTCTCCTACACCAACCACACCCTGCTGCCGGAAGCGCTGGAGAAGTGGTCGGTCAGTCTGTTTGAGAAGGTGCTGCCGCGCCATCTCGAGATCATTTACGAAATTAACGCCCGTTTCCTGGGCGAGCTGGTGGAGCCCAAGTGGCCGGGCAACGACGCCATCAAGGCCAAGCTCTCCATCATCGAAGAGGGATCGGTGCGCAAGGTGCGCATGGGCAACCTGTGTGTCATCGGCTCCTCCAAGGTGAACGGCGTGGCCGAGATCCACTCCAAGCTGGTGAAGGAAGATCTCTTCCCCGAGTATGCCGATCTGTGGCCCGAGAAGATGTGCAACGTCACCAACGGCGTGACCCCGCGTCGCTGGCTGCTGGCCTGCAACCCGGAATTGGCCGAGCTCTACAACGAAGTGGTGGGCAAGGAGTGGCCGCTGCAACTGGACAAGCTGCGCAGCGTCACCAAGTTTGCCGACGACAAGGCCTTCCAGAAGCAGTTCATGACCATCAAGCGCCACAACAAGGAGAAGTTGGTCAAGGTCATCAAGGCGGAAACCGGTATCGAGGTCAGTGCCGAGGCAATCTTCGACGTCCAGATCAAGCGTCTGCACGAGTACAAGCGCCAGCAACTGAACCTCATTCACATCATGGCGCTCTATCGTCGTCTGCTGGCCAACCCCGACTACGACATGCATCCGCGGGTGTTCATCTTCGGCTCCAAGGCGGCGCCCGGTTACAAGCTGGCCAAGGACATCATCTACGCCATCAACAAGCTGGCGGAGCGGGTCAACAATGACACCCGCATTCAGGGCAAGCTGAAAGTGGTGTTCATGCCGAACTACCGGGTGAGCCTGGCCGAGAAGCTGATCCCGGCGGCCGACGTCTCCGAGCAGATCTCCACTGCCGGTTATGAAGCCTCCGGTACCGGCAACATGAAGATGGCCCTGAACGGTGCCATCACCATAGGTACCCTGGACGGTGCCAACATCGAGATCGCCGAAGAGGCGGGGGCCGAGAACTGCGCCATCTTCGGTCTGAACGTGGACGAGGTGAAGGCACTGAAGGGGCGTGGTTACAACCCTTATGACTTCTACTACGCCAACTCCGAGCTCAAAGCCGTGCTGGACTGGTTTGATACCGACTACTTCACGCCGGGTCGTCCGGGTGAGCTCTCCTCCATCAAGCGCTCCTTGCTGGAAGGGGGGGATCCCTACCTGACGCTGGCCGATTTTGCTTCCTACTCGGAAGCACACAAGCTGATCGATACCTGGTATCGGGATCCGGCACTGTGGGCCAAAAAGGCCATCATCAACTCGGCCACCATGGGCAAGTTCAACTCCGACCGCTCCATCCAGGACTATGTGGATCGGATCTGGAACCTGAAGCCCTGCAGCATCGGCTGACAAGAGAGCAAACCCAAACCCCCGCCATGCGGGGGTTTTTTATTGGGCATGGGCGACGTTGGTTGTGTGAACTCGGGAGAAAAGTAGACTGCTCGACTGCTCGACTGCTCGACTGCTCGACTGCTCGACTGCTCGACTGCTCGACTGCTCGACTGCTCGACTGCTCGACTGCTCGACTGCTCGACTGCCCGACTGCCCGACTGCCCGACTGCCCATTGCCACCCTCTGCATACAGTTCTGCTATTTGAGGACGTGTGACGTCGAATGAGGGGGGGGGCTGAGGGCGGGAGAAAAAGGTGTGCACTCGAGAATCGGTAGGCAAGTGAGACAATAAAAAAGGCCCCGTCAGGGGCCTTGGTATTCGGCATATCAGTGAATATGTCTCAGTGCAGTATGTCGCCCATGAAGTAGGCGAGCATGGTCAGAATGACGGTGAAGACCAGGTTCAGCACCAGGCCGGCTCGCATCATCTCACGTTGTTTGATGTAACCGCTGGCGAACACGATGGCGTTGGGCGGGGTGGCCACCGGCAGCATGAAGGCGCAGGAGGCGCCGACGGCGATCAGCACGGAGACAACGATGGGGGAGACCCCCAGTGCCTCGGCGACCCCGGCAAACAGCGGCACCAACAGGGCGGCGGTGGCGGTGTTGGAGACCAGTTCGGTCAGGAACACCACGAACGCGGCCAGGCAGAGCAGGATGATGAAGATCGGCATGGTGGCCAGACCGTTGGAGAGGTGTTCCGCCAGGAAGGCGTTGGCGCCGGTCTGCTTCAGGATGGCGCTTAAGGTGAGGCCACCGCCGAACAGCATCAGCACGCCCCAGTCGGTGTTCTGGTTGATGTCATCCCAGCTGGCCACCCGGCTGATGGCAATGGCAACGATGGCGCCCATGGCGATCAGGGTATCGAACTGGGGAATGCCCCCCATTGCCTTGGCGATGGGTTGGGAGCCGATCCACAGCAGTACCGTGGTCAGGAAGATGAGCAGGGTGATCTTGCGTTGACCGGTCCACTGGATGGTCACCTTCTCGGTGCTGACCTGATGGGAGAGGTCGGGGCGCGTCACCATATACAGCAGGCCGATGCCCACCGGCATGAAGATAAGCACAACCGGGATGCCAAACTTCATCCAGTCGGTGAAACCCAGCCCCATCTGGGCGGCCGCGATGGCGTTGGGCGGGCTGCCCACCAGGGTGCCGATGCCGCCTATGCTGGCGCTGTAGGCGACCCCCAGCAGGACGAAGACCAGGGTGCGGCGCTCCTTGTGGGCGTCGATGCCTTTGAGCATGCCGAGGGCCAGCGGCATCATCATGGCGGCGGTAGCGGTGTTGCTGATCCACATGGAGAGGGCGGCCGTGATGGTGAAGAGCACGATGGCGGCCCAGCCGAGGTGACCCTTGGCAAGCTGCATCACCTTGGCGGCGATCTGGGTATCCAGCCCCTGTTTGGAAAGGGCTGCAGCCAGTGCGAAGCCGCCGAAGAAGAGAAACAGCACCGGGTTGGCGAAATCCGTCAGGGACTTGCTCATGTCAAACACCCCGAGCAGGGTGGCAAGTACCGGGATGGAGAGGGCCGTGATGGTGATGTTGACTGCTTCGGTCAGCCAGAGAACGGCGATGAAGACCAGGATCCCCAGCCCCTTGTTGACGTTGGGGTCAAACGGCAGCCAGGCGAGCATGGCACAGAGCAGCAGGACATCCAGGATGACGATCCCGGATTTGACGTCCAGCCAGCGTGATGGGGTAGTAGAGGGTACTGCAGATGTGTGCATATCGTTCTCTCGGTTAATTTATGGTTGTTGTTGTGTTGCCGAGATTACATTCATCCCCCCGTTTGAAACAGGGGGATCTGGTCAAAGCATGCCGAGACTCACAGAGTCAAGATAAGTTAAAACACAAATAAAACATAAATTAAACAAATTGGTATCATTTGTGGCTGTTGAGGAAGGAGGCAAGCCACTCCTTGAACAGACTGGGGGGCAGGGAGCCGCTGCGCTGAGCCACCATCTTGCCCTGCTTGAATACCATCAGGGTGGGGATGCTGCGAATGGCGTAGCGGGCCGCGATGGCGGCCTGTTGCTCGGTATCGACCTTGACGAAGCGGATTTTTGGCTCAAGTTCACTGGCAACTTGTTGAAAAACAGGTGAAAATTGAAGGCATGGTCCACACCAGCTGGCCCAGAAGTCGACCACGACCGGGATGTCGGACTGGATCAGGGTATCGAACTGCTGCTCCTGGCCAGTGACCGGGGTGGTGGCGAACAGTTCGCTCTTGCAGCGACCACACTTCGCATTTGAATCCACCTTCTCCTCGGGCAGGCGGTTCCTGGTGAAGCAATGGCTACAATAGGTAGTGATAAATGACATAATTGATTCCTGTATGCATAAGCCCTGCAACATCTTTATTGCACTGTCAGGGCAGAGTAACGGTAACATAGCAGTCAATTATCTTTCACAGCCAGTGATCCCGTAGCGACGTGATGTCGGTGGATGCATGGCCATGACATGAGAATCGAGACGGGATGAATAATGTGACACGGGTCAATCGTGTTGTACTTAGCCTGATCATCGTATCGCTGCTGGCGTTTTCCGGCTATTGCTGGCAACTGCTCAGCCAGCAGCAGAAAGCCTCGGAGCTCAGCGTGGCGGCGGAGTTGATCCTCAACCGGGTCAATACCGATACCGTCTATCTGCTGGGGCGCGAGAAGGCCAACGACGGCAATGTACAGCAGCGTCTCAATCAGCTGTCGAGCAACCTCGACAGTTTCGTGCGCCAGGTGCGCAACGACCCCGACTCGGCCGACAATCCTCACTCTCAATCGCTGTTGCACGATATCGACAGCTATCTGCTTGATCTCGCCAAGCTTTACTCCATGGAGATGGCGATCGAGTACATAGAGCAGCCCTTTCAAAAGCAGCTGAACAGCCTGCTGGCAACCCTGCCGGCGGACGCTCCGCTGGCCATCGATCTGACCGAGCTGGCCCAGCTCAGCAATTACCTCAAACGCAGCTGGGACAAAGGCGAGCAACAGCAGTTGCAGGCCCTGCAGCGCCGTCTCAAGACAGCCTATCCCGCTTATCCCGAGGTGGTCGGGTTGGCCCAGCTGAGCGAGGATGTCAGCCATCAGGTCGTGGCGTATCACGTGCTGCGCAACCAGGTCATCGACATGCACGAGCTGGAGGGGTTGTCGCGCTGGAAACAGAGCAAGATGGAGCAGGCCTCCTCTCTCAAGAGCCGCTTCTACCTGATGGTGCTAGGGGGGGCCATGCTCTGCTTCGGTCTGGTGGCGGTGACCCTGTGGCGGCGCAACCAGAAGCTGAGCGAGCTGTCGCGTCAGACCGGTTTGCTGGCCCAGGCCAAGAGCGACTTTCTGGCCAACATGAGCCACGAGATCCGCACCCCCATGAACGCCATCATCGGCTTCAGCTCGCTGGCACTGCAGACCGAGCTGGATCAACAGCAGCGAGATTATCTCAGCAAGATCAAATCCTCATCGGATACCTTGCTGCTGCTCATCAACGACATTCTGGATCTGACCAAGGTGGAGTCCGGCAAGCTGACGCTGGAGGAGATCGACTTCGATCTCAGCGAGCAGATCGACTCGCTGGCGGGCATGTTCGCCGATCTGGCCGAGCGCAAGCACGTCGAGGTGATCATCAACAAGTCGCCGGCGGTGCCCGACTTTCTGCGTGGCGACCCGCTGCGCCTCGGTCAGGTGCTGGTCAATCTGGTCAACAACGCCATCAAGTTCACCGAGCGGGGCGAGGTGGAGGTGTCCATCACCCTGGTCAACCCCCATCCCATGCAGGTGCGTTTCAGCGTGCGCGACACCGGCATCGGTATTGCCGAGGAGAAACAGGCCCAGCTGTTCCAGCCCTTCACCCAGCTGGAGGCGGGCAACACTCGCAAATATGGCGGCTCCGGGCTTGGTCTCAACATCTCCCAGCGGCTGGTGGAGCTGATGGGAGGGCGGATCACGGTACAGAGCAAACCGGGTGCGGGCTCGGTGTTTCAGTTCGAGATCCCCATGACCAAGGCGGTGTACGGCGTCTCCGGGCGGCGGGTTTTCTTCGAAAACCAGCCGCTGGTGCTGGTGATGGATGACAACGAGCTGGTGCTTGACCTGGCCAAGGATATCCTGGGCCGGGCCGGGGCCAGGGTGATGGCGGTCAACAGCCTCTCGCGGGCTCGTCAGGTGCTGCGGGAAGAGGGGCAGAACGTCCGGCTGGCCATTCTCGACTGGCGCATGGGGAAGGAGGATGGGCTGGATCTGGCGCTCGAGATGTACCAGCACAGCCAGTGGCGCCGACTGCCCATCCTGATGACCAGTGCCTGGGCCAAGGAGGGACTGCACGGGCGGATGGAGAGCATGGGGCTGACCCACTTCCTGCCCAAGCCGATGACCGAAAATGCCCTGCTGGCCAAGGTGGACGAGCTGCTCAACGGCAGTTCACACGATCAGCAGTTCCGCCAGGCCGAGGTGCAGGGCGACCAGCAGCATTTTCGCGAGCTGCTGCAAGGCACCCGGGTGCTGCTGGCGGAGGACAACCGGGTCAACCAGCAGCTCATCATCGAATATCTGCGCCGGGTCGATGCCCTGGTGACCGTGGTGGGCAACGGCCGGGAGGCGGTCGAGCGGGTGGCCGAGCAGCCGTTCGACGTGATCCTGATGGACTTGCAGATGCCGGTGCTGGACGGGCTGGATGCTACCCGCCAGATCCGCAAGATGGTGGACAAGCACGATGTGCCCATCATCGCCCTGACGGCCAGCGCCATGCCGGGAGACAGGGAACGCTGTCTCGGCGTGGGGATGAACGGCTATGTCACCAAGCCGGTCAGCAAGCTCGATCTCTACAACAACCTGTTGCAGTGGGTGAAGAGTGCCAGCGGCGAGCGGTTGGTGCCGCTGGAGGTGAAGCCGCCCGACCTGATGGGGGTACTGGATCTGGAGGATGCCCTCAGACGGCTGGAGCAGGACAAGGAGGCGCTGCAGATCCTGTTCAAGCTGTTCATGTCGGAGCACAAGGATGACCTGTGGGAGATCCGCTCCGCCCTGCGTCGCCAGCAGCCCGACATCGCCTGCCGGTTGCTGCATACCCTCAAGGGGGTTTCCGCCAACATCTCCGCCTCCCGCCTGCAGATCCTCGCCGGCGAGCTGGAGTGGCGACTGCGCCAGCAGGAAGAGCTCACCGAGCAGGATCTGGAGCAGTTGCAGCAGGT
Organism: Aeromonas sp. s5; assembly: GCF_040907865.1. NCBI lineage: Bacteria > Pseudomonadati > Pseudomonadota > Gammaproteobacteria > Aeromonadales > Aeromonadaceae > Aeromonas > Aeromonas sp. s5. The sequence continues at coordinate 221,602 of NZ_JBFOCO010000006.1, forward strand.
CTTCAGTCTGACCCGGGAGGAGGTGTCTCACTTCCTGCTGACCGGAGAGCAGCATGAAGCATCGTATGGTGCCTTTGAACAGCGCGATGATCGTTTGTTGTAACAAGTGAAATAGCAATAATTCTCAAGCCTTCTGCTTCAGGCTATCATGACCTCCTCGTATCGCCCCCAGCCGGGGGCGATTGCATTGGGCTTTCCATGACGGGCGGCAGCCTCGGCCTGCCGCGACAAAGGATATCTACGTGAGCGTATTTGCAAGGCTGGGCTGGTTCTTCAAGGAGCAGTGGCAGCGTTACCTGGTCGCCATCTCACTGTTGATGATGGTGGCCCTGTTGACCGTGATCCCGCCCAAGGTGGTGGGCTGGGTGGTGGATGGCATCGCCAAAGGGTCGCTGGACAGTGCCACCCTGACCGGTTATCTGGCCGGCTTGTTCGGCCTGGGTCTGCTCATCTATCTACTGCGCTACGTGTGGCGGGTCATGCTGTTTGGTGCCTCTTACCGGTTGGCCTATGTGCTGCGCAACCGGCTCTTTGGCCACTTCACCCGCATGAGCCCGGACTTTTATCAGCGCCACCGCACCGGCGATCTGATGGCCCACGCCACCAACGACATCCAGGCGGTGGAGATGACCGCCGGGGAAGGGGTGTTGACCCTGGTGGACTCCATGATCGTCGGGATCCTGGTGCTCTCCATCATGTGCAGCCAGTACTCCTGGCAGCTGACCTTGCTCTCCCTGTTGCCGCTGCCGGTGATGGCGTTCTTCATGAACCGCTTCGGCACCCAGATCTACAAGGAGTTCAAGGCGGCGCAAGGGGCCTTTTCCCGGCTCAACAACAAGACCCAGGAGGCGCTCTCCGGCGTGCGAGTGCTCAAGTCCTACGCGGTGGAGTCGCTCGAAGATCGTGGTTTTGCCGAACTGACCCGGGAGGCGGGTGCCTGCAACATGGCGGTGGCCCGTATCGATGCCAAGTTCGACCCCGTGATTTACCTGTGCATCGGCTGTTCCTACTTCCTCGCGGTGGCCGGCGGCAGCGCCCTGGTGCTGCGTGACGAGCTGACCCTGGGGGAGCTCACCAGCTTCACCATGTACCTCGGTCAGCTGATCTGGCCCATGTTCGCCATCGCCTGGCTGTTCAACATCATAGAGCGCGGCAGCGCCGCCTATTCGCGGATCGAGAGCCTGCTGGCCGAGCGCAGCGATATCGAAGAGCCGGCTCACCCGGTGGCGCTGGCCTCGGCCTTTCCGCTGCGCGCCGTGGCGCTCAGCTACCAGCTCGAACAGCGTACCCTGCTGCGCAATGTGGAGTTCACCCTGCAAGCCGGCGGCATGCTGGGGATCGTCGGGCGCACCGGGGCGGGCAAGAGTTCCCTGCTCAAGCTGTTGATGCGACTGGCCAACCCCACCGCGGGGGAGATCTGCATGGGGGAGGTGCCCATCTCGCAACTGGCGCTGGGTGAGCTGCGCAGCCAGTTTGCCTATGTGCCGCAGGAGCCGTTCCTCTTCTCCACCACCATCGCCGCCAACATCGCCCTCGGCCGCCCCGATGCCAGCCGGGAGGAGATTGAGCGGGTTGCGCGTATCGCCTGCGTGCACGACGACATCAGTCGTTTCCCTAAGGGCTACGAGACCGAAGTGGGGGAGAAGGGGGTGACCCTCTCCGGCGGCCAGAAACAGCGGCTCGCCATCGCCCGCGCCCTGCTGCTGGAGGCCCCCATCCTGGTGCTGGACGATGCCCTCTCGGCGGTGGATGCCCACACCGAGCAGCAGATCCTGCACGCCCTCAAGGCCCACAAACGGACCCTGATCCTGGTCAGCCACCGGATGACGGCGGTGGAGCAGGCTGACGAGATCCTGGTGCTGGAGCAGGGCCACATCAGCGAACGGGGTCGCCACGGCACCCTGATGGCCCACAACGGCTGGTATGCGGACATGGTCCGTTATCAGCGTCTCGAGCAAGACGTGGAGGAGAGCCTGTGAGTCCACTCATCAAGCGCGTCTTCACTCGGTGTGGCGCTGAGCCTGAGTGCTGGTATGCCAGCCTGGTGCCTCGTCATCAGCTGCTGAAACAAGACGTGGAGGTGCGCCTGTGAACCCGACCATCAAACGACTGCTCGGGTACTGTGCCCGTTACCCGCGCTGGCTCATTCAGGCCGGGATCTGCCTGCTGCTGGCCACCGGCGCCGAAGTGGCCGGCCCCCTGCTCATCAAGCTGTTCATCGACGACTATCTGGCGCCACGCCAGCTGGTGTGGCCCGCCATCGCGGCCATTGCTGCCGGTTATCTCGGTCTGCAGGTATTGTCTGCGGCCGGTTTCTACCTGCAGTCCCTGCGCTTCAACCGCATCGCCCAGGCGGTGGTGCAGCGCCTGCGCGAGCAGGTATTTGCCACCGCCATCCGGCTGCCGGCCCGCTACTTTGACCAGCACCGCTCGGGTTCGCTCATCTCCCGCATCACCAACGACACCGAGGCGATCATGAACCTCTATGTGCAGGTGATAGGGCTCTTGGTGCAGAAGGTGGTGCTGCTGTGCGGCATCCTCATCTCCATGGCGCTGCTGGATCTGCGGCTGATGCTGGTGTGTGCCTGCCTGCTGCCGGCGGTGGGCGGGGTGATGTGGCTCTATCAGAAACTGAGTGTGCCCGTGGTGCGGGCGACCCGCAGCCTGCTCTCCGATATCAACAGCCGCCTCAACGAGTCGCTGCAGGGGATGCCGGTCATTCAGGCCATGGTGCAGGAGCGCCACTTCGCCAACGCCTTTGCCGAGGTGAACCAGCAGCACTGGGCAGCGCGCCTCAAGAGCCTCAAGATCAACGGCATTTTGCTGCGCCCGCTCATCGATCTCTTCTACATGATGGTGCTGATCGGCCTGTTGGCGCTGTTTGCCCGCGAGGGACTGAGTGCGGAGGGCGCCATCCAGGTGGGGGTGCTCTACGCCTTCATCAGCTATCTGGGGCGGATGATCGAGCCGCTCATCGAGATGACTAACCAGCTCAACCAGTTGCAGCAGGCCATGGTGGCCGGGGAGCGGGTCTTTGCCCTGCTCGATGAAGCGCGCGAGAGCACCGCAGGCGAGATGCGCCCGCTCAAGGGAGAGGTGAGCTTCGAGCGGGTAAGCTTCTCCTACGATGGCGAGCAGCAGGTGCTGCGGGATGTGAGCTTTGCTGCCCGTCCCGGCCAGATGCTGGCGCTGGTGGGCCACACCGGCAGCGGCAAGTCCACCATCATCAGCCTGCTGATGGGCTTCTACCCGCTGGATCAGGGCACCGTCCGTTTCGATGATCACCCGATGGCGAGCCTGTCGCTCTCGGCGGTGCGCCGCAGCATCGGGCTGGTACAGCAGGATCCCTTCATCTTCGTCGGCACCCTGGCCGAAAACCTGCGCCTTGGCCGCGACGGCATCCTTGATGCGCAGCTCTGGCAGGCGCTGACCGAGGTGCAGCTGGCCGAGTTCGTGCTGAGCCTGCCGGAGGGCTTGAACACCCTGATGGAGGAGGGGGGCAAGAACCTCTCCGCCGGCCAGCGTCAGCTGCTCTCCTTTGCCCGCGCCCTGGTGGGAGATCCGCGCATCCTCATTCTGGACGAGGCGACCGCCAGCGTTGACTCCCAGACCGAGCTGGCCCTCTCTTCGGCGTTGGCGGCGGCGCGCCGTGGCCGCACTACCATCGCCATCGCCCACCGCCTCTCGACCATCGTCGACGCAGACGAGATCCTGCTGCTCTCGCGCGGTCAGGTGAACGAACGGGGCACCCATGGCGAGCTGATGGCGCTGGGCGGCCACTATGCCCAGTTGTTCGAGATGCAGAGCCAGGGGGCTTGGCTCGAGGAGAAGCGGGCCTGACAGCCACAGGAACGAGCAGAGGGAACCGTTGCGGTTCCCTCTTTTTTGGGCTGGAGAAATGGCGGCAGCGTGATCCGCGTCCTTGTCGAACGCCAGCCATGCTGGCAACATGTTGTTTACATCAACTCATCGGATCAGTTCGCATATGGATTTGCAACGTTTGAAGGCCAACCTGGCGCTGCGGCTCTTTGCCTGGCGCTACATTCCCGTTATCGGTTTTTGTGCCCCCGTCATCGAAGAGATGAGCGCCAAGGCGCTGCGCATCCGCATTCCGCTCGGCTGGCGCACCCGCAACCACCTGGGCAGCATGTACTTTGGCGCGCTGGCCACCGGCGCCGATCTGGTGGGCGGTCTGCTGGTGATGGAGAAGGGGCGGCAGCGGCGCAAGAAGGTGCACTTCGCCTTCAAGGATGTGCAGGGGGAGTTTCTGAAGCGGCCCGAGGGGGATGTGCAGTTTGACTGCGCGGCCGGGGAGGAGATCGACGCCATGATCGACGAGTCGCTGGCCAGCGGTCAACGCATCAACCGCCCCATCCAGGTGGTGGCCACCTGTCCGACACTGAACGGAGATGAGGCGATGGCGCGCTTTGTGCTGACCCTCTCCATCAAGGCCAGTTGAATGCCAAAGGGCGCGTCGGCGCCCTTATTCAAGATTCAAGCGAGGTCAGAGGATCTCGGGGCTGACGCCTTCTTTCACCACGACCTTCATGCCGTTGAAGTTGACTACCTGGCCGGCCACTATCTTGCAGCGCTTGCGGGTCTCCACCTGACCGTTTACCTCCACCAGACCGTCGGCGATCAGCGCCTTGGCTGCGCCGCCACAATCAGCCCACCCCTGATGTTTGATAAGGTCACACAGGGCAATAAAGGGGTGCCCTTCGAGCAGAAACGTCTCCATGGAAAATCCTCTCGTGGATAAATGGCTGAAACAGCAGGGCGATTATTCTAGGCAGTTCGGGCCGTCAAGGAAAGGGCAAGGGCGCTGTCTGCGGGCAATAGTGGCTTAAGAGCATTTTGGGGGAACGCGCCATAGCAGTCAGCCCGGCACTGGCCGGGCTGACTGAGATCATGGAGCAAACCGCGTTCAGCCAAACTTCACCACGGCTTCCCCGCTGACGGCGATGGCACCGGTTGCCGTCAGGATGCGGGTGGCCAGGGTGATGATGGGCTTGTCGCTGCGCAGGGCGATGATCTCCACCTCTGCCGTCACCTCATCCCCCACAAACACCGGCTGTTTGAAGGCGAGGCTCTGACCGAGATAGATGGTGCCCTTGCCTGGCAGTTGCTGACCCAGCAGCCCCGAGAAGAGGCTGGCCAGCAGCATGCCGTGCACGATGGGGCGCTCGAACGGCGTGGTGGCGGCGAAGGCGGGATCCAGGTGCAGCGGATTGAAATCCTCCGACAGCCCGGCAAAGGCCGCGACCTCTGCCGCCCCGAACCGCTTGGTCAGGCTGGCCTTTTGGCCCACCTCGAAGGGGAGAGTGCTCATGCGGGCTCCTCCTCGGGTGTCGGCACAAAGACCGGGTTGAGCCGTACCTTGACGTAGCCACCGGGGGCCGCCTCCAGCCCTTCGCCTGGGATGCGGGCGGGGATGGGGGCGGGATCCTCTTCCCGGCTCTGGATGAAGGCTGCCATCTGCGGCCACCAGGAACCCGGGGTGTGGGTCGCGCCGGCGAGCCACGCCTCGGGGCTGGCGGCTTCGGTGTCGTTCTGCCAGAAGCCGTACTTGTTGGCATCCGGCGGATTGATGATGCCGGCGATGTGGCCCGATTCGGCCAGGATGAAGCGCTGCTCGCCACCGAACAGCTTCATGCCCTGCCAGGTGCCCTGCCAGAGGGCGATGTGATCGTCCATGGCAGAGACCAGCAGCACCGGGGTCTTCACCTTGGCGAGATCGATGCGGGTGTGGCGGATCTTGAGCTCCCCCTTCACCAGCTGGTTCTCCAGATAGAGCCGGCGTAGCAGGCTGTTGTGGGTCTTGCCCGCCACGTTGGTGCTGTCGCTGTTCCAGTGCAGCAGATCGAACGCCACCGGGCTCTGCCCCTTGAGGTAGCTGTCGATGTAGTAATTCCAGTAGAGGCTGTTCTCCCGCAGCAGGCTGAAAGAGACCGCCAGCTGGCGCCCGTCCATGATGCCTTTGGCCTCGTTCTGGGCCTCCAGCGCCGCAATGATGGGCTCGTGGATGAAGATGCCAAGCTCCCCCGGCTGGGAGAAGTCGAGCAGGGTGGTGAACAGGGTGGCGGAGCGAACCCGCTGCTTCTGGCGCCGGGCGGCCAGCCAGCCCATGGCCAAGGAGAGGGCGGTACCGCCGATACAGTAGCCGATGCCGTGCACTTCCCGCTCGCCGGTGGCTGCCTCCACGCCATCCAGCGCGGCGATGACGCCGTCCACCACGTAGTCGTCGAGATCGATGTCGGCCTGGGCCGGCCCCGGGTTGCGCCAGGAGATCATGAACACCGTCTGGCCCTGGGCAACCAGCCAGGCCACCAGGGAGTTCTGGGGCCGCATGTCCATGATGTAGTACTTGTTGATGAAGGGCGGCACGATCAGCACTGGCGTTCTGGCCACCGTCTCCGTGGTCGGGCTGTACTGGATAAGCTCATACAGCTCGGTGCGTTGCACCACCCGGCCCGGGGTCAGCGCAAGATCTCGACCCAGCTCGAAGGCGGATTCGTCGGTCAGGCGGATGTTGAGGTGATCGGCGCTGCGCTCGAGATCTTCGGCCAGCAGGGTCAGCCCGCGCACCAGATTCTGGCCGTCTGACTCCAGGGTGAGCTTGAGCAGCTCCGGATTGGTAGCCAGAAAGTTGCTGGGGGCCATGGCGTTGATGTACTGGCGGGTAAAGAAACGCAGCCGCTCCCGGCTCTTCTGGGGGACCCCTTCGAGGGCATCCACCGAGTCCAGCAGGTGTCTGGCGGTCAGCAGATAGGATTGCTTGAGGTAGTCATAAATGGGCTGCTCGCTCCAGGCGTCGGCCTTGAAGCGGCGATCGCTGCGCTCCGGGGCGATGACCGGCTCGCTCTGCTGGCCTGCGCTCTTGAGCAGGGTGTGTTGCATCAGCTTGAGCTGATCTTGCCACCAGTTCATCTGGGCATTGATCAGTTGCCAGGGCTGCTGGCTGCCCTGTTCCAGCACCTGGCCGAGATCGTCGAGATTGGTCTGCAGCAGGGCCTGGGCCGTGCGCTCGGTCTGCGCCTTGGCCATGTCCAGCAGCTTGTCGTTGTAGTGGGCCAGGGCCTCGAACAGCGGGCCGTAAGATGATTGGCTCATGTTCTCTCCTTCACCCATCCCCGGCGCAGGGCGAGCCTGTCGTGACGGAGCATGGGGAGATGTGGCTGCCCGCAGCGGGCAGCCAGGGGGATATCAGGCCTTGCCCGTGCTCTTTTTGATGCCGTCGGCAGTCAGGGCGTCCAGATCGTCCTTGAACTGCTGGCCGAGGGCGTTGAGCTTCTGGATGTCGTCCAGCATCTGGCGGGAGAGCTGGCTGGCGGTCTCCAGCTGGACGGTGCCGAGTGCTGCCAGGCTCTGGGCATCCTGCACCTTGCCGGCAGCCTGCAGCTGGTTCAGTCCCAGCTCGGCATAGGCGTTGGCGGAGGCCAGCTGCAGCCGGGTCAGCTGTTCGATGTTGCTGGCCAGCAGCTGGTTGTAACGGGTGAGGGGGGCAGCAAAGCCTTGCATCTGCTCGGTAAAGGTCTTGATTACGTCCATATTCATCGCGCGTCTCCGTGGTTGGCAGAAGGTATTGCAAAAGGGCCTATGGCCCGGGTTGGGTTACAACTGTGCGACTACATCCTCAAGTCGTTGCGTATCGCTTGCTCTGTTCAAACGTACGTTTAAGCATTGTGTTATCAAATGAGGCTTGATGTAAATAATATAAATGTTAATTTTTGGCGAAATGTTGACTCTGGTCTGTCCAGTCTGATTGGCCGGATTCAGACGAGGGGTGACGCAGCCAGCTCGCTTCGGCCTCGTTAGCGGGCCACAGGGCTGGTAGGCTGATGCACTCCCTGAGCCTCGAGGAATGCACCGATGAAACCTGCCCGCCTGCTGCTTGCCCTGGGGTCTGTTGCCCTTGGCGGCGTTGCCCACGCCAGTACCCCAGTCCAGCTCTCCCTGCCCGGCGTCAATCTGCCCGCGTCTCATCAGGTCGAGGGGGCGAGAGCATCTGTTCTCTATGGTCGCACCGGTCAGGTGAAGGGGATCGATCTGCCCGTTTTCGCCCTCTCCGACGTGGATCAATTCACCGGTCTGCAGCTTGGCGTCTTTTTCGGTGCCGGCCGGGTACGCCACCAGTTTGGCGGGGTGGCGATCAACGCACTCAACTGGCACGAGGGTCAGGACAAGGGGGTCAACCTTGGCTTCGTCAACCTGACCAACAATGTACAGGGTCTCAACTGGGGGGCCGTCAACATCGCCAAGGGCAATGCCCTGGCCAACGTCGGCTTCGTCAACTATGCCGAGCGCACCACTTTCCAGCTGGGCTTCATCAACGCCACCAAACACCTGGACGGTCTGCAGATCGGTCTCGCCAACTACGCCGAGAACGGGGTTTTCCCCATCTTGCCGCTGATCAATTTCAAGAAATCCTTCTAAGCCGCGCCGCCAGCCTTGCTTTAGGGGCGCCAGCCATTACCCTGTGCAGCATTGATAGCGTGCAGAGGTGACACTGGCATGACAATGGAACACATGGATGCCATCGGCATCGGCTGGGACGTAAGAGGCTGGCAGGGCAGTGCCCAGGCCGTGGCCGTGGTGGGGTGGCAGGCGCGTGAACAGCGGCTGCACTGGTTTGGCGTATCGCCCTTGTTTCGGCTGAGCTCACGGGTTGCGCCGGATCTGGATGCCTTGCTGCGCCCGGCACTGCACGATGAGATCCACCTGCTGCAGGTGCTGGCCTGCCCGCAGCTGGCGCTGGGGATCGACGCGCCGCTGGCGTTTCCTCGTGCCTTGGGCGAGCTGCTGGCGGGGAGGGCGACCGAGTGCGCCGTGCCCCAGCGCGAAATAGACAACCCTTATGCCTACCGGGACTGTGAACGCTGGCTCCATGAGCAATACGGCAAGAAGCCGCTCTCGGCCATCTTCGACAGGCTCGGCAACAATGCGACCCTGGCGCTCGCCATGCTGCCGAGGTTGGCCGACTTGCGACTGGTGCCCAAGCAGCAGGCTGAGGCCGATCGCGCTGTGCTGGAGGTCTATCCCGCGCTTGCCAAGATGGGGGGCAAGGCATCGGCGGTGCGTGCCGAGTTGCTGGCGCATCTGCCGGCCGATGTGACGGCGGGGACCGATCGCTACGATGCCGCCATCTGCGCTCTGATGGCGTTGCAATACGCCGCCAAGGGGAGCGTCTCCCTGTTGCCGGCACTGGTGGCGCCGCCCGCCGAGATGGCTTTGGACGAGGGTTGGGTCTACCACTTCGCTCGCCCCTGATAAACCGGATCGGGCCGACCAGCCCGGTCCTGCCTTTGGTCGGCCGTGAACTCCTCACTTGCGCTGACGTAGTTTCTTCCTTTCACTACGCTGCCTTGCTGCCTTGCTGCCTTGCTGCCTTGCTGCCTTGCTGCCTTGCTGCCTTGCTGCCTTGCTGCCTTGCTGCCTTGCTGCCTTGCTGCCTTGCTGAGGCCAGGGCTGCACCCGGCCATCTGTCCGTTCGCATGCCATCGCACGGTTCAACAAAAAGAGCGGATTTATTAAGCTTATATGCCATCAAACAAGAATGTTTAATCATCATTTCAGACCACACCGGTGGCATCCGCTGTCTCGGACTGTGGCATGGCAGTAAAGAGGGGGGAGGGATGAGGGTGACAACGCGTGTCTTCTCGAGGCTTTAGCAGATCAAATAAGGGTTTGTGCTGATCAAGGGTGGAAGTTCAATATCTTCATCCGATATATTGCGCCTTTCCCCTGACTCTTCTCTGCGGTGATGTCGATGAAACGCATTCTCTCTATCCAGTCCCACGTGGTGTTCGGCTGTGCCGGCAACAGCGCTGCCGTATTCCCCATGCGCCGTCTCGGCATGGAGGTATGGCCCATCAACACGGTGCAGTTCTCCAACCATACCCAATATGCGGCCGGTTGGCAGGGGATGGCCATGCCTGCAGGGCATATCAGCGCCCTGTGCATGGGGCTCTCGGACATCGGGGTGCTGGGACATTGTGATGCTGTGCTGAGCGGATATCTCGGCTCGGCGGAGCAGGGAGACGAGATCCTGACGGTGGTGGCCGCGGTCAAGGCCGCCAATCCTGCCGCCATCTATTTTTGCGATCCCGTGATGGGCCACCCGGAGAAAGGGTGCATAGTCGCCCCTGGGGTGACCCGCTTTTTGACCGAGAAGGCGCTGCCGGTGGCCGATGTCATGGCCCCCAATCTGCTGGAGCTGGAGACACTGTGCGACGTTCATCTGACCGATCTGGCGCAGACGCGGGCCGCGGCCCATCAGCTGCTGGCACGCGGGGTGAAGATGGTGCTGGTCAAGCACCTTGGGCGAGCCGCCCGCGAGCCGGGCCGCTTCGAGATGCTGCTGGCCACCCCCGAGGGGGATTATCTGATCGACCGTCCGCTCTACGAGTTTGCCCGCCAGCCGGTAGGCGTGGGGGATCTTATCAGCGCGCTGATGCTGGCCAATCTGCAGGCGGGTTACGATGCGGTCAGCGCGTTCGAGCGCACCAATGCGGCGGTGGATACGGTGCTGCTGCACACCTGGCAGGCCGATGCCTACGAGTTGCAGCTGATCGCGGCTCAGGAGGCCTTTGCCGCCCCCGAGATCAGGGCGCGGGCCGAGCGGCTGGCCTGATCTTCCCACCATTGGCCAAGTCTGAGCGCGGATGATCCACGTTCTGCTTGGCCCCCTGATCATCCTTCCTCATCTCTTAGTTAACAGTACACCCCTGCGCCGCTTATCTGGTTGCACACCGAACGAGGCAATGCCGCCTCAGCCATCCTCTTGGTCCTGACACTGGGCATCCGGTTCAGGTCAGGCCGTTATCCTGTTCCCGCAGCGCTTCATTATCCAGCGTGACTTGCCGGTAGTGCTCGACCGTGGGGAAGGGATCGTAGAAGTGATGGAGCAGGGCCTTCCACTGCTGGTATTGGGGTGAGCCACGAAAGCCCTGGGTGTGATCTTCCAGGCGCTGCCAGTTGACCAGCAGCAGATAGCGGTGAGGATCGGTCAGCGAGCGCTGGAGCTGGTGTCCGCCATAGCCCGGCATGGTGCTGATGATCCGTTGGGCCTGGGAAAATGCCAGCTCGAAGGCGGCAGCCTGACCGGGGATGACCTGCAGATGGGCGACTTCCAATATCATGGTGACTCCTTGTCCCAAGGGGAAAGGGCCATTGCAGCAGGTCGGACGGGGAATGACAAGACCGGCCACAGGGCCGGTCTTGTCGGTTTGATCACGGCTTTGCTTGTGTGCAGATCAGGTGCGTGGGTGACGGGCCCGGTAGCGCTCGGCCATGGCATTGGCCGCGATCATGGCGTGGTAGACATCCTGCTCGCTGACGCTCATCGGCATGTTGCCCATGGTGTCGAGAGGATCGCAGGCAAGCTTGGCCACCTGGCGCCACTCGCTCTCCACGAACTGGCTCAGTCCCATCTCCTGCAGGCTCATGGGCAGGCCGGCCAGCTGGATGATGCGCATCACCTCGTCGAGCTCGGCCTGGGGCGCGCGTTCGAGCACCAGCTGGGTGAGCAGGCCGAACACCACTTTCTCACCATGCTGGGCCCGGTGCAGATCTGGCACCACCGACATGCCGTTGTTGACCGCATGGGCCGCCGCCAGGCCGCCCGCCTCGGCACCTACGCCACTCAGATAGATGGTGGCCTCGATGGTCTGCTCCAGCGCCGGGGTGGTGACGTGATGGCGCATCGCGTCCATCGCCAGCTCGATGTTCTCCCCCAGCAGTTCATAGCAGAGCCGGGCCAGCCCGAGGCCGGTGCGGGAGGGGCGCTTGCCCACCAGATTGATGCCGTCGGCCCGGTAACAGGCGCGGGCCTCGAAATAGGTGGCCAGCGCATCGCCCACGCCGGCGGCGAAGAAGCGGGCGGGGGCCGCCGCTATGATGGCGGTGTCAGCGATCACCACGTCCGGGTTTTGTGGCAGGAACAGATAGCGCTCGAACTCCCCCGCCGGGTTGTAGATCACCGCGAGGGCGGTGCAGGGGGCATCGGTGGAGGCGATGGTGGGAAACAGCACCACCGGGCGGCGCAGGTAGAAGGCCACCGCCTTGGCGACGTCCAGGGTCTTGCCGCCACCGATGCCGACGATGACGTTGGCCCCCTGTTGTTCGGCAAGATCGCACAGGCGGCGGATCTCGATGTCGGTACACTCGTAGTTGAACTTCTCGACCGCTCCCTTCAGATCTGCCTGCAGCAGGCCGGCCAGCGCCTCTTCCCGCACTCGCTCCAGAATGAATTCGTCGCTGACAAGCAGGGCGTTGTCGCCGAAATCCTTCACGTGATCATGGAGTTGGGGCAGAAGATCGTGGCCGATGATGAACTTTTTGGGGGAGGTGACGGTACGAGGCAGGATAGGCATGCAGTATTCCTCAAGGCAGTAAGTGGCACCCGATTGGTATGCAAACGGGTCTTTCTGCCACACCATACGCCTCGTCTACCGTGAGGTGAAGGAAAAGTGGCGCTCAAATGGGGCTGTAGTCGGATCAGAATTAATCCATCTGACCGATTTGATTGTTTTTGAAGGGCAAAATGCAGGGAAAAACTGCACGCCCTCCATAGAGAGGGCGCGGCAGTTCAGTGGAGGTGTGGTGCGCGCCTCAAAGCTGCTTGTAAAAGAAGAGGGTGGCCGCCAGGGTGCCGTCGGCACTGCGGGCAAAGGCGGGGATCTGGCCCGCCTCCTGGTAGCCCAGCTGGCGATAGAGGCGGGAGGCGGCATCGCCCACCCGGGTGTCGAGCACCAGCAGGCTACGACCGGCCTCTCTGGCCCCTTGCTCCATGCTGGCCATCAGGGCACGGCCGACCCCCTGGCCACGGTGGAGACTGTGCACCATCAGTTTTTCCACCTCGGCGCGGTGACGGCCATTGGCCTTGGTGCACAGCGAGAGCTGGAGGGCACCGACCAGCTGGTGTTGCTCAAAAGCGACCCAGAGCCGGCGGCTGCCCGCGGCCAGCTCCGTCTCTATGCCCTGCCAATAGACGAGCCCCTGCTCTTCGGTCAGCGGCGGCAGGAAGCCCACCGAGGCGCCACTGGCCACGCTGTCTTGCAGTAAAGTGATGAGGGCAGGCTTGATGCCCTGGGTGGTATCAACCTCAACTATGTCCATCAGGAGTCCTTGTCAACGAAGTTCACGCCGTCGGCCCGGTCTGCCACGGCGCCTGCCGCCAACGGGACCGGCGGCAGGATGACTGGCTAGACTCGCCGTTTCCGCCGCCAATTTCAAGTCGTTGCCACTCGCCGGGTGCGCCCGATCACGCCACCCGGGCAGTTTCCCCTAGCGCATAAGTTTCTGTTCGACCAGCCAGGCAAACAGCAGCCGGGATACCGGGGAGATCTCGGCCAGATGGCGGCTGTCGAGCCAGCGTAGCTCGGCGATCTCCGCCGAGGCGACGGGCGTGCCGTCAGCCTCGCCGGTGTAGCAGCGCAGCCTGACGTTGACCCCCTCTGGCTTGCCGTCGGCCTGGGCGCTGAACTCGCAGGCAAACGCCAGGGTGTCGGGCTTGAGGGCCACGGCCAGCTCCTCCTCGATTTCGCGCATCAGCGCCGCCTCGTCGCTCTCTCCCGCTTCGCGCTTGCCGCCGGGAATGTAGTAGATGTGCTTGCCGTGGGAGCGGGCACAGAGCAGTTGCTGATCCTTGAAGGTCAGCCAGGCGAGTTTGTCGATCATGAACGTCTCTCTGGTGATGGGGTGGTGGCTTGTTCGCACAGGGTGCGGTAGGAGCGGGTTTCCAGCCGTTCGGGGTCCAACCCGAGCTGGGTGGCCAGGGCCAGCAGTTGCTGGCGATAGTCCGGCAGCAGGGCCTCGTCATCGGTCATGATGGCCAGCTCGGCAAAATCGCCAAGCCCTGCCAGGTGATCCAGGGTGACGTGGAACGGGCCGACGAAATAGATGCTGCGTACTTTGCGAAGGGTCAGTATCGGCTGGTAACCCAGGGTGTGCAGCATGCTGATGGCCTTGTCGGCGTCGGTGATGTTGACCGCCTCGCAGCGATCGGGTTCGGGCCCCTTCACGATCCAGAGCCGGATGCCGGAGGGGTGCATGGCGCGGATCAGCAGGCTCTTGCCCGCCGCGCTCAGGCTGCGGTCCGGGGTGTCGAAGTAGGTGTCCTGCTCCTGGTTGCGCTCCAGCATCACCTCGGGATTGAGGGCGGCGAGGGCTGTGGTGAAGGCCGCGACATCGCCGAGCCTGTATTTGAACTCGACCTCGAAGCGGCCCTGAAAGTGCTGTGCTGACATCGACAGGCATCCTTGAGTGTGCGGATTGGCATGGCGGGCAGCCTAGCAAAGTTGGCGGGCCGGCCCAAGGGGCAAGGCGGCAGGATGTGGAAACGATCTGTTTCCGGGGCGCAGGGTTGATCAATGCGCAGCATGCCACCGTGATCAAGGGCAGGCACCGCACATGGTCGAGTGAGTTCGGGCATGGCGGTTGCTCACAAGCTCGCCGAGCGGCCGGCAAAAGTTCGCGTTGGCGCACAGGATGGGGCGTGCAGGCTGGGCGAGGGCAGACCCTTGTGTTTTAATCCTCGCCACGTTTGCGGCAGCCGCCCCGTGCCGGGCCGCTGCCTTCGCTTTGGCAAGATGCAGGTGAGAAGATGCAAGTGACAGCAGAGAGCAAGTTTATCGGACTCGGGGTGGCGGGCAACTTCGCCGGTCATCTGGAGCAGGCCGGCGAGGCCTCGGATTTCGTGGCGGTGGTGGTGCGTGACACCAGCGCCCCCAAGGCGCTGTTCCCCTTCTACGTGCCGGGCCACCCCGGCCAGCTCGGCGTCTTCCCCTTGAGCGGCGACGCCATCTTTTTGCCGGAGGCGGCGGTGAACGGCGATGAGAAAGTGCAGATAGAGCCGGAAGTGGCGCTCTGGTGCGAGCTGGAGTACGCGGGGGAGCAGGTGGTGGCCATCCATCCGCGCGCTTTTGGTGCCTACAACGACTGCTCCATCCGCCGTCCCAACGCCAAAAAGATCAGCGAGAAGAAAAACTGGGGTGAAGAGAGCAAGGGGCTGGCCCCCGCGTTGTTGCCCCTGTCCCACTTCGCCGCCGGCTGCGAGCTCGATGACTACCGCATCGCCTGCTATCTGGAGCGGGATGGTGAGCTGCACCCCTACGGGGTCGACAGCGCGGCGGTGGATTACAGCTACTTCCACGGCCAGCTGCTGACATGGGCCATCGACAAGTTCAACCATCAGCAGGACGAGGGGCCGGCCGAGCACATCCAGGGGCTGCTGGCCCAGGCCGGGCGCCCGGCTCATGCCCTCATCAGCATCGGGGCCACCCGCTATACCCCGTTTGGCGAGACCCACTTCCTGAAGCCCGGCGACACCGCCTGCGTGCTGCTCTATCCGGCCAGCCGTTATAGCGAAAGTGATATCCGTGAGGCCATTCGCACCCGTCAGTTTGGGCCGGATCTGTCGGTGCTGCTGCAGGCGGTCAAGACCCGCTGAGGGGCGTTTGCCGATTTGCAGGTATGGTGCCCCCGAGGTTTGCGACCCTCGTCCAGGGTGGCGACGTGTCGCCATGGTTCAAGGAGAAGGAAGGATGACGCTCATAAGGTGCTGTACCCTGCAGGATATGACCGGCCTGCTGGCACTCTATCGGGAGTTGCGCCCCCATGACCCCACGCTTGCGCCGGACGCTGCCCGCACGGCGCTGACGGCCCTGCTGACCCAGCCGCATCTTCACCTGCTGGTGGCGGAGGTGGATGGCCAGCTGGCGGCCACCTGCCAGCTTGGCGTGGTCGTGACCCTGACCAATGGTGGCCGGCCGTTTGGCATCATAGAGCACGTGGTGACGGCCTCTGCGTTTCGGCGCCGGGGCATCAGCCGGCAGTTGCTGACCCATGCGCTTGAGCTTGCCTGGCAGCAGGATTGCTACAAGGTGATGCTGCTGTCTGGGGAGGGGCGCGATGAAGCCCACCGCCTCTATGAAAAGCTGGGCTTCAAGGCCGGCATCGAGAAAGGGTTTGTCCTCAAGCAGGTCGACGCCATGACAACGACCGGACAGGCCCCGAACAATCAAGCGATTGAGTGAGCACGATATGAGACTGGAGCAGGCCGTGCGCGGGGATTATCAGGTCCTGATCGCGCTGTGGGAGGCGTCGGTGCGCGCCACTCACCACTTTTTGCCGGAGAAGGAGATAGCCACCCTGCGCGAGCTCATTCTGGAACATTACTTTGACGCAGTGACCCTCACCTGCGCCCGCAGCGAGCAGGGGATCGCCGGCTTTTGCGGGGTACACGAGGGCAATATCGAGATGCTCTTCATCGACCCCGCCCTGCGCGGGGGCGGGGTTGGCCGCCTGCTGGTGGCCGATGCCATCGCCCGGCTGGGGGCGACCCGGGTGGACGTCAATGAGCAAAATGAACCGGCACTCGGTTTTTATCGCCACCTGGGCTTCGCGGTGGTGGGCCGCTCGGCGCTGGACGGGCAGGGCAAGCCCTATCCGCTGTTGCACATGTCCATTGCGACAGAGGGCACTGACAGGCCAGTGACGCCATCATGAAAAAAACCGCCCTCGGGCGGTTTTTTGTTTATGACGGGATCAGGACGGCCTGTTACTCCTCATTGGAGTTGTCCTGATAGTCGCCGCGCTGGGCCTTGGGCAGGCGGCGCATGGGGGCAAAGCCGATATCCTCGCCCACCACTTCCCGCTTGCGCGCCGGGGCGGGTTTTTTGGCACCATCCCCCTTGCCTTTGCCGGCGGCGGGCTTGCCCTTGCCACCCTTGGCATTGGCGGCGCCACGGGCGCGCGGCGGGTTTTGTACCGGCTTGCTGCCGGGCAGGGTCTGCCGGCTCGGTTTGCCGCTGGGTTCATAGCCGTCCAGGATCTCGACGGAGAGGGATTGGCCGATCAGCGCCTCGATGGCCTTGAGCTGACCCAGCTCGTCCTGGCTCACCAGCGAGATGGCCTCGCCGCCACGACCGGCGCGGCCGGTGCGGCCGATGCGGTGGATGTAATCCTCCGCCATCTGGGGCAGCTCGAAGTTGATCACGTGGGGCAGCTGATCGATGTCCAGACCTCGGGCGGCGATGTCGGTCGCCACCAGCACTCGCACCTTGCCCTCGCGAAAATCCGCCAGCGCCCGGTTGCGGGCACCCTGGCTCTTGTCGCCGTGAATGGCGACGGTATCCAGGCCATCCTTTTGCATCTGCTGGGCGAGCCTGTCGGCAATCTGCTTGGTGCGTACGAACACCAGCACCCGCTGCCAGTTGCCGCGACCGATCATGTGGGAGAGCAGCTCGCGACGCCGTTCCCGGTCGACCTGGATGATGCGCTGGGTCACCTGTTCGGCGGCGGTGTTGCTGGGGTCGACCTCGATCAGGGTCGGGTCGCTCAGCAGATCGTCCGCCAGCGCCTTGATGTCGTCCGAGAAGGTGGCGGAGAAGAGCAGGGTCTGCCGTTCGGCGGGCAGGGCCTTCATGATGCGGCGGATGTCGTGGATGAAGCCCATGTCGAGCATGCGATCCGCCTCATCCAGCACCAGCACTTCCAGCTCGGTCAGGGTCAGGGCGCCCTGGGTCAGCAGGTCCAGCAAGCGGCCCGGGGTGGCCACCAGGATGTCGATGCCGAGCTTGATGGCGTCCAGATTGGGCTTGATGCTGACACCGCCGTAGGCGACCAGGGTGCGAAACGGCAGGTGGTGGGCATATTTGATGATGCTCTCGCCCACCTGGGCGGCCAGCTCGCGGGTCGGGGTGAGCACCAGGGCGCGCACCTGACGACGGCCACGGCCATGGTTGGCCAGCAGCCGCTGCAGCATGGGCAGGGTGAAGCCGGCCGTCTTGCCTGTGCCTGTCTGGGCGCCGCCGAGCACGTCCTGCCCGGCCAGAATGGCGGGGATGGCTTGCTGCTGGATGGGGGTTGGCTGTTCGTAACCCAGCTCCTTGACGGCCCGCAGGATGTGCGGGGACAGACCCAGTTCGTTGAATGACATGTTCGAGAGAGACTCCTCTGGTGAGCCTTGGGCTCAGCGGGTGACCGGCGCACGGGGCCGGCCACGGGATGAAAGTGATAACGGGGGCGTAATATAGCAAAAGCGCGGCCGCTGCGCAGTAGCTGTCGCACCGGCCGCTCAATTAGGCAGGTTCAGGCAATCAGAGCAGATCGCGGATGGGGGCGACCAGGTTTTCCGGTTTGGTGGTGGGGGCAAAGCGATCCACCACCTGGCCGTCCCGGTCGATCAGGAACTTGGTGAAGTTCCACTTGACGTTCTCCAGCCCCAGCAGACCCGGCTTCTCCTTCTTGAGCCACTGATAGAAGGGGTGGGCCTGTTCGCCGTTGACCTCGCACTTGGCCATGATGGGGAAGCTGACCGGATAGTCGAGGGAGCAGAAACGGGCGATCTCCTCGGCATCGCCCGGCTCCTGGTGGCCGAACTGATCGCAGGGGAAACCCAGGATGACCAGCCCCTCGGGTCCCAGCTCCCGATAGAGTGCCTCCAGTCCCGTGTATTGAGGGGTAAAGCCGCAGCGGCTGGCCACGTTGACCACCAGAATGACCTGGCCCGCGAGGGAGGCGAGCGGCAGTTCGCTGCCGTCGAGGCGTTGCAGGGTGAGTTCGGGCAAAGACATGAAAGACTCCTTTGAGTGGGGCCCATTCAGGGCACATTGCACCACGTTAACGGGGGCGGCGGCGGGGAGCAAGCCGGAGTGCTCCCTTGGTGGGAGCAGATTGAGTGCGCCGGATCACAGAGTGGCGATCGGGTCGAGATAATAGGGGTCTTGGCGGCCCGGATGGCGTATTGATGGTGGGACTTCTCAAGAGAAGCAAACCGGTTTGTGTCTTGGCCGGGAAGTCGCTAAAAAGCGCCCTCTTTCCACTTGTTGCGAGTCAATCTTGGACTATCAAGCCGTCATGGACGCCATATACACCCGGGGATGGGTGATAGTGGATGATTTTTTAACCGCCGCCGAGGTGGATGCCCTCAGAGCCTGTCTGCCGGACGAGTGGCGACCGGCGGGGATCGGCCGCGATACCCTGCATCAGGACAACCGCGACATTCGCCGGGATCAGATCCACTGGCTCGACGCCTCCCTCGGCGCGCCGGTGGCCGACTACCTGGCCCGCATGGAGGCGCTGCGCCTGGCCGCCAACCGGATGCTGATGCTCGGGTTGTTCGACTACGAGGCCCACTTTGCCCGTTATCGCAGCGGTGACTTCTATGCCACCCATCGCGACGCTTTCGCCGGGCGCTCCAACCGCCGCCTCACCTCGGTGTTTTACTTGAACAACGACTGGCAGCCAGAGGCGGGCGGGGTGCTGCGCATGTACGGTGACGACGAGCAGTTTCTGATGGACGTCTCCCCCCGGGGCGGGCGACTGGTGCTGTTTCTATCCGAAGAGTTCCCCCACGAGGTACTGCCCGCCAACCAGGAGCGCTACAGCATCGCCGGCTGGTTTCGGGTCAACGGCAGCGGCAATGGCCGGCTCGATCCGCCGCGCTGAGCTCTTTTCATCCAATTTCTGACACAGGCGAGAATATTTATGGCTCTTGTCGGCGGATGGGGCGCCCATCGGCTGACAAGGCTCGATCTCCCTTGCTACACTGGCCCGCACTTATCTTCGTATCTGGCTTCGTCCGGTTTTAATGCGGTTGGGTTTTAAATGGTGATGGCGAAGCCGCTTTTCCCAAGGGATCACATCTAATGAAGAACATCCATGTCTTGCTGCTGTGTGGCGGCGGTGGCTCCGAACACGAAGTCTCGCTGCGCAGTGCCAATTTCCTCGAAAAACAGCTCTCTCTCCTGCCCGGCGTGGAAGTGACTCGGGTCGAGATGTTTGCCGACCGCTGGCTCAGCGCCGACGGCCGCGAGTGCAAGCTGGGGCTGGACAAGCTGCTCTCTTTCGACAGCGTGGCCCGTCCGGTTGATTACGTGGTGCCCTGCATCCACGGCTACCCGGGTGAGACCGGCGATCTGCAATCCTTCCTCGAGCTGGCCGGCCTGCCTTACCTCGGCTGCGACGCCGAGGCGAGCAAGGTGTGCTTCAACAAGATCACCACCAAGCTGTGGCTCACCGCCCTCGGCATCCCCAACACCCCTTATCTGTTCCTGACCGAGCAGAACGGCGCGGCGTTGAGCGAGGCGAAAGCGGCGCTGGCCAAGTGGGGCAAGGTCTTCATCAAGGCAGCCTCCCAGGGCTCTTCCGTCGGCTGCTACTCCGCCAGCAACGAAGCGGATCTGGTGAAGGGCATTGCCGATGCCTTCGGTTACTCCGAGCAGGTACTGATCGAAAAAGCGGTCAAGCCGCGCGAGCTGGAAGTGGCGGTCTACCAGTACGGTGACGAGCTGGTGGCTACCTACCCGGGCGAAATCTGCGTGCCGCAGGACAAGTTCTACACCTATGAAGAGAAGTACAGCAGCGCCAGCCACACCGAGACCGCCCTGCGCGCCGAGGGGCTGACCCAGGCCCAGGCCGATGCCATTCACGAGTACGCCCTCAAGGCGTTCCGTCAGCTCAAACTGACTCACCTGTCGCGCATCGACTTCTTCCTGACCGAAGAGGGGGAGATCCTGCTGAACGAAATCAACACCTTCCCGGGCATGACCTCCATTTCCATGTTCCCGAAACTGCTGGAGCATCACGGCCACAGCTTCGCGCACTATCTGGAGCAGATCCTGCGCAAGGCGGTCTGACGGCTTGCCGAACGTGACAGAGGGGCCCGCGGGCCCCTCTGTCGTTGTTGCGGTTGGCGATGTCACATGGGGTCAGGGGTGAACAGCCAGATGTGCGCCCCTTGCGGATCCGCAATCAGGGCCATGCGCCCGACCCCCGGGATGTTCATGGCGGGCACCACCACGGTGCCGCCGTGCTGGTTGACCCTGAGCACCCTGGCATCTACGTCATCCACCGCGATATAGGTTGCCCAGTGGGGTGGTACGCCGGCCATCTCGGGATTGCCCCGGGTAGATTGCACGCCGGCGATCGGCCTGCCATTGGCAACCAGCATGGGGTAGTCGCCGCCTTCCATCGCCATGGTCTGGCTCTCCCAGCCGAGCACCTCGGTGTAGAAACGGATCCCGGCCTCGGCATCGGGGAGATAGAGCTCGTGCCAGGTGAAGGTAGTGCCTTCGGCCAGGGCGTGCTCGCGGGCAATGTCTTGTTCTGCCATCGTCGTCCTCCTGTGTCCCATGCGTGGGTGCATGGATTGACGACCAAGTATTAAAGAGGCGCGGCATCCCGGCTTGCCCCAGATGGGGGGCCTTGCTGCGCAGAGGGCGCACCGTTACAATCTGCCCCCTTTTTGTCCTGCCACAGGCACCGTCAGAGCCGCGTTCCATGAAGCCAATCCCCGATCACGCCGTCAATCGCCTGCGCATCTGGCGCAAGAGCGTCTCGACCCGACCCTTTCTCGCCCGTGGCGGCAGCGTGCCGCGCTGCGAAGCCTGCCAGCTGCGCCACGACTGGTGTGCCTGCGAGTGGCGCCCCGAGCTCAAGGCCGAGGCTGGCTTCTGCCTGCTGATGTACGACAGCGAACCGATGAAGCCCTCCAATACCGGGCGCCTCATCGCCGATGTGCTGCCGCAGACCACCTGGGCGTTTCTCTGGTCGCGCACCCAGCCCCATCCCGAGCTGCTGGCCCTGCTGGCGGATCCCGCCTGGCAACCCTATGTGGTGTTTCCCGCCTGCGAGAAGGAGCCGGCCCGGCTCACCTCGGTGGTGACCCCGGTTCCCGGCAAGAAGCCGCTCTTCATCCTGCTGGACGGCACCTGGCCCGAGGCGCGCAAGATGTTCAACAAGAGCCCCTATCTGGACGGTTTTCCGGTGCTCTCCATCAAGCCGGATGCGCTCTCCACCTATGGCATGCGAGTGGCCCACTGCGACGAGCACCTGTGCACCGCCGAGGTGGCGGCCTGCGTGCTGGAGGTGGCCGGCGAGCTGGCGGCGGGACAGGCGCTGCAGCTGTGGTTCAATCTCTTCAGCAGCCGCTACATGGCGGGCCGGATCAGCCGGGCTCCTGATGAGGGCGAGATGCCGCTTCTGGGCGGATTGGAAGCCATCAAGGGGCAGGCTGCCATTCTGGATTAATCCGCTTCAGCAGCCGCTACATGGCGGGCCGGGTCAGCCGGGCCCCCGGCGAGGATGAAGCCCATCTGCAGCAGGCGCTGGCCGACCTCAAGGCCGATGGAGTGACCTGCTGCGCGCCCGACGCGGTCTGATCAAGGCGGGCGAGGGGACCGCACGCGTGCCAGCCACGCCATGGTGCACTTGATTGATGAAAAACAGGAATCAATTGCCTGCCACCGTTTCGTTGGCGTCATGAGCCAAGCCCCATTAGGATAGCGACCTGCGGTGTTTATCAGGCTCATGGCGAGCCTGCGCTGTGCGGGCCCTTGCGGGCCCCGGTCAATTTCGCGAGGCGATGGATGGAACTGGAACTCTTTACCCTGCTTGCCCTGTTTGGCGTGGCTCTGGTGGCCGGCTTCATCGATGCCATTGCCGGCGGCGGGGGGCTGCTGACGGTGCCCGCCCTGCTCGCCACCGGCATGCCGCCGGCCCTGGTGCTTGGCACCAACAAGCTGCAGAGCAGTTTCGGCTCCTTCTCCGCCACCTGGTTCTATGCCCGCAAGGGGCTGCTGGAGTGGGCCATCATCTGGCCGGCGGTCATCTGCACCTTCATCGGCGCGGCCATCGGCACCCTGGCGGTACAGACCATAGATGCCGCCATCCTGGAGCGGCTGCTGCCCTTCCTGCTGATGGCGTTTGCCTGCTACTTCTACTTCTCCCCCCGGGTGAGCGATGCGGAGAGCCAGCGCCGCCTCACCCCCATGGCATTTGCCCTGCTGGTGGGCGGTGGCGTGGGTTTCTATGACGGCTTCTTCGGGCCGGGCACAGGCTCGTTCTTTGCCATCGGCTTCGTGGCTCTGGCGGGCTTTGGCATGGCGCGGGCCACTGCTCACACCAAGCTGCTCAACTTCACCTCCAACATCGCCTCCCTGCTGTTCTTTACCCTGGGTGGCAAGGTGGTGTGGAGCGTCGGCCTGTGCATGGCGCTGGGGCAGTTCATCGGGGCCCGCATGGGCTCCAAGCTGGTGCTCAAGAAGGGGGTGAAGCTCATCAAGCCGCTGCTGGTGACCGTCTCCCTCTTGATGTCCGTCAAGCTGGTGTGGAGCCAGTATCCCGAGCTCTTTGCCTGGCTGGGCTGACGCCTTGCACAAGGGATTAAGGGATATAGAGAGGGCCCGATCCGCTGGATCGGGCCCTCTTGTTTTTCAGCTCTGAGCAGTCAGCTGCCGGAAATGGGCCTGTAGGGCCTGCACCAGGCGGGCGATGCGCTCACGCTTGAGGCTGTTTGGCCGGTAGACCAGGTGGAGCGGGCGCCCCAGCCCCGGCAGGGGACGGGCCTGCGCCCCTTGCTCGCCCACCAGGGCCAGCAGGCCGGCCGGCAGCAGCACGGGGCCAATCCCCGCCTTGGCCAGCTCGATCAACGCCAGGTAGGAGTCGAGCTCCATGGCCGGGGTCAGGCCAAGGGCCTCCAGCGGCTCGCGCAGATAGCGGTTGGAGGGGTTGTCCAGGTCCATGGTGAGGATGGGCAGCAGCCGATCGATGTCGTGTTCGTGCGCAGGCGCGGCATCCCCCACCAGATAGAAGGGCTCCTCCAGCAGCCGCTCGGTGCACAGGCCGTGGCCGGGAGGCAGGCGCCCGGCACAGATGCCGAGCAGGGCGTCGCCGCCGCGCACCCGGGCCAGGATCACCGGCGTGTGGTGGGTGGAGAGGGCGATATGGGGATCACGCTCGAGGTAGTCGTGCATGAAGCGGGCGAGATAGCCCGCCAGCAGGGTCTCCGAGCAGGCGACGGGCAGGGGGGTCTGGTCGGTGAGGATCTGGCTGTCCGTCAGCACCCCCTTCATCTCGGCCAGGCTCGGGGCCACCCGGGTGAGCAGCTCCCTGGCCTGGGGGGTGAGGCGGGTGTGGCGTCCATCCGGCTCGATGAGCTTCTTGCCAAGGCGCTGTTCCAGCTGGGCGATGCGCTTGCTGACCGCCGACTGGCTGATATAGAGGCGGCTGGCCACCTTGGCCATGGTGCCCTCGCTCGCCAGCAGGCAGAGTGTCTCCAGCCCTTCCAGTAACATGCTCTCTCCCGTCCTCGTCTGTTGAAAGCGGTTACCTTAGAGGCTGGTGGTATCAGGGGCAAGTACCGTTTGTAGCCCGTGCCAGCGGCCAGCGCCACGCCTTGACGGGCGGGGCGAAGATCACCAGGTTGCCGATGAGGCTCACCACCACGCCGACCACCGACACCGGCTGCCAGACGAACCCCTCGTAGAAGGTGGACAGGGTCAGCGCCACCAGAGGAAACAGCACGGTGGCGTAGGCCGCCTTGCTGGGGCCGATGCGCCCCACCAGGGTGAGGTAGGCGGTGAAGGCGATGACGGAGCCGAAGATGGCCAGATAGACCATGGCCGCCAGGTAGCGCGGATCGGTGGGCAGCGTCAGCGACTGACCGAGCAGGGTGACCCAGCCCAGCAGCAGCCCCACGCCGTAGACCATGCCCCAGGGCACCATCTGCAGCACGTGATAGCCCTGGCGTTGGCCGCGGGCCGAGACCAGGTTGCCGAGCGAGAAGCAGAGGGTGCCACCGCAGGCAAACAGCAGCCCCTTCCAGCCGTTTGCACCCAGTTGTGCATCCGCCAGCACGGGCCAGAACAGCAACAGGGTGCCGAGAAGCCCCAGCAAGGATCCTTGCAACCAGCGCAGGCCGGGTCTTTTCCCCTCGAACAGCCAGAGGTTGAGGCCGTTGAAGATGCTGGCGCTGGCGAAGATCACCGCCGACATGCCGCTCGGGATATAGAGGGTGGCGTGGTAGAAGCAGAGAAAGTTGGTGGAAAAGAGCAGGGCGCCGAGCAGGGCGGCGTAACGCTGGCCCGCCCAGGGCAGGCGCGGGAAACGGCCGCTCGCCGTGAGCAGGGTAAACAGCGCCAGCGCCGCCAGGGCGAAACGATAGAGCACCGAAACCTCGATGGGGATGGGGCCGAGCTGCCAGGCGATGGCGATCCAGGTGCTGCCCCAGATAAGGACGGTGGCAAGATAGAGCATCAGGTTCATGGGGTATCCGGTGAGATGAGAACGACATGGGATCAGCATGCAGCGGGCGGTGGTGGCGGGCTTACACCATCTTGCGGTTTTTTACGGGCAGCCGAAGCCTTTGCCGCCGCGCCGCGTTAAGATGGCGCACAGGGGCCATAGGCAAGCAACAAGAGGAACAGAGCGGGTGCTGCAGACTAAGCTGGCGGGAGTATTCGATGCACTGGTCAGCACGGGCGCGCGACTGGAGAACGCCTGCTGGCTGGAACCTGGCCTTGGCGTCGCCAGCTGGCGCAACTGTTACGATCAGACCCGCTATCACAAACCGGGCCACCATACCCTGAGCGTCTACTTGCAGGGGGGCGAGCAGACCGAGCGGCTGGACGGTCCGGGTGGCCACGGCGGCACTGGCAAGGTGTGCATCATGCCGGATCACCACAGATCCGAGTGGCTGGTGCGCGAGGAGTTTCGCTTCTTCCACCTCTACTTCACCCCGGCCCACCTGACCCGCATCGCCGAAGAGGTGTGCGACAAGGAGGGGCGCCACCTGCTGCTGGAGGACAAGACCTTCATCGACGATCCGCTGGCCGCCAGCCTGGTGCAGGGCCAGCTGATGCAGCTGGACTGGCAGCACCAGGTGGACAGGATGGCGCTCTCTCACGGCGCCTGGATGCTGATGCTGCACGCCTATCGCCACCACACCCGGGAGGCGCCGCCGCTGCCCGAGGTGCGCGGCGGGTTGGCACCGGCGGTGATCCGGCGGGTGCAGGAGTACCTGCTGGCCCATCTGGCGGAGCCTGTCACCCTGGCCGAGTTGGCACAGGAGGCGGGTCTGAGCGAATACCACTTCGCCCGCATGTTCGGCCAGAGCCTGGGCTGTCCGCCCCATCGCTACCTGCTGGGGCTGCGGCTCAAGCGGGCCAAGCAGCTGCTGGCGGGTGCCGACTCCCTGGCCAGCATCGCCATCCAGTGCGGTTTCTCGTCCCAGGCCCACCTTGGCAACCGCTTTCGTGAAGCGTTTGGTCTGACCCCGGGTCAGTGGCGCAGCCAGCTGTCATCCTCCTGTCACAGATAAGCGGCAGATTGGTTGGCAACGAGGGGGAGCCTCGTTCCTTCAACCCGCACAGGAGATGCCCTTGAATCATCGCAAACGTCAGACTCGCACCCGCCACCTCTGGTTCAGCCACTGGAACGCCCCCCAGGGCCGCCTTGGCATGCCGACCCCGCCCGAACCGCTCGTTCCTCACAGTTCCCGCTGAAAATCGCCACGACCCGATAGGATTTTCCCGACAACTTTGCCACTATTGCGCCATCAGGATGGACTGGATATGGCCGCATGTTTCTGGAACGCATTGAAGTCAAAGGTTTTCGCGGAATAAATCGCCTCTCGCTCGGGCTGGACCACACCACAGTGCTCATCGGCGAGAACGCCTGGGGCAAGTCCAGCCTGTTGCGCGCCCTCTGGTGTCTGCTGGGCCAGGATGCCGAGCCTTACCAGTTCAGCAGCGATGACTTCCATCAGCCCGAAGATCCCGAGCTCGAGCCGGCCCGCCACCTGCAACTGGTGCTCACCTTCAGCGAGCACAGGCCCCAGATGTGCCTGCACTCCCAGCGGCTGGCCCGCCTCGGCGCCGCCTGGATCAAGCACAAGGACAAGTTTCACCGCATTCACTACCGCGCCAGCGCCGAGCTGCAGAGCGATGGCTCCGTCACCACCACCCACGACTTTCTCGATGGCATCGGCAAGAGCCTGGCCATCGACAATGCCCACGAGCTGGTCTGTCTGCTCATCACCATGAACCCGGTGTTCCGGCTGCGAGATGCCCGTACCGCCCGAAGCGGGGTGGAGACCCTGCAGTGGGGGGATCTCTCCGAGCTGCGGCTGAGCGAGCTGGCCGACAAGCTGATCGATGAGCCCCAGCGCATCGGCGAGCCCGAGCTCAAGGAGGCGCTGCAGGCGGTACGCCAGCTGATGGATCACTACTTCAACGCGCTGGCCCCCATCAAGAACAAGCCGCGCAGCCAGCGGGAGATCGTCAACCGCCCCATGACCCTGCGCAATCCCGGCAATCTGCAGGCGCTGCTGCGCAATGCCGACAACCGGGCGCTGCAACTGGCGATGGCGGGCATGGCGGCCACCCTGCTGCAGGCGCGGGGCAACCGGGAGCTGGAGCAGGGGGCGCGCCCCATCATGATCCTGGAAGATCCGGAGAGCCGCCTGCACCCCACCATGCTGGCGCTGGCCTGGGGCCTGCTGGAACAGCTGCCGGGGCAGAAGCTGCTCACCACCAATTCGGGGGACTTGCTCTCCTCGCTGCCCCTCAACCAGATCCGCCGGCTGGTGCGCCGCCAGCAGGACATCCTCTGTCATCAATTGGGGGGCGAGCGCTACAGCAGCGACGATCTGCGCAAGATTGCCTTCCACGTGCGCATCAACCGCCCCATGTCGATGTTTGCCCGCTGCTGGCTGCTGGTGGAGGGGGAGACCGAGATCTGGCTGCTCTCCGAGCTCGCCCAGATCTGCGGCTACAGCCTGCGGGCGGAGGGGGTGCGGATCATCGAGTTCGCCCAGTGTGGTCAGTCACCCCTTATCAAGGTGGCGCGCGACTTTGGCATCGAGTGGCATCTGCTCACCGACGGCGACGAGGCGGGGGTCAAATACGCCACCTCGGCGCGCTCCCTGCTCAAGGGGGAGCGGGAGCGGGACAGGCTGACCCAGTTGCCGGCGGCGGACATAGAGCACTACCTCTACCACAACGGCTTCGAGGCGGTATTCCGGCGTGAAGCTGGCGTCGGGGGGCGCTCGACCCTCAACGCCGGGCGCATTATCAACAAGGCGATTCATCATCGCAGCAAGCCTGGCATGGCGCTGGCGGTGGTGGAGGAGGCGGAGCGGCTCGGCGGCGAGCACATCCCGCCGGTGCTGCGCCAGATGTTCGCCCGGGTGGTGGCGCTGGCCCGCGGCCAGAGCTGAGCCCTTCGTCGCAGGCTGATGCGCGGCAGGGATTGGGGATGACGGCGGCTTTGGGTATACTCGGCCCCTTCATCCGGCGCCATCGGCGCGTTCT
Organism: Aeromonas sp. s5; assembly: GCF_040907865.1. Lineage (NCBI taxonomy): Bacteria > Pseudomonadati > Pseudomonadota > Gammaproteobacteria > Aeromonadales > Aeromonadaceae > Aeromonas > Aeromonas sp. s5. Next base: position 249,696 of record NZ_JBFOCO010000006.1, read on the forward strand.
GAATTCTTGCTGCTGGAGGCGTCATGTTCGTCCAACTCCCTTTTTGGCTCTTTCCCCTGACCGGCCTGATGGCGCTGGGGGCCCTCATCGCCCTGGGCCTGGTGCTCTGGCGCGGTGATCTCTGCCCGGGCCAGCGCTCGCGGATCACCACCCAGATCTTCTCGGTCTGGGTGATCACCGGCCTCTCCCTGATGCTGGCGGTGGAGGCCAAGGCGGCCGACTGGCTGATCTGGAGTGGCGGCGCAGCCCTGATCCTGGGAGTGGTGCTGTCGCTGGCCCAGTCCAGGCTGGAGGGCAAGCGCGCCATCCCGGCCACTCTGTTCTGGCTGCCGGCGGTGCCGCTGCTGGTCTATGGCATCGGTTTGCTGCAGATCCAGGGCTGGCTTGGCGGCCTGCTGCAGATGGTGCTGCTGGGGGCGGCCTTCGCCCATCTGATGCTGCTGCGGGCCCGTCACCGTCTGCAGGCGTTCAACACCCTGTTGCCGCTGGCCGGGCTGGTGGCCGCCATCCTGAGCCTGCTCTGGCTGGCGGTGCTGGTGGGCTGGCAGGGGAGCGGCGCCGGCCTCGACGCCCTGATCCCCGGCGTACTGACCCAGGCCGCCCTGCTGATCGCCGCCCTGCTGCTCTGGTTCAGCCCGCTCTATCGCCAGCAGGAGACGGCGCCGGTGGTGGTCTCCACCGCCCTGTGCGGCCTCATCATCGCCCAGATCGCGGCGACCAGCGTGCTGCATCAGCTGGCCTGACCGACCGGCATCATGAAAAAGCCCACCCCGGGCAACCGGGGTGGGCTTTTTGCTGGCTGTTTGCGGCCCCTGGTTTGTGGCCTCTAGTAGAAGTCATCGGCGCCGCAGATGAAGAGGCAGCTGCTGCGCGGCTGGGCCAGATACTCCCGGGTCAGCCCCTCTAACGGCATGCCGAAGGTGCTGATGTCCTCGGGCGAGGGCAGGGCGGTATCCAGGATCCGGCGCCAGTAGCCACCGACCCCCTTGGGGGGACTCGGCAGGTTGAAGGTGAGCGGCTCCCAGTAGGCGTTGAACAGTACGTAGAGGGCCAGCCGGGTTTCGCTCGACAGGGCCGACATGGCGATGGCGTGGGAGTGGGGGCCGAAGTCCGGCTGGGCGGCGTTGACCCCGTGCCAGCAGATCTCGCTGTGGCGCAGGATCTCGGTCAGCGACAGCGGCATGCTCTCCTGTTCCGGGCGCTGAAACAGGTGCTTGCGATACTGGATCAGCTCCTTCATGAAGCGGAACATCTCCTGCCCCCTGGCATCGGGCTGCCAGTGCATCCAGCAGGTGTCGTTGTCCTGGCAGTAGCCGTTGTTGTTGCCGTGCTGGGTGCGCAGCACCTCATCCCCCATCAGCAGCATGGGGGAGCCCACCGAGAGCAGGGTGGCCACCATCATGTTCTTGGCCTGACGAGTGCGCAGGGCGTTGATCTGGGGATCCTCGCTCGGCCCCTCCTGGCCGTGGTTCCAGCTGAAGTTGTGATCGCAGCCATCCCGGTTCTGCTCGCCGTTGGCCTCGTTGTGCTTGCCGTTGTAGCTGGTCCAGTCCCACAGGGTGAAGCCGTCGTGGCAGGTGACGAAGTTGATGCTCTTCTCCGGATCGGCATGGTGATAGTGGTAGATGTCCGGGCTGCCGCACAGCCGCTCCACGAACGCCATCACGGCGTTGTCATCCCCACGCAGGAAGCGGCGCACGTCGTCCCTGAACTGGCCGTTCCACTCGCGCCAGCGGGCGCCGGCCAGGCTGCCCACCTGATAGAGGCCCCCCGCATCCCAGGCCTCGGCGATGAGCTTGATGTCGGCGATGCGGGGATCGGTATCGATGGTGCGCAGGGTCGGCGCATTGGCCTGGGGCTGGCCCGATTCGTCCCGCGACAGGATGGCCGCCAGGTCGAAACGAAAGCCGTCCACATGCATCTCCTGTCGCCAGAAGTGGAGGCTGTCCATGATCATGCGCAGCACCACCGGGTGGGCGCCGTTGAAGGTGTTGCCGCAGCCCGAGTAGTTGGTGTCCTTCTGATTGGCATCGAGGATGTAGTAGGCCTCGTTGTCGATGCCGCGAAAGGAGAAGGTGGGGCCATCGTCGCCCCCCTCGGCGGTATGGTTGTAGACCACGTCCAGGATCACCTCGATGTTGGCGCGGTGCAGCGCCTTGACCATGTCGCGAAACTCGGTGAGGGGATCCTCGCCGCTGGCGTACTGGGCGTGGGGGGCGAAGAACGACATGGGACTGTAGCCCCAGTAGTTGGAGAGCCCCCTGGGTGCATCCTGGGGATCGAACTGGAACACCGGCAGCAGCTCGACTGCGGTGACGCCGAGAGATTGCAGGTAGGGGATCTTCTCGATAAGGCCGAGGTAGGTGCCGCGCAGGGCGGGGTCGACCCCCGAGTCCGGTGACTTGGTAAAGCCTCCCAGGTGCAGCTCGTAGATCACCGAGCGGGAGAGGGAGTGGGCAGGCAGCTTGTCCCCCTCCCAGTCGTAGTTTCGGGTATCCACCACCCGGTTCTTGGCGCAGCAGGCCAGGTTGCTGCCGGGGCGGGCCGCCGCCCAGCGATCGTAGTTGGCGCCCAGCTCGATGCTGCGACCATAAGGGTCCAGCAGCACCTTGTCGGCATCGAAGCGGGTGCCGTAGTAGGGGCGCCAGGGGCCCTGGATGCGATAGGCATAGCGCTGCCCCAGCCCGATCCCCTCTATATGGATGTGCCAGTAGTAGGCGGTGCGGTTGAGGCGGGGAGAGAGGGGGATCACTTCCGGCGTGGCATCGTTGGCGCTGGCAAACAGCAGCAGTTCGACCCGACTGGCAAGACGGGCCCAGATGGCGAAGTTGACGCCGTTGTGCTCGGGTGTAGCCCCCAATTGACGGCAATGACCGGCGGAGATGCGCATGATAAACCTACCCAAAACGAGGAGTTACAAACCATCTGAGTGTAGTGCGCCAGCTTGGCCCACAAGCTGCTTGCCTGAAAAAACCGCGCTCTGTTGCAAATTCCTGCGATTTATGCCGGTTTAATCTACGAATGAAGTTTTTTTAGGATATTTACTTGCAATCTGAGCGCCGGCGCCTATTATTGGCGACCTCAGACGCGGGGTGGAGCAGCCCGGTAGCTCGTCGGGCTCATAACCCGAAGGTCGTCAGTTCAAATCTGGCCCCCGCAACCATCTGAGTTCTTGCATCAGCCTTGTTTCACAATGTGTTGATAAACAAGAGAATTAGAACAGGCTACTGCTCAGCCTGAACGAAAAAATACGGACGCGGGGTGGAGCAGCTCGGTAGCTCGTCGGGCTCATAACCCGAAGGTCGTCGGTTCAAATCCGGCCCCCGCAACCAACTATTTGTATCCATGGCAGGCAATGCTCTGCGGTGGAGACGAAGACAGCAAGGGGCAACTGCTCTGTCTCTTGTGGTGGCAATACAATTCGGACGCGGGGTGGAGCAGCTCGGTAGCTCGTCGGGCTCATAACCCGAAGGTCGTCGGTTCAAA